>CAZPMT010000103.1:0-20120 GCA_964587655.1 uncultured Nitrospiraceae bacterium
TACGGCAGCAACTCGTTCTGGCCCAATTCGACCTTCTATGCGCTCCCTATTCCGAACGACCCCACGAAGGTCGTGGCGGTTATTTCAGGGCATCACGGCGTGCCGCGCATGGGTGAGATGATCATCTTCGATCCCGCCGAGGGCCGCGCGGAAGCGGACGGAGTCGTGCAGCGCATACCCGGATACGGGAAGAAGGTCGAGCCCATCATCGCCGATCAGTTGGTCGACGGTTCATGGCCGAAGTTCCTGCATCCCTATCCACTCAGCGACAAGTATTTCCTCGTCTCATGCAAGCCAACGTCCGACGCCGCATGGGGCATCTATCTGGTCGATGTCTTCGACAACATCCTGCTGCTGACGGAAACGCCGGGCTACGCGCTGATGGAACCCGTGCCGTTGCGCAAGACGGCGCGCCCGCCGGTGGTCCCGGACAAAGTCAAGCTGGACAAGCAGGATGGTACGGTCTATCTCGTTGACATCTACCGCGGAAACGGGCTGAAAGGCGTGCCGCGCGGCACGGTCAAGAACCTGCGGCTTTACGCGATGCACTACTGCTATCCGCAGATGGGCGGACACATCAACATCGGCGTCGAAGGCCCTTGGGACGTCCACCAGATCCTCGGAACCGTGCCGGTCGAAGAGGATGGCTCCGCCCTGTTCGAAGTTCCGGCCAATACGCCCATAGCCGTGCAGCCGCTCGATGATAAGGGCCGCGCGCTGCAAGTCATGCGGAGTTGGTTTACAGCCATGCCCGGCGAGACTTTGTCGTGCGTAGGTTGCCACGAAAAACAGAACATGGCGCCGTCGGCCTCGGCCAGTTACGCGGCGCGCCGGGCGCCTTCGACGATCGTGCCGTGGAAAGGCCCAGCGCGCGGATTCAGCTTCAAGCGGGACGTGCAGACCGTCCTCGACCAGCATTGCGTGGGGTGTCACAACACAGTTTGTCAAACGGCGACAAACTGTGGCGCGGAGCGTCCGGACGGCGTCAAGATCCCGGACCTGACGCGGAAGGAACGGAACGGCTGGGGCAATTTCACGCCGTCGTACCTGGCGCTGCACCCCTATGTTCGGCGGCCGGGCCCGGAGAGCGATTATCACTTGCAGGCCCCTCTCGAATTCCACGCCGGGACGAGCGAACTGATCCAGATGCTCGAGAAGGGACATCATGGAGTGCAACTGGACGACGACGCATGGAGCCGCCTCGTCACTTGGATCGACTTGAACGTGCCGGACAATGGGACATGGGGTGAAAATCAACCCATTAAGCAGGATTTCCACCAGCGGCGCATTGACATGAAGACGAAGTACGCCAATCGTCCCGAGGACCCGGAAGCGATCCCGGATTTGGGTGCGCAATCTGTGGCCGCGGCGTCCTCGCCGCGTTCCGCCGGAGAAACCTTGCCCCAAGCCGCCCTTGATGAAAACGCGGCGGGGACGCCGCGGCCACGGGGCCCGGAACCGAAGCCGCCCGAACAGAAGTTGACCGCGCGCGGTTGGCCCTTCAACGCCGAGGAAGCCGCGAAACGCCAGAAGGAAGCCGCCCGTATATCGGTCCATAATACGGGCGGAGGTGAGTCGAAGCGCGTCGTGGATCTCGGCGAAGGCGTCAAGATGGAATTCGTCCTGATACCCGCGGGCGAGTTCGTCATGGGCTCGCGCGAAAGCCTTGCGCGCGCGTGCGGAGACGGCGCCGCTGACGAATGGCCGCGCGCGGTTATCAAGATCGAGAAACCGTTCTGGCTGGGATGCACCGAGGTGACGAACGGCCAGTACGCGGCATTTGACCCGGCGCACCGCAGCGGTTATCAGGATCAACATCACAAAGACCACACGACACCGGGATATTCCGCCGAGGGGCCGGATGATCCCGTAATTCGCGTCACGTGGAATGAGACAATGGCGTTCTGCAAGTGGCTGGCAGCAAAGAGCGGCGCCGCGTGTTCGCTGCCCACGGAAGCGCAGTGGGAATGGGCATGCCGCGCCGGCACTGATACGCCGTTTAGTTACGGCGGCATGGACGCCGATTTCTCCCCCTTCGCCAATCTCGCGGATGCGTCGATCTCGTTGCTGGCGGTGTCGGGCGTCAACCCACAGCCGATCGAGCACCCGAGCCCGTATGAGGACTTCATCCCGAAGGACGGCAGGTTCAACGACAACGCAAAGCTCGGCGCCAAGGCAGCCAGTTATCACCCCAACGCCTGGGGCTTGTACGACATGCACGGCAACGTCGCGGAATGGACTCTCACGACGTACAAAACCTATCCCTACAACACGGCGGACGGCCGCGACGCCGGACAGCCCTCGGGCAACAAAGTCGTTCGCGGCGGGTCATGGCGCGACCGCCCGATGCGGGCGCGTTCCGCGTTCCGCCTCGCCTACGAACCATGGCAGCCCGTCTACAACGTCGGTTTCCGCGTCGCCATCCCTGCGCAATAACAAGGTCGCAACGCGCGGCAAGTGCGAACTTGAGACGAGTATGCTGCGCTGCACGGTTTCGCTCTTGAAGAAGGCCAAGTGATATGATTGCATGGCAACTGAGGAGATGCGACATGACATATCAAGGCCATGTGGAAAACGGTGCGGTGGTTTTGGACACCCCCGTGAGCTTGCCCGATGGCGCCAAGGTCGATGTGACGGTTCGGGATAATCCGGAACCACCGCGTGACGCGAAGTCTTTCGTAGAATGGGTAGTGGATCTGGCCAATTCCATCCCGGAAGAGGACGTGAAGAAGATGCCCACGGACGGCTCCATAAACCATGATCACTACCTCTACGGAACGCGAAAGCGCGAGCCGTGAGAACCGTTTTCGCCGACACGGTCTACTGGATCGCACTAGTGAATCGCCGAGATCGGCTCCACGACTCTGCGGTCCAGTTTTGTTCTGAACTGAGTTCGGCGCTGATTGTGACCAGCGAGATGGTCCTGACGGAGGTACTCAACCATTGTTCCGAGGGACCGCCAAGATTTCGCCTCGCCGCTTCGGCCCTTGTGGATCGACTCGATGCGAGTCCATGCCACGAGGTGATTCCGCAAACGAGCGGCCAATTCCGAGACGCATTAGGCCTCTACCGGCAGCGCCCCGACAAGGAATGGAGCCTTACCGATTGCGCCTCAATCCTCATCATGCAAACGGAAGACATCCATGAAGCCCTGACGCATGATGCGCATTTCATCCAGGCGGGATTCACGGCGCTGTTGCGAGACGTTCCGTAAGAAGCGAGCCATGTCGTGCGAGGGGCCGGCGCGGGGACTCAGCAACGCAATCCAGAAGCCGCTGTCACGGGCGTCCCGTTGCCCTCATGGCCGTCAAACATCCGCGTGCAGGATTCCCGTCATGACCGGCCGTTCAGGCAGTATTCCCGCAAGGCAACGCACAACGCTTCGATATTCTCCAGCGGCGTGCAATTGTCATACACCGACGCCGAGACCATGAGGCCGCCTTCGGGGGAATTCAGACGCTCCACGGCTTCGCGCACGTGTTGCGTGATATCGTCCGGCGTGCAGAAGCCCCACATCTGGCGATCCAAGTCGAGGTTGATGCACATCTTTCCCTTGTACCTCTTCTCGATGCCGTCGAGCGTGTTCGCGCGAATCTGCGGATCGTGCATATCCACGCCGCACTCGATAAGGTCGTCCACGATATCCAGCAGGTTGCCGTCGGATGACAGACAGACGTGCGCGCCCGCCTTGTGGCACTTCGAGAACAAAGCGCTGAAAAGCGGCTTGACGTACCTGCGGAACTTGTCCGGACTGATCATGAGCCCGTGTTGCGTACCGATGTCGGTATGGAACCCCATCGCGTCCACGCCGAGTTCAAGCCACATCGAGATCTGTTCCATCTCATACTCGAGGAGCATGTCGATGAGTCGCGGGAGATGCGGGTCGTCCGTTGCGATGTCGATCATCAAGTTCTCGAACCCGCGGAGGAAATACATCCGGTCGAAGAGCCGTTCCCCGTCTCCGACAACGAGCCGCCCTTGCTGCTTACAGTCCGCCACGTGCCGCCGTATCGCGTCCCAATCGCGTTCGCCGCGCTCGCTTTGCCGCTTCGGGTCCGGAGGGCGATACGCGTCCAGCGCGCCCCAGTCCGCCAACGGGTGCTCGACGACCATGCCCTCGATTCCGCCGACCACGTTGTACCAAAGACAGCCCCAGTTGTCGCGGAAGTGCTCACCCCGGCGGTACACCGGGCCAAAATTGTCGAAGTCGACCGAGCCCCGCTTGAAGTCCTTGAAGATCGCGGGATGACGCAGGCACAGGTCTTCCAGTTTCTCGCGATGCGTATGCCATGTCAACGGCGAGATCCCAATTCCGCACGGAATCCATTCCGGCCCGCGAAACTCAAGTGCGCGCAGCCAGTTTTCTCTATCGGAAAGCATACTGTCCCCTCCTGTATAGTGAGGCCGTAGGCTGTAGGCTGAAGTACTTGAGCCTACAGCCTACAGCCTACAGCCTTCAACCTACAGCCTCCCGGGATGATCCGGCGCTGGATTCTGTGGATAATTGCATACCGTGGTCTGAAACCGCGTGCGATAGAGGAGTTCGATATGGGAAAGGTTGCATTCATCACGGGCGCCACACGGGGTATCGGGAAGGCCTGCGGCTTACGCCTGGCGCGGGCGGGTTGGGACATCGCGGTGGCGGGACGCTCCGTCGCCGAGCGTGCTGAGTTGCCCGGGACCATCCACTCTGCCTCGGAGGAAATTGCCGCGCTCGGCGTCACGGCGCTCCCGGTGCAGTGCAACGTCGCCAATCAGGCGAGCATCGACGCGGCGGTGGCCAGGACGCTGGACGCCTTAGGACGGATTGACGCCGTCGTCAACAACGCCGGGGCGTTGTGGTGGCGTTCACTCGAAGAGACGCCGATGAAACGGTTCGACCTCGTGATGAATGTGAACGTGCGGGGGGCGTTCGCGGTGACGTCCGGGTTCCTTCCGGCGATGCGCCGGCAGAACAGCGGCCATATCATCTTCATGTCGCCGCCGATCGACACGTCTATCCTGGCGGGACACATCGCGTATCAGATCAGCAAGTTCGGCATGACCATGACGGCGATTGGCCTCGGCGACGAACTCAAGGGCACGGGCATCAGCGCCACCGCACTGTGGCCGAAGACCGTGATCGAATCCGCCGCCACCGTCAATTTCGGCATGGGCACGCCGGCAATGTGGCGGAAAGCCGACATCGTGGCCGACGCCCTATACGAGATCCTGCAGCGGCCTGAGGAAACCCGCGGCATGGCCCTCATCGACGAGGATTTCCTGCGGTCCGTGGGATATACCGACTTCGAGAAGTACAACTGCGTCGAAGGGGGCCAGCCGCTCGAACTTACCGCCGACATCATGCGTATGATCCAGACTTGATGGGTCAGTTTCAGGGCGTGTTTGAAAAAGGCTACGGACGGGCGCCTTTACGTTTGCGTCCGGACCGGCAAAGCAGTCCGGGCCGCGCGGCCAGCAATTCACTTTTTGCAGTCCACACGCGCGAGTCTCCCCTTTCAATGGGAAATGCATCGGGCTTATTTGACAGGGGTTCGGTGTGTGGGCGACAATGTCAACCGCGCGGCCTGAAGCATATGAACGTATTTTGCCAGGCTGGACGCGGGAAGCGGTCTATCGCGGCGATGGGTCATCGCACGCCCGCTGGAATTCGTTTGGTCCACAGTTTGTCAAACCGCGACAAACTGTTGAGAGGGATAGGACGACGGCGGGTTTGGAGAATCTAGGCATGAGAAGCTTGGTTGGGGCGTTCGTTTTGTTGCTGGTCTTGAGCGTGCTCGCGGGATGCAGCACTCTCGGGCGCCAGCCCAAGTTGCAGAATGCGGCGATGTCGCCGGCGGAGTTGAAGCCCGGCGATACGGCGGTTGTCACCGTGCACGTGGCAGACAAGCATGACATCGTCAGGCGTGTGGAAGGGGTCGTCCGGGAGGATCAGCGGATCAAGCTGAAACTCCGTGACGACGGTCAGCCACCCGACCAGAAGGCGGACGACAACGTTTGGTCGCTCCAGGTGGACGCGCCCTTCCAGGCGCCGCCGGGAGGCTTCAACCTCGACCTGACGGCGTATCGCTCGGACGGCACGCCCGTGCCGGTGAAACAAAAAGGCAAGACCGGTCCGCTGACCGCGACCGTTCCCGTCACAATCCACACGCCATAGGAATTTAGGCTGTAGGAAGAAGAGCCCTACAGCTTACAGCCTACAGCCTACGGCCTACAGCCTCAAGGGACTTATCCGTAATGGTCTTGACCGGTTTTTGCGCGTTGCTGGCCGCGGCTTCGTTCACAGTTTGTCAAACGGCGACAGACTGTGCGGCGCCGAATGTGGTCCTGCTTTCGGTGGACACTTTGCGGGCGGACTACCTGGGCTGCTATGGCCACGAATTCGACAGCTCGCCGAATATCGAC
This sequence comes from uncultured Nitrospiraceae bacterium, assembly GCA_964587655.1. Classification (GTDB taxonomy): domain Bacteria; phylum Hydrogenedentota; class Hydrogenedentia; order Hydrogenedentales; family SLHB01; genus CAZPMT01. The sequence continues at coordinate 6,406 of CAZPMT010000103.1, forward strand.
GCCTTCGCGAAAGACGGACTGCTGTTTGAAGACTGTGTCTGCGAAGTGCCCCTGACGAATCCGTCCTTCGGCGCCATGCTCTCCTCGCTGTATCCGCGAATGACCGGCACGACCAAGAACGGGCTGAGGATGCCGGCGTCAGTGCGTCTGATGCCTGAGATTTTCAAGGAGGCGGGATACCAGACTTGGTGCGTTCAGAGCAACTGGACGCTCAAGAAAAAGCTGTCGGGGCTGAGCCGGGGCTTCGACGTGTACCGCGACGACTTCAACCGGAAGCGCTGGGGGTTCATCAAGGGCGAGCGCGATGGAGAGAACGTCACGGACGTCGCCCTCGAGATCCTCGGGCAGCGCGACCGGAACAAGCCGTTCTTTTTCTGGGTGCACTATTCGGACCCGCACGCGCCGTACGATTTCCATAAGGGGTTCAATCCTCGCGGGAAACGTCCCCTATCGCTGGCCCTGCACGAGCGCGTGCGCGCGAAGTACGATTCGGAAGTGGCCTTCACGGACTTCCATATCGGACGCTTTCTGAAGGAATTGCCGCGCGAAAACACGATCATCCTCTTCGTGGCCGACCACGGTGAGAGCCTCTATGAACACGACTATCTTGGTCACGGCAGGCGGATCTATCAGACGATGCTCCATGTCCCGCTCATCATCCACGCGCCCGGCCTGACGCCCGGGCGCAGCCGCACGCCCGCTTGCGTTCTCGATGTCGCGCCCACGCTTCTGGCCCTGGCCGGGCTGTCGCCCGCTAAAGACATGCTGGGGCGCAACCTCCTGGCAAAGGAGGGGTCGAATCCCCGCACGCGGTTCGTCGAGACCTACGGCGGGGCCGTACCGAAGCTCCCCGGCCTTCGCGCGTTTCTGCGCGATAAGAGCCCTCAGCGGCGCGGCGTGATTCACGACGGCTGGAAACTCATCCGGGGGGCCGGCCCGGAGTTGTACTACTTGCCGGACGATCCGAAGGAGGAAAAGAACCTCGCCTCTCAACTCCCCGACCGCGTGAAGGATCTGACGGACCTTGTCGAGAAGTGGAACGAGCAATGTCCGCACCGACACGCCGTCGAGGCGCACCTGGACGCCGACGACGTGGAGGCGCTAAAGAGCCTTGGCTATCTGGAGTGATCCGTCGTGCAGGAGCGGCTCGGGATCGACCGGCTTTCCGTCCCGGCGTACCTCGAAATGCAGATGCGGGCCGGTGGATCGTCCCGTCGATCCGAGCAGGGCAATCCGTGTATGCGCGTCAACCTGTTGGCCGGCCTTTACCAGGTTCGTCGAGTTGTGAGCGTAGGCCGTCTCCGTGCCGTCGTCATGCGCGACGACGACCATCCTGCCGTAGTCCGGCTGCCACCCGCTGAACTTGACGATCCCGGATTTCCATGCGCGGATGGCCGTTCCCGGCGCCGCGGCCAGATCGACGCCGTTATGATATTCGGAACCCCCGCCGAAGGGGTCCTTCCGGAACCCGTAGCCGGACGAGACTTCGACCGGAGCATCGACCAAGCGCTGCCAGGGGCCTTGCCCGCCGCCCGTATTATGGACCGACATACGGGCGGTTTGTGCGGTCTTCTCGACTGACGCTTTGGCAACCAGAGACTGGACTATCCTCGTCAACTCCTGCGAGGGGGACATCTGCGCCAGGCGGGGACCGCCTGCGGGAACCATCGAGGAAAGAATGGGGTCGAGGTTCAGGGTCTGCCCCACTTGGATTCGATTCGGATCCGCGATCTTGTTCGCCTGCGCCACGACCGCCACGGCATTCGCGATATCCTGCGAGGACGGGACACGTCCCTGCCGACGCAACGAGCTCTGGCAGATATGCGAAAGGGTGTCTCCCTGTCGCACCGTGTAGGGGCGTTCCGCGCTCTTCACAGTTTGTCCGGGTTTGACAAACTGTGGGCTCCCCGCAAGAGAGGCACACAGCTTGTCCAGGACGCCCTTGAAGGCGGATGACGCAACGGAGGAAGGAGACGAGGCAGGAGGCTGTGGCGGCAATCTGCTTTCGCGTGATACGGGGCCGGTGCGCGATCTCGCCGCTGCCGGTGTAACACTAAACGCCATATCGCCACCCCTTTTCCGCGTTCGGAAAGGTAACGCGGCAAAATGGAGAGCAACCCGCGTGCCACGTGGTGAATGTACGTCAAATCCTATTGCCGTTGACGGTTACGAGATGGCCTCGGTCCGCACCGAGGTCGCGCGACGGGAAGAAACTGCCACAGGGGGGAAATATGCTTCCGGGTCGTCGTCACCGGTCGAGAGATTGAACCGCGACATTGCGCCCGCCCTCTCGGCGTGTTATCTTCAGGTTCCGCGACGAGGTATATGACTAGGAGATTCTAAACATGGAACTCTCATGGCAGGAAATCAAGGAAGCCTTCCGCGACGCGCTTGACGAGGAGATGGGCTGCGGACACTGCCGCATCGCGGCGAAATGGGACGGCGGAAAACTCATTCTCAAGCCGTTCGATCCGAGTCTCCAGGCAAAGGAAATCCCTCTAGGCATTTTCTTCAAGAAGATCACCTCGGTACGCGAGAAACTCCGCGTCCTCGAACAGAAGATCAACAACCATCCCACGCTGCCGCTCGAGGACAAGATGGAAATGCAACAGTTGATCACGCGGGCGTACGGAAGCCTGACGACCTTCAACGTGCTGTTCCGCGAGGAGGAAGATCGGTTTGCAGGCATGAAAGATTCGGAATAATGGGTTTCTTGGGGGATACGCGGAATCTGGTCTTGATCGGCATGCCGGGCGTGGGCAAGAGCACCGTGGGGGTGCTGCTCGCCAAGGCCCTCTCGCGGAGCTTCATCGATACCGATGTTTACATTCAGGCGAGGGAAGGGCGGCAGCTCCAGGATATCATAGACACAGACGGTCCCGACTCTTTCCGCGACATTGAGGCGCAACATGTGTTGTCGCTTGATTGCCGCGCGCACGTGATTGCCACGGGCGGCAGCGTGGTGTACGGCGCGGCTGCCATGCGCCATTTGAAGGCGCGGGGGATCGCCATCTATATGAGGCTGCCGCTGCCGTTGATCCTGGATCGGCTCACTAACATCGACTCGCGTGGGGTCGTGATGACTCCCGGCCAGAGCGTGGAAGACCTGTTCGAGGAACGCGAAGCGCTTTACGAACGTTACGCGGACGTCACTGTTGACTGCCAAGGGCTCACGCACGAGCAGACAGTGGCGCGGATCGTCGAGGTTACGGAACGATGGATTGGCTCAAGCTGAAATGGGGAAAGGCGAGGCCGGCCTCCACGGGCGGTGATGCGGGCGCCATTGATCCGCCTCTGCGCGCGCTGGCATCGCAACGCGGCCTCCGCATCGGGGCCGCGGTGGATGACCGTGCGCTGCGTGACGACTCGGTCTACCGTGAAATCCTGGCCCGCGAGTTCAACATGGTGACCTGCGAAAACGCGATGAAGTTCGGACCGTTGCGTCCATCGCGAGAGACGTTTGCATTCGAAGCGGCCGACTCGATTGTCGCGTTCGCCGAGTCGCATGGGATGGCCGTCCGGGGGCACGCCCTGCTCTGGCACGTGATGCTGCCGGAATGGTTTCGGACCGGCGGTTTCAGTTACGACGACGCCATCGATGTGCTGCGCGGCCACATCCAGACGGTCACGCGGCACTATGCCGGGCGCCTCGCCGCGTGGGACGTGGTAAACGAGGCCGTCGAGAGCGACGGTTCCTGGAGGCAAACCCCCTTTCTGAAGATATTCGGACCCGACTATCTCTCGATGGCGTTTCATTGGGCGCACGAGGGCGATCCGAGCGCGAAGCTCTTCTACAACGATTTCTGCGCCGACGAGATCAACGCCAAATCCGACGCGATCCATGAAATCGTGCGCGACCTGCTCAAGCAGGGCGTACCGATTCACGGCGTCGGCCTGCAGATGCACGTTGACTTCTCGTATCGTCCGCGCCCGGATTCCATCGCGCGAAACATCCGGCGTTTCGTGGAACTGGGTCTCGATGTGCACATTACGGAGATGGACGTGGCGCTGGACGTTCCGGCGTCGAAACGCGATCTGGACGAAGAGGCCCGCATGTACCGTGAAGTCGTCGAAACATGCCTCACAACGGAAGGGTGCAGCGCGCTCGTAACGTGGGGCGTCACGGATCGCTACTCGTGGGTGCCGCAGTATTTCCGAGGCAAAGGCGCCCCGCTGCTGTTTGACGAAAAGGGACAACCTAAACCCGCGTATTTCGCGGTGCGCGAAGCGTTGCTGTCGGGCGCGCCCTCCACACGGACCTGATTCAAGGCCCCTTCTGACCGGAGTCCTTCTGCAAATCGCCGATGAAGCCCGGATCGAGCGCGATGCCCAACGCCTGACAGCGGGAGACGGTCTCCCATGCCTGCTTATAGTCGCCTCGCTTCCAGTAGACCACCGCCAATCCCTTGTTCGTTTGCGCATGCTTTGCGTCGTGGGCAAGCGCGGTCAACCACGTGGCGAGGGCCGCGTCCCAATTCTTCATCGAGAAGAAACACAGCCCAAGGTTGTAGTAGTGGTCGGCGCGTCCGGGATCGAGCCGCAGCACCTTCTCGAACACGCCCGCGGCTTCCTGATACCGTTCGACTCGGAACAGAGAATTGCCCAGGTGCGACAGCACTTGGATGTCTTTCGGTTTGAGGCCGGCGAGTTGCTGGAGCTCCTTGACCGAGCCCTCGAAATCGCCCGAGGTCTCCAGCGCGAGAACGAGATTGTAGAGGGCCGCGGCGTCATTCGGATCGATGGACAGGGCTTTCCGGTATGCGGCGATCGCTTCCGGAAGAAGGCCGAGCCGTCTCAGGCAAAGCCCAAGGTTACAGTGTGCCGACTCGTGTTCCGGCGCGAGCTTGATGGCCGCCTCATATGCGGCGCGGGCCCCCGCATAGCTCTGCACGTCGAAGAGGGCGTTGCCGAGCCGATAGTGGTTCTCCGCGTTGTTCGGCTCCTTCGCGACGGCGTCATGAGCCTGTTTCAGGGCGTTTTGCAACCGGGCAACGGATTCAGGCGGTTCGGGCAGGTCCGGTTTCTTCTTCGGGGAAGTGGCGCAGCCGACAGTCGCGACAGCGGCCAGCGCAAGGAGACTCCATGCCGTCAGAATCCGCACTCGTATCATTCGAGGTCCCTCGTCGAACCCAATCCTATCACATTGGCCGGAACGTGCTCGACAACAGACGCCAAAGCGATCTGTTAGACAAATGCTCTCGCGTAGACTAGATTATGAGGTGCGACAATCCGAGTTTGGCAAGCGGCGCGCGAGTTGCCGTCAGGATTTGTGAGACATGGGTAAGCGCATTTGCGTTCTGAGAATGGGGTTTATGTGGTACCTGCACACGCCGGTGCAAGGATTCCTGTCTGGACTTCGTGCCCGCGGTCACGACGTCACGCTGATCAAGTCTTATCCTCGCGACCGGCGCATGCCCGAGGAACTGTTGCCGGACATCCGCAATTCCATGATCGACTTGTACGTCCGGCGATTGCCCAAGTCCCGTTTCCTCGAACCCTTGGTGTTCCTCGAATTCACTTTGAGATCTGTCCTGCGCGGCCTCAGAGCGCGGCCCGGCGTAGTCGTCGCGATAGATGTTGACACGCTTCTCCCCGGATACATCATCTCGCGGCTCCGGGCCTGTCACCTCGTTTTCTACTCTCTCGAACTCTATGCGGAGCGCCCGGACATGACCGGCAAGAGGTTCTGGCTCTGGCTCGAAAAGCGGCTTATCAACAAGGCGCACTTCCTCGTGACTTGCGAGCCGAACCGGGCGCGGGTGATGCATGAGAAGTACGGAGCGAAAACCGTGCCGATGTGCGTGCTCAACGTTCCGCCTTACACGCCTCCTGCGCGGACGGACGTCCTTCCGCGCTACCTGGCGTCAAAGGGCGTAACGGCGCGCCGGATTGTCCTGTACCAGGGCGGGATCGGCCCATCGAGATGCATCGAGGAGATCATACAGGCCGCGGCGCTGCTGGATGCGGGTTGCGTCGTGGTGCTTGTGGGACGCCTCTCGCCCGACTATGACCTCGAAGCCGCGATTCGCCGGCACGGCGCTCAGGACAAGGTGTTTAGCTACGGGAGCGTCGAGTCGACGGAGGACCTCCGCGGCGTGACGATGTCCGCGGACCTCGGACTGCAACTGCAATTCAATGCCGGCCTGAACTCGTACTACTGCGCCCCGACGAAGTTGTTCCAGTATCTAATGGCGGGATTGCCCGTGATCGCGTCCAATTTTCCCGGCATGATCGAAGTCGTTGAAGGCAATGAAGTGGGCCTGTGCGTCGATCCGGAAAATCCGCGGGAGATCGCGGCGGCCATCAACCGGATACTCGCCGACGAATCGCTGCACGCTCGAATGGCGGAGAACGCGCTGAAGGCCGCGCGTGAAAAGTACTGTTTTGAGATCGAAGGCGTGAAACTGCTGGACGAAATCGAACGCCTCGGAGAACAAGCGTGAACGCCGTCACAATCGCTATGCTAACGCGCAACGCCGGACCGCTCCTCCGGCGCGTGCTCGAGTCCGTCGCGCGTCAACAGACCTCGCGCACGATCGAGGTCATGGCCGTGGATTCAGGCTCCACCGACGGCACCTTGGAGATCCTGAACGCGCACGGCGTGCGCGTGTTGTCGATCCCGACGGATCGATTCGATTGGGGACGCACGCGGGACTTCGCATATCAGCACGCGCGTTCGCCGGTCGTCGTCAACCTCTCGCAGGACGCGGTCCCCATGGAGCCGTCGTGGCTCGAAAACCTCGTGCGGCCTCTGTCCGACCCGCGGGTGGGCGCCTCGTGCGGATCCTCGGCGCCGGATCCCGAACGGGGTTTCCCTCAGTTCCCGTGGGAGCGGAACGGCTACTTCTATTTCACGCGCGAGATCGCGAAGTTCGTGAAACAGTATGGGAAGGGTCTCAGTTTCGCGAACTCGGCCGTGCCGCGCGCGGTGTGGGAGCGGCTGCGCTTCGATGAACAGCCCACGGGCGAGGATTTTCAGTTCCAGAAGAAGCTGCATGCCGCCGGCCTGACGATCGCCTTCCCGGATGACGCGCCCGTCCTCCATCATCACAACTACAGCCTCGGCGGACTGTGGCGAAGGTGTCGCAACGAAGGCCTCGCACTGCGTCTTCTCGGCTGCCCGTACAAGGAAACGGATCTCGCGATCGATGTCCTGAGCCCGGCGAAATACGTGCAATGGCTGCGCGAGATTAAGTATGGACGCCTTCGTACGCCCGCTGATTTCCTGTTTCCCATGCTCCGTCCGATTGCCGTTTACATGGGCAGCCGGTTCACGCGGAGACCGATATGGTATTAGACGACCCCGTGCGCGCCTACTATGAGCAGAACCCGCTGATGGTGAGTTCGCCCTTCGGCGGTGTCGGCGGGGTGAACCGTGAGCTTCTGCTCGACGTCTGGCGACGGCTCGACGTTACCGTGACGGAACGGAAGATCCTCGACGTGGGCTGCGGACGCGGTTACATCGGTGAGGTCGTTGAGGAACACGGCGGTGAGTACGTAGGCGTCGACTTCGTTGCGAGCCGGACGGGATTCCGTCTCGTGTTGGCCGATTCCGCGCGACTGCCGTTTGGCGACAAGTCATTCGACGCCGTGTTCTGCATCGACGCCTTTGAACACTTCCCGCGTCCCGAGCAGGTGGTGCGCGAGTTTCGGCGCGTGTTGCGGCCCGGCGGGTTTGCTTTTCTCTCGACGCCGAACTACGGGAACGTCGCGGGGATCGTGAAATTGTATTGCGAGCGGTCCGGCCTTTATCGGAAGGACACATGGGCGCCGTTTCGTCATTGGCAACCCCAGGAACTCGAGCGCTTCCTAACGGTGAGAGGCGTCCGCGCACTCTTCCGCGAATGCGGTTTCACGCGCTTGCGCTCGATCGGCCATCCGGACGAGGTCGGCCTGGGTCTTTTCCCTTGGATAGCGCATCCGAAAATGCCCGAGGCCGTCATGTACCGCTTGCAGCGCGTTTTTGGTAGCATGGGTAAGGTCGTCGTAAGACTGTGGCCGGGCGCGAGCCTGCACACGTTCTGGAAGATCGGCCTTTGAACGGCGGGCGGGGATAGATGATGGGTTTGAGGCGCTTGATTCAGAAAGCGAAGCTGCGATACGGTTCGCAGGAGACCGTGATCCGGACTTTGCGCGAGATGGGCGTCCGTGTCGGAGAGCGCTGCCGCATCTACGCGAGCGGCTTCGGCACGGAGCCGTGGCTTATTCGGATCGGCGAGCACGTCTGCATCTCGAACGACGTGACCTTCGTGAACCACGACCTCAACTGGCCGTTCCAGGACAAGTACGAGTCGCTCACCGGTTTCGGCAAGATCGAGATCCTCGACAACTGCCAGATCGGCGTGCGCGCCACAATCCTGCCGAACGTCACCATCGGACCAAACTCGATCGTCGGCGCGTGCAGCGTCGTTACGAAGGACGTGCCGCCGAACACCGTCGTCGCGGGCAATCCCGCGCGCGTGATCTGCACAATCGAGGAGTACGAGAAAAAGTGTCTCGAACGTCACATCGACATCCCGAAGGATCCCGAAGCGGCGCGCGCGATCCTCGAGAAACACTTCTGGGGGAATGACGCTTGAACCTGGCGCTCGTCATCGGAAACCGGTTTAATCCGTGGCACTTTCAGGGATACTGCCGTCTCCGCCCTCAACCAAACATCACGGTCTTCCGCGCCAAATCGGAGATACAGGACTACTTCGACGAACGAAACGACGCGCAATTCGGCTTTCGCTTCGAGGGAATCCAATTCGACTCACAGTCGCCGAACCCACTGGCGCGCTTGCGGAACGCGGTGCGCTCTCGTTTTGCCGGCAAGGAACCGCGGCTCCTCCCGTTTCATGAACGCCTCAAAGGTTTCGACCTGATCCAGTCCTGGGAGTTATTCACCGATTGGTCCGCGGAGGCCGTGCTCGCCCATAAGAAGTACGGCATCCCTCTCGCGGTGATGGTTTGGGACAACATTCCTTTCAACATGGAGGGGAACGCGGAACGCCGCGAGATCAAGCGCAACGTCATCGCAAGCGCCGACCTGTTCATCGTCCACACGGACCGTTCGCGCCGGATGCTGCGTCTCGAAGGCGTCGACGCGGGGCGGATCGCCCTCGTCCCGCCCGCCGTGGACACGGACATGTTTTCAGTGGACGCGGCGTCCTCGCCGCGTTTTGGTTTGTCCAAAGACGAGTTCGTCATCCTATTCGTCGGCTGGTTTCTCCCGCGTAAGGGGATCGATTTCCTGCTCCTTGCGCTTCGCGAGCTGCTGGATGATCCCGCGCTGGCCACGCGCCGCCTGCGCCTGCTCATGGTGGGTTCCGGTCCCGGCCGCGAACGAGTCGAGGCCCTCATCCGGCGACTGAGGCTCGAATCCGCGTGTACGTTTGCCGGTTCGCTGCCATACGGCCGCATGCCGGACACGTACCGTTCCGCCGACGTGTTTGTGCTGCCAAGCATCGCCACGCCCGAGTGGCAGGAACAGTTCGGCATGTCGCTCCTCGAAGCCATGGCATGCGGCGTGCCCGTCGTGACGACCTTGAGCGGCGCCATTCCCGAGATCGTGGGCGACAGCGCCGTCCTCTGCCAGCCCAACGATTTTGTGTCGCTGCACGAGGCGTTAGCGGACCTGATCCTCAATCCCGCCCGCCGGCAAGAACTGTCAGAGTCGGGTCGCACGCGCGTCACCAAGCATTTCGGCCTGCTCCAATTTGCCTCGGCGCTGACGGACGTTTACGTCCGTTTGGGAGGATAATCGGTTCGACTTCGAGCGCGACGAGCAATCGATCTCGCGCGAGGCCGATCTCGAAGGCCTCTACGTTCCGCGCATCACAGTGAAGCGCGCAAGGACTTCTCCAAGGAAAACGCCGTACGCACGTACAAGGGCCTCAGTCAAGTGGAACGGGCCGTCCGCCAGATGCAATCGCGCTTCTTCCCGCAAGCCGCTATACAAAACAAATCGGACATCCGGGATATTTCGAGATCTACCGCGCGTTGAAGAGTTCCCGGAGCCACGCGATATTCTTTGCATTCCCCGCGAGAACTCCGTCCGCGGTCTCGCCCTCGATGGGCAGCGTCGTCTTCGGGTCCGGTCTCGCGAACCCGTACCACCCGACGTCCGCGTACTTCGGATCCGATGTCAGCTTTGACGCGTCATGCCCGGAGCCCCATCCGCAGACGCATTGAATCAATCGTGTCCCCGGTCCTACGACGCCGCGAACGGCCTCGAGCTTCGCAGGGTCCGGGTGCTCGTTCATGAGCCAGTCGACCTCCTTCAGCATCTTCGATCCCTGGTATTGCGGGTGCTGAAGGTCATAGGCGCTCAGCCAAATGATGCAATCCGGCCGGGCCTTCTTCGCCGCCGCGTGGATGCGTTCCCAGCATCGCGCCACCGCCCGCCGGTTGAACTCGTCTGTCTTCGCGGCGTCCATTGCGGGTTCCCCCGGGAACGGCTCCCCAAAGAGTTCCGCGTACATCTGTTTCTCGCAGTCAAGCCACGTGTACTTCTTGTCCGCATAGTGGTGCGAGGCGTTGTACATCCAGTCGATCATGAATCCGTCGATCCCGGTCTTTTCGAGAGCCTCCGGAATCACCCGGCAGAGATAATCCACGTATTCTGTCGTGAAAGGGATGGAGATCGCATTCGGGAGCGGATGGCATTGCAACGGGTGCTTCTCGCTCCAGTATGCGTTCGCGCCAATGCAGAAATAGCCCATGACACGCATCCCCGCGCCGTGTCCGAGGGCCGTGATCTCCTTGAGAAAATCCCCCTCCATACCCGGCTGGACCGGCGCCGCCTCGCTCCGGTACCACGCATAGCCGGGGCAGCTTACGCAGAACGTCTGAATCGTGTTAACTCCGAGCGCGCGGTACCAGGCGAAGTGCTCTTTAGCCGAAGCCTGCGCGTACATCCCCGGCGTCGCAAACCCCTTCTCGCCCCAGTTGAAATCGATGCAGAACGCCTTGATGCGCGCTTCCGGTTCCTTCCCGGGTTCCGCCGCGGTTGCGATCACGCTCAAAGCGACAAGAATCGAAACGGCAGTCGTTCTCATGGACTCACCCTCCGCTCTACACTTCGTCACCGAAAATGAAGAACCGGGGCGGACTAGCCCCGGATGTCGTATCCAGCATAATCATCGATCGCGCTGCGGCCTCGCGAATACCGCGTCAACCCTGGACGTTCATCACCGCGGCGCCGTGCAGGTTAACCTGCGGCGCGGAGACCGGCTCCTCTTTCCCCGCGCTCTCGAACAACGCCTGCCACGTGTCGCGCATCTCGATCATCATGCGAACGCACTCATCGATCGGGCCGGTATCTTTCCGGATATTCGCCATGATGAGAAGGTGCTGGAAATACTCGTAGATACGGTCCAGGTTCCGCGCGATATCCCCGGCGCTCATGTTCAACGCGCCCCGGAGCTCCGCGACGATGTCCTGAGCCCGGACCAGGTTGTTGTGCACGTTCTGCACGCGGCCCTTTTCGAGCTGGCGCTTAGCCTCCTCGGCGCGCTGAATGGCGCCATTGAACAGCATCACGATCAGCTTCCCCTGCGAGGCCGTCTCCACGTCCACGCGCTTGTACGCGCTATATCCAATCGCCGAGCTTGACATAGTCAGCATCTCCTTTGTTCCACGTCTCCATTATACCCCAATCGGACTCCAAGGAATCAATAGAAACTCGACAACGTAGATGACCAACTCGAAAGATAGGAACTCTGCGTCCTCAAGGTGGAAAGCGACGTTTCAAGTCTAGCGTACTTCTCTTTGAGCTGTTGCTCCTTCTGACTCGCGCGATCCTCCATGGCATCGATTCGGGCATTCAGATCATTAACCTGCTGATCAATGGTCCCGTTGGCTTTCGACCGATCGTTCAGAAAGCCCGACGTGCCCGTGATATCATTGAGATAGCTGGTCAGCACGTCCATTATGCCGGTGCCGGACGAGTTGTTGAACACGGATGCAACGCTCGAACGGCTATTGCTTAACGCCTCCGTGAACTTGGTTTCATCGAGATGAAGCTGCTGCACGGCCGATGCGTCAAAGGTTGAACCAGTGGTGATGCCGAGTTCGGTAAGGTTTGAGTACAAACTGTCTGTACCTGATATCTGCGAAAAAGCGTTGCCCCACAGGTAATTCGAGATTTCCTTGATGTCGCTTTGGCCCGCCAGCGATCCGTCCGTCGCGGTAAGCGAACCGACGTCGGTTATCGCCTGGTTGAACGCCGAGACAAACTTGTTCACGGCTTCGACAATCCCGGCGTTATCCGTCTTGACCGTGACCGTGCTCGTTCCGTTGCTGAGAAGACCCAGCGTCACGCCGCTTATTGCGTCTGTCACCTCGTTGGTGTTGCGGGTCTGCTCCGCGCCGCCGTTCACGGTGAACTTGGCGTCAGTTCCGGCCGTCTGTGCCGCGGTCGTAAGATTCGCCAGCGCAAGGAAATTGCTTGTGCCAGAACTGAAGCTGACTGTCCGGCTTCCAAGCGTATTGGATATCACCTGGATTTTGTCCGTCGAAGAGTCATAGGTGGCGGTCACTTGGGCGTCCGAATCGTTGATCCGTTGCAGGAGATCCCCTATCGTGTCCGTGGTCGGATTCACGGAAACACTGATGCCGTTAATCACGATCGTGCCCGCCGTGACGGTTCCACCCGCGAAGTTCATGTCGCTCAGCATATTCGACGTATCAAGCGCGCCCAGATTCCGCGTGCTCGTCGCGGACGTGGACCCACTTGGGTTCGACAACTGCGTCGCACCTTTAACGTTGAGCGCGTCGAGAAAATTGCTCGTGTCATCCGTCGCCCCGAAGTTGATCATGTTCGTGTTGCCCGGAGTACTGTTCGCAATTGTAACCGTGTCGGTCACCGAATCGTAGGTGGCCGTCACACCCGCCGAACTGCTGTTGATGGCAGCCAGAATGTCGTTCAGCGACTGCGTCGCAGGGTCAACCGTGAGCGTCGCGCCGTTGACAGTGAACGTTCCCGCCGTCACGTCCGTCGTCATTCCGCTCGCATCGAGGGTGGCGCCCGGGTTAATCACCCCCCCCAGCGTCGTGCTGCTCCGCGCTACCGTCGCACTTGCCAACTGCGTGACGCTGATCGTATACGCCCCGTTCACCGGATTCGATCCTGTAACCTCCGCCGTCGCCACGGATGTCGCACTCGACGTGGCGGCAAACTTGCCGAAGACGTCCTTCAGGGCGAAGTCCTTAACGGCACTTGCAAGCGCCGTAAGGGTGGTTCGCAAGCTTCGAATGGCCGACTTCTCAGTCCCGAGTTCCGCAACTTGGTTTCGAACGCGCGTGATGGGCTGCCTCTCGAGCATCATCAATTGTCTGATGAGAGTGTTGGTATCCAGACCCGAGATCAGGCCGCCTACCGAAAACGATCCAGACATATCATGTCCTCCGGAGGCGTGCAGGGACGCCTTGCAGAATAATCCACTTCATCTCGTTTATCGGCATCTCCAAAGGGATCTTTAACCCAGACCGCATCGTGAAGGTCTTAGACCGTCTGCGAAACGAGGGGTATTTGACTCACGACCTGTTGGCTTTTGCGCATATTGCGCAGATTTGACCCATGGCGTGGCGGCGAAGTGTTGTGAAGGTAAGGAAAGAAGGCGGAAGGACGGAGGACAACCGGGCATGTCACGGTGTGGGCTCCGGGACGAGCGGGGAACGCTCAGAGCCTGTGAACTTTTCAGTTTCTTGCGTTGAAACGTTCATAAAATGAC
>CAZPMT010000104.1:0-19914 GCA_964587655.1 uncultured Nitrospiraceae bacterium
TGTGTTGCGAAACGCGCAACGGTAGATCGCTTGTTACGCCCGTGTACAGGGTCCCGTTGCGCTCGCTGGCCATGATGTATACGACGGGCCTTTTCTCTTCCATCGCTTTCCCCTGGATTCCCGCTTGCGCGGGAATGACGGTGTCGGGCGTTGATTCTAAACCTTTCGCCGGTTCCGCGGCCATGCGAAGAGCTTTCGATAGCTTCTACTGTAGTGGATCATACTACTCATGTTTTATCCGTACATCTTATCCGGCAATCGCCGAAGAAGATATCACCGTCTAACATGAGAGTCCCTTCCCTGCCGTCATTCCCGCGAAAGCGGGAATCCAGGCCAGTTCCCGAGCGCACAGCGACTTCTGCTTCCGTCATTCCCCTCCCTTCCGTCATTCCCGCGAAAGCGGGAATCCAGAAACACTGGACAGGACTTCATTCCGATGCCCTGGATTCCCGCTTTCGCGGGAATGACGGTGTCGGACGTTGGTCCTAAAGTTCTCGCCAATTCCGCGGCCATGCGAAGGGTGTTGCGATAGCTTCTAGATTTCCTGGTGATCGATAATCGCGGTCCCTTCTTCCGTAAGCTCGTAAGACTCGTAGACGAGGCTGTCGATCTCCTCGTCCGTCGCGGCGATTTGGCGATCGAGAACGCCGCGCTCGTGTTCCGATCCTGCGGCGCATACTGTGCAAACCCAGCATACGGTTCAGACATTTTGCACAGAGGTATAACGCAGAGAACAGCCCCTATTCGCCTCGCTCCCAATGTTCTGGCAAGATCAGACTTGGGTCTTCCGAGAAGGTGATTCGCCTCGTTGAAGAATCATATGAGCACTTGTGGAACAGCGGCAGCGGGCCACCGATCAGAACATGCTCAAAGTACTTGTCTTCGTAAAACGTAACTGTCCAGGTGCCATGCTCCGTATGCGGTAACACATGCACAAAGGATAAAGGACAAAGAACAAAGATGTAAAAGATATCGTCTTAAAGGGCCTCTTGCGTTCCCGGCACTCCTTTGTCCTTTAGCCTTTGTCCTTATTAGCAGACGAGCGAAGGGGGTAGCTTGACAGTTACCGCAAATCAAACACCCCTCGTTTAGCAGAATCGCGCCTTGTCTGAAGCCCGTAACCCGAAACCCGAGTCTTTCGCCTTTTCGCCTTTTCGCCTTTTCCCCTTTTGCCCTCTTGTCCCTTGTCCTTTGTCCCTTTCCACACCGATCAGCATCCACAACCCCGCGTCAGCCAGCCGCTTATCTACAGCCTCCAGCCTACAGCCTGACAGTGGAATGCCGTGGGCTATATTATAGAGGGTGTTTGAAGGGAGACCCGGACAGCGACGCCGACATGCCATCACCCTACCGGTCATTTTCGTCCGTCTTTCTCGGGTTTCCTCGTCGGGTGGGCCAGTTGTTTCATCTTGAGCGGCGAGATTCACCAGTTTATGGGTAAGTTCGCCAGTTGGCGGGGGGTTGATGGGTGCTCGCGGGCGGTTAGTTCGCGTGGGAAAGGCTAGGTGCGCATAGATTTAGGACTTCATATAGCCAGGATTGGCGCTTTTGGCACCTCGGTTGCTTTGGGAACCCTGGGAAGGAAAACGGTATTGTATAGCATCTGCACTTGCGGAGGCCGCGGAAGCGGCTCTTCATTTTTCGGGAGAACCTTATCATGGCAGCGTTAGCGAAATTAGTTACAGAACGAAGGGTCTCACGGCGCACCCCTTTGACGGGGCAGGTGTCATACCAGTATGGCGTCAGCGAGACGGGCGCCGCGGCGTGGCGCGATGTCAGCCTTCACGGGTCTCGGATCCGTTTGGGCCGCTACCTTACGCCGGGCAAGCATATCCTTCTTCGAAGCGAATCGCTGCCGGATTTGAAGTGCCGGGTCGTGTGGTGCCTGCCCCGGGAGGGCAGCCGCCACTTTGATGCTGGGCTGCGGATTTATCACACCGACCTGGAAGTGGTGCGCGCATTGGAGGCGATTGTAGAATAATCGACCGCGCGAAGAAGAGGCATCTCGACTCGATCCTAAGACCTGTCGTACAAGGCCGCGAGCGATTCGCGGATGAACGCCGGGGAGACGTCGCGCACGTCGACGACGCTGAAGAAGAGGTCGGTCTTTTGTGCGAAGTCCTTCAGCGTGACAAGACACCGCTCGGTCTCATCGCGGGTGACGCCGGTGGCGCCGATGTTGATATCGCCGGGGACGCGGTAGCGCAGACCGAGGCGGTTCATGAGGTCGACGGCCCACTCGTGCCGGTTCTGCTGGAGGCGTGTCATGAGGAAGATGCCCAGCGCGACGAGGTCGCCGTGGACGAAGTGCCGGCGCGTGATGTGTTCCAGGTTGTAGGCAATGAGGTGTTCGGAACCTTCTTCGGGGCGGCTCGTGCCGATCCCGGCGCAGAATTTGACCTCGCGCCGGTAAAGATCGATGATCGCATCGATGCCTTTCGGGGTAACGTTGAAGACTTCCGCGGCGTTCCGGTCGAGTTCTTCGAGGCACTCTCGTGCAAGGTCCGCGACATCAGGATAGTAGGCTTCGCCGCGGACGTCGCTCGCGAGCTTCCAGTCGTAGAGTGCGGTATGTATGCTGACGATGTCCGCGGCGCCGGCGCGGTTGAGTTCCGCGGGCGCTTTGCGTATCAGGTCGTGGTCGACGAGGATCTCTTTGGGCCAAATGTCGCCGACGTAGCGGACCGCGTTATCGACGCGGACGGCGATCATGTTCGTGAGCGGGGCGTCGACGGAGATGATCGTCGGCACGAGGATCATGCGGCACCCGCGTTTCCACGCGAGGTATTTTGCGGTATCGCAACAGGACCCGCCGCCGACGCCGATGACGACGTCGCACAATGGCAGCGAGGTTTCGAGCGACTCGAGCGTCGTGAGGTCCATATCCGTGACCATGTGGACGTGATGTGGCCGCCAGGGGATCTGGTCTTGGAGCAAGGCCCAGGGGATCTCCATGGTCGCGACAAGCACCCGGCCGGGCAGGTCTTTCAGTCTTCCGGCGATGCCGGGGCCGGACTCGATGTTCGGCGGCGCGTACATGCGTTTTGTTTTCGTTCTCCTGATCCTGTTTGACAAGGGGCTGCAGCCCCTTGCCCTGCCTTTCGCAAAGAAGACGGGCGCCACAACCGTGTGGCGCCCGATCTCGATTTCATTCTCTCGTTATGGCAGATAGTTGCCGAGGCGCACTTGTACGTATGGGTTCTCGTAGGCCTCTCGCGGTCCGTTCGTTGTGTCCTGAGCGTATGAGACCCAGAACCTTACGGAATCGGCGTCGTATAGGACGTTCATGACGTTCCGGAGTTCGACACTGCTACCCTTGGCTTCGACGTCTTGCGAGAGTTCGAGCATTGACTGCGGGTCATGCTCTCCATACTGGCCGGAGATCTGCTCCCACAGCAAGGCTTCGCCATTGAGGAGATGCGCGAGGGAATCGCCGGACACGCTGTACAGGATGCCAGGCAGTACGTTGGGCGCGTTTTCGTCACTCGAATCGTTCTCGTACCAGAAGATGAAGTTGCCCGGTGGCGGCAAGGACTCCCAGGCGCGGATCTTGACCGCGTTGTTTTCCCAGAGGCCGTCGCCAATGATGTAGTGATACCGCTTGACTCGCGTGGCGTCTGAAACTGCGGTGAAGGCATCGCTCAGCCGGCGGGCATCATACAGGACGCCGCGCAACATCGACGTGGAGTCCAGGCCGTGCAAATCGCCGACCCCGTAGGGAACCCCTGGCTGCGGGTTGCTCACGGCGGACAGTGTGACGCCGGCAAGGTTGATGCCCGTGAACGACCCTACGAGTCCGGCAAAGGTCGCGTTCGCGTGGGGTACGCCGTCGTCGGGGATATATACGACGATGGCGGGATGCTCGTACGCTTGCGCGCCGAACAGCAGCACGGAGTCGAGGTTCTGTGTCTGCAACAGATTTCCGTTGGCGGTGGCGTCGCGCCACGCGGCGAAGGAACTGCATGTGGCATTGTCGAGCGCGGC
This sequence comes from uncultured Nitrospiraceae bacterium, assembly GCA_964587655.1. GTDB lineage: Bacteria > Hydrogenedentota > Hydrogenedentia > Hydrogenedentales > SLHB01 > CAZPMT01. The sequence continues at coordinate 3,985 of CAZPMT010000104.1, forward strand.
GACCATGTGCGCTCGCTGGATCCAGATCTCCCACTGTGCTGCTTGAGCGGGGGTATTCGCGACGCCGTCGGCGACGCCGCTGATTTCTTCCGCAAAGCGCGGGTCGGCGTAATCCGGATTCGCGGCGGCTTCCCAAGCGGCGTCCAGATTCGCGTCCGAGAAGCGAACACCGTCGACGGATTGGGCGTAGGCGATGAGCTGCGGAATGAATGACTGGATATCGAGCCTCATGAGACGGCCGTACTGATAGCCCATTTCGTATGGCGTGCCGTGCACCACCGACACGGGCGCCTCGTCGGGTCCTTCGCCCACGGAGAAGCGCCGTCCGTCGAAGACAGGGTAGGTGTCAGGCAGGACGCGCACGGTGGTCGAGAAGGTCAAGGGCGCGCCTGGCACGGCGCTGGTGTAGGTGAGCTGAACGAAGAACGCGGTCCAGCCTTTGGCCGGCGTCGAGACCCTGCCTGTGTATACGCCTTCCTCGTCGCCAAGCAGCGCCGTGGCTTGCCAACTGGCGCCGATGGTGTCAAGGCGGAAGTCGCGCACGTTGTCGTTGTGCGCTTGCCATAGCGTCACTTGCGAGGGCGTTGTGACGGCTGTCACCCTAATGGAGCCGTCGGCCTCGAAGGTCCATGAGAACTGCGGCATCGGCGCCTGCATTAAGACCGCCTGCCAGTAGAACGCCAGGAGGCCGGCGGCGGCTTCGTCGCTTGCCCCTGAAAGGCTGTGATTTGTGTTGGGCAACGCGTTCAGGTACTTCTGGCCGATGAGATCCTTGAAGTAGAACTGCGAGGCATCGGGAAGGAAGAACTCGTCCCCCGTGGAGTTGATGATGTACTTCGGCAGGCCGAGCCTTCCGCGATACTCGTAAGGATCGACGATACGCAACAGGCTGGTTGCCCGATCGTCCGGGTTCTGCGGATCGACCTTGAGCAGGCGATCCAGCACACCCATCTGGTCATAATCGTAGATGGCCGGGGACCAGTAGCCGTACGCGCGCCGGTGATGGATCATCTGCTGATCCATGTTGAGCACGTCGATGACCATCGGGGCGATCGCTACGACGCGCCGGTCGACGGCGGCGGTCAGCCATGTCGTCCATCCCCGCTTTGACCCGCCTGTAACCATGAACTTCTGAACGTCCACGGGATCCGCGAGATGCGCGCGCACGGGCGTCGGCGACTTCGGATCGCAGAACTCCTGAACGGCGTCCATGGCTTTCACGGCGCTCTTCACCATTGGCAGCAAGGCGGGCCAGTATGAATCGCCGGTCCGCAGATATTTGTCGTACGAGTATGCGATGATCTCGTCCTCGCTGCGCGACCGCATGCCGATCTCGTCCGTGAACGTGATCGGCTCGTTCGGGACATCATTCAGCATGCCTACCACGGAACCCGTACGGACGGCTATCTCCACGGCGATCCTTTCGAGGTCGTCGAGCGCATATTGGCTGCTCCAATCGGGCGCGCTGCTATACGTGCTGCCGCCCGCGATAACGAGCAGGGCCGTGCTCGTGCGAATGCGATCCGGCACGATTACGGACAACCAGTGATGCCACAGCGGGTCCGTATCCTCTGGATGTCTTTGGGGACTGATGGGCGTCTGGATTTCCGACGAGGTGCGCCATTGCTGCGACGTCAAGTCCAGAACGTAAGGCTCATAGCCGGGCGTCGAGTCTACCGCTGCCGCTGCACTTTTCTCGGAGGCGCCCCAAATGCTCCACTTGCTGATGGTCCCGTCCGTGGACGAACTCCAGGCGTGCGACCCGTCCGTTGGCGAGAAACCCACATGCGTTATGCCGGCGCCATGACACATGAATGTGAAAATGGGCGTGCCCGTGCCGGTGTCCCAAAGAGTTGCGGTCCGGTCGGACGAGCCGCTCAAGATCTGCGTGCTGTCCCAGGGATGGAAAGCCACTCCGGTCACAACATCCGTGTGGCCGCGGAACGTCCGAATGAGGTCGGCGGTCTTCAACCCCCAAAGCTTGACGGTGGCATCCGCCGATCCTGTCAGCACATATGCGCCGTCTTGGGATATGACCGCGTAGCGCACCTCCGCCGTGTGTCCGAGGTAAGTGCGCATCGGCGCGCCCGTGACCAGGTTGATGATCCGCACCGAATTTGTGGTTGGCCGGTTGATCAGCAAGTACGGACCACCCGGAAACGCGGCCTGAAGATCCGGCACGTTCGGAAGATACGCGCAGAACAACTGCTCGCCACCCAGGTCGAGTTCGCGTTTCATCTCTCCGGTCCGGACGTTCCATACGCGGATAGTGCCGTCCTGCGAGCCCGTAACGGCCTCGTCTCCGTCTTCGGAGAACGCCACGGAAAGGACACCGGAATGCTCGAACCGCCGCAATTCTTGCCCGGTCTCGATGTCCCAAAGGCGCGCGGTGCCATCCTGTGAGCCTGTCATGACCTCCGTGGACAGATAGCCTGTGGGCCGGAAGGCCACCGAGGTGACCTCGTCGAAATGTCCCTTCAGGTCAGGGATGCCTTCAAATATCGTGTTGAAGGGCTCATTGCCGTTGAACACGCGTTCCTTTAGCAGGCTATAGGGATTCCACAGCGTCCCCTCGGATTCCCGGCGAACGCCTTGCCGGAGGAAGCCTTGCGTGCCCGTAAGCAGATGGGCGCCGTCCTGCGAGAAGGCAAAGGCCGTGATGCCTGAACTCTGGGTCAACGTGGCTATTTCACCTTGACAGGGATCTCCTTCAGCTCTTCCTTCAGCTTTTGCTCCTCCTTCGCCAACGTCGCCACTTACAAGCGTGTAGTCATACTTGCCATCATCGAGTGCGACATAATCGTCAAGGGCCGTGCGTTCACCTTCGCCCTCACCTTCACCCTCACCTTCGCCTTCGCCTTCGCCCTCGCCTTCGCCCTCACCTTCGCCTTCGCCCTCGCCTTCGCCCTCACCTTCGCCTTCACCTTCGCCTTCGCCTTCGCCTTCGCCCTCACCCTCACCTTCGCCTTCACCCTCACCTTCACCTTCGCCGCCGGTTGTTTTCACTTCGACAGTGGCTGTCTTCGTATTGGCGCCGGCAAGCGAGACAACCGTCAACGAGACACTGTATTTTCCAGGCGCGGAGTAGACATGTGTGGGGTCTTTGAGGGAGCTTGAACTGTCGTCACCGAAATTCCAATGCCAGCTAAAGACTGGCGAGGAACCTTCGGCGGTAAGATCGAGGAAACGGATCGTCTCGTTGACGATCGGGGGCGTGTAGGAGAAGCCGGCTTTCGGCGCGATGGGCCGCAACGGCGGTATCACGCGAATCTCCGTACAGAGGACGTACGGGGCAGGCTCTTCGTTGCTGACGTAGCCGCTCGGGAACGTCAATTGCACAAAGAACCCGGTCCATTCCGTCTCCGCAGGCGTCGGCTCAGCCACGTAACGGTTTACCCCCGCGGGCGCAAGGACCGTTGAAGTCCACCCCGGCGGTGCGGGATTCAACTCTGTGTTGAAGCGGAAGTCGCGCTTGGCGGATTTCGCGGTCCAGAGAAGGACTTGCGATGGCGCATCCTGAACTTGAACGACGATGCGGCCCTCATTCTCGACGGTCCATGCGAAGCGCGGACGCTGCTTTTCCGGATCGATGAGCGAGCGATACCAGGGGGCGATGAGCAACAAGGCATTTTCATATCCGCCCAAACCGTGGTTACTATTGGGGACGTAAGTGAGGTATTTCTCGCCGAGCAGATCGCGGAAATAGAACTGGGCGCTGTCTGGCAGGAAGAACTCGTCGCCCGTCGAGTTGATGATGAGCTTCGGCATGTTCAGACGTTCGCGGTATTCGTACGGGTCGGCCATCTGCAACAGGGTCTGGCCTTGCGTCGTGTTAAGGTAATGGAAGATGTAAAGGTTGTCATAATCCTCGATGGCCTGCGAGAAGAAGCCGTATACGCCCCGGTGGTGCTCCATCTGAACATCTATGTTGAGCACGTCGATCACGATGGGTGCGATGGCCGCGACGCGCGGGTCCGCCGCCGCTGTCAACCAGGTTGTCCAGCCTCGCTTTGATGCGCCGGTGATCACGAAGTCTTTGACTTTGACCGGCACGTCGGGGCTCTTCAATTCGCCAAGGAAGTCCTGAATCGTGTCCATTGCGCGGACGGCGCTCTTAGCCATCGGGAACACCGCGGGCCAATTCTCGTCGCCGGTGTCGAGATACCTCTTGTAGGAGAGGGAGAGGATCTCGTCCTCTGAACGGCCTGCTTTCCCGAGGGCCGCGTCCGGGTCGCCGACGAAGATTAGCGGTTGATTGGGCACCTGCTCGAGTAAGCCCACGACGGACCCGGTTTCTTTCGCGAAAGCAACGATCTCCGGAGCCACGTCCGAAGCTTGACGGCCTGAGGCGTTGCTGCCGCCTTCGATCAGCAGCAGAGCGCGCGTGTTCTTCACGACATCAGGTTTGACGATGGTCAGCCAGTGTTGCCACTTCGAGTCCAGTGAGCCGCCGAGCGTCTCGGCCCGGTAGACTTCTTGGGGCGTGCGCCATTGCTGCGAAGTGAACTTCATGATGTATGCGGTGACGCCCGGCAGGCTGACGACTTGGTTTGGCTTGGCCGGGCGTGAGTAGGCCGGGTCGGCCCGCCGGACGTAACGGTCGAGCGCCTTGGGCGCGAAGACACTCACATAGCCTTCTTTCGTCACGCTGCTCGATCTCACTGCCGTGGTAACGGTCAACTTGACGTTGTACGATCCGGGATCCGTGTAGCGGTGTTTCGGGGACGGCTGGGTGCTCGTGGCGGCGTCGCCGAACTCCCAGCGCCAAGTCGTGATGGCGAGGTTGCCGTGTATGGATTCGTCCGTGAACTGGAATTCCTCATCAGTGAGTGCGCGGCGTCTGTCCGCGGAGAACTCGGCCTGAAGCGGGTAGTAGTCCACGATGACCGGCTTCGTGATGCTGTCGGAGCCGTGATCGGTATACACGGTGAGACTGACGTTGAACGTGCCCGGTTGTGTGTAGGTATGCTGCGGACTTGGGTCATTGCTTAGTTTGCCGTCGCCGAATTTCCACAGCCAGGCCTTGATGGGACGCGTACCGGCCACTGATGTGTCCGTGAATTGTGTCGTGGCGTTGACGACCGCTTCACCCACCTCGAAACCGGCCTTAGGAAGCACGATGGCGCGGACCAAGATGGGCGTCGTCTTTGCGCTGCTTCCGAAGCGGTTCGAGACCGTGAGCGTGACAGCATAGTTGCCCGAGGCCGTGTATGCGTGCTGCGGGTTGCGTTCGGTGCTCGTGGCGCCGTCGCCAAACTCCCACAGCCAGCTTGTAATGGGTTCCACGCCTGAAGTGGAGCGATCCGTGAAGAAGAGGATCTCTCCCGTAAACACGTCCGTCGAGGACACTGCGAAATCGGCTGCGGGGATACTTCCGCTAACGACGATAAAGTCTTTCTTTGCGGCCTGCTGTGATCGCAATGCCGTATAGACCGTCAGGGTGACGGTGTAACTGCCCTCTTCCGCGTACACGTGGTTCGGATTGAGGAGATTGCCCTCGGTTACCTTCGTGCCGTCGCCGAAATCCCAGACGCGCCGAATAATCGGTTCGCCAGGCAAGGCAGTCTGTGATTGATCCATGAACGACACGGCGTGTCCGGGTTCCGGCACTTGATTGTCGACGCTGAAATCGGCGACCAATAGCGCTTGGGCGTATACCTCGACCACCTTCGTGGCGGCGCCGTCGGACGCGACGAGAACGGTACCGATGCTGTCGCCCAGCGTCATCTGACCGCGGTCGATACTGACCGGAATGGAGATGGCGTCCAATGGTCCCGCGCTGACGCATCCGGCGGCGGTGTCGCGGCAAGCTTCGACGCGAATCCACGGGTCCGGCGAACTCACGGCCAAGGGAGCCATGCCCGTCGATGACGCGTTCTTCGTCACAACCAAATTCAGCGTCTGCTGATTCGCGCCGAAATCAAGGCGCCCCGGCGTGGCCGTGAGTTCGACGCCGAGATCGACAGGCCACCACGGACACCCGGCCACGGCGGCGCCGAGCGCTAACAGAAGAATCGCTCTCGCTAGATCACTTCGGACACAAAACATGAACATCGCTCCTCATCAAGGACCTAACACGGCCCAGCGGCCACCCCGAGGGTGTCCCTCCCGGCCTTAGAGCGTGTACGCAAAGTGTCCGCGCCGTTCGCATCGGAAGTCACAACCTATCTGAAGGCGCCAGCCATGTAGGTCCGGTTTGTAACCGGACCAGCTCAGCGGCCTCCCCAATATGTTGCGCATGACTTGGTCCGGTTACAAACCGGACCTACATGGGCTTCCCGTACACCCTCTTACATCCCTCCAGGCAAAGTCCTATGTACCCTAATCATGCCAGTTCCGACGCCACGAGTCAACAGTTTATTGCATTGCTCCCAAGAACCTTGCGCGGCACAAGGCGCACTCCGCAAATCAGTGGGGGGCCATCCATGTCGAGGGGTTATTTCGTTACTATATCAGCAAATGACGTTTAGAATGGAGGCCGGTTGCACGACATGCACTGTCTGTCTACGCTCGGCGTTCTTGGATGCGTTTGGCGGCGGGATTCCGAAAAGCGTTGCATTCGAGGTGATATTTGCACATTTCACAGATTGCAGACGGCCAACGCTCGCGATGATAGCGGCGCCGTGGAATTGCCCGCTCTGCAACTTGGCGGCATTTGACTATATGGGATCTTCTTCCTAAGATGTAGCGAGCGAGGCGCTCGCGACGCCTTGACTCGTGTCGGGAGTTCACAGTTTGTCAAATCACGACAAACTGTGCGGAGGGCGGGCAAGATCATTCAGCGGAGACGTTAACGGATGGAACGGAACCGAAACCAGCTCTTTTGTTTGCTCGCCGTTCAGTCGAGCAGGGTCGATGCAGTCGAACTTGCCTCGCGTGTCTCCGCGTTCATGGACGCGCCCTCGCAGGATTTCGCGCGGCGCGTAGTCGAATCCGGTCTGCTTTCGGAAGATGAAGCGCGGCGCGTGTCCAGCGCCACCGAATCCCTCCTTTCAGCGTTCAGCGGTGACGCGACGCTTGCGATGGCTTGTCTCGATGCCGACGGTCGAGTCCGGGAGGGACTTGCTGGGCAGGCGTCCATGCCTGCCACCCGCGTTTTCGATGGCGCCACGTTGCGCGAGACGCTTCGCGGCACGAAGTCGCTATCTGAAAGGTTGAACCTTCTGCCGCACCTTGTGGATGTTTGCCGGGCCATCGGCGTGGCGCACGGGCGGGGCATCACGCATCGTGGCCTCCACCCGGGCGTCATCGCGATCAGCGAATTCGGCGAGAGCATCGCGCGGGACTGGTCCCTGTGCAAGACGCGGCGCAAGGAGGACACGCAGGCCGCGAAGCTCAACGCGGCGCTCGATGCGTTGCGGTCGGGTAAGAGGACGGTGCTGGACCCGGCGTTCCTGGCGCCGGAGCTCGCGCTCGGACATATGGAATCGGTGGACGCGCGGACCGACGTCTATGCGCTGGGCGCAATGCTGTATGAGATCCTGACGGGCCAGCCGCCGTTCGCGGGCGAGGATCCCGGCGAGGTACTCAGCGCCATTGCGTCGAAGAGGCCCGAAGCCATTTCCGGGATCGAGCCGACGGCCCCCACGGACTTGGCCAACATCTGCGAACGGGCCATGCACCGGGAACCATCCGCGCGGTACGCCTCGGCGAAACACCTGGCGGAAGAAATCGAGCGGTCCGTCATGTCTCTTCCGAAGGCCCGTGTGGAAGCGGCGTCCCAACCGCTTTCCGCCGCCGCCGACTCAAAGCCCCGGATCTCTCTCGTTCTCGCGTGGGGGTTGCTTGTGTTGGTGATCTGTATCGCAGCCGTCTCTCAATGGCGCGTCGTTCAGGAGCGGGATCGGGCCGCGGCGGCGTTGCGCGAGGAGCAACAGAAGGTCGCAGCAACCCAGGACGCGCATGACAAGCTCGTGCAGGATCTCGAGGACGCCAGGAACGCACGCCGCGAGGCGGAAGCGGAACGTGACAAAGCCGACGCGATGCGCCAAACGGCTCTCGAGAATGCCCGCCAAATCGAGGAGCGTGTCAAGAAGAAGCAGACAACGCCCGCGGAACCAACGCCCGCGGGGCCGGCGGAGGTCCCGCAGCAGACGCCGGAGACGACCGAGACGCCGGTTCAGCCGCCGATCGTCGCGCCGCCCAATATGCCCGCGAGATTTCTCGGACCTTACGCGGGAGGCGCCAGGGGGGACGCGGGCCAGCGTCCGCCGGGCATCACAAAGGCTGACCTTGCGAAAGCATTGCCGCAGCTCGAGAGTGCGCTCAAGATGAAAGAGGGCCAGGGCGGCAAGATGGCCGTGATGGTGGGCGCGCCCGGCGAAGAATTGGCTGAGAGCCTTCAGAAGATAGGCTTCAAGGGCGGTGATGTCATTACGAACATTAACCGGTCGGCTATCGAGGACGTCGACCAGGCGAAGAACGCCTTCGATGGCGTCAAGAACGATTCCGGTTTCACCGTTCGCATCGTGCGTGACGGGCAGTCCAGTTGGATGCGCGTAAACGTGTTCGATCATCTGCCCAAGATTCTTGTCAAACCGCTTGCACCGGCGCCGCCGAAGCCTGCCGAGCCACCGCAACAAGCCGCGCCGGAATCTCCAGCGACGCCTCCGCAGGAACCCGCCGCGACGCCACCGGAGGAAGCGCCGGAGGCTGGACTTTCCTCGGCGGACCAGCCCGCCGCCGAACCGTCCGAATCCGCCGCAGTTCCGGCTTCGCCCGACAGCGCACCCGCGGAACAGAACCCTTCTACGGAAACGACCGAAGAGACTGAGACTTCGGAACAGCGCTAGATCAAACAAGATCCACGCGTCACGGGAGAACACAAAATGCACGGTTCGAATGCCATGCTCTTGTTGTGTGCGTTGTTGATCATGTGCGCCCCGAAGGCCCTTGCCCAAGGAGAGTCCGCCTCATCCGGTACGAAGGTCGCCGGCGTGCTGTATCCCCACGGCATGACGGACAAGGCCAAAGCAAACGCCGCCGCGCATCCCTGGGCCGCTGCCATGCAGAAGGAGATGATCGATGGGGCCGCGCCGTGGCTTGCCATGGCTGACGACGATTTGTGGAAGCTGGTGTTCGGCGCTACGATCAGACGCTCTTGGATGGTGTGGTCCGATGGGTTCTGCCCGGCGTGCAAGAAAGACGTGAAGATGTACGCGTGGGAGATGGACCCGTGGGAGATTCCGTGGAAAACGCGTTGTCCGCTCTGCAAGGAACTCTTTCCCAAGAATGATTTCTTCGCGTTCTATCGTTCGGGCCTGGACGAGCACGGCGTCTTCCAGCCGAGCCGCGCCGACCGCTCGCTGCTCTTCAACACGGACCATCCCGATCCGAACGACGCGCTGCACGCGTTCGGCGTTGACGACGGCGAGGGTTACGTGGACGGCGAAGGCTGCCGGTGGCGTTTCATCGGCGCCTATCTCATCTACGGGCAATGGAAGAAATGGATCGTCGCGGGCGTCACGCGCATGAGCAATGCCTATGTGGTCACCGGCGATCCCGAGTACGCGCGCAAGACGGTCATACTTCTCGATCGCATCGCCGACGTGTTTCCGCCGTTCGACTTCGGTTCGCAGGGGTTCGTTTACGAGGAAAGAACGGACGGGCCGCTTCGCGGCCAGGTTTCGACGTGGCATGACGCCTGCGAGGAAGTCCGCGAGTTGACGCTCGGCTACGATCGCGTCTTCGAGGCCGCGAAGGCGCAGGAGAATGACCTGGTCGCATTTCTTTCAGGAAAAGCTCAGGAGTACAAGCTGGACAATCCCAAGAAGACGTGGACGGACATTCAACGCAACATCGAGGAGCGCATTTTCCGCGACACGCTTGCGCATCGAGAGCGCATCGAATCGAACTATCCCACGACGGATCGGGCGATCTTGACCATAAAGACCGTGCTCGACTGGCCCCGCAACCGTGAGGAAGTGATGGGGCTTCTGGATGGCATCATCACGAAATCGACCGCCGTCGACGGCGTCAGCGGCGAGAAGGGCCTTGCCGGCTACACGACGATCGCGCCGCGCTCGGTGTCGGTCATCCTGGGCGAGTTCAGCCGGATCGAACCCGATTTTCTGCGCGCGGTGTACGAGCGCCACCCGCGCCTGCGCGAGTGTTATCGCTTCCACGTCGACACGTGGTGCACGGAGAAGTTCTATCCGCACTCGGGGGACAGCGGCGGGTTCGGCACTCAGGTTCCGTCGTATGCGGGCGTCTCGTTCAGCAGGAACCCCGGCGCCGGGCCTTCGATGTACACGTTTATGTGGGATCTGTACGCGGCGACACGGGACCCGGCGTTCGTTCAGGTGCTGTATCACGGCAACGATCACAAACTCGATGAACTGCCGCACGATATCTTCGCGGAAAATCCCGATGCCTTTCAAGCGCGGGTCAAGGAAGTGATTGACAAGACGGGCGTGGACATCACACCGCCGAGCGTCAACAAGCAGGAATGGCGCATCGCGCTGTTGCGCAGCGGCGCCGGCGAGAATCAGCGGACGTTATGGATCGATTACGACTCGGGCGAGCGCCACAGTCACGCGGACGGAATGAACATCGGACTGTTCGCGAAGGGGCTTGATCTCATCCCTGAATTCGGGTACCCGCCGGTGGGTTACGGCGGCTGGGAGTCGCAGAAGGCGCGCTGGTATACGAAAACGGCGGCACATGTCACGGTCGCCGTTGACGGAAACGATCAGAAGCGCGTCAACAGCGGCGTGACGTCGCTTTGGGCCGACGGCAACCGGTTTCGCGCCATTCGCTGTTCGGACCCCGCGATGATCGGAGGCGCACGCTACGAAAGGACCGTCGCACTCATCGATCTCGATGATCGGGATTCGTACGTCATCGATGCGTTCATTGTGTCCGGAGGAAAGGATCACGCGAAGTTCTTCCATTCTTTCTTCGGAACGATTGAGACGCAGGGTCTGACGCTCGAGAACGCGGAGGACTACGGTTATCAAACGGAGATGCGGAACTTCCGCTGCGATCGCAAGCCCGCCACAGCGTGGTACGTGGATTGGACGACCGAGGACCAGTACAAGTATCTCGCGTCGCCAAAGAACATTCATTTGCGATACACAGACTTGACGACGGGCGCGGCGGCTTATCTCGCGGAGGGGTGGGTGGACGCGCAGCTTTACGGCGGCAGTGGCGGGACGTACATCCCGCGCGTCATGACGAGACGGACGAGTCCGGATGATACGCCGCTTACGTCCACGTTTGTGTCCGTAATCGAATCTTATGAGAACGAATCGAATCTCAAGACGCTGCGCCGCCTCGCGCTGACGGGTCCCGACGGCCGGCCATCGCCCGAGACCGCCGTGGGGATCGAGATCCAACGCCGGGATGGACGTCGCGACCTTTGCATCATGCCCGATGCCACGACCGCCGCCGAAGCGCAGGATGCGGAGAATAAGTTCCGCGTGTTCGGGTCGCTCGGCTTTGTCACGCTCGGCCCGGGGGGGCCCGAGCGAGTTGTGTTGTGCCAGGGCGGCGGAATCGAGATCGGTGACCTTACACTCAAGACCAAACAGGCCGTGCAATTCATGGAGGTCGTGTTGGAGGGTTCCAAGGCGCGCGTTCTCGCGGGAAATCGGGGAGACATCGAATCGATCACGCGCGGATCTGAGACCATCGAGATCGCCGGTCCGTAACGAGGAGGGGGTATGGTTCAGATTATCGGCATTGCCGGCGGGTCGTGCTCCGGGAAAACGACGCTGGCGGCACGTCTCGCTGAACTCGTGCCAGATGGTCCCGCTACGATCGTCTCTTTGGATTCGTATTACCGCGATCTTTCGCACCTGACGCCGGAGCAGCGGGCCACATGGAATTTCGACGCGCCGGAAGCGCTCGACGACGGCCTTTTGTTTCAGCATCTTCGCGCACTTCTCGAAGGAGCGGCGATCGAAAAACCGGTGTACGACTTTTCGACGCACACGCGTGCGGCGCGGACGGAGCGCGTGAATCCGGCGCGGTTCATCATCATCGAGGGATTGTTCGTCCTGTATTGGCGGGAGATTCGAGAGCTTCTGGGCACAAAGGTTTTCATCGCGGTGCGGGACGAAGTGTGTCTTGCGCGGCGCATCGCACGCGACGTGCGCGAGCGGGGACGCACTGAGGAATCAGTTCGCGCGCAATACGCCGCGACCGTGCGCCCCATGTACGAGGAGTATTGCGAACCCACGGCGCGCTTCGCCGACATCCGCGTCTCCGGCGAGGAATCAGTCGATCAGCTTGTCGAGACCGTCCTGCGGCACATCGCAGGACCTTACCCCGCCGCCCGCGACTTATCCGAAGGACATCAGTAGGTGATGGCAACGGAATTCGCTGGCTATCCCTGATGTAGTTCCAAGATCCCTTGGGTGACAGGAATAGCGATGGTCCCTATCCGGAAATGAAGCGCACACTGTCAGCTCGCATTGAATGGCTTCAGCGATAGCATGGAAAGCTCTTTCGGCGGTTCCGGAAAGCAGGTAGCCAAGCATAGCCGCCTCAGAAGAAAAGGTGGAATAGCGGCCAGTCAAGAAGTTATCGTCAATTTCCCTGACATATCGGCTCACGGTGCCGTCGCTTCGGACGACCTTAGCTTCGATGCTGAAATGCGAGCGAACATTTCGTCCGAGAAGACGAAAAGCAAGATCGCTCTGGGGCGGGCGTCCCTTACACTTCTGCCGTCCGCTCTCAAGTGGTTGATGCACCACCGCGAAGGGAGAATACGGATCAAGCTGATGCATGACGTCTTGGATACGGGCGTGGAGCGCCGCCGTGATCTCGTCCTCAAAATGCGAATCGTCTTTCCTTACCTCGAAGCGGTCGCCTTTGCGCAATCGATCATACCCTTGCCAAACATAGTCGAGCATGACGTGGATGGCATCGGGTTGCAGACGCTTCGCAAGTTCCACAAAATCCTCGGGGATGGGGTAATTCCCTTGAAGGGGAGAGTTGCGATCAGCCAAGGCGCGCCTCCCCGGCGAACGCCTCGGGGTTACCGTGCTTCATTATGTCCGCAACGATGTCATCGGCGTCCCTTAAGGCCGCAGAGCGAGTCCAATAACGAAGCTGGTTGGGCTTGATTAGGAAAACGGTAGGGACGTTGAGAATCCTTCTGTTCTCTCTGACGGGAAGGGTCTGATAGATTCTGGAAACACGACGGTAGTAGATTGCCTCCGTCTGCGTAGCCAGAGTCTCGCTATGGCCATCCTGCGCGGATTGCCCCAGGACTTTCAGCAAGTCGCCATCCCTAACATCTTCGTAGCGGATGCGCTCTGACCTCGCCCAATCTAGATGAATACCCACCATGCAGAAGGGAGAATCGCTAAGATCGGGAGGTCGGAAGATCGTGGCGCAGACATTCTTGTCCGAACCGAAACCCGATTGGAGAACGTGAAGAAACCAGTCTGAATAGGTTTCAAGAACAGTTGACAGATGTGGACTTCTCCATACGGCATCCCTGCTTGTTTTCCTCTTTTTTACAGCATTGTCAGGAAGAGTAATGCGAAAGAAATCCTCAATCATAGCCCTGTGAACGTCATTCAGTTCATAGAGCCCGAACACGGCATTGTCAATCTGCCCCGATGACATCTTCTGCAGTGAGTCTAGCGAGAGACCGGAGGACTGCGGAATGGGCAGCCCGCGCATATCGACATCCCTGAGGGAAGGCCGGTAACTTGCCATTCGACCTGACGATAGATAGAAGTAATACACTGAGAGAACGCTATTTGCGCAGGCAGTAAAGGTTGCCAGGCGCTCCTCGGTCCTGGCATGAAAGCCATAGAATGATTGGGAGAAGAGCAGGTGCTGGCATCGGTCGTCCAGAATGGCAACAACCTTAAACCGACTCTCTTGGACCGTCCATGATTTCTTCATTATTGCACACGGAAGCTGGAACACTTCCATCCTCTTGGGTCGATGAAAGCGTGGATTGACATTCAGAGGAAACCTTGACGCTGTCGCGACGACGGGGAGAGAGTCCCAAGTCGTGTGACACTCAAGCACTGGATGACCGAGTCTGTCTGAATATTCCCCCACCGCTTCTTTGCCGCGCTGAAATCCACGCTCGCTTGGCTGTTCTATATATTTATCTATTTCTACGAACCTTCTCTTTAGGTATCGGATAAGAGCAAGGTCTCTCTGCCCGCCCCACGTGAGCGCTGGCCAGACAATAGGGTCATCGGCTGCTTCTTCAGGCCAAATCCAGTTGAGGTCCTGCTCGTCAATAACAACGTGCGCCTGATCTTCCTGGTTGTTGGTTTGCTTAGGGGACCAATAGGCTATCGCCTCGCCGTCGGGTGCGGAAGGTCGCATCTTGATGATGCATGCAGGCCCGACTGCTTCAGGAAATATGCCGAGAAATCGGAGCGCGGAGAGGTTGACGACTTCATCGACTTTATACTGCGTGAACAGTTTCTTGCGGAAAGCCTTTGCCGGACCACTGACATTAAAGAGCAAAGAACCAGCCGGTTGGATCATACAGATGCGGCCGTCAGCCTTGCAGAGCCGGGAGGCCTTGGCGAGGAAGAGAGTCCCAGTCTGTTTATCGGCGATCGGCCAGGCATCGCTTGTGCTTATCGTAGCCCAGGCCTTAGCCTTTTTGGTTAGGCTATCCTCGCCCCACGGCGCGTTGCCGACGATAAGGTCGTATCGTGCAGCATCCTCGTGTGTCCGAATGCCGGGAACATCCTCTAAGAAGAAGTCGGCGGTCCGAATCCTCTTATCCCGTAACGAGGGAAAGCGAACCCGCGTCCAGGTGTACTTCGGATCGATTTCGTCACACATGGCAAGATAGAGACTGAACGACGCGACTCGAACGGCATTCGGATTGGTGTCTACGCCGAAAAGGTTGTTCTCCAGAAGACTTCGGAGAAAGTCGGGCTCCGGGTCTTGGCCGGGGTGGGCCTTTCGCCAGCGATGAACAAGGCGTTGGAAAGACTTGACAAGGAAAACGGCGGAACCGCAGCAGGGATCAAGTATTTTCAAATCGTGCTCCGTCCCGCGCCACGGGAGCACTTTATCTAGCATGAAATCAACGAGGAACGGCCGCGTATAGTGCTCACCGACGCCCTTTGCGCCGTCGTTTCGCTTGGTCACAAATTCTTCGTAGATGCTGCTGACGAACTCGAGTGGGATTGTGTCAAAGGAGTAGTGCGGCCAGAGAAGATACTGCCCGTTCTCCATCTGCAGGGAGCCGCTGACGAAATCGGCGAGCGTCTTGAGGTGAGGAGTCTTCACCTCTCGCTCCTCGGCGCTGAGGTTCCGCGGGAAGAGGTCACCGTTGAACCGTTTGTTGAGCCACTTGAACAGAGCGAACGTGTCGCCTTTATGAGTGAGTATCGAGTATAGGTCATTGTGAAACTTAGCCAAGACGCCTGCCTTGTGCAGCTTGGTTAGTCTCTCTTTGTTCAGCGCGGCTCGGCCTTGTGAGTCCATTCTGTCAAAGAGAAACTGTACGAAAACGACGCGGGCGAGCAGATCGTGTGCCGTGCCCACGCTAAGCCCCGATTCTTCTGCGGTCGTTCTTGTCAAACGCTCGCGGACGTATCGCAGGTTCTCTAAGAGCATGGCATCGGCGCGCTGGCTGCGATCGAAGCGATCTGCATGGCGTTCCAGAAACTGGCCCGAGGCCAACTGACTCCAATGGAGGGTGTCGGCAAGAGTGGTCAGATCTAGAGAGTCACCGTCTCCACATGAAACGATCGGCTCATCGGGGAATTTTCCGCTTTGCGCTTCTGGCTTTTCGTAGCAACTCCACGTCCGCAGCAGGTGCGGCTCCAAAGTGATGAGCAGAGGGGTACGGCAGAAGTTCCAGGCTAGTGCGCGCGTACGTCGCAGGTGTTCCGGAGTCAGCGCCTGATTGAATTCACAAACGAGGGCGATAGGAGGATCTGAGAGCCTGTGAAAAAATGCCCGGCGCGAGAAAAGGCTTGACATTTATAG
>CAZPMT010000105.1:0-19887 GCA_964587655.1 uncultured Nitrospiraceae bacterium
GAGATGGTGATGCCCGGCGACAACATCAAGATGGTGTGCAAGCTGATCACGCCGATCGCGATGAATGAAAATTTGCGGTTCGCGGTTCGCGAAGGCGGCCGGACCGTCGGCGCCGGCGTAGTAACCAGGATTATCGAATAGGTTTTAGGATAGGGCAGAAATGAGAGAGAACATAGTACTTCAGTGCACGGAGTGTAAGCGCCGCAACTACACCGGCACCCGGGATAAGCGCAAACGCCCCGAACGCCTTGAATTGAAGAAGTTTTGCAGTTTCGACCGGAAGCACACGGTGCACAAGGAGGTCAAGTAGAGGCCGCGTGTTGGTCCTCTTGCTTTGGCGTTCCTGTTCTGAGTGCAGGCCTGTAGCTCAATTGGCTAGAGCAGCGGCCTCCAAAGCCGAAGGTTGGGGGTTCGATTCCCTCCAGGCCTGCCATTGTTGTTACGCTGTACGCGGGCAGGTAATCATACGGACAAAGGAAAATCATGGCTAGACAAGCGGATACCGGAGAGGAAAAAACTGGACTGATCACGCGCGTCAAGGAGTTCTACCAGGAAGTCTTGACGGAGATGAAGAAGGTGACGTGGCCTACGCAGGACGAGTTGAAGACATCCACGTCGGTGGTGATGCTTCTCCTGGTCGTGTCCGCGACCGTCATCTACTTTTACGATGTGTTGTTCCAGTTCATTGTGATCGGCCTGTTCAAGCTTGTTTGAGGGAGATAGGACGTGACTGTGGAAGAGACCGCGAAAGAAACTCAAGGCGGTGCGGCCGAAAACGACGCCGAAAACGCTGACGGGGTCGCGTCGGACGAAGCGCAAGAGCAGAACGGGACCCGGCTCCGCGTCGTTGACGACGGGATCAAGCGGCGGTGGTACGCCATCCATACGCACTCGGGACAGGAGGGGCACGTCAAGAAGAACCTCCTCGTGATGGCCGAGCAGAACAGCCTAAGAGACTTGGTCACGAACATCCTCGTGCCCATGGAAGAAGTCGCTGAGATCAAGTCCGGGCAGAAGAAGGTGTCAAAGCGGAAATTCTTCCCGGGATACGTTCTGGTGCAGCTTCCGGAGCACCCGGAACGCAACGCCGAACTGTGGCACTTGGTGAAGAACACTCCCGGCGTGACGGGGTTTATCGGCTCGCGCATGGTGCCCGTGCCTCTGGAAGACGCGGAAGTGAACGGCATTCTCGAGGAGATCCGCGGCGAGCGTGAGCGTCCTAAGCCGAAGGTCAAATTCGAGCACGGAGAACGCGTGAAGATCATCGACGGCCCGTTCTCGAACTTCATGGGCAGTATAGATGAGATGAACCTCGAGCGCGGGAAGTTGAAGGTAATGGTCGAGATTTTTGAGCGCCTGACCAGCGTGGAAGTCGAGTTCTGGCAGGTTGAGAAGGTGTAGAAGGGAGAGAGCTTCATGCCCCCGAAGAAGAAACTGAAAACAAAGGTCAAGCTGCAATGTCCCGCCGGCCAAGCTACCCCGGCGCCGCCCGTGGGCCCGGCATTGGGCCAGCACGGCGTGAATATCATGGACTTCTGCCGGCAGTTCAACGAGCGGACGAAGGACCAGCAGGGACTGATCATTCCGGTCGTCATTTCCGTGTTCGAGGACCGGAGCTTCGCCTTCATCACGAAGACGCCGCCCGCGGCGGTGCTTCTGAAGCGCGCGGCGAAGCTGGCGAAGGCTTCCGGTGAGCCGAACAAGACCAAGGTAGGCTCGGTCACGAAGGCCCAGGTCCGCGAGATCGCACAGATGAAGCAGCCGGACCTGAACGCGGCGAACGTCGAAGCCGCGATGCGGATGGTTGAAGGCACCGCGCGCAGCATGGGCATTCTCGTTACGGAGTAGCATCGTTGTTCGCGAGAAGCGTGCATGTCTCGGAGATCCGGGCAATGTGCTTCGCGGCGCGACCTCATTATGATGTTCTGATTTGCGGCCGGATGCCGGCCGCTTGGACGCAAACAGTGGGAGGGATCTTCGGATCCCGCAGGGACCACGGGAGATTCAAATCATGGCAAGAGACACTAAGCGGATGCGAGCGCTGAAAGAGAAGGCGGTAGAAGGGCGCACGTATGTGTTGGCGGACGCCGCCAAGCTGTTGAAGGAGTGCGCTACCGCCAAGTTTGACGAGACGGTCGAACTGGCGTTCCTGCTGGGCGTCGATCCGCGCCACGCGGATCAGATGGTGCGTGGCGCGGTTTCGCTTCCGCATGGAACGGGCAAGAAGGTGCGCGTCGTAGTGTTTTGCAAGCAGGAAGCACAGCAGACCGCCGCGCGTGAAGCGGGCGCCGACGAAGTGGGCTCCGACGATCTGATGAAGAGGATCCAGGAGGGCTGGACCGACTTCGACGCGACCGTGGCTTCGCCCGACATGATGGGCCAGATCGGCCGTTTGGGCAAGATCCTCGGCCCGCGCGGTCTGATGCCGAGTCCGAAGGCCGGCACGGTCACGCTCAACGTCGGCCAGGCAGTGGCGGAGATAAAGAAAGGCAAGATCGAATTCCGCGTTGACAAGAACGCGAACATCCACGTCCCAGTCGGAAAGGCGTCGTTCGGCGCGGATCAAATAGCCGAGAACGCCAACTCCGTCATCGAGGCAATTGTGAAGGCGCGCCCTTCGGCCTGCAAAGGGACCTACCTGAAATCCTGCACGATCAGCAGTACGATGGGTCCGGGCTTCAAACTGGATGCGGCGGCCTTGATGGCCCAGTACCGCAGCGTATGAGCCTCGTGAACGCCCAAGATGCGCTACCCCAAACGGCGCGCGGACGTTTTCAAGAAAGAATCTAACGGTTCAAGGAGCTTAGAGCATGGGCAACAGCAAGCGAATCCTGTTCACCTCGGAATCGGTCACTGAAGGGCATCCGGACAAGGTTTCGGACTACATATCCGACTCGGTTCTAGATGCGATGATCGAGCAAGATCGGATGAGCCGCGTGGCCTGCGAGACGTTGGTCACGACGGGACTGTGCGTCGTGGCCGGCGAGATTACCACGAAGGCGATCGTGGACATACCGTCGATCGCGCGGAAGGCCATCGCCGACATCGGATACATGGGCGGCGACTCGGGATTCGATGCCCGCTCCTGCGCCGTCATGGTCACCCTCGACAAGCAATCGCCGGATATCTCTAGGGGCGTCACGGCGACGTCGTCGCGTGAACAGGGCGCGGGCGACCAGGGCATGATGTTCGGCTACGCTTGCGACGAAACGCCGGAACTGATGCCGGTGCCGATTTGGCTCGCGCACAAGCTGGGCGCCCAACTGGCGAAGCTGCGCAGGAACAAGAAGCTGCCATGGCTGCAGCCGGACGGAAAGTCGCAGGTAACGGTCGAGTATGTGGACGGCAAACCGTATCGCATCGACACCGTCGTCATCTCGAACCAGCACTCGCCTCTTTGCGGGGCAAGTCCCTCTCCCAAGGAACTGAAGAAAGAGCACAAGGAGATCGAGGACGCCATCATCGAGCACGTCATCAAGCCCGGCCTGCCCAGAAAGTACGTCAAGGGTCCAGTCAAGTATCACGTGAATCCCACGGGACGCTTCGTGGTCGGCGGGCCGTGCGGCGACACCGGTCTGACGGGCCGCAAGATCATCGTGGACACGTATGGCGGCATGGGACGCCACGGCGGTGGCGCGTTCAGCGGAAAGGACCCGTCGAAAGTGGACCGCTCCGCGTCTTACATGGCGCGCTACATCGCGAAGAACGTGGTGGCCGCCGGGATCGCGGCGCGTTGTGAAGTGCAACTCGCTTACGCCATCGGCGTGGCAAAGCCCGTATCGATAAACGCCATGACCTTCGGCACGGGCAAGATCGACGACGATAAGCTGGCCAAGATCCTGATGAACCATTTCGATTGCCGGCCCGCGGCGATCATCGAAACACTCGATCTTCGCAAGCCAATTTACCGAAAGACCACTAACTATGGACATTTCGGCCGTGAGAACTGCGGCTTCCGCTGGGAAATGACCGGCCAGGCCGACGCTCTCCGAAGGAAGGCGGGTCTCTAGCAGAGACTTCGATGTTTCAAGCGCTGCGGACGGGTGAGTAGAGGGTATCTCGAATGGCCAGGTCCGATGCGGCAGTTCCAACGGAACAAGCCCCCTTCGTCTTGTCATTAAGGTACGTCGGGGGGATCTTTGTTCTCATGACGCTTGCGCTGCTGCCGGTCATGGCTTTTCTCATACTCACGGAGCGCGAGGTTTCGCAGTACAGCACCCTGACATTCGAATCGCATGTGCGAAAGGCGCTGGATGAGCGTGCATCCGGACGCGCGGTGCGCATCTGCACGGGCGCTCTGAGAATTGGGATAAGCCGAAGCGACTATTGGGGCAAAGCCTATCTC
This sequence comes from uncultured Nitrospiraceae bacterium, assembly GCA_964587655.1. Classification (GTDB taxonomy): domain Bacteria; phylum Hydrogenedentota; class Hydrogenedentia; order Hydrogenedentales; family SLHB01; genus CAZPMT01. The sequence goes on from CAZPMT010000105.1 coordinate 4,346, forward strand.
CTACGCGCCAAGGCCCATGCAGGCGAGCAGAACTCCGGGAAAGCCTTGGATGATCTCGAGACAAGCGCGCGGCTGTGGACCGAAGCCCCGTACAACGCGACCGAAGATGATCATGCCGAGATCGCGGCGTTCGGCACGAAATTCGCCCGCCAACTCCTGGACGCCGGCAATGCGGCCGGAGCGCGGCGCGCAATCTCGGCCGCGGGCATGGGCAGCGGCAATCCGGTCGAGTATCTTCATCAACAATGGGCCGCGTGGCCCGCGGCGACGCGACAGGCACTCTGGCCGGAAGGTCCCTGCATCACGGCCGAAGGATACGGCGGCGCGGATCTGCCCGAGTTTAAACCGGCCAGCGATGACCAGCCGCGCAAGCTCATAGGCACGCGCGTCGAGCCGTCCGCAGGACGGGAAGGAACCCCGTGCGCCTTTTTGGACCTAGCAGCCGGCAGCACTGGAGAAAGTGTATACACGATTGCCGCGAACATCCCGTTGTCGGAAAAACCGTTCGCCTTGCGCGTTGCGGTAAAGCAGGATCCGCCGGGGCCCGCCAAGGTGTTCCTGAGTTATTGGTTCGACTCTGCGCGAAGATCGGCCGCTACCACTGACACCACGAGTATCGATCTCGGCAACGGATGGAACCTGTTCGAGATCAAACGCAATTTCTTCGAGGAGCGAACGGCGTTCGCGAAGAAAGAAGGATACGATCCGGTGGGAGGCGTCATCAGCCGGATTGGCCTGAGCTTCCCGCAAGGTCCGGCCATGCGTTGCTGGGTCGACAAGATCGAGTTGTTTATCCCGCAAGCCGGAGCGCAGCCCGGATAACGCGGCGTTGACGACCGATTCCTCCGTCGCGTGAGAGACCGGTTCTTGCTTCTCGAACTATGGACATCGGATCGCCTACAATCTCCGTGCGACTTTGCGGTTGTCATCCTGCAGGCACGGAAGGGCAAGGGACCGCAACCCCTTGTCAAACGCAACGGGCGGAGCTTTACAGAAAGGGTGCATTCAACATGGCTGCTTTGACCGAGCGAAAGAAAACAGCGGCGAAACCCAAGCCGACGCCGCGCACACGGAAGCCGGAGCACATGTCACTCGAGGAGTGGCAGGTTGCCTTGCGCCGAGAGTACGGCCGGCAACAGGATTTCAAGTTCAAGAATATCGGTGCGGAGTCCTTCTTATCGGAGTTCGCCGTGACGAACCCAAAGAGCGGACGGACGTATCGCGTGGCGATACGCGGAAGGGCGTTGGGCGCCAATTTCTGCTCGTGTCCGGACTTTGCGGTGAACACACTGGGCACCTGTAAACATATCGAATGGCTCCTTGCCAAACTTGAGAGGAAACCAGGCGGAGAAAAGTCGTTACGAGAAGGATTTCGGCCCCCGTACTCCGAAGTTTACCTGCAGTACGGTGCGCGGCGCCGGGTTTGCTTTCGCGCGGGAACGCAATGTCCTATGGACTTTCACGAAGCAGCCCGCCGCTATTTCCACGCGGATGGTTACCTCCGGCCCGATGCCGCCGCCGGGTTCGAACATTTCGTGCGGGAGACTTCGACGTCTGGTCATGAGGTCCGTATCTATGATGACGCGTTGGAGTTTGTGGCGCGGTTGCGCGACAACGAAAAACGCGCCAAGGAGATCGCGCGCGGTTTTGAAGGGCCGTCCGCCTCAAGGGCATTCGACCGGCTCCTAAAAACCGAACTCTACCCCTACCAGCAGAAAGGCGCTCTCTTCGCGGCAAGAGCCGGACGCTGTCTCATTGCGGACGATATGGGGTTGGGCAAGACCATCGAGTCCATTGCCGCCGTGGAGATTCTTGCGCGAGCGGTCGGCGTCGAGCGGGTCCTCGTGGTATGTCCCACGGCGCTCAAACACCAGTGGAAAAGCGAAGTCGAACGGTTCGCGGAACGTACGGCGATGGTCGTCGAGGGGTTTTCCCACGAACGCGCACAGCGGTATCGTGACGATTCCTTCTACAAGATCACCAACTACGATACGGTCCATCGCGACATCGCCCTGATCAATGCGTGGCATCCGGACCTTGTGATCCTTGATGAGGCGCAACGCATCAAGAACTGGGAAACGCGACGAGCCCAGTGCGTCAAGCAGATCGACACGACCTACGCCATCGTACTCACGGGCACGCCCCTGGAGAATCGTTTGTCGGAACTGCACTCGATCATGGAATTCGTGGACAAGTTCCACTTGGGGCCGTTATTCCGTTTCCTGGACGAGCATCAGCATACCGACGACCATGGCCGCGTCATCGGATACAGGCATCTCGACCGAATCAAGGAAAGTCTTGCGTCCGTGCTCGTGCGGCGCCGAAAGCAAGAGGTACTTCTGGAACTGCCGGGGCGGACGGACAAGCACTTGTTCGTCGACATGACGGAACCCCAGCGCAAGATACATGACGAATACCGTGACGTCGTCACTCAGATCGTGGCCAAGTGGCGCCGCCGCGGGTTCCTGACCGAACAGGAGCAGCGGCGGCTCATGGTGGCGCTGCAATTCATGCGCATGTCTTGCAACAGCACCTACCTGATCGACAAGGTAACCGAGCACGGCCCGAAAATCGACGAGTGCCGATTGCTCTTGGACGACATTCTTGAGACGCCGGAGAACAAGATTGTGGTGTTCAGCCAATGGCTCGGCACGCACGAGCTCCTCCTGCGACGGCTGAACGGCACGAAGGCCCTTTGCGCGTTCTATCACGGTTCGTTGGACTCCAAGAGGCGGAAGTCCGTGATCGATCGATTCAAGAACGAACCGGATTGCCGCGTCCTCCTCTGCACCGATTCCGGCGGTGTCGGCCTCAACCTGCAAGTGGCGTCGGCGCTGATCAACATGGATCAGCCCTGGAACCCGGCCGTGCTCGAGCAACGGGTCGGCCGAATCCACCGGCTCGGACAACGCCGCAGCGTGCAGGTCTACCATTTCGTCGCGCGCGACACCATCGAGCACGGCATGCTCGACGTCCTCAAGTTCAAGTCCGCGATGTTTGAAGGAGTCCTCGACGGCGGCGAAACCGAGGTGTTCCTCGGCGGCGGCAAGATGAAGAGGTTCATGGAAACGGTCGAGAAGGTTTCCGAATCCATACCGCAGCATGTACCGACGCAAGAGGAGACGGTCGATGCCGCTGACGCGCGCTCCGCTGAAACCGAATTGCCGCCTGAGGAAAAGGAAGCGATTGTGACGCCCGCAGCCCCGCAACAACAGGCGTGGAGCGATCTATTGGCCACTGGAATCGATTTGCTTGGACGACTCAGCCAGGCAATACAAGCACGACCGAGCGGAGACAGACCGGCGCCGGGCCTCGCGGCACTGGTCGCCCGCGACGAGAAAACCGGCGCCGCCGAAATCCGCATTCCCCTGCCCGATGCCGGAGCGGCTCAGAAACTCGGCGATTTCCTCGCCGGGCTTGGAAACGTAATCAAGACGCTGGCCGAACGCCGCTGAGCATAGACGGCGTTGCGCGGCATCGTAGCATCGTGTTAGCCTAGCGCTTCACGAAGCCCACTTTCTTTGCGAGGTTTTTCCATGGCGGATTCCGGCGCCGATGCGTTTGCGCTGCTTGCCGACGACGATCCGAGAGGCTCGGCCCGGAGCATTTTCCTGCGCCTGTTCGGCTACGCGTTGCCATATAAAGGCCGCGTGCTCGTTTCCCTTTTCTTTGCGATGATCATTGCCGTTTCCTTCGGGACGCTGCTCGTCCTCGTCGGCACGGGTGTCCGGCTGACGTTGTACAAGGCGCCGGATCCGGCGGCGATCGCGGCCGGCGCGCCCGTTGGCCCGGACCCAGCGGTAGAGATGGCGCAGCGGATTTCCGAGGAAGCATCCCGCATCAAGGAGCGTATCGGATGGGCGCCGGAGAATCTCGACAAGCGATTCCTCGCCGCCGTGGACCATATGCGGGAACAACCCATGTATGCTCTGGGCGTTCTGTCCGCGCTGGTGATCAGCCTCTCGTTTCTGGTCGGCATCGCGCGGTTTCTTCAAGAGTACTTAGCGGGATCCGTGTGCGCGAGCGTCACGACGGACATCGAGCGCGAGATGTACCGCAACATCATCCGCCAACCCATGGGCTTCTTCGAAGCAACCGCGTCCGGCGAGATCCTGTCGCGTTTCGCGAACGACGCCTTCGTCGTCACCCAAGGCCTGATGGACGTATTCATAAAGCTGATGCGCGAGCCTTTCAAAGCCGTGGTCTTGTTCGCCGTGGCGCTTTCGGTGGATCCGTGGCTCGCACTGGTCGGCATGTGCGTGATTCCGCCTGTCTTCTACGTCCTCATCTTCATCGGCAAGAAAATGCGCCGGAGCATGCGCCGTTCGCTCGAACGGATCGCTTCGATGGTCTCGCTGATCAGCGAGTCGGTGCACGGGATCATCATCGTCAAAGGCTACAACATGGAAGCGTACGAGATGGACCGCGTGAACGCCCAGATCATGAAGCTCGGGCGCTACCTGCGGCGTCTGGTCCGGCTGGACGCGGCCGCTGGTCCCGTGACCGAGTTCATGTTGATCGTCGGTGTCGTGATCTTCGTGATGTTTAGCGGATACCGCGTCGTTCGCGGCGAACTGGACTTTGCCGGCCTCACGCAACTGTACCTGGCGCTCGCGCTGATGCTCGACCCGATGCGAAAGCTCTCGAACGTCAACAATATCCTCCAGAAGAGCGCCGCAAGCGCCGAGCGCGTCTTCGAGTTCATCGATCTGAAACCGTCGATCGTTGAAGCGCCGAACGCCGTCGAGTTGCCGCCGCTTCGCGAAAACGTCCGGTTCGAGAACGTGCGGTTTTCGTACGACGGCAAGACCGAGGTCCTAAAGGGCATCGATATCGAGATCAAAAAGGGCGAAAACGTTGCGCTCGTCGGATCGAGCGGCGCCGGCAAGAGCACCCTCGCAAAACTGCTGCCGCGCTTCTACGACGTGTCCGCTGGCGCAATCAAGATCGACGGAGTGGATATCCGCCAAGCGACCTTTACCAGCCTGCGCGACAAGATCAGCATTGTCACGCAGGACACCATCCTCTTCGATGACAGCATTCGGGTGAACATCGCGTACGGACAGGAGACGTACAGCGACGAACGCATCCGAGACGCCGCGCGCGCCGCCCACGCAATCGAATTCATCGACAAACTCGAACATGGGTTTGACACCGTCATCGGCGAATCGGGCTGCACGCTCTCGGGCGGCCAGCGCCAGCGCCTCGCCATCGCGCGCGCCATAATCAAGGACCCGGCCATTCTGATACTGGACGAGGCGACGTCGAGCCTGGATTCGGAAAGCGAGCGGCTCATCCAGGACGCGCTTGATCGCTTCGTGACGGGCCGGACGGCCATCGTCATCGCTCACAGATTGTCGACGGTCCAGCGCGCGGATCGGATCCTCGTTATCGACGACGGACGCGTCGTCGAGCAAGGCACGCATCAGGAACTGCTCGCGCGCGGCGGCATCTACAACCGGCTCTACAAAATTCAGTTCGGCCTCAAGAGCAGCGAAGCGTAGATCTCACCGCGGCGGCCACCGCCAGCAAGCCACATCCGCCACCGCGCCTTCAACGGCAAGCGCCGCCGCATAGCCGGGACATGGCGTAACGTCGAACAACTTCCAGCGCGCCGCATCCTCCGGCTCGACTTCCGAAGACAGGAGCGCGGCGGCCACGCCTGGTCTCAACGTCACCTCAAACTTGTCCAGAGGTGCGGCAAGGCCGTTTCCCTTTCCTTTGAGATACGCCTCTTTTCGCGTCCAACACGCGTGGAACGCGTCGAGTTGCTGCTCCGGCGGCAACGCGCGGATTTCCGCCGCTTCGCGCGGCGCGAAAAAACGATCCGCCAACTTGAGGGAGTCCCTGCGCAGCTCGATCTGCTCGATGTCGATGCCGACCTCAATTCCCTTGGCGACCGCGCACATGAATAACATTCCCGAGTGAGAGACGTTGAAGCGGACGCGGCTCTTGGCGCGCGCGGCGGCGAGGCCGGGCTTGCCGTAAGGCCCGTACTCGAAACGAATCGACTGCGCTTCGGTTTGGCAGTGGCGGGCAAGGATGTCTCGCAGGACGCCTCTTCCAATGACGTACTTGTCCCTCAAATCATCGAAGCGAAAACGGCTGGCGCGAGCAAGTTCGTCCTCGGACAGCGTGCCCCGTAACATCTCGATCCTCTCTTGCGGTTGATCGAGCGCCGCCAGCCAAACGTGGACGTCTCCTTCGCCCAACTCGGGATCAAGAGGACCTGGGTTCGGTATCATGGGCGGCTCATCCATTCGTGTAGACGCCGTACTCGCGAAAGGCCGCGCACATCGCGTCGATTTTCTCTTGCGTATGCCCTATTGCGCCGGGGGAACTGTACGCCATGCTGATGAGGCCGCCGCGATGATTTCCAACGGTCGCCATCATGCGCTTTACGTATCGGCGGATATCATCGAGCGACCCGCGCACCATCGTCTGCTGAATGTCGACGGGGCACCAAAAGGCGAGTCTGCCGCCGGCGGCGCGGTCGAGATTCTCGAGGCCCATGTTCTCCTGTTGGTCCATTTGAATGACGTTGAGTCCGGCGTCGATGAAAGCGGGCAGGAATTCGACGATATGCCCGCAAGAGTGGAGCCAGACGTCCATTCCGAGATCGTGCGCCAGCTTCCAGTTCTCGCGATAAAAGGGCAGGAAGAACTCATCGAGGAGATCAAGCCCGATCATCGTGCGGTCCTGGAGTCCCCAGTCGTCATATCCCATCACGCCGTGGCAGCCGATCTCCGCGAGCATGCGGATGGACTCGCGCTGCCTATGCGCCATCCGCGCGATCAGCGCTTTGAGGTGGTTCGGTCGCTCGTAATAAGCGAGGAACAGCGCATGCAGTCCCATGATGCTGTGCGTGCCTTCGTGAAGAGAGCTGAACGGCATCACGCCCAGGCAGTACTTCTCGGCTCCGCCTTTTCGGCAGAACTCGATATTGGCGCGCGCATCTTCGTAATACTCCGGGTTGTTAAGGTCTGGAAAGGCGTACTCCGCCTGCCGCGTGACATCCGGGATCGGCCAGACCACGGCCTCGCCCATGCTGTTCCGCTCGGACTTTTCCCAAACCACGCCCCACTCGTCGATCCGCCGCTCATGGTTCCCGTACGGCGTCCAAGGTTGGTGCTCCGGCGGGCGCGGCATCCAGAGCCACAGGATGTCATTCTCCAGTCCGTCCGGAAGCGAATGCGGGATTCGGTCCGGCCCGTCGAAATGGATGGCGCGTCTGACGCGTTCGCGCGAGGTCATGACAAGTCCTTACTGATTTTGAAGCACCTCGATCATCGCCGCGATGTTCTCCGGCTTCGCGTCGGGCGGAATCGCGTGCGCCGGCGCCGCAAAATATCCGCCATCCTTTCCCACGCCGTCTATGAGTCGCTTGATCTGTTCCTTCACCTCGCCCACGGTCGCGTACGGCAACGTCCGCTGCGTGCTTATCCCGCCGAAGAAACACAGTCGGCCGCCGTACCGCTTCTTCGCGTCGAACACGTCGATGACTTCCGGCTGGAACGGATTGAACACGTCGAGGCCGTCCTCGATGAGGTCCGGGAACAACTCGTCCACCTTCCCGCACGAATGAATGACCACATATTTCCCGCGGTCTTTCACCGCCTTATACTGTTGCCGCACGCGCGGCTCGATGAACTCCTTCCACAGATCGTATCCCATGAGCAGGCCGCGTTGGTGACCCCAGTCGTCGCCGAAATACATCGCGTCGATGCCGTACGAACACGCGTGGTCGACAATAGCGAGATTGAATTCGAGGATGCGATCGAGCAGCGTGTGGGCGAACGCCTTGTCCGCACACATCGCCATCAGAAGGTTCTCCATCCCCGCCAACGTCCACGCGCGTTCGAACAGCGAGAAGCCAATCTCCGCGATGACGAATTGGTCCTCCGTTTCCATCGGGCGTTGCGGGTAAGCCGCGCAGCGCGACGGATCATGCGGGTCCGGGAATGCAAACGACCCGGCGTTGTCCGCGTTCACAAGGCAATTCACGACCACGCCGATATCCTTATCGACGCTGCGGTCCCACCGAACGCCGAACTGGTCTTGCCAGACATCCGGCGCAATCTCCCGCCACGCGCCCGCGGGCGCCGTCGACAGAAACGAGAAGCAGTTACCCAGCTTCGACGCGAAGTCCGGATCTCCGTGGAATTCGACCATCTTTGCATGGGACTTTTGCGTGAAGCCGATGTTGTAAGGAGTCTTGTCGGGCTGCTTGTGATTCAACGACGCAAGGACACGTTCACGATTCGTCATGACCACCTCCCATATCAGGCATTCAATGAAGCAGGATGATATCGCATAACGTACCGCGCGGTCACTTGGGTGGGACGGCAAGCTTGGCGTAGGTGTTGGGATCGAGGGCTTGAAAGAGGGTCCAGACGCACGGATTCGAGTAGTAGTTGATGCCCCACTTGATGCCGCCGGTGTTGCGGTCGAGACACCAAGGGATGTTCCAGGGCGTGCGCTGGTGCAAGAGGATGTTCGCGTAGCTGTCGATGAACAGCCGCATGGCGTCTTCCTTGCGTCCGGCGAACGCGGCCATCGCGCAGAAGTTCCACACTTCTCCAATCGTGATCACCGCGGAATGGTCCGGGAACGTTTCATCGGGCGCACCGTCGGGCCGCACCCCGTTCACTGCGCCGTACTTCGTCGCGGCCACGTTGCGCCGGAACACCGTGTCCACCGTGGAGAGGATGGTGGCGGGCGGCACGATGTCGCCGAGGCCGGTGACGTACGCGAACCATTGTCCGCACAACCCATTGGTCAGGCACGTGTCGCTCATGCGGTTACGTTCGGGATCGTTGTAGAGCCGGTAGAACGAGCCGGTCCAGAGTTTCTGGTAAAACGAATTGGACCCGGTCTGAAACCACTTCCGCATTTCGTCGGCGAAGGCCGCATCGCCTTTCTTCTTCGCCATTTCCTCGCCGGCACGCAGGGCCGCGAGCCATATGCTGCCGGTGTACGCGCTGGTCCCCCACCAGGGCCAAATGTCGTAGTACTGGTTGGCCGGGAAACCGGTTTCGCTGCCGGGATCTTCATTCACGACGCAATCCTTGTCCTTGTCGAGCGTCATCGCAAAACGAAGCGCGGCCTGACAGCGCGGGTACATCTCGTCCAAGTACTTGTCGTCCTTCCAAAGGACGTAGTTGCGCCACGTCACCAGCACGAATTCAGGCGACACGATCGGATGTTGCACGTGGTAGTACGGCGACCGCGATCCCATCGGCGAACCGAATCCGAACGGGATCTCGCCGGCGGGCGTCTGGGCGGCGGCAACGGATCGCATCGTGGCCCGCTCGCATTCCGGGAACATCAGCGCCAGCGGGAAGCTGCCGTTGAAACGGCAGACAAACGTCTCGGTGATCGGACATCCGGTGAATGATTCGCTCTGAAAGAACCGCCCATCGTCCATCCACCACGAGTTCCGCGCCATGACGTACAGCCCGTTGATCACCGCGTCCTTGAGCAGCGGCGGCGTGCTCGGGCTTGCGTAGATCAACTCCTGCCAAGCGGTGATCTTCTTCTCAATCTCGGCGGCGCGCGGAAGGACGGCTTCGAGCACGCTCGCGGCGTCCCCGTGCTTCATCGCATATCGATGCCGAAGCTGTTCTCCGTCGCTTGACGTCCAACTCGGGAAATTCCATGCAAGTCCCAGGGTCACCTCGACCGTCTCGTTCGGTCCCAGCGTCCTGACGGCGCGTGTGCGTATCACGCCGTCTTCCTCGGGATCGTTCTTGATCGACCACTTGGGATCGCCCATCGCCCCGACGGCGTACGAGCCGTTCGGAAGTTTGATCTGGCTCCCGTTGGCATTCGTCTGGACGATCGGCGCCGCGGGCTTCGCGTCCAGCGGGACCCACTCATTATTCAGCATTGCCGCGTGGGCGTTCGGCCAGGTCCCGACAATGCAATCGTCGGGAAGTCCCGCCGAGGCCAACACCTGCCCGGTCCGGATGTTCTCGACGATTGCCGCCTTCAGTTCCTGATCAAACTCTCCACGCTGATCCTCGGCCTGCGACGGTCCGCCGACGTCCGCGTTGACCGCGAGCCCGAAACGGAGATCGCGCAACGTTTCATTCGACACGTTAAGCACCGTGAACACGAGCGCCAAACAGTTGGATCCCGCGCCGGCCACGCGAAGCCGCACCTCGAGCTTGCCGTCCTTGGTGCGCGTGGGCAGGGCGACGCCCTTGAGGCCGTAACCGCCTTTGAGACCGCGGCCACAGTTTGTCAAGCCCCGACAAACTGTTGCGTGCTTGTCTCCATAACTCAGATTCCAGAACAGTTGCCCGATATTCGGCGCGCCGCCGAACACACCGGACTGGCGACGGTGCGTTTCCCAATCGAACCCTCCGAGATCATCCACTAGAAAGTCCTTCACGTCCCCGAAGGCATACGATCTTCCTTCCGGCACGGCGGCGTCGGCAAGCGAGTCAAGCGATACAGCGATGTTCTTGAGTTGCTCGGCCATCTCAATCCGATTCTGGGCAAACACCAAGGTTGGGGCCGGCTTCCATGATTTGCCGGGGGCCAGTTCGTCGCGCCGCCAGCCCAATACGGTCTCGACGTTGCCACGCGACTTCGTTGGCGCGGCGCCGGTGCTCTGCCACTGCAAGCCGATCTCGACGGCCTTTGCGTTCGGGCTCCGGTTGATTACCACGAAACGAAACAGCGCGGCGGGCAGTCCGGAGAGGTCATAATCGTGCGGGACAAACGGCGCGAACGCGCGAAGATAAACCGCATCGTCGCCGAAGCTTGCGCCAAAGTCCACATCGGCCGCGGGATAGTGTCCCCAGAAACGCAACGTCCCGGGTACCTTAGCTCCCGGCAATAGATCCAGACGCTTGTCGCCGACCTGAATCCTCAGCCCGCATGCCGCGGGGGCCTGCTGCGGTTTCAGCCAATTGTTTTGCGCGGTGCTCTCACCGAAAGTTGCGCCGGCCGTGAAGTCCACGAATCCCGTGCCCAGCGCGCCCAGCGGCATCGCGCTCGACGCCTGGCCGCCGGTATACCACACGCCCGCCGCCGGAAAGTTGTACCCGGGCGCGGCGAACGTCTCCGTCTGTAGTTGCGAAACGTTGAAAAGCAACATTAATGCAGGGATGCAGAGCATGGCCAATGTTTCTCCGTCATCACAGTTTGTCGCCGTTCGACAAACTGTGGTTCCACCACGTCGCGCGCGGAACGGCCCTCCAAAGCATAAACTCCCCCGGCGCGATTCGCAACAGGACGAGCCGGCAACGCAACGTCATTCCCGCGAAAGCGGGAATCCAGTGCGCAGGTTGCGGGGCGGCGTGTGTGTTCTGGATTCCCGCTTTCGCGGGAATGACACCGTTCTGATATCTTCTCACAGCCTCTGGGGACAATGAGATGAGGGGGATGGCAGAGATGGAAAGATGCGAAACCGGGCCGCTGGTCTCTCGACCGGCGGCCCGGTATACGGGTGTGGACAATCCAGCGTTTACTTCTTCCTCTTGATGGCGCGGAGGCCAGTGAGCGCGCAGCCCACAGCCAACAGGCCAAGCGATAGCGCGCTGGCAACCGGCACGCCGGGCGTGACGGTAAATGCTTCGCTCTCCCCTCCGGAAGGACCGAGGTCGCAGTTCCCTGCCGCATCGCAGCCGGTCCCTGCGTCAATGGTAATGGCGAGTGTGCCGTCTTCTCCCGTTATGTTGACGATAGTGATGGTCCTCGTCATCTCGCCGGCCTTGCCCCCGGAGACGATGATCTCGCCGGTAGCGTCGCCTGTGGCGATCAGGTGTACGTTACCAGACGCCAGGGTCACCACGTCGACGTCGTTATACGTCACCAGATATTCCACCGGACCCTCTGAGGTCGCGGCGGGCGTCGGCGCGCCAATGCTGACCGTCGGTCGCACCGTGTCGCGCGTCCAGCTTAGTTGACTTGCGGCGGTGTTGCCGTTGCCGGCCTCGTCGTGCGCCACATCCGCGGCAATATCCGCGGTCACCTCGCCATCAGCGATCGGATTGAGGTTGATATGGTATTCCTGGTCCGAGATCTTGGCCCAGTCAGTCTTGGTGGCGTTGCTGACAGCGACGTCCTCTTCAACGAACTCCAAGACGTCCTCGGTAAAGGTTACAACCACGGGTATCGACGAACTGTTGGTCGGATTCGGTGTGGTCGAGGTCAACGAGACCCCAGGCCGGGTCTTGTCGATGGTGTAGACCTGGCCCGACGAGTAATTGCCGTTGCCGGCGCCCGGCCCGCCCAGTTGATCCCCATTGGTGTCGAAGATGGTACCTCGATCAACCACGTCCAGCCGAAGCGTGCCATCGCCGGACCCCGTATTCACCGTGACCGTCCGCGTGTAACCGCTTCCCGCCACGCCGGTGATCGACTGGCCGGTTATTCCGCCGGTCACGTGCAGCGCAAAGTCGGCGACAGCAACCGGGTTGACACCGAGGCTAAACACCACATCGAACTGAACCGAGCCTGCATTCGTGGGCGACGCGCCGGACATCAGCACGCCCATGACGGTCGTGGGAGCGGACGTGTCCACCCTGAGAGGCGCGGAGCCCATGGCCGTGTTGCCGGCGGTATCCGTGGCAGTCGCGCTCACGGTATAGTCGGTCGGAGGCAGGCCGGTGAGCGCGAAAGTGACTTGTGCATCCCACGACGTGCCGGCTACGTTCGCAGCGTAGGTGTGCCCGCCTACCGTCACCTGAACACCGGCGACGGCCAGGTTGTCGTCTACCGTGCCGGTCAGAAGCGGCGTCGTGTCATTCACCGTACCCAGCGCGTTCACGGCCACCGTCGGCGCCGTGTTGTCCACATTGAATGTCGTGCTCGGACCCGCACCTGGGGCGGTGTTGCCGGCATTGTCCGAGGCCGTCCCTGAGGCAATAGTGATGCCGAGCGTACCCGTGCCCGTGGTAGGGTCAATGGTCACGGTACGCGTCGTATTCCCCGAGCCGGTAACGTCCGCCGTACCGGTGGCGTCGCCCGTGGTATTCAGCGTGACATTGCCGTTTGCCAGCGTGACCGAATCCGCACCGCCGTAGGTTACCGTATAGGTCACCGGACCGTTCTTCGTCACCGAGGGCGATGGCGCACTTATCTCCACGGTCGGCGCCGTTGTGTCGATCTCGATGTCCTTGTTGAAGCCCAGCGACTCCTCATCACCCGGAGCGGCCAGCGCAAGCGTCGCATCGGTGAGTACGGCATCCTGAATGGCGCCGCCGTTAAGAGCCAGCGCGCCGGTACCGACGTAGTCCAAGTCGGAAGACGTATCCCCCGCCTGGACCGTGTAACTGAACACCAGCGTATTCGTCCCGGAGCCGCCGCTTAACGACGCCACGCGGTCCGGGGTACCCGTCTCAAGGGTCAACGTAGGTGGCCCACCCGCCACGTTGACCAATTCACTAAACACCACTTGGATGTCAATGTCTTCACCCGCCTTGAAGCTCCCATCGGCGTGAAGGCTGGTCACGTTCGACACAGTCGGGGGATCGATGTCGTACGTTACCACGTTGTCTACGTTGGTCGACGCCCCGTTAAGATTGCCAGCAAGGTCCGTGCACACGTTCGAAGGAACGGAGACAACGACCGTGCCGGTCGAGGCCATACCCGTCACAGCCACGTTGAAATCAGTCGAGCCAGAGGGGTTATTAGGAGGGGTTACCGTCGCAACCAAAGTGCCCCCGGCCGTGCTCCCGGTAAAATCCACGTCGCTGTCCGTAAAGTCTTTGACTTTTTCGTCAAATGTCACCGCGAAGTTGATGGTCGATCCTTTCGTCGGGTCGTTCTGTCCCCCGGCCTGGGTGACCGAAAAAGCGCTGGGAGCCGTACCCAAGCTCGCACAGCTTCCGCTGTTAGGTGTCGTGATGACGTTGCCAGCGACATCCTGAACGCCTGGTGCGGACACGCCTACCGTTTGTCCACCCCGCATCTCCCCCGAGGACCACCCGAGCGTGTACGGCCCGGTTCCGACGACGCTCGTCGGGTTCGCCGCCAGGGTTCCCATCCCCGTCCCGGAGAGAGTGTAATTCGTCAACGTCGTTGCGCTTGATCCGAGCATCGGCTCGCTGAATGTCACGTCGATTTCATTGCCCGGATTGGCCACTATGCCTGTCATCGTGGGGGGGGCCGTGTCCAGGGAACCTCCTAGTGTTGAAGTGTTCTGCCCCGAAGCCTTACCCATCACGGAAACGTTGTCGACGGAGTAGGTACTACTGTTGCTGGCCGTGAGCGTTACTGTCGTACCCGCGCCACTCGTGATATTTCCCGTCCAAGTGTTAACGCTATTTAGCGTACCACCATTGACGCCACCGACAGCAATTGTGCACGATCCTGAGGTCCGAGCCGTCATACTAAACGACACGCTATAGCTCCTGCCGTTGACCAATGGGTAAGCAAGAGTGCTCGTTAGCACAGGGCCGCCGTTGCTACCGGCCCTCTAAGCCACACCCGAGCCGAGCACCAGTTCCCATCTAGTTGGCAACCAGCCAATCCAACTCGTGACCGCGCTGTCGGGAAAACCGCCGTCGATGATGTGTTGAACGTCATTGACGGAGATTGCGGTAACCATGATGACCGCCGTCGCGGTATTCAAGAGGGAACCCACGTCCGCCACAATGTCCCATTCAATATGCTTGTTAATCCCTGTGGCAACCCCTGAGAGATCGCCGATTGCCGTCGACACGCTCTGCGGGAACGTCGCCCCGTTGTCTGTCGACAGGCTTGCCGTCACGTTGCAGCTCCCTGCGGTAGTCGCAAGGTCGTAATAGATGTCCACTTTCGTCTTGGTGGTCCCGTCCGGGCCCTGCGTAAACGAGACGTTCGAAACCGTCACCTGAGCCCATGCGGGGACCGATGCCGCCGCTACAAGAATGATCGCTGTAAGTATCATCCACCTGTACATGACTTTCATGACCCTGTCTCCTTTTCTGCGCTTATCGCTACATATTCCCAAATCAACGTTAGACTGCAGTCGCACTAACCTTCAAAAATGACCGCCGGAGGAGAGAACCGATGAAGGATCCCCTCCATTGCAACCAGATCCAGCCAACAATATCCATACTCGTGTTACGCGCTACCGGAAACCGCAGCGCGACTGCGCCAGACGCCGGCAATAATAGCGTTGGGAACGTGACACTCGCCCTCGCCACAAGGCATTTCTGCCGCGTGTGTTTGATTGTGACGTTGCTGCAATTTGACGAAGAAGACGAGGGAGCGTTGATTTCGCTGGTCTTCACGTTCGGAATGAAGGTTTGGAAGTCCATCCCCTTACTCACCTACCGCGTTTGCGGGATTGCGACCTCACCCGGCTTACAGTATCAAATGCGCCCCGATGAATACTGCAATAAGGTATGTTAGCACAGCGCATGCGCAAAAGCAAGCTTTTTCTAGTTTCCTCTGTAGTTCCCTTATAATCGCTTGCGGAGTCTTCCGCAAAACGTACAAAGACGAATTCAAACTCTCTCGGCGCAAGTGGCTGACACGACACCTCGTGCCGCCCAGATGATCCCACAGGGCAACACGGACATCCCCAAGATGCAGATATAATA
>CAZPMT010000106.1:0-19129 GCA_964587655.1 uncultured Nitrospiraceae bacterium
TTTAGTGGCCGCGCCCCGCCGTATCCGATGGCCTACTCGCGCCGAAATATGCATCAGACGCTTGGGACCTGACGAACGGTAGTCTGGGCGGCGGTGTTTGGCAGGAAACGGAACCCCTGGGCCTCTCCAATTTCGCATAAGGGCGAAATCGTGTTCCATCTTCCCACCGGAGAAATATACAGCCTGCATTTCCAACGCGCACCAAACGATCCCGTGCTCTCGAATGCTAACCAGAACTTTGTCGATCCTCCCTACTTCATCCTCTGGATCGGCACTTGCGTGTTCGTCCGCCATAAGGAAGGAGACCTCAGATACGACGCAAGGATCGCACGTTCTAAGAAGAGTCTCCCCGACCCACGCGAATGCTTTGTTTCCCTCAAGAAAGCGATTGGGACAAGTCGTGACAGGCATGCCAACCATGCGGACTACCCCGGCCTCATCCTGCTCGAATAGGCCAAGCGAACAGACGCCGCCCTTCTTGGAGCAAGGTTTGCCACCGGCCCTGAACGGACACTCAAACTCTCTGTGTCCGGCGCTCGCCGATCGCCGCAGTTCATCAGGAGTCAATGAGACAACTGCCTGTCCGAACAGCTCGGCGGCTCCGAACCGCCTCACGATCTTTGTTCGCCGAGGTTTCTTATCTGGCATGGGCAAAGAGTAGCCGGTAGTGGTGGTCGCCGTCAACTCACGTTTTCCGTTGAACTGGCCTCGCACAAGGAAATCTGCGGTCCACTAAGGGACTCCCGCTCATAGTATCGAGCGTAATCATCGTTTAGCGAGATCTTCGAACTGTTCCACGAGGACGTTCTTTCGGACCTTGCCTGTCGCGGTCTTGGGTAGTTCGTCCACGAAGCGGACGTACTTTGGACACTTGTACTGAGCCAGGTTCTTCTTGGCGAAGTCGAGCACTTGTCTTTCGGTAAGTTCGGCGCCTTCGGCGCGTTTCACCAGAGCCAGCACTTCCTGCCCCCAGCGCGGTTCGTCGATGCCGATAACGGCCACTTCGGCCACGCCCTCGAGTTTCAGCAGGACGCTCTCGATCTGGGCCGGATAGATGTTCTGGCCGCCGCGTATGATCATATCCTTGAGGCGTCCGACTACGTATAGGTAGCCTTCTTCATCGAGACGTCCCAGGTCGCCGGTGCGCAGCCAGCCGTTCTTCAGGACCTCTTCCGTCGCCGCCGGGTTCTTATAGTAACCTTTCATTACGGTTGGTCCGGACACGATGATCTCTCCGATTTCCCCGAAGGGCACATCCCCGCCGTCGGGGTTCACGATGCGCATGCCGGTGTAGCGCAGGGCCGCCCCGCATGAATTCCATCGAATCGGGTCTTCGACGTCCGCGACCGCGCTCGCGCAGGTCGCCTCGCTCAATCCGTAGCCTTGAATCATCGGCTTGCCCAGCACTCGCTGCGCCAATTTATAGGTTTCTTCCGGCAGCGGCGCCGCGCCGGATACGAACATGCGCATGGAACTGATGTCGTATTCTTTCAGTTTCGGGTTGCCGCAGATAAGGTTGTAGATCGTAGGCACGGCGCTCATGATGGTAATCTTGTGTTTCTCGATCGTCGGCAGAATTCCGAGGGCGTTAAAGCGCCCCATCAACACGAGACTCACCTTTCCCATCATAGGCGTGAGGAGGCTGACGACCTGCGCGTTGACGTGAAACAGCGGGAGAATGCAGAAGAAGCGATCATCCGGGTGGAGGGACGCCGCGTGGTATACGCCGCGCGCGTTCCAGATGTAGTTCCGGTGCGTGAGAACAACGCCCTTGGGAAGCCCCGTTGTTCCGGAGGTGTAGATCAAGGCCGCGTCGTCATGTTCCGTTATCGGGACGTCGGGAACGGAATCCGCGGGCTCTAGCAGCGTCGAGAAGGGTTCCGTGCCTTCCACGGCGTTGTCTCCAAGGATAAAGACGCGCTTGATCTGGGGGAGCATCTTGCGCACCAACGGCACCATCGCGGCGAATTCCGGAATGGTGACGATAGTGGCCGCCTCGGCGTTGGTCGTGATATAGGCGATCTCATCAGGCTTCAGCAGCGGATTGACGGGAACGATCACGGCGCCGATCTTTCCCACGCCCAGGAAGAGGTATACGAATTCCATGCAGTTGCCCATGAGGAGGACGACCTTGTCGCCCTTGCCTACACCTCGACGCGCGAGGTTCGCCGCAACGCGGCACGAACTCTCGTAAATCTTCCGATAGCTGAATTCCTGGTCCTCGAAAATGATGAAAGTCCGGTCGCCGAGTTCGTCGGCGCGTTTTTGCAGCAGTTCTGGGATAGTCATAGTGAGAAAAGATCTCCTGTTTTGCGTGCGCCGACGCAGGACGCAAGAAGCAATCATCATGCTTCATGATCCCCGCGCCGCAGACGCACTGGGCTCTGGGTCGCTGGTTAACGCGGCTGACACAACCGCATAAAGGCGGGACAGCCACCCATCGATGGGGCGCCGCCAGGAGAAACGAACACTAAGCGCCGGCACCGGCGCTGAGTTGGTTGACCATATTCACCAAGGGCACGAACACCGCCAGCATCACCAGGACCACAAGGACCCCGATGAAGACCGTCAGTATCGGTTGAAGCGCGTCGCCCAAAGTGGAAAGCGATATATTCACTTCCTCTTCATAGGTATCCGCGATCTGTTCGGAGATGTTGTCGAGCCGGCCCGATTCCTCGCCCGTAACCAGCATGTCGGCGACAACTGGCGGGATCACGTCGGACGCCTGACGGAGGGGTTGCTCGAGGCCGGCGCCGCGTTCGACGGAATCGCGCATCGCTTGTAGGGTTTGCGCGACGGCTCGGTTGTGGATCGCGTTGCGAACGAGATCGAGCGTCGCCATCATCGACAAGCCGCTCTTCAGCAGGAGCGCCAAGGTCCTCGTCATTTCAACGATGGCGTTCTTGCGTATTATGGGGCCCAGAATGGGCAGTCTAAGCTTGAGGCGATCCGCCGTGAGACGCCTCAGCGGGTTTTGGACGTACCATAGTTTATACAGTGCGACAAGCGCCGCCACCGCAAGGACACCTACCCACCAATAATTGCCGATCATGCGCGCGGTGGCCATGAAGTACACGGTAAGAGACGGAAGCTCGACATTGAACTTCTCGAACATAGTCTGAAACTCAGGCAGGACGACCTTGCAGATGAACAGCACCGCCCCGAAGCACGCGCACAGAAGAATGACCGGATAAAACATTGCGCCGCGCACGCGCTTACGGAGGAGCTCGCGGCGCTCACGGTACTTTACCGTCCGGTTAAGAACGGTGGTGAGCGTACCGCTCGCCTCACTCGCCTTAATGAGGTTCACGAAGACGGTGTCGAAGTGCCTTGGATGCCGCTCGAAGGCCTGCCACAGAGGATTGCCCATCTCGACGTACTGCGCGATGTCGGCAATGAGCGATCTCAGGGCGATTCTCTCGCCGCGATCCGCGAGACTCCTTAGGGACTTGAGAATCGGCGTGCCGGCATCGAGCAGCATGATGAGCTGACGCAGGAACGTCGTAATATCGGCGGCGCGTATCCCTCCCCGGCTCGAAAGACGGACCGGCAGCGGGCTTACCATTGCGGGAACGGTGATTTCGCGCGGCGGTTGGCGCACCGGTTCGAATGTCGCTTTCTCCAGGACCTTTTGGGGCGCACGACGGACGCGTTTCAACCCGCCTCCGGACTTCTCAGCGTTCGTGGGCATGATATCGATTCCTCCATTCTGGCATCAGGAGCGGGTTTCCCGTCGTCCACGGTACCCGTTCGTTATTACTGCGTTACGAGTCTACGCTTATCCGGCTCCGTCACGTTGCGGCGCCTCGCTTGAATAGGTGATCTGAACGGCGCCGCCTTCGCCGAAAATCACAACGGCCTCCGCGCGGCTTCGGAGGGTGCTCTCTTCGCTGCCGTCCGCCCTGCGAACCATCAACTCCGCCTGACTCTTAATTCGAAAGCACCGCGACCGCAAGGATAGCTCGCGGGGCAAGGCGCCGGGGGCGTCCGAAGCAGGCTTGATATTGAACGTCATCGGATCCTTGCCCGCGGCCGCGCTTAGGTCAGCCAGGCTGTTAAAGGGCCTTTTCTGGGCCGCTTGCTGCGCGGTCTCGAAAGTAACGTCCAGGATTGCCGCAAGCACCCGGGGCGGCGCGGCGTTCACGTTAAGAAACTCGACCGGACGGGCCGGATCGGCCACCGTATACACGGTGACAAGGTGCTTGGGAACAGCGTCATAAGCCACGGGAGGCATCAATCCTCGCGTGACAAGATCATCCATGCTTGTAAGCCAGCTTTGGCCCGTCGCGGCGGCGGCCTCCGGCAAGGGCAATGAACTCCGGATTTTTCGCGCGGTATCACCATCGACCCCGAGGATCGCTTGCAGCACGCGCGGGGGGGCGCAGTTGAGGTTGACCTTGCCGCTCTCGTCGGTCACGGTGACTTTCGTGGCCCAGCGGCGATCCGTCGCGGGCGAGAATTTCTCCGGCGCCTCGCGGTCAAACTGGTAGAGGGGGGATTCATATTCGAGCGGCACGCTCAGCACGTCGGCGACGTTTCCCGAAGCTGTGGTCGCGACGTCCCCGTCGCGTCTGGAAAGCGGCGAGGACGCCGCTTCCACAAGCAGGGCCGACTGGATCTTTCCTATCGCGGCCTCGATGCCGCCCCGGGCAACGTGGCGCGCCCTCACCAAACGCGCGTCGTACTGTGCCCGATCGAGGGTGTTCGTCGCGTACCCGACGTACGCGACGCCAAGCATCGAGAAAATGAACAGCAATCCCAGCGCCGTCAGCAATGCGACGCCGCTCACAGTTTGTCGTCGTTTGACAAACTGTTTGGCGGATATTCTTCGTGCCGAACAATCCATTCGTCAATCCACCTTGATTGGAAACACGGCCTTCCGGGCGGTTTGCTCGGAAGTCCGAACGGAATCCATCAACGTCACGCTTATGCGGACCGCGGAAGGCGCGGCGGCCTGCGTCCAGCCCCGCTGCCATGCGGCGCCGGGCTGCCTTCCCATATATTCGATGCACATCGCCAGCACGCCGCCCGCCACTTTCACGCTCGAACCTTCCGCGGCGCCCGGCGCGGTCGATGTGCGCATGAGACTGCTTCCACCGTCCTTCCGGTCGATGTAGTACTTCACGTCCAGGCGCCTCAACCGCGTATCGGGACCCGGAACGATCTCGACAGGGATCACGATCTGGTCATCATCGAGTGAGACCTTGAAGAAACGTTTGTCGTTGACCGCTTGCTGCGTCCCCTTGATGGCGGCGCCGGACAGTTTCGCCGAGACCACCTCGCTGAGGTCCCGCCGCACCTGGTTGAAGATTATGTCGGCGGTAGCATTCAGTTCCGTGCTGATGGTGACTTGCCGCCACGTGTCGGAAATACGGGAGAACATAACCATGCCAATCGTCGTGGCCACTCCCATCAGCGAAAGCACCAAGATGAGCTCCAGGAGCGTGAAACCTCTTGACCGGGCCAGGCGTGTCATGTCGAGCCCTCCGCGCGCACGGCCGTCACGGCGGTGGCAATCGCCGGCCGGGAGATGTTCGATGTCAGGGCAAACAGACGGTCGCGGCCCGACTCGGTCCATTGAATCGTTACGGTGACTTCCACGTAGGGCGCGTCGGCGGCGGGCAATTTCGCGAAGGCTTTCCATGAAAACCGGTCGTACAAATTCTCCTCGCGAGTACTGGCGGTGCGTTCCACCGGCAGGACGGACGGCGGCTCGACAGGATAAGCATCAGCCGGTTTGCCGCGAACGCTCACTTTGACAAGCTTATCCGGCGAGGCAGTCTCGAGTCCCCACTCGTAGGCGCCGGGATTTCGCAGCAGGGCTTGCATCTGTTCTTCCGCCAACGATGCGGCCACGGCCTGATTGCGGCTCGACTGCGCCAGCGCAAGACTCGATGAAAACAACTGAATCAGAATCGTGACGCCGACACTTACAACGACCAGGGCCACAAGAATCTCGACGAGGGTGAAGCCTGATGACCGTCGGCACATAGAGGCCAATGCCGTCTCCTTCCAGAACGTAGGTCAGCTTTCACTTCACAGTTTGTCGTCGTTTGACAAACTGTTACCCGGCGCGTCCGTTCCCGCCGGAACGACCCGCCGTATGAACACCCGCGGTCACTACGGTAAGCAAGCACTATCGTAACCCCACAAGGACCAGAATGTCAACTACCACTTGAGCCAATGCGGCAACAGTTGAATCCGCCCCTGCCTATGAGCAATGATCATGGATTGGAAGAGAGTCCTATCGCGGGCGGGCGCAAGAACGACAATAGGAGTCCCAAATGTCGACGGATTACCAACGGCCTTCGTGGGACGATTATTTTCTGGAGGTGGCGCATGCGATTGCGAAGCGGGCTACGTGCGATCGGGGGCGGAGCGGTTGCGTGATCGCGCGAAACAAGCAGTTGCTCGTGACGGGCTATGTCGGGGCGCCGGCGGGTCTGCCGCACTGCGATGAGGCCGGCCATCAGATGAAGAAGGTCGTCCATGAGGACGGGCGCGAGACTTGCCATTGCGTGCGGACGGTCCATGCGGAACAAAACGCCGTCTGCCAAGCCGCGAAGCTCGGCGTCGCCCTCGACGGCGCGACGCTGTATTGCCGGATGACGCCGTGCCGGATTTGCGCGATGCTGATCATCAACTGCGGGATCGTGCGCGTGGTTTGTGAGCGGAAGTACCACGCCGGCGGCGAATCGGAGGAACTGTTCCGCCAGGCCGGCGTTGCAATCGAATACAAGTACGACGAGATTCAAGAATACGACAATCAAGGTGAGCGGGCATAGCGCGACGGGGGAATTCCCGCCCAGGGTTCGGCAGGTTTCATGCAACAGACCGCCATCATCCTCGCGACGGTAAACGCGCGGTACAGCCACGCCGCGTTTGGAATCCGCTGGCTGTGGGCGAACCTTGGGCCGCTTCGCGATCATGCCATGATCCGCGAGTTCAACCTCAATCAATCGTCCCTGGAGATCGCGGAGGATCTGCTTAGCCTCAACCCGCGCGTCATCGGCTTCAGCGTTCATATCTGGAACGTGACGCTGCTGACGCAGGCCGTGCAGGCGATCAAACGTGTCCGGCCGGAAGTCGTTCTTGTCCTTGGCGGGCCCGAGGTCAGCTACGAATATGAAGATGCGCCGATCTTCAAGTTCGCCGACTACCTGATCCGCGGCGAAGGCGAGGCAGCTTTCACGCGGCTTGCCCGCGATGTGCTGGACGGCCGCGCCCCGGAGGAGAAGGTGATTGCCGTTGATCCGCCCGAATTGGAGGGCCTTGTTCTTCCTTACGATGCGTACAGCGAGGAGGACCTGACGCAACGGCTGACCTATGTGGAGGCCTCACGAGGATGTCCGTTCGGCTGCGAGTTCTGTCTGTCATCGCTCGATCCGCATGTGCGTGAATTTCCGATCGATCCTTTTCTGGAGGCGATGGCTGGATTGATTGAACGCGGCGCGCGGCGATTCAAGTTCGTGGATCGGACGTTCAATCTGCGCGCCGGCCGCGTGGATGCCATTCTCGATTTCTTCCTGCGGCACTGGCGGGAAGACATGTCGGTCCATTTCGAGATCGTGCCGGACCGGCTCAGCGATCGCATGCTGAGGCGAATCGCGGAGTTCCCGCCCGCGGGACTTCATCTCGAGGCCGGCGTGCAATCGCTGAATCCGGCGTCTCTCGCGGCCATCGGACGGCGCCAGGACATCGAGAAGACCCTCGCGAACATTCGTTTCCTGCGCGAGGAAACGGGCGCGCTGGTTCATGCCGATCTCGTGCTGGGTCTGCCCGGCGAGACGTGGCAAACGCTGAGCACGGGCTTCGATCAACTTGTGGAGTTGCGCCCACACGAATTGCAGGTCGGCATTCTGAAACGCCTGAAGGGGACTCACATACGCCGGCACCCACTCGTCTTCGCGGAGCATCCCCCTTACGAAGTCCTTCAGTCCGAGCACCTCACCTTCGAGCAACTCCAGCGATTGAAACGTTTCGCGCGCTACTTCGACCTCTATTACAATTCCGGCAACTTCCCGGCGACTCTTCCCTTGTTATGGCGCGCGCGGCCCTCCGCGTTTGATGCCTTCATGTCGCTATCGGATACGCTGTGGGCCGAGACCGGCCGTACGCACGAGTTTCCCCTGACACAGCTCATACGGCGCCTGTACCGTTTTCTTGTCGAGGCGCGCGTGGATGAGCCGAGGCATATCGCCGCAACGATCGAGAGCGACTATCACCGCCTTCCCGGTCGAAAGGAACGCCTCCAACTCCCGTCGTGAGCCTCTTGACACAGAGCTTCCCTGCCGGTCTGACGATTGGTAGAATGTGGTATTGAGCCTAGATACGGCAGTCAAGATTGAAGGTGCTTCCCGAAATGGTGGACGGCGTGGACTTCGTGGACGATGTGGACGCCGAAAGGGATCACCCGCAGGATTGCGTCCACTTTGTCCACAACGTCCACCTTGTCCACTGCTTGGACAAACCCAACTGGCTCCAATTGTTGAATCTTGGTTGAGCGGCGATGCGACTGCATGCCGCATTAGGAGGAGAACCATGAGCAACCGAAAACAGGGATCGTTCAAGTGGGTGGTGATGACTGTCGCGCTTGTGGCCGTCTTGCCGGGTTTTGCCGTGTACGGCGATCAACGAGGAGGACAGATGAAGAATGAGACGCTCAAGCCGAGCGTGGCTATTGATGCAGGAGCAACGTCCGAGCCGATCTCAAAATACATCTACGGGCAATTCATAGAACACCTCGGGCGCTGCATATACGGCGGCATCTGGGCGGAGATGCTCGAGGACCGCAAGTTTTTCTATCCCGTCGGCGACAAGGAGTCGCCGTGGCGTACGTTACCGGAGCCGGCCCATGTCGAGATGATCAGGAATGATGTCTTTGTTGGGGAGCACACGCCGTCCGTTCGCGTCGACGGTTCGATGGCCGGCATCAAACAGGAAGGTCTCGCGATTCAGAAAGGACGCAAGTACGTCGGATATATCATCCTGGCCGGCGACCCCGAAGCGGGTCCGGTCGAGATCACGCTGAGTTGGGACGATAAGAAGTCGCAACGGCAAGTGGTGGCGCGCGTGGACGTGACGAAGCAATACGTGAAGACACCATTCGAGTTCGCCGGTCGCGCGAACGCGGAGAACGCCACGTTATCCGTCGCGGGCGGCGGAAAAGGCGCGTTTCGCATCGGCACGGTTTCGGCGATGCCCGCGGACAATGTGCATGGAATGCGAAAGGACACCCTCGGGCTGCTCAAGGATCTCGATGCGCCGGTTTACCGGTGGCCCGGCGGGAACTTCGTCAGCGGCTACAATTGGCGCGACGGCATCGGCGACCGCGACCGGCGTCCCCCGCGCAAGAACCCGGCCTGGCTTGGCGTCGAACACAACGACTTCGGCCTCGACGAGTTCATGCTGTTCTGCCGGGAGCTGAACACCGAGCCGTACATCGCCGTCAACAGCGGCCTTGGCGACGCGAAGAGCGCCGCGGAGGAGCTCGAGTATGCGAACGGCTCGGCGAACACCCCGATGGGACAACTGCGCGCGCGGAACGGTCATGCGGAACCCTATGGGGTCAAGTTCTGGGGCATCGGCAACGAGATGTACGGCGATTGGCAGTTGGGGCACATGCCGCTCGATGAGTACGTGAAGAAACACAACGCATTCGCGGAAACGCTGCGCGCCGTAGATCCGAAGATCATGCTGGTCGGCGTCGGGGCTACGGGCGACTGGAGCAAGACTATGCTCGCGAACTGCGCGGACCACATGGATCTTCTCAGCGAGCATTTCTACTGCAAGGCTCGGCCCGATCTGCTTTCGCACGTGCGTCAGATCCCGGATAATGTTCGAACGAAGGCCGACATGCACCGGCAGTACCTCAAAGAGATCCCCGCGCTTGCCGGCAAGAAGATTCCCATCGCACTCGATGAGTGGAATTACTGGTATGGGCCGGAACTGTACGGCCAGATTGGGACTCGTTACTTTCTGAAGGACGCCCTGGGGATCGCCGCCGGCCTGCACGAGTACTTCCGCAACAGCGACATCTTCTATATGGCCAACTACGCGCAGACCGTCAACGTCATCGGCGCAATCAAGACCAGCAAGACGGCCGCCGCCTTCGAGACTACCGGACTCGCGCTGAAACTCTACCGGCACACGTTCGGAACGATTCCGGTGAAGGTCACGGGCGACGCGGCCCCGTTGGACGTGGCGGTCGCGTGGCGCGAGGATCGCAAGGCGCTGACCATCGGCATCGTTAACGCCACGCTTGACGAACAGGGCCTTGATTTTTCGGTTAGCGGCGCAGCGCTGACCGGCGCGGGAATGCTCTACACGATCACGGGTAAGGATCCGAACGCGTACAATGAGCCCGGCAAGAAACCCAACGTCGTCGTGAAAGAAGAGGCGATCAAGGGAATTCGGGACCGGCTGAAAGTCCCCGCGATCAGCATATGCCTGTACGTGCTGGAGGCGAAGTAGGTTGGGAATTATCTTGCGCGTATGGATGGCGATCCGCATCTCCGGTTTCGAGTGTATCGACCGTTTCCGAACCTGTCAATTTTCGCAACTTCGACATGGAGCAAACCGAAGAAGCAACACCAAGAGGAATGTTCCCACAGCGCCGGCTATCGTCGTACGCAGGCCCCATTTCATGCTGTTGGGTTGGAAGATCAGTTGGACTTCATGCCTGCCGCTGGGCACCGGGCAACCGATCCAATCGCCGTAAACGGGCACGATGTGTGCGCGTGCCCCATCGATGTTGGCCTGCCAGCCTTCGTGGTAGGACTCGGCGAGGACGAGCAACTGGCGGCCCGGGGCATTGATCTGCATGGAAATATTACCAGGGCGATCTGCGGTGATCTCGGCGGTTCCAGGGGCGCCGCCGTCCAATGCGAGAGGTTCAGATACGAGAGCGACCTGTTCCGGATCAATCTCGCCGAGGTTGGCGTTGGGATCGGCACAGACCTCTGCGGAACTCACGAGGCGTGCACGGGGCAACGGAGGGCCTAGATCCTGCCAGACCGGCCGGTTTGGGGTGTTGGGATCGGGATGCAGAAAGATATCGGGCCAGCTCGTGTCGAGCCAGCGAACGCCGGCGATTCGGCGCGCCACGGGATTGTTGTAGTCTAGTGCGCGTCTTGGCGTCAGCGCCACGTAGCCGTCGTTGGTGTGATAGTCCGCCATGGTCAGCATCATGATAGCCGGATCTGTTTTCCATATGGATGTGGTGCGGCCTGGTCCGGCTGGTTTGGCGAATCCCGCCACGAGCTTCATCGGATCCACGGTGGGGCCAAAATGAACGTAGCGCAGGCCAAACCAGCCCTGATCGGCTGCCGCAAACAGGATGAGCAATGGCAGTGCGTAACGGTGGCCGCGTGCCGCGGCGAAAATGAGCACGCCCGCCATCGTCGCCAGCACGGGGCCGACGAACATCCGGGTGGGCGTCGAAAACAGCATGGCATTGATCCACGGGGTCCAGGGTCCCTGTTTCGCCGAAAGGACCATCACGACAATGGGGATGAGCCACGCTACGATGACCGCGATGGCCACCGCGCCGAGCGCGCGCTGAGTCGAGTTCGATTTCATGCGGGAGAGCCGTGCCCTGGCAAGATCGGCAAAGGCCAATGCCGCGAGTACGCCGAATGCAAGGTGGACGACGGCGATGTGCCGCGTCGGACAGCGAAACTTGTTGAGCAACGGGAGGTACGAGAGCAGCGAGTACAGACCGCCATACTTGCCCAGTGCGAGCACGATACCGAGCGCGGCCAGCACAAACGGCCACATCCTTTTCGGACCGAGGTGGCGGTATCGGACTATGGCCCAAATGACCAGGAGTACCGTCGCTGTGCCGCAGTAGAGACCGAACTCGTGGGCTTTGTCGCTTTGCGCCCCCCGGTTAAACAGGTTGGGGCCGAGGAGTTGGAGGAGCATGTATGGTGGAAGCGAATAGCTGTTGCGGAACGCGGCGTCCGGTACCGCGCGAACGGAGTGGGTCAGACCATCCCACATGGGCACGAGCTGAACGGCGGCCATCAGGATGCCGAGTGCTTTGGCGGCGCCGACCAAGGCCAGTAAGCGCGGCCACTGGTTCCAGCGCGCGGCAAAGAGGATGTAGAGACCTTCGGCCACGCACGAAAAATACACGTACTGGGGATAGCCAAGGAGCGACTGCGACGCCGTGAACACGCTGATGCCCGCAACGGCCAGCGCGGTGTGGGTGCGAGAGGGTTTGCCGGCGAGTACGCGCATCATCATGAGCAGCCAGGGGGTGTGCGCCATGGTGCCGACAGCCGTAATGTGCATCCAGTGCAACATCGCGAACCCAGACAACGCGGCTACGAGTCCACCGAAGAGCGCCGCGGCATTGTCGAGGCCTTCTTTGCGCAAGAGAACGTACATGCCGCCCATCATGAACGGGTAACTCAGTGGGCAAATGAGCGCGAACGGCCAAGGCCAGGGCAGCAGCCAGCAAAGAAACAGTTGTAGTGGATGGGTCATGACCGCCTGGCCGATACTGTGCAGGTAGCAACCTCCGTGCACCTGTGGCATCCAGAGAAACGAGTCGCCGTTGTGCAGGCAATGGTGGAAGAAATAGAGTGTCGGATAGTAGGATTCAAACAGATCGCAGGAAAAGTAGACCTTGCCTGCGAGCAAGGGGACGGCAAACAGGCCTATCACGACGGAAAATGCCGCCAAGGCGGCGCCGATACACCATCGTTTGACCGAGCGGTTGGGTATAAGCAATTGTGCCGTTTCTTCTTCTGGCATCGGCGTCATGGGTGCACTCATACTCGCGTCAGATGGACTTCCGGAAACACTCCGAATCGGTCAAACCGTGCCGGTTCAGCAGGAATTGGACAACTGCCGAATTTCTCAAGCGACTACAGTCGGAAGTAGCCGCTCGTTCAATTGTGCGTCTTTGAGGCATAGCAGGTCTATCACCCGATGAGAGTTTTTGAGGAGGGGCGTGAGATCAATTGCTTGTCACGCCCGCCCCTTATTCATCGTCTGATGAGCCTGGCCGGGGTATGCCTTGGCCCGCCTTTCGGCACTTCGGAAAGTGCCCGTCGGCGCAATGGGTTTCTCGCCAGGATTGCCGGCCTCTGTTTCGCCCGGTGGCGTCAGTTTGCCATAGCGTGCGGTAATCCGCAAGGGATTCGTTCGAGTAGCTGCTTTCGGGCGGCCCGGCGACGCACTTCTCATTCGGCGCGGGCGGCGTCGAGTTCACGGTCGCGCGCCGGGAAAATCTCGGTGTCGCGGCCTTCGAGTTTGTCTTTCTGCGTCACAAATCGGATAGCGCTGTGCGCGAGTGTTCGGACACTCGCGCGTTCGTTCTGGGGAGATGTTCCGCATTGAAGCACCGGAGTGAAGGGGCTATCATCGACGTTGCCACCGCAATCCATCCAGCGGAAGGAGTCCGTCATGAGCTTCTGTGCCGGCGCTGCGACGCGAGACATTACACCGGATCCCGGCGCCCCCCTGTGGGGCTACACGGAGCGCCAGGGCGGGGCCGACGGCACGTTGGATCCATTGTATGCCAAAGCCGTCGTTTTCCGGGCGGGCGGGAAGGCCGTGGCGATCGTGTCGCTCGACTTGGGGCGCGTTCCGTTGGAAGATGTGTGCAACCGCATACGTCAACGCGCCCTGGCGAAGGGCGTTGAATACGTGTTCTTCGCCGCCACGCACACGCATCACGCCCCCGTCATGGAGATTCCCGGCGCGCCCTACATGCCCGGCATCGAATCGGGGATCGGCGATGCCATCGAGGAAGCGGCCGATCTCGTCGAGCCGGCCCGTATCGGCGTTGGCAGGACGCTCATCGACATCGCGCACAACCGCCGGAAACTTCTCGATGACGGAAGGTGCTTCATGCTCTGGCGCAACGAAGAGCGCATTCCAACGGCGCCCGTCGATCGCGAAGCCGCGATCATCAAGGTCACAAACCTTGAAGGCAAACCCCTGGTCACGCTCGTTCATTTCGCGTGTCATCCCGTGGTCATGGGCCAGTCCAACTATGCGTACTCCGCCGACTACGCCGGAGAGATGACCCGGCGCGTCAGCGAGCAGACGCGCGCCGAGTGTGTGTTTCTGCAAGGCGCATGCGGCAACATCAATCCTTATCTCGACAAGACGCAAATAGACGACGGGGCAGTTGAGGCCATGCGCGGCGTAGGGCGCGAGTGCGCGGATGCGGTTCTCGCGGCTTACGGCGCAATCGTAACGCAGATTCCCGAGACGCCTTCCGTTGCTTTCATCGAAAAGAAGGTCCATGTCGGGACGCGATGGGATCTGAGTGACGCCGCGTCTCTGGAGGCGCTGCGCGAAGCCCACGGCCCCATATTCGACGTATACATTGGCGCCGTGGATTCGCGTCTCGCCGTTCCGTTGAGTGTGGTGGTGATCAACGGGAACCTGGCGCTTGCCGGCATGCCCGGCGAGATATTCGTTCAGTATCAACAAGCGCTGAAAGAGGGTTCCCCGTTACGCGACTCATTCCTTTGCGGCTATGCCAACGGGTACTACGCCTATTTCCCGACCGTCCGCGATGCCGTCGCGGGAGGGTATGGAGGGACCATGGCGAGCTTTGTGGGACTGGGCGCGGGCGACAAGCTGCTACTCGAGGCGGAAATCGAGATCGCCCGGCTTAGCGGCAAGGCTCGCGAGACATGTTCCGGCGACGATTTTGCCCTGCTGGAATGATCGCCGCCTTCCTCTCTTGCGCCTTGCCAACTGCATGCATGAAGGGCCTGCGCGTCCCTCAAGATGCTCGCGAGAGTTGACTTTCAAGCAGCGCCTTTGCTCCAATAGCGTCATGCGTCTCTTCTCATTTCTTGCCGCGCCCGTTGAGCCAAACCGCGTTCGTCCCTTCGGAGGTTACGCGTGAGCGATACGCCCCGGAATCGCGATCTCTGGCGGATCCCCACACTCGCGCTGTGGATCGTCTTTTTTCTAGTCGGACTTGCGCCCGAGCAGGCCTATCTCTGGCTGCGAGATCTCGCCGGCGTCCTTCCGCAACGCGCTCTCGTCAACTCCTATCATCTGGTCACGCTTGGACTGGCCGGTTACGTGGGCCTGTTCTGCCACTACCGTTGCCTCGGCGCCGGCCTCTCTCCGCGAGAGGCCCAGGACCGCGGCTTGCAGTTGGCGGTCGTGGGACTTGTCGCGTTTCTTGCCGTAGACTTCAGATTGCTGCTTGCCGCCTACGCGAACCCCATATTTCAGTACCGTCTCGCCACATACTTCATCGGTGTGTCGAAACTCGTCGCCTGGTGGTCTCTGCTGGCGCTCTTCATTCGCTACTACACTTTCGGAGACGACCACGTCTTTGCGGGTATCCCATCGCTCTTTCCAAGCACGCGGCGTAGCAAGCATACCGAGCCTCGGCCTGCTTCGAGCGACAAGGCGCCGTCTTCGCTCTTGCCGCAAGGTCCTGAGGATAACGCGGCGGGACATGAGCGGGAGTGACTGAACGGTTGCCGGGCATCACCTCGACGACTTGAGTCTAAGACACGCCTCCACGATGCTGCGCCGGGCGTCGTTGAGCGAATCCGTTGCCTGCTTGTAGGCCGGGACGCTATCCGGAGTCAGGGGTAGACGGCGTCCGACGCTAAGCAAAGTCGATTCCATTTCTTTGGGCAGTTCCTGGAGGAGGCGCTTCGCGTCGGCGAGTTGGGCTTCGGTGACGCCCCGCGCTTCCGCCGCGCGGACGCTTTCCCGCAACAGATACAGGTACTCGTAATCTTCGACGCCTTCGCGGGCCGCTTCCCAACGTTTGCTCGAGACAGGTCCCTGCGGGCCGTCGTAGACGGTCGCAAAGTAGTCGCCCGTCGGGTTCGGACCGTCCCAGCGATCCGCGCCGCCGTGTTGCGCATACACCCACCAGCCGACGCCGGTCAACCCGAGTTGCCACGCGTACCAGAACCGCCACCGGTAAATGCCCAGACTCGACAAGGTCTTCGAGTTGCCGGCCGCGTCGTAGAACCAGATGTGTTTGCCGATGCGCTTCGCTTCAGGGACCAGTTCCGGTCCCAGGCGCTCGAGCAGTTCCGACGACGGCTGCCATATGTCGATCAATCCGGTGAGCATCTTGACCGTTTCCATCGTGGTCCCGCTTGTCGGGTCGGCGTAGATAAGGATGTTCGGGTCCGCTTCCCGGATGACCTTGGCGACGGCGACTAGGTTTATCGTCGTTTCCGCAAACGGCGTGGACGGTTCGTCGTAGGGATACAACGCCCACGCGTCGTAACCGAGCCCGATTCCTTTTATGTGCGCTACCCATGCCCGCAGATAACTTATGAACGCCTTCTTCCAGGCGTCGGAAAGAAACGGCGGGCCGGTCACCGCACCCTGAGGACTCGCGTACAGCAGCAAACCATGCGGCGACAAACGCCGGGCCGCTTCATCGTGCTCAGCGAAGTCCGGTTCTCCGGACATATCGCCGTTCTCATTGAACGTGGCCTTCGGCGCGGAAACCAGGTATACCGTCACGCCGTGGTTGACGAGATCTTCCAGCACCGGCTCCTTCCGCGTGCCGAGGTCACCGCTTTCCGACGTCCACAAACACAGCCGCAGCGGATGTGGCCGCGGCAAAGCCAGGTCGTGAACCGTGATCCGGATCGGGATGGTCACCTCAGTCGGATCTGGTTCGACGCTCTTGAGCCGTAGCGGGACTTCGTAAGCGCCTGGTTGAAGGCCATCGGCGTTGACCGTGATCCAGAGTTGCTCTGATTCGAGCGGAGCGATGCTCAGCAGCCCGGCGTCATCCAGTCGAGGGAGGGCGTCCGCGACGCGTTCGCGATGGACGGCGGACACAGTGACCGCCCGCCGGAACTCGACGTGTCCCGCCACCGGCGTCTTTGTCCCGTCCGGGTCTTTGCACAACACGCGGAGCTGTTGCGTCCGGCCGGACGCGTTAGTCACGTTCAGCGCCATCGATTCGTACTCACCCATGCACAGCGATGTCTCCAGGCGCTCGGTCCGGTCTTCCGGCGCGGGCAGAGTGTCGCGGCCGTCGAAATACGCCCACGGCGTGAACTGCCACGTAAAGAAAGTGCCTGAGCCCGCCAACGCCCGGCACGCGACGCTCATCTGCCGAAGACGGCACGCGGATTCCCGGAGGGACGCGATTTGCGCCGCGCGGTCAGGCCCGTCCATTCCGGCCAAGTGCGTCAACATGCCTCGAAGCGCGCCGAGTTGTCCTGCAATCGCCTCCGCGCAGGACGGATTCGTCTCGCGCCACGCATTCACAGCGGCTTCCGTATCGGCAAACACCGATTCCTCAAGATACCGCTTGTCACTTCCAAATCCGTCGAACGCCAGGTCCTGTTCCTCGGAGGCCAGGATCGTCCGCGTATCGGCCCCGACCAACCGCCGCGTCAGCCTGTACTGGCCCGCGTTCGCCACGGGAAACGTGACGACCGCGCGCTCCTTTGCTCCAAGAATGTGGCGCGCAAACCGCTGTACGGCGCCGCCGGGATATTTAAGTTCCGCCAAGAATGCGAGCCGCTGCCGTTCCGGGTTCGTCACGTCGAACCGCCACGTGTTCGGCCCGCTCAGGATTACCGGCGCGTCCGTCTCTGCAATGCTTGCCCGCGAAGAACCGGCATTCGGCGACGGCGTGGGAACCAAGGCATATTGCGGCGCGCCCGGCGCGCGGCCCGTATGGGCGCGATCTTGCGCATAGACGGTGCGGTTACGCGGATCGTCGCGGTACGGAACGCGCAGGCGCGTGCATATCATGTTGGCGGGATTCCCGACGCCCGTTGTCACAATCGCCTCCGCCGAGCCGTCGCCATCGATGTCGCCCGCCAAGGGCCTCGAGATCGGGCACGCCGGCAATTTCGCCGTGAGAAGATCCTTTCCGGAAGCGTCCAAGGCGTGCACCTCGCCCCCTGCGGCAAAGAAAAGGATCTCCATTTGGGAATCGCCGTTTAGATCCAGGAAGATCGGCGCAGCGATCAGCGAACTGCTCCGCATCTCTCGTTTCCACCGGAAACCCTCGTTTCCGTAACACCAGATGCCCGAACCCTTGTTGCCGAACACGACCTCATCCCTGCCGTCACCGTCCAAATCCGCCGCGTCGATCGCGCCGTTGATGTGCATGTACACGTTTTCCTCGAGCGCTACCGCGGGCTTGCGCAAGTCGATCCGGTAGAAGTGGTGCAGTCCTCCGCCGATGTAGAGTTCCGGGACTTGATCGCCATCCACGTCCGCCAGGATAGGCAGCGTGTTCGGAAACAGGTCCGTCGCGAAATACATGTCCCAGATCCACTCGCCTCGCGCCGTCAACGCGTAAACGTGCCGGTCTTCGGACGTCACGACGACCTCTCTGCCCGGCGCATCGTAGATGTCGGCGGCCAACACCGGCCCCATAGGCGCACCGTCCCCCGCGAACCGCCACAGGGTATCCCCGGCATTGCTCAGACACGACACGGTCCCCGACGCGTCGCCCACCACAATCTCGACTCTTCCGTCCCCGTCCAGGTCGACAACCGCCGGACATGAATCGGCCCTCACCTGTGCGGACAACTCCGCCGACCAGAGCGATTTCCCGTCGCTAACTAGCACGACAAGTGTACCCTTGCCGTCGGCGGCTACTATCTCCTCGAGTCCGTCCCCGTTCACGTCCGCCACCGCGGGCGTCGCCGTTACGGGCGGTGTCATCGCGTACGACCACAGGCGCCGCCCCTGCAAGTCGAAACAGGCCACTCCCACGTCGCCTTCACTCACCACGATCCCCAGGACCTTTCCCGTTCGTGTGTCCGCGACTGCGTTAGGCGCGGAGAATCCGCCCTTGCCTTTCACTTGCCACACGACGTCGAAGCCCAAGTCCGCGAGCGCCGAAGGCGCACATGCAAGGATTGCCGCCACCTTAAAGAAGAAATGTGTTTTCATCAGGAACATCCCTTTCCCCGGTCTCGTCCCACAACACGCCAATTGCATTCTACCACGAGCAGTGGTTTCTCCTCCTGCAGTTGACGCAGCGGTGCAGAACGGCTGCCTGCAAGGCTTCGTTTCTTGTCATGTCATGAAGTCCACCTCGTCACTGAATGGTTAAGGTAGATTGTAGAAAGTTCCCCCGCCAAAATCCGCACGTAAGGATTCATCTCGCACGCGGCGCGCCCCTGGTGCACGC
>CAZPMT010000107.1:0-19050 GCA_964587655.1 uncultured Nitrospiraceae bacterium
GTGTGTGGGCCGAAACGCGGCGAGGACGCCGCGACCACGGAGCCAATCGGCGCGAGTTCTCCGGTGCGGTCTCGAATCTTACGCGCGAAAATTTGGGCCACGCGCCTTGACGTGGGCTGCGTGTCGTGTTAGGCTGCATTGGTTCGCCATGGGGCGCGCGACGAATGAAAGGATGGGTGGTGTGATGCATCGTAGTGGAAAGGCGAATTCAGACCCGCAAGATCGGGGACCGGAATTCATCGGTATTTCTGGGAAACGGTGGGAACTGCCTGGGATTCCTAGAACGTTGAAGCGACTGGGGTGTTTGGTGGCCATCCTGGTGCTGGCGCCTTGCTTCGTTGTGTTTTTCATATTCGACTACGTCCGGCCGAACGAGTACGGGATCAAAGAGGTCAAGATCGGCGTGGACCGGGGCATTCATCAGACCGTGTACGCTCCCGGGTATTGGCTGATCAAGCCGTTCGGCATGGAGAAGATGCACCACTTTCCGCGGCAGGTCCAGGTGCTCGAGTTGACATCGACGGAGAAGGCCGCGAGAGACATCACCTCGCATGCGTATGACCGCGCGGCGAAGATTCAGACTTCGGACGGGTTCTTTGTGGACGTGGACTTGACGATCTTGTATCGGATCGTTGACCCGTATCTGCTGATGACGACGCTGGGGCCCGGTGTGTTGTATCTCACGAACGGGATTCTGCCCAAGGCGGAGCCGGTGTTGAAGCAGGCGCTCGGGGAATTGAAGACGGAGGATTTCTATAACAGTCCGAAACGCGTAGAGAAATCGGAGAAGGCCCGGGCGGCGCTCGATGAGCAGGTGGCGCCCAAGGGTCTCAAGGTGGATCAGGTGCTCATACGTTATTTCAAGTATAGCGACGAGATCCAGAAGAACATCGAGGCGAAGAAGCTGCAGGACCAGTTGGTGTTCAAGAACCAGGCGGAAGCCAAGGCCAACACCGAGGAAGCCGCAACGAAGAAGACCATGCAGGAAGGCGAAATGCTCGTCAAGGTCGAGATCGAAGGCGGGGATGCATATAGGACGGAAAAAACCGCGGAGACGGAACTGTACACGCGCAAGAAGGCCGCCGAGGGCAAGCTGCTCGTAAGAACGGCCGAGGCCGAGGCCACGGAACTAAAGAATCAGGCCATGCAACTCGCCGGAGGTGACCGGAAAGTCGCTCTCGAAATGGCCAAGGTGCTCGAGGGCCTCGACTACGTCGTCGTCCCCACGGGCGGCGAACACGGCATGAATCCGCTCGACCTGCAATCCGTGTTGAAGCTGTTCGGCCTGCAACCCGGCGCCATCTCGGCCGGTAATCCGGTAAGACCCGTCGAGTCCCCGCCGAAACCTCCGCCTCCGCCTCCACCTCCGGCCGTAGAAGCCGGGAAGGAGGTGGCCCCATGAAGCCCTCAATCAAAATGATCGCTGTATTGCTGGCGTTGGTGACGGCGGCGGGGTGCATTCCGCGATCCACGGGCCCAACCGAGGTAGGCGTGCGGACGCGCAAGCTCGGCCTGT
Source organism: uncultured Nitrospiraceae bacterium (assembly GCA_964587655.1). Taxonomy (GTDB): domain Bacteria; phylum Hydrogenedentota; class Hydrogenedentia; order Hydrogenedentales; family SLHB01; genus CAZPMT01. The sequence goes on from CAZPMT010000107.1 coordinate 1,517, forward strand.
TCGGGTCCAAGGGCGTCGAAGACAAGGTGTACCCGCCGGGGTCCACGTATTTCTTTGTGCCGTTCCTCACTGATTGGAATACGTTCGACACGCGGTTGAACGTCCTCGATATGAGCGGCTCTGACACTAAGGGCGACCGTAAGATGAAAGATGATCTCCTTTTTAAGACCGTCGACGGCAACGATATAAGCCTCGACATCGTCGTTTCCTGGCGAATTGACCCGCAGAAGGCCCCGATGATTCTCCAGGAAGTCGCCACGGACATGGACGAACTGAAGGAGAACGTCATTCGGACCGTCACGCGAAGCAAGCCGCGCGATGTTTTCGGCGAACTCAACACCGAGGAGTTCTACCTGGCCGATAAGCGCACCACCAAGGCCCAGGAAGTCGCGAAAGCCCTCAATGATATCTTGACTCCATACGGCGTGATCGTCGAGAACGTCGGCACGAGCGACTACCGCTTCAATCCGGAATACCAGAAGGCCATCGAGGACAGAAAGATCGCCGAACAGCGCATCGAAAAAGCCAAGTCGACCAAGCGCGCCACTGAAGAGGAGTACCGCGCCAAGGTCGAAGAGGCCAAAGGCGATGTGTCCCGCGTCAAGGCCGAAGTCGACGGCATGTATAAACAGGCGGTGATCAAGGCCGACGCCAACTTCAAACAGGAAGAGAAACGCGCCGAGGCAATCCGCCTCGAAGGCAAGGCCGAAGCCGAGGGCATCACCAAAATGAATGAGGCACTCAGCGGGACCGGCGGCGAAGCCGTCGTCAAGCTGGCCATCGCCGAGGCCCTCACCGGAAAGAAGATCCTCCTGGTGCCGATGGGCGAGGGATTCGACGTCCGCTCCACAAACATAAACGCGCTCCTCGACCTCTACGGCGTCAAACGCCTGGCCCAAGACGCACAACAGCCACCCGCTGCCCCCGCGGCCCCAATTGCCCCAGCGCCGCCGAGCAAGAAATAGGTTCAGGCCGGCGCCGTTTTGCATCCGCCACGACAGGCTGCTACTATTTCGCCATCGCAGAATTCTGAATTCTGAATTCTGAATTCTGTATTCCCAAGGTTCTTGCACAGGAGTTTTCCATGCTTGCGGAAATGACCGCGACCCAGCTCAAGAAGATGCTCGACGCGGGAGAGACCTCCTGCCGCGCGATCATGTCATCCGTCCTCGAACGGATTGCCCAGAGAGAACCCGAGGTCAAAGCCTTTCTCCACGTCCGCGACAAGGACGCCCTCCTTGCAGAAGCAGACGAAGTCGACCGCCGCCGCGCGCGCGGCGAGAAGATCGGACCATTGGCCGGGCTTCCCATCGCCATCAAAGACAACATGTGCATGCGCGACACACCGACAACCTGCGCCTCGCGCATACTCGAAAACTTCGTCCCGCCATACGACGCCACAGTCGTCGTGCTGCTCCGCCAAGCCGACGGCATCATCATCGGTAAAACAAACATGGACGAGTTCGCCATGGGCTCGAGCACCGAGAACTCGGCCTACCAGACCACGCACAATCCCCACGACCTCGACTGCGTCCCAGGCGGCACCAGCGGCGGTTCCGCCGCGGCCGTCGCGGCACACGAATGCATCCTCGCGCTCGGGTCCGACACCGGCGGCTCGATACGCCAACCCGCCTCCTTCTGCGGCGTCGTCGGCCTCAAGCCCACGTACGGACGCGTATCACGCTACGGACTCGTCGCCTACGGATCATCCCTCGACCAGATCGGCCCCCTCGCCAAGAGCGTCGACGACGCCGTCCTGCTCCTGTCAGTCATCGCGGGCCACGACCCGCGAGATTCGACCAGCATCAACCAAGACGTCCCCGACTACAAAGCCGCCCTCGACGCAAAACAGACATACCGCATCGGCGTGCCCCACGAATACTTCGCCGAAGGGCTCGACCCCGAGATCCGCCACAGCGTCGAAAACGCAATCGAACTCCTCCGCAAAGACGGACACCAGATCGTACCCATCAACCTCCCCCACACCGAATACGCCGTTCCCACCTACTACATCATCGCCTGCGCGGAAGCCAGCGCCAACCTGGCCCGGTTCGACGGAGTCCGCTACGGCTACCGCGCCCCCGGCGTCGTGGATATGAAAGACATGTACCATATGAGCCGCACAAACGCATTCGGACGCGAAGTCCAACGCCGCATCATGCTCGGCACCTACGTCCTCAGCAGCGGCTACTACGACGCGTACTACCTCAAAGCCCAAAAAGTCCGCACACTAATCCGCCGCGACTTCCAAGAAGCCTTCGATGCGTGCGACATCATCATCCACCCCGAAGCCCCCACAGCAGCCTTCAAGATCGGCGAAAAAACCGACGACCCCCTAGCCATGTACCTCGGCGACATCTACAGCGTCATCGCCAACCTAGTCGGCATCCCAGCCATCTGCATCCCCTGCGGATGGACAAAAGACCACCTCCCCATAGGCGTCCAACTAGCCGCCAAACCCCTAGCCGAACCCACACTACTATCCGCCGCCAAACGCCTCGAAGCTCTTCTCGACAACTCCGGCGCAGTGTAATCGCGGTCATCCACCCTGTCTCTTGCCCGCCCGGTTCCGGTAAAGACGCTCAGAGAAACCGCCATCTTTCTCAAACGCCTCCGCCTGCGCCAACAATTGCCTGTCAAGCAGAGCCGACGCAACAGCAATAAGCGTCAACGCGCCATTCGCCGCAATTTCAGGGTAAGTGGCCACAGTTGACGGAGTAGACCCAGCGGACCCAGTGGACGCTGTGGACTGAGTGGACCCAGTGGACACGCCGCACTCATCGGAAATTTCCTCCTGTCCACCTCGTCCACTCCGTCCACTCCGTCCACCACGTCCACCAAGTCCACGCACCTCCCGAGCCCATCCCGCCACATCATCCGCCGTCACCGGACGCCGCCCGATCAACCCCTCCCGGCGCGCGTCATCCCGCACCCAGACACTCAAACCCCGCTGCCGCAAGAAATCCTCATAATCCAGCCGCAACTCCTCCAGACTAGCCCGCGCCACATTCGTCAATTTCAACTCCGTCTTCCTCGACGTACCCGAAGCCTGGCTTCCCTCAGCGATATTCTGCACCCCCGAACGCGCCGCCTGCACCATCTGATCATAAGTACGGCTCCGCTTATCCACATACCGGTCACAGAACCGCACAGTGACATCATAGACCAACTGCGCAATCCGAAAAGTCTTCAACCCCCGATAACCCCCATGCCGAGGAATCAGCGGTCCTCTGTCCATTTCGTCCACCCCGTCCACTCAGTCCACCGCGTCCACCCACGTCCACCACAATACCCCCCAAGCCCCCCAAGCGCAACCCGCCCACCAGAGCGGAGGAAGTTTCCAGATCCGCCCCCCCTGCCCCCCATGCTCCCCGCCAACAAATCCCTCCTTCCCCAAGGCCCCGTCCTTCATCTCGACCGCCCCGACAAAGCCAAGTCCCTAACCCATTCCATCTCCTCCACCCCAACCCAACAACTCCCGCTCCCCGACGCCCCGACAACCGACCCCCACTCTGAACAAGCCAGCCTCAACACCCTCTCAAAATAGCCCGAAGCACTTTCGACACCTGCAGATTTCGGTGTAACCAGGCCCAGTGGACTTATTGGAGACTTACTCCCGTCCACTCGGTCCACCCAGTCCACCCCGTCCACTCAGTCCACCCCTTCCCCAAAGAACACCCCCGCCGCGTCTACACCACCAACATCACGGAACAATTGAAGAGGGAAGTTAAACGCCCGCCCCATGTCCTGTGCATTTTCCCAAACAAGGCCTCCTGCGACCAACTCGTCGGCGCACACCTCATCCAGCGTCACGAAACCTGCCACTACGAACCCATGCGCTACATCGTGATGGAGCACATCGAACAGACGCCAGCCAAGAAACACACGGCGAAAGAAAGCGGCATAACAGTACTTGCGCAGTTCACCCCATCCTCCAGAGGCGGGGGTGAACTGGCTCCGGGCACAAACCAGGTAACAACGAACTTCGGATTCACCAAGACGCTCTTACAGAAACTACTTGACGCAGGCCCGGTACGGCGCTTGAGCAAACCTTGAACCGTTATACGGGCTGGTCTATATTCCTGCGTATCGGTAGTATGGCCAAGCGCGCGCTCTTGCCTGACAGCAAGATCGGTCACGACGGGGAATACCATGGAAGCGCCGAATACGGTACTTGACCTGGTCGAACGGTTCGACGCGCACCGCGACGCATACACATCGACAACGAAACAGGAAAGGACAGAGCATGAGGTACTCATTTCTAGATCTGGCCTACGATGTGCTGAAGCAGTCCCCAAAACCCTTGACTTACTTGGAGGTGTGGGAGACCGGCCGCGAGAAGGGATTGGCGGCGAAGGTCAGGACCGCAGGCAAAACGCCCTGGAACACTCTCGGCGCGCAACTCTACGTTGAGGTGCGGGACAATAACGAATCCAAGTTTGTGAAGGTGGGCAAAAGCCCGGCGAGATTCTTCCTGAAGGAGCGGCAGGCTGATCTGCCTGCGGATGTAATCGCACGGCTGGAGAAGGAGGAAGCGAAGAAGGGGCCGAAGAAGAGCGAGTTCCTCGAGAGGGATCTCCATCCGCTGTTGACATACTTCGCCTACGCGAACCCGTCTTTCAATCGGGGCAGGTCGATCTATACCAAGACGATCTATCACGAAAAGTCTGCAAGGTCTGGATACAATGAGTGGGTCCACCCCGACATGGTCGGATTCTACATGCCATTGGATGATTGGCGACCCGATGTCATAGAGTTCAATAGACTGTCGGACAACAATTCCCTTCGGTTGTTTTCGTTTGAGCTAAAGAGAACGCTGACCAAAGCCAACTACAGGGAGTCGTACTTCCAGGCTGTGTCAAACTCATCCTGGGCACACGAGGGTTATCTAGTCGCGGCTGAGATACTGCAAGATGACGATTTCCTTGCGGAGCTCGAGCGGTTGGCATCCTCGTTTGGCATCGGGATCATCCATCTGGACCACAGAGATGTTGATTCGTCGACGATTCTGTTCCCCGCGAGATTCCGGCAAACTCTGGACTGGGAGATGATCAACAAACTGTGCGAACAGAACGCGGATTTCGAGAAGTTTCTTCAGGACGTCAAGATCGATTTCGAGTCCAGACGAGTTCACAGAGCCGAGTACGACGAAGTCGTGAAGGACATTGACGTATACATCCGAGAGAAGCTGAAGATGGGACCACGGCCATAGTTGTGGGGCGTGCGCATTGCCATCAGGTTTTGTGGAAGGTAAGAGCATATTGTGAGACGATCTTCTTGAGATCCTAATCCAGAACTCTCGAATACAAGGAGGCGGCATGACAATGGTTGTCAGCGAAATATCGGATCTCGGGATTGTCATGGTGGGAGACTCGGCAGTAACAAGGAGAATGCCGGACGGAACGAAAGTCGCCCTGCACGACGCGGCCAAGCTGCAGTATTCCGAGCGTGCGAAGGTAGGTTTCGCCCTCTGGGGCAACGCCGTGGTTCCCACAAAGCAGCAGACGACAATGGACCGCTGGCTTGCGGATTTCATAAATGCGTCCGTTCGTGAGGGCCAGCGTCTTGAGGAAATTGGTGCCCTCGTTTGCCAGGAACTCAACCCCCTGCTGGAGCGTACGGGGAAGAAATGGGAGTTCTTGAATCGAGGAATACACCTTGCGGGATACCAGGATGGCCTACCCCGCTTGTGTCACATTCATTGTGGAAAATTCAGGCGTGATGATACTGCCCACGAATTGCGGTTCCACCCGGACCCCAGCGATAGTGATCGCAGGAAGTGGAAAGAGGAGCATCCTTCGACCCCCTTTCCACCGTTCCACTTCAGAAACGGTCTGCATCGCCTTTTCTCACACTTGTCTTGGAGGATTGATGAGTATGCCAAGGCTATCGAGACAGACCCAGATCTAGGCATTCGGTTTCCAATGGATACCCTTGAGAGCCGGTTGGAGTATCACAAGCTACTAGTCACATTCATCGCGGGTGTATTCACTGTTTCGGGGGAACACCCCTCTGTGAATAGCCGGCTCTCCGCTGTCGCATTTGATAAGAGCGGGCTCCGCGTCGATCAGAGGCTGAACATCAGCCCGACGACGACGGGCGGGCACTTCGATTTCGAAATCGAGTATTGAACTGCGAGTGGCGATCTGGAATCGGGCGTCACTTGGACAGAGCACGAGCGCGGCGTCCTCGAATGGCAAGTCGCCGTCACGGACGAGGAAATCGACCAACTCGTCTACGACCTTGCAGACGAAGAGATTGCGAAAGTAGGGCCGGTTTTTCCAACACCGGCCCCGCGACGGCGCTGGCTACGGGCCGAGACGCGATGTGTGCGTTGGGGGCCGGTGTTGGAAAAACCGGCCCTACTGAGGAGATGGCAATGAATACGCCAAGGACGACGTCGTTCTATCGGGGACGGTTGCCGCATTGGGAAGTGGAACACGGCGTTTATTTTGTCACGATGCGGGTGCATGGGACGTTGCCGGCGGCGTCGGAAGAGGAGTTGAGACTGCTTGCTTTGGAAATCCGGCGCACGAGCGGCGGCGCGCAGCAAGTGCTGCAACGTAAGATGCTGGCGCGAATGGAGGCATGGTTGAACGCTTCAACAGAGAAGTTGTACTTGTCTGAACGGCTGGTCGCGGAAATGGTCATGAAGTCCGTTGCGAATATGCGTGAGCGTGCGATCTGGGATCCCATCGAGTACGTCGTGATGCCGAATCATATCCACCTTCTCGTTGCCTTGTTGAAAGGGGATCTTCGGACGGCGATGATCTCGTTCAAGCGATGGACCGCGAGACACGCCATCGACATGCTGAAGTTGAGGAGTCGCCCATTTTGGGAAGAGGAGTTGTTTGACCATTGGCCGCGATCAGAACTGGAGTGTGAACGGATCGTTGAATACATTCGGTCAAATCCGGTGAAGGCGAACTTGGTGAAAGACTACCGGGACTGGCCGTATGGCTTCTGAAATGAGAATGCCATGCTCGAACAAAGTGAAGCGCCATAGTAGGGCCGGTTTTTCCAAAACCGGCCCCTTGGGCACAGCGTCGTAGATCGCCAAATAGCCGCGACGGACGGGGAAATCGACAATCCACCCAATTCCCGTCACGAAAGGAGAATCCAATGAGCAAGAGAGGCAAGGTGCTGATGATCTACACTGGGGGCACGATCGGTATGCTTCCGAAGGAAGAGGGCAATCCTCTCAGTCCGCTCGTCCCCGCAAGCTGGAAAACACTGAAGGATTTCATACCCTCCCTCAAGAAACTGCCTATTGACGTCGAGCTTCATGAAATGAAGCTCATCGATTCCTCGGACATGACACCGGACTACTGGGTAGAGATCGCGAAGGTCATTCGGGACAATTATAGGGCTTACGACGGTTTCGTGATCCTGCATGGCACTGACACAATGACGCATACTGCGTCAGCGCTATCGTTTCTCCTTGAGAATCTCAGCAAGCCCGTTATCATCACCGGATCTCAGATTCCCATTGGCCAACCGCGTAATGACGCTGTGCAAAATCTAGTCACGTCTCTGATGCTGGCGGCACCAGAGGCATTTGACCTGCCGCTTATACCGGAGGTGTGCATCTCCTTCAGCGGCTCCCTATTGCGCGGAAATCGCGCTCGGAAGGTGAGTTCCAGTGCCTTTGCAGGCTTCCAGACCCCGAATTTCCCGGTCCTCGGTGTGGCGGGGGAGCACATCGATATCAACGAGAAAGTTATCCTTAAGCCATCGTCCAAGGGCTTCTTCATCAATGAAGTGCTTGAGAAGAACGTGCTCATGTTCGATATATACCCCGGCATCGAGCCCAAGATCCTGGACAAGATCTTTGGGATTGAGGGGCTAAAGGGCGTCATATTGAAAACGTTTGGCGCCGGCAATGGACCCACGACGCGCGAGTTTCTGGGCGCGATCCAACGGGGCGTCAAAGACAAGGGACTCGCGATTGTCAACATAACCCAGTGCCCGCAGGGCATGGTGGAAATGGGGCTGTATGACGCGAGTGCGGGCTTGCTCAAACTGGGCGTGATCAGCGGCGTGGACATGACGCCGGAAGCGGCGCTTGTTAAGATGCAATTCCTTCTGGGAATGGGCTACGACATCGAGACGGTGAAGCAATTGATGCAGAAGGACCTGCGCGGGGAACAGAGCGTCAATGTCTTCAATCTAATCTACGATAAGGGCGAGGCGAACAAGACATACAAGGCGCCGGCCAAACAGATGGAAGCGGGATTCCGGCCGGATCGCATCGTGAAGGCTCACATGCGCATCGATGACGCTACCCTGCCCGCCGACATCAAGCAAGCGCCCATTGAACTTGCCGTGTTCATGAACTATCCGATCGTTGATGAGACGACCTCGACGGATATTCCGCAGTGTCTCGGAGTGCTGAAGAGCAACTACAATGGCGAGCCGGTGAACCTCATCCTCGACTGCACGGAGAAGGTTAGCCAGGTCCTCAATCCGGATCGTCCCGTACAGATCGCCCTCGTGTCGAAAGTTGGGCATCCGGTGAAATGGGAAGGCGCGTTTCTGTCGCTGTACACCAGCGCCGGGGATTGATCTCCGCCAAATCACCTGCTCACTTGGGCCAGGCGTCGTGCATGCGCCTGATAAGCGCGAGCGATTCATGATGCACGGTTGGGGCTACATCGGGCCCGCCCGAATTCTCCTCGCCGTACTGATCCTTGTCGTTATAGACGAACGGCGGCTTCACGTCCCATTGGCTCTTCGGGACAATGTATCCGATCTCGTCATTCGCGAGCCCGAGAATCATGTTGACCTTGCCATTCATCTCCTTGCGGAGCGGCGGTACTTCGACGGGATCGATATCGAAATCGCGTCCCGTCTTCGCCTCGACGCCGCCGTCGGCGATCTCCGGATAGAGCTCGCCGGGCACGGTCGCCATTTCGAGATCGCCCACGCGCGCCACGTCCACCTCGCTGCGCGCGGCGAGGCCACCTTGAGCCCAGTACGCGCCGGGATGAAGCAGTCCAAGCGCAATCGCGTACTTAAACAACCCCGCCATCGGCATGTAGATCGTCTTCGCGGCGACGCCTACCCGCGGGTTCTCGCACTTGATAACGTCGGCCTCACGCAGCGCCTTGACCGTGGAGATCGCGAGGTTTTCGCCGAGGGCCTGCGCCTTCTCGAACGTCCCTTCCTTGAACTTGTCCACGCCGTTCCGATGCGGCACGGTCGTGTGCAACTGCGTCATCAGCCCGCCGACCATTCCCTGGAAATACAGGCACATGCCGCCCAATCCCTTGACGCCGTTCGGATCCGGAACGCCGCTCTCGACGGCGTCGCGCCAGTAACCGGGGAAGTCGGATGTGAGGAGAGGATTGTCGCTGCCGAGTGTTTCCGGGTGATTGCCCCATGAGACCATCGTGGCGATCGTCTCGTCCGTACCGGCCTTGGTGAAACGCGCGCAACACAGCTTCGTGTCAATCACGATGGGCTTGCGGGAATCGTCGACGAAACCTTCCGGAGTCAGTTCGACCTGCTTTATGTACATGTCCGCGGGCTGAAGATTCCGCACGGCTTCCTCGACCGCCTCCTTGCACGCGCGCTTGATGTCTTCCATGTTCTCGTAATCGAAATTAGACGGCATCGGCACGGGACCGCTCCAATTGCCCATCGTATCAGGCGACTCATGGTTGTGGAGGCTCGATACGATTACGTGATCGACCTTCAAGCCCGGGTCGATCCGCTTCCGGATATCGATGACCTTGTCATGGAAAACGCCGATGGCGTCCAGCGTGACCATCGCGACGGTGACGCCGTTGTTCCGGAATGCGATGGCACGCGCCCATAGCGGATCGTGCACGCCTTTCGCCGGGCGATTGCTGCCGAACCCGGCGATCCATACGGCATCGAATTTCCCGTTCTTGTTGCGATCATTGTACGTGTCCGGTCCGGGCTTCATGCCCACCAGCTTCATCAGAAAAGACTGCTGCTCGGCTACGGGGTTGTACTTGTTGTTGTCGTCGTTGTCATTGTAGGTGTCGTAACGCGTCAATTCCGGCGTGATGTCGCGCTTCGCGACGCCCACCTCGAGCGCGCCCGGCTTCGTCCCCTCCCCCACTTTCAGAAAATCCACTTTGTAGGAACGATACGGGCCCTTCATCCGATACCCAACGAACACAACCAACAGCAGCGCCAACAGCAAGAAAAGTCCCAACACACTCGTAACGATCCTATGCCTACGGAAAAACGAACCCTCGGAGAACAACATCTATCAATACTCCTTCGAGTAAGAGCCGTCTGGCCGTGTTCGGCGGCAGACCGCCCGTGAAAACGCAAGTATAGCATCTTCCAAGCGGCCCCCAAAACACTATGACCAACATGCCGCAAGAGGGTATTGAGAGCATGGCGCCGGGTGCATACACTATCTGCTTCTCAGGGCGATCTTTGCATCGCTCGCCGCGGGTCTGTCACAAACCGCATGCAGTTGATCGAAGCGATGCTATTGCAGCGCGCCCCGCTATCGGATCAACAAGCCGCCCAGGCCAATGAATAGTGCGAACGCCGTGAGGCCCAGCATGCCGCTATGGTCTCGCGAAATCCCGAACACACGCTGCATACCGATCGACACCAGCGCGCATTCCCAAACTAACAGCGAAATGTGAAACGGCACCAGGAATGCCGGATGGGCGTTGACAGTTGTGAGAAGAAGCCAATCCCCAGGCACGCTTGGGAGCCAGGGTATGAAGAATGCAAGAGCGATGATCTCGAAGCTCTTGCGAAAGGTTACGTCGCTCCGATGGTAAAGGTGCCTGCTAATCTGCACAATGGCAAAGGTGATGATCAGTATCATCAAGAGGCCGTATGGCGCGAACCAGATGGTCTCGTAGAATCGGTACGTCTGGGGATCGATCCCAAACAGCGGTTTCAGAAGCATGGGCGAGCGTCGCAGATACATCGCCGCAACCGTGTTGAAGGCCGTTCCAGTGAAGCGAATCAACATCAACACGATGGCAAGGCCGAGGATGTCGCGGTCCTTCAATTGGTCGTAAGCCGAGGCGGGATTGTATGCAATACGCAAGATCATGCTTTCCGTCAGACTCCTACGTGATGAAAGACGCGGGAAAGACTTTCGAGTCAGCCGCTCCGCGCTTTACGGAGATGTGCAATCTCGTCATCCAACTTTTGAATCCGTTCAGACATCTTTTCAAGAATGTGGAACGCAATTGAAGGGTCCTCCTGGACCCGCTTGAAAAAGCCGCGCTTGTCGATTGTCAGGACCCTGGCCGCACCTCGAGCCACTACTGTAGCTGAACGCGGACTGTGCGTAAAGAGGGCCATCTCCCCGAATATGTCGCCAGGGTCAAGGTGAGACAGTACGATCTTGCCGTCCACGCCATCTACCAGGACATCGAGTCGCCCCTCCTGCACGACGTACATTTCGTTGCCGGCATCGCCCTGCTTGACGACTATCTCATTGTCTTCATATTTCCTGCCCAATTCCCCTATAAGCATCGTGAATCTCCATTCGTCCCTCTCAGTAGCGACGATAAGCAATAGCCCGCGAACGAGAGTATGAAGCCGGGCCTCAAGCCGCGAAGCAGAATGTCCCTGTATGGAGCGCTCCCGGTAAACAGATCCCAAACGATGGAGCTCATTACTTGATCTCCGGCGGAGCCGCATTGCTCGTGTCGGATCTTCGCCAACATCGCATGACGCAGGAAACGCAACCTGCGTAGAGCCGCGCCGCCGGAAAACATGATTTTCCCAATCCGATTGTCGCGTTTCATGCGGCGGCAGGCCGGTTCATAGAAGCGTCGAAAGCTCTCCTTTGATACACCCTGAAAAACAGCCGTGATGGCGCAAGCCTTGGCGGTTCGGTAGGCCGCGCCAATGCCGTCTTTGTAGAGTCTCGATACGCCGCAATCGCCCACCATCACCAAACGGTCGCTGTAACAAAGCTTCGCGGGCGCGATGTTTATCTTCGGCAGACACTCGCATGCGAGGTTGTCAACGGTCACGTCGGGCGGGAGGCATCCTCGCACCTCTGGATGGTCGAAGAATCGCGCCACAGTCTCCTTGTCGAGATCATGGCCAAGCATGCACGCCGTCACGTACCCGCCCTTCGGGATAAGCGCGGCAAACTCGAGGCGCGGAATATCGAGCAGAAACACGTGCATGGCGCTGCCGAAGACCTCCTTGATCCGATCGGCCCCCAAGAAGATCTCGGAGATGAAAGTCTTCGTGGTCACAGGGCCTTCAAAACCGACCCCGGAATCGCGCAGCACTTTGAGGCCCGACGAGTTTATGCCTACGGCGGACACGAGCAAGTCGTATGAGGATTCAGGTTCGGGCGGCGCCTTGACTACCGGGCGTCCACTTTCCCATGAGATCTCGCGCACGACGCGCATCACATGGTTCGCCCCCTTTTCGCACGCGATCTTCAAGAGATAATCGTCGAAGCTCTCCCACTCCTTGAAGGTCGACCCCTTGGGCCCGCTTCCCCGGAACAAGGCCGCTATGCGTTTCTCGTCGAAAGGCGTGCCTATCTGAATATGGTCGTCGTCGGTGTGCAGAATGTAAGAATCGAGCCCCCGCTGCACAACATTAGCCGGAAGGTTGATGCCCTCCATGGCCAGCATTTGCACGAGTGACTCGGAGACAATGCCGCCGCAATGATTGCAGCCAGCCGGACCGGGACGCGAAAAGTCCCGAGGTTCATAGATGTCCACCTGAAGTTCGATGCCTGCGCGGTCGGCCATTTCCAACAAGAAATACCCCGCAAGCGAACCTGAGGGTCCGCCCCCGATCACCGCCACCCGGGAACCATTCTCCAGGGCCATCGAAAGCCCGTTGTTCAGTTGCACGGCGCCATACTTGCCTTAGTTTCGAGTAATAACCCCTCCGTCCGCACCGCAGGACGGCGCTTGCAGACCTCCACATATGTAAGTCCGCACCCACCCCGCAGGACGAAGGACACAAGATCAAATCTAAAGGCAATCGTAGGTCAACAAACGCCTCCTGTCAAGTTACAAACCATTTTCGCCCGGAATTGAGAAGATTGCTGAACTTGACGCAAGAAGAGTCAGCGACATCGCCCGTGTGCCTTCGCCCCCACCTCAGCCCATAGTCAGCGCTTCCGTGAGCTTCTTGTCGGAACGATCTCCCGGTTCTTTCCCATGTACAAGGTCTCCAGGTGCGAGAAGATCCCCCTTGACCTTAGAGTACTCTGTAGCGTAGAGTGCATGCGTAACCAAGGAGACACCTTGTGCAACAGGTCAGTTCGCCCCACAGGTGTGGGGCGGAAAACAAGGAGATGGATAACATGACTATCACGGCGCAGGATGCGGAAAGGGCGCTCAATGAGGCGGCGATGGCCGAGCGCAAGACGAAGCTCTACACGTCGCTGAAAGGGTATGACTGGATATCGTATCTGTGGGGATCCATCTGGGTGATAGGGTTCGTGGTGCAACACGTGGAGAGCCGTCACGAGTTCATATTGCACATTGGCCGCGCAAGCGTATCGGGAACCGGCGTCTTCTGGTTTCCATTGGTGGTCTTGGGGGTCGTGGCGGGCGGCCTGATCATGTCGCACAGCATGCCCATCCGATCAGAACGGGAGCGCGAGTTGGGCAAGGCCATCGGGTTCATGTGGTTCAGTCTCTATGCGTTCGCGGGCTTTTGGATGTTTCTTATCAGCGCGGGATCTGACGGTGCGCTATTCGTGGGAGACGCCGGGGAACGGATCGTCACGGCCATCTACGCGACGATTCCCATGCTGGCTCTATTGATCATGGGGTTGTTCGGGTGTGGGCGGATCCTGGTATTCGAGGCGGTATTCATCACCGTGATGACGGCCATCGGCCTGCTGGCAGCGGGTGAATGGTTCTACCTTTACATGGCGATTGTGGGCGGCGGAACGCAGCTTACCATTGGAGCGGCTGTGCAGATGATACTGAGGCGCGAATCATGGACGAATACGACAGAGTAATCCACCAGCCCATTCGGCTGCGGATCATGGCGGCTCTAGCGTCACTCGAAGATGACGAACAACTCAACTTCGTGGATTTGCGGGCGCTACTGAGCGCGACGGACGGCAACCTCGGCGCACACTTGCAGAAACTGGAGGAAGCCAGCTACATCGCGACCGAGAAAGTTTTCATAGACCGGAAACCTTGCACCTGGGTCCGCGCCACATCGCAAGGAACAAAGGCGTACCGCAAGCACGTGAAGTTCCTGCGCGGGATCGTCGGCGAAGAAGTGTGATTCGGAGCGTCTATGATCCTATCCGGTCGATAAGCTGAAGTACTTATGAACCGCTACACCGGCATAACCTTTGACTCTCGTTCGTCTGGGCGTTCTCCGGTACTGCCAACAGTCAGTTTCATCGCGGCGGCATCGCAATCCATACCGCCGGCTTGCGCTACACCCTCGGGAAATGGCATTCTATGCGCGGATAGCGGTGGAAGGAAAAGGTGTCTTCCGGCCGAGTCCTCCAGCATTTGTGGATTCGAAGCGGTTCGTCTCAGAGAGAGTCCTGGTTCCGCGGCGGTCCCTCAGGAATCAGTTGACTTGGACAAGGGGCTGCAACCCCTTGTCTAAAGAAGGAGTAAGGGCAATCCAATGGCTTCGGTATCGGAATTTCGCACGGGCATGGCCATCCGGCACAACGGCGACATCTGGATGGTGACGGAGTTCCAGCACGTCACGCCGGGGAACTGGCGCGCGATGCTGCGGACAAAACTGAAGAACGTGAAGACGGGCCGCGTGATGGACGTCACGTTCCGGATGACGGATAAAATCGAGGAGGTGCGGCTGATCGAGAAGAAGATGCAGTATCTCTACGCGGATGACAGCCTGCACTTCATGGATACTGAAACCTACGATCAGACGTATATCCCGGTGGACATGCTCGGGGATCAGCGTGCGTTCCTGAAGGAAGGCGAAATGGTCACGATCTTTTTCATGGAAGGCGCGGCGATGCTCGCGGAGATGCCGAACTTCGTCGAACTGAAGATCTCCGAGGCCGAGCCCGCGGTGCGCGGCGACTCCGCCACCAACATCATGAAGTACGCCGTGCTCGAGTCGGGCGCGAAAGTCCAGGTGCCGCTGTTCATCAAGGAAGGCGACGTCATCAAGATAGACACCCGCACCGGGCGCTACATCGAGCGCGTCACGACGGCCTAGGCGCGCCGGGACCGCAACACGACAATCACGGTTTACCGGTATGACTTGACGCGCGTGGATTCCGGTAGAGCCGTGTAATACACCTCGATGACGGCCACGGTCCCCTCAACGATCAGCAGGGTACATCCGCTGGTTCTGAAACGCCGTTGGAGGGCGCGGGCGGTGTTCGAGGCCATCATTTCCAACTCGCTATCGGGCAGATCGTTGATCCTGCGCGTCACATAGACGGTCATGAGGACCTTCCTGACCTCAATGCCCGTGATCATGCCGGGATAGAAGCCCTCCCACAAATCGTAGATCTCGAGAGCGAAGTCGCGCTCTTCTTTGGTCTTCGCTACGATAGCCCCCGAACCATCCTCGACCAGCCCGGTTTCTCGATACTCGACGATGTTGGGAGCACGTTCGCGGCCCGCGTATT
Organism: uncultured Nitrospiraceae bacterium; assembly: GCA_964587655.1. Taxonomy (GTDB): domain Bacteria; phylum Hydrogenedentota; class Hydrogenedentia; order Hydrogenedentales; family SLHB01; genus CAZPMT01. Next base: position 17,091 of record CAZPMT010000107.1, read on the forward strand.
CAACTATCCACCCACTCAGGATCAAGGCAAAGACGGTCGCGCCGGCCCCGGCGGAGACAATTATCCGGTGGCGTTTCCTTTGCGCGCGTGCGGCCTTCTTGACCGCCTCGTAGTCGTTAACGAAGTAAGGCCGCAACCCATTCTTGCGAAGCTCCGCATCGGCCGCTTGGCGGTCAGCCGCCTCCATTGTGCCGCTTCGCTTGCGACCGGCCTCATCATACGCCCTGAAGTAGAAGCTTCTCACAGCACGCACGACCTCCCGCTTCGCGAGTGAGCAAGGCCTTGCTGCCTTACTCGGGGAACCCCGGAGGAAGATTCCCCTTGCGTGATGGCGGACAGCAGTTGTTGGCAGGAAGACTTACCCAAGCGGAAACCTCACGCATGGTTCCGCGCGCGACAGCTGCGGCCAATCTTCCTGCTATTATGGACGCAACGTTTGCAGTCGTCAAGCCCCACGGGTTCGTCCTCGTGTCGATTTCCGATGAGTCGTCGTTCCCGCAAAATGGCTGCCAATACGCCCCGCCGCAAGATACATGTACTCCCGTGCTCGATGCGCTTGGGCAAAATCGTAATCCCCGGCGATTGGTGGTATAATAGCTGCACCTTCGGCCAGAACGCCGGCGTTCGCGGCAGTTAAGGGGGCTGCTGCTGTGCAAGTGTCCGGCGGCGTCGACTAAGGACGCCTGGTGGTGGGTCACGCGGTCTTGTGCGCGTTGCCTCTCTCAGAGGCAGGACGCGCGTGGACACTGTGGACGGGCAAATGAATCTATTCAAGAAGCTCACAGAGTTGGTTACGCCCCCTATGTTCAGGCGGGGGTCTGCCGACAGGCCCGAAGCGTATGCGGAGGGACGTTCTCTCTATTCTCTGTTGAAGCCGCTTCTCAAACAGCTCTTGTCCGCTGCCAGCGTTGACGACCCATCCGCCCGCGAGGCCGTGGCGGAGATCAAACGTATCGCACGCGCGAAGGGCCTGTACTTGACGGCGTTCGAGATGAGATCCCAGCTTCAATTTGCCCACACCGTGGACGATCAGGATGCTCGCAGCTACAAAGCCCGCGGCTACGTCCTGGCCGCTGACTTCATCCTTGGTCACATACAACGTGAGTTGGCCGCTGTCAAAGCGGGCGCGCAGTCCATAGGGCCAAACATCTTCAGCGGTTACTGCAATGAGATGATCGCCTGTCTGCTCGCAGGCCCGAATGTGCGCCGGGCCATCGAAATCCCCGTTACCCTCCTGGATGATCTTCTCGTGACTGCTCTGGACGATGTTGAGGAAGGGGCCGGCGCATACATGATCCTTGCGGAACAAGTTCTGGCCACAGTCCGCCAGTCGGCCATGCAGCGCTTCGTTCAGCAGAACGAGAAGGCTTCCGAAACGCCACGGCCAAGAGCAAAAGGCGAAACTATCCCCTACGCTCTCGCGGACCCGTTGTCAACCATCGACGAGGATGCGCTCAACTATGTTGCAGGATTGCAGCACGAAGTGGGGAAAATCTCCGCCGGCTTCGCAGCATTGGCAAGCCGCGCGCCTGGCATAGCCGGCGCTTCACGGAAAGTCGACGTGCGCATCGACGGTCTGCGCAAAGCCCTGGTAATTGCCAACTCGGCAAGATATCTCGCGTTTACCGCCGAGGTAAGAGAACACCTTGCGGATCTTCTGCAGGATGCCAGGCCCGAAGAAGCCCGTGAGCTGTATCACGGCGCCGCTCAATGCTACGAGGCCCAAGGCCAGCAAGAAAGCCGGCTGCACTTCACTAAACTGGTCGCGATCCGCTACAAGAAGGCCCACTCCTGTTTCATCAAGTCCGGCGACACCCAAGCCGCCGCAAGACTGCAACCCACAGGCGACAATCTTCCGGAGTGACGCCCCTGGGAAAGCGCTCGGAGCCTGCGAGAAAATACCAGAATGGCGTCATTCCCGCGAAAGCGGGAATCCAGAGTACACACGCCGGCCCGCGAC
>CAZPMT010000108.1:0-18893 GCA_964587655.1 uncultured Nitrospiraceae bacterium
ATATAATATCATGATATTGTTGACAATGCAAGAAGTTTTTGCGCCTAAACTCATTTGCAGTGTCTTCCGTTTCCCAATTGGGACAGGGCATGCAAAGCAAAGCAGTTCCCGTGCCACACGACAATGGTTTCGTAAACTATCTGTCTGCTGGGTCTTGTATGCATCTCTAGGTGCGGCCGCCGCAAACCAGTAACGTCATGCAACAAATATATGGCAGAAGTGATTGTTTTCATATCGCGCAGCAGAAGTAGGGCCGGCTTCCCTGAAACCGCGCCCTTGGAGTACAAGAGTAACCACTGCGAACATGAGGGCGCGGTTTCGGAGAAACCGGCCCGAGCAGTGTATGCAGGCAAGATGCCTGCGTTACAACGCCGGTCCTGCGTCCTGCTCGGGAAATCCATTTCACTTTTACGACGGAACTGGGGTATTCTGTGGTGGATTCCGTTGGAGGGTTCTGGCAAACGCCGGACCTGCGGGAGCCGCATGATTTTCTACTTGCCTGGAGGTGTAAGCTATGAGAGAGAAGCAATGGACACGTCGAGGTTTTCTTGCCGCCACGAGCGCAGCCGCAGCCGCTATCGCGAGCGGGTGCGCGACGAAATCGAACAGGGCTGGGGGCGTACCGAAGAAGATTTCGCCGAATGATGTGGTGAACGTCGGCCTGATCGGTCTCGGCGGCCGTTGCCGGCAAATCGCGGAAACGTGCGGTCACATTCCGCAGATGAGGATCGCCGCGGTGTGCGACTGCTTCCAGCCGCGCGTGGATGCGTTCATCAAGGACTGCCAGTCGCAGGGGCAGTCGTGGAAGGGCTATTCGGACTTCCGCGAGATGATCGAGCGCGAGAAGCTCGACGGGGTGATGGTGATCACGACGACGCACGCGCGGGCCTGGGTGACGTGTCACGCGATGGCCGCGGGGATGGACGTGTACATCGAGAAGCCGATGTGCCTGACCATCGCCGAGGGCCGCGATATGGTCAAGACGGCGCGGAAATATAAGCGCGTCACCCAGGTGGGCACGCAGCAGCGTTCGATACCGCTGAACAACTGGGCCAGCGACCTCGTGAAGAACGGCGCCATAGGCAAGATCAAGACCGTCCTTGCGCCGAACTTTCTCGGGCCGGACCGCTGGACGCCGAAACCCGCGGAGGAAATGCCGCCCGGCGGCAGCGCGAACTGGTGGGACATCTGGACGAATCAGGCGGAACTGCGCCCGTATCTCAAAGAATTGCATCATGGCTGGGCGCGTTGGCGGGATTACGACGGCGGCGGCGTCTCATTCGGCGTGACCGGATGGGGAGCGCACAGCTATGACCAGATCCAGCGCGGCCTCGGCACCGACGAGACCGGGCCGGTCGAGGTCGTACTCGAAGAGCCCGTGCAGGTGATGCCCGCGGGAAAATTCGACGACCGGAAACCGTCGGACGACGAAACCGGCGCACCCTACTATCAGATGATCCGCACCGCTTCCGGCCCTCGTGCGAAGGTGCGCATGAAGTACGCGAACGGGACCGAGCTTGAGCTTCATCTCGACGGCGACAGGTCGCCGGGACTCGGCTGCGTATTCGTCGGCGAAAAAGGGAAGATCGAAATCAACCGCGACAAGATTGCCGCCGACCCGAAGGAACTCGTCCAAATGTCCGGCCGGCCCGAAACCCTCAAGGTCACGGAGAACCACCCGCACGTCGAGAACTGGATCGAATGCATCAAGACGCGGCGGAAATGCAACGCCGATATCGAATACGGCCAGCGAAGCTCGACCGTCTGCTATCTCGTCAACATCGCCCGCGACGTGGGCCGGGTCGGCGAGACGCTGAAATGGGATCCCAAGGCCGAGCGATTCACAAATTGCGACGAGGGCAACGCGATGCTCTCGCGTCCGCGGCGGAAAGGCTACGAGTTGCCTGCGTAGATTCGAGCGCGACCGGACTACTTGTTACTCTCCAACACGCCGCGCCACACGAGATCGCCGGTTCTGTAATCGAACTTGCCGCCGTCGTCGACAGCGTTTGAACCCACGCTGTATAGAAGGAAGCTGTCGCCGGACGGCTTGTAGATGTATGGCTGGCCGGTGAAGGGGTCAACCGGCACTCTGCCGCCGACGTCGGATGCGATTGCGTCGAGCGTCGTTGGGTAGGCGCCGTTCCGCGCATGGTATTGCTCGATTGACAGACCCATCTGAAACAGGTCGAGTTGTGCCTCGTTGCGGGCCTGGGCTTCAACCGCGCGCGTGAGGGAGGGAAGATATTCGCGCGACAGCACTCTAGTGCGCGGCAGATCCTCGACTTCGCGTTCGATCTGTTCCATCAGAGGCTTGGCCTGGTAGTAGGGGAGGCCCCAGGCCTCACCTATGCGTCCAATCGTTTCCGCGAAGGCCTCCTCGTCCATGTTGAGCCACGGCCGCGCGAGTGCGCTGCCGTAAAGGCGAAGGCCGAGGTCCTCCAAAGTGGACCTATCTGGAAACAGATCCGGGATTGCCGTACCGTCGCGCATATGCTCGAACATGTCGAGCCCGATCATCCCCTCGCTGGAAAACGAGTCCGCAAAACCGTCCCGGCAATCGATCCGTCCCGCATATTCGATCAACCTTCGCGCCAGTTCCGGCGAAATGGCTTCGGGCGGCAGGGCGTCCTGCGCGGCCTGCAACACGATCGTGTCCATCGAGATCCGGACGAGTTGCGAGATCAGGAGGGGCTCATCCGCCAGCGTGCCGGCAGCAAGTTTCATCCCCGCCACGATGTCCTCGACGGCCTCACCATAGTCTCCTTGCTGCCCTCGGACCAGAGCATCCATGCGCAACAGCCGCGCCAATTCCCGGAGTTGGGCCAAGTGCGGCAGTTCGGTGGCGTACCCTACGGAGAAGTCCAGCTCGTATGCGGGACCGCCCATTTCCGCCAGCCGGCGAATCTCGCGAACCAAGTCCCGGGCTTCGTCCATGAAGGCTTTCGCCTTCGCCCAGTCGTCGGCTGTCCATTCATTCAAGGGCTTATTGATGAGATCAATCCAACGGTTGGTTCCCGTCAACGCTTTCACTCGCGAAAACAGGGACGCAAACGCGGCGACGCTTTCGCTGGGGGTAACGGACGGCGCCGGTGTTTCCGCGGAGGTCCGGGGAGTACCGGCCGCGGGCGTCTTCTTGGGGTCGGCTGCCCAGGCGTTTCGATATCGTTCGATCGTCTGCGACTTCTTGAGTCTTGCCACTACGGCATTCCGATTCTGATCGGTCACCATCTGAAACCCAACCGTGGCCACCGCCAGCATCGCCGCCAGCGCAGCCGCCGCTATCAAGAACCGCTCACTCGAAGTCTTCATAGCCGCCTCGCTTTCTCCACATGCTTTCACATCCGGGTTGGCCCACACAAATGAGCCTAGATTCGGCAGTTGAAGCCAGTTGGGTTTGTCCAATCAGTGGACGAGGTGGACGTTGTGGACGAAGTGGACGCAACCATGTACGTGATCCTTCCCGGCGTCCACATCGTCCACAAAGTCCACACCGTCCACTGTTCCGGGCAATGCTCTCGATCCTGGCTGCCGAATCTAGCATGAGGAGCCGCACTGCTGTTCCGGCACTACTTTCCCGAGCCGCCTCTCGCCGGAAGAAGACGGAGCGTTTCCCCGCGAGTTGTCGGCGACTCGAGTAATTCGCCTTCCACCGTTTGCTCACCGACTCGGCTAATCATCCGCGCGCCTTCTTTCCACGGGAGAAGGACCCGGAGGTTGCTTCCGGCCTCACTTTGGATTTCCACCCATTCGACCTGGCCGTTCGCGCACGAGGCGCTGACGAGGAATGCACCGACGGCGCGCAATGTTCTGAATGCGGCGGGCCTGTCCTTCGGCCAATTCGGGAACAGCCGGATCGTGCCGTTGTAGCTTTGCATCAGGCATTCGTTGATCACCACCGGCAGACTGAAATTCTCGAACCAGATTCCCATGGGCGCCATGAAGTCGAACGGCGTCGCATCGTCGTATCTTCCATGGACCTGAAGGACCATGTCCGCGCACGTGCCGTTCGGGAGCAGGCAGTACTCGACTTGCCGTTTGAACCGGTCGAGATCGAGCAGGCCGAGCCGAGCCGCCTGCAGGTTCAGAAACACGAGTTCGTTTCCGCCCTCATTCTGGTTGTTGCGATATGTGTTGACCAGCGTTTCGAAAACGTCCTTGGGTGAGTCCAATCCGTGATCCTCTCCCGGGAACACGGTCATGAGACTGTTCGGCACGTTATACACAATCTCCGAATGCTCGCCTGGCACGGAGACGAACACTTTCCCGTAACGCGATTCGGCGGTGGGGTATTCTGGGAAATGGTCGAGGATGTCGCGCACGTCCTTGATCAGATCCGCCTCTTGCTTCTCGGCATCGAGGACGCGCGCGGCCTCGAGATAGGCTTTCATGACGAACTTGATCAGGGTCAGATCGACAAGACAGTCGTTGTTGTACTTGAACCCGGGTTTGAGCCCGTATAGTTCGGGCGGCACCGTCGGAAACACGTGATACCGGTCATCGCCCCATTGTTTCCCGTGCGCTTCGGGACGTTTCATGTAGTCGGCGAGAAACAGCACCGCTTCCCGGATTGGGACGAAGGCTCGTTGCCGCAGGAAGTCCTTGTCCATCGTGTAGAGGTAGTGCCACCACAATCCCTGCACCGCCCAGGGCGTCTCGCAGATCTCCCAGCCCCACGTAGGCACCGGATACGGCGACATCGTCATTTCCACGGGGTAGGCCGAGTGGGGGAAATAGGCCCCGCGCAGCCCGTAGTACTCCTTGGCCCATTTCCGGCTCAACGGGAGGAGCCGCTCGACGAGTTCGACATACGGCAGGTTTTTCTCGACGCGGTTGCTCGAGAACGGCAGCCAGAACGGCTGCTGGGTGTTGTAATTCATGTGGTAGTCGCCGTGCCACGCGGTGCCTATGTTGCGGTAGCTCCAATTCGCGAACAATCCGGGACAATTCACGCCTGCTTTCGCCGCGCAGTTGAGGAAGTAATGATTCCAATACCACACGCGTTCGAGCGATTGGTCATCGAGTGCGACCGCGGAACGGCTCCAGTAGTCTTTCCATGCTTGACATGTGCCTGCAAACTCCGAAATGAAAAGCTCGTTGGCCGGTTGCGGGATTTCGCCGGGTTGCGAACCTACGTCCGAGGCCAGCCCCTCATCGAGTTGCACGACGGCGGCAAACGGTTCGCTCGATACGATCGCCCGCTCGAGCGGTCCCATGCGCTGCGGACGTCCTTCCCAATCCAGACGCTCCCTTACTTCCAGCCGGCCGCTTATGCGCGCTGACAGACGGAACGCCCGGTCTTTGGGACTCGACTCGCCGGGCTGTCCGGCCACGGGTTCGTTGAACGGCAGCACTTGTCTAAACGAGAGCGCATTCTCGACCGGAGACTTGGGGATCTCACCACGTGGAATGTCCTTCGGCGCGTCGGGGTCGGGAATCAGACGCACGCGGTCGAAACAGTTGGGGAGCGGGTTTCCTTCGCTGTCGGTCAGTCGAAGCCAGAGGCGGTCGCGCCCCATATCCACGAAGAGGTGCAACATAGCCGGCTTCTGATCGACGATAAGATTGACAGTGCATAGTCCTTGCGCGATGTTGAGGCGATACCCCAAGAGTTCGACGTTCCGGCGGTCGAATCCGAGAAGCAGCGAGCCGCAAGGAAAAGGCCGCGGGTAAGGCTTGTCGTAGTTGGCGCGACTCATTTTCATGTAATTCGCGTACCACGAGTCGGACTCGAGGCTTGCTGAATCCGCCGGGATTGCACGGACCTTCTCGAAGACCTCTCGAAAGGTTCCTATCTTGTCCTTGTTGTCTTCGGCGATTCGGATGTCCCAGACGTTGTTGTGGCCGAAATGCACGACCACGGCGTCGGGCCGGGTCGTCACAACTGCGCCAAGCCCTCCGTTGCCCAGGAGCGCACCCTCAAAGAAATCCGGACCGGGCCGGTCGCGAACAATTGGATGGCTCGCCGCCCGTTCCAGCGGATCAATCCCACTTGCCCGATCGTCCGGTTCCGCCATGACGTTAGCTCCCAGAAACACAAGTGTTGCCAGAAACAATCTCTTGCTCATATTGATCTCTCCCATTCACACCCACTTTGACCTCCCCTTACGGCGCCATTGTACTCCAACCTCGGCCATCAAACCCGCAATTGGCACAGCTTCTCAACGTGGGAATCCATAACGTCGCCCGTTCTCCGGGGCTTGCGGGCGTCAGGGTTGAACGAGTTGGGGTTTACGTGCTAACATTGGCGGTGGTGAACATTCGCGGGGGCGTAGTTCAGCTGGCTTAGAACGCTGCCCTGTCACGGCAGAGGTCGCGGGTTCGAATCCCGTCGCTCCCGCCATTCTTCATTTTCCAAGGCCAACGATCGCCTCCGGCCCGCCCGGACTATGCCATATGCCGCCACGCCCGCGAGGGCCAATCCGAGGCTGATGCTCTGCGAGACCGTCATCCCCGCGACGGAATATACGCTGTCCGCGCGAAACGACTCGACCGTAAACCGGAGAATGCCGCAGAGCAGGAGGTAGAGCGCGGCATTTTGGCCGCGCGCGGCGCGCGGCTTCCGCGCCGCCAGCATGAGCAGCGCGTACACAAGAAGAAGCCCGAAGGTCATGTACAACTGCGTAGGGTGAACCGGTAGCGGTTCGGACGCAGCCGAGGCGATCAATCCGTCGGCGGCCTGCTGATCGAAAGGATGACTGTAACGCGGAAACGTTACTGCCCAAGGCGCCGAACTGGGCCGCCCCCAGCAACATCCGTTAAGAAAGCAGCCGACGCGCGTGATGGCTTCGCCGAGGGCCGCCGCGGGGGCGGCCGCATCGAGGACGACCCAAAACGGCAGCTTGTTCACCTTCACGTAAGCGACCAAGGCCAGTAAGCCTCCGATCAGCCCCCCGTAGAAAACGAGACCCCCTTCCCATATGAAGACGGCGCGCCACAGATAGCGAGGTTCGGAATACTGGAATATCCAGTACGCCTTCGCCCCAAGTAAAGCCCCGATGAAGACCCAAAGGCCGCAGTGCGGACTGCAGTCGACGGGCGGATCCCGATGCTGGAGGTTCCGCACGGTCACCAGCGTGCATGTCAGGAAGGCAAGGGCCAACATGGCCGGATAGGCGTGAAACTCGAGGCCAAACAACTTGAGCAATGTCGGATGCATGATATAGTTCGCAAGGAGGCTGTAGGCTGAAGGCTGTAGGCCGAAGGTGACCTATCTTCCTACGGCCTACAGCCTACAACCTATCTCTGTCTTACGAGCGGGTTCCCCAAAAACGCGTCGCGCGCCGTGCCGCAAGGAGTCCCGCGCCAGCAAATCCTAACACTAACAGATCGCCGAGATCCAACCGGCCTCCGCCGAGTCCAGGTATCACGCTCGCCGGCGCCTTCGTGAACGCTTGCCGCAAGTCCTTCCCGGGAGCCACAACGCTGAAGGCTCCCTCGCATCCCGACGCGCTCCGGGCGCGGACCCAGTAATAATAGGTTCGGCATACGTTAATGCAACCAGCGGTACATGACCCGCTGGTGACCCCTTCGTCGATGTAAGAGAGGGCCGTTTCCGGCAACCAGTCGCTGACGGGCGCCGCCAAGCCGATGTTATCTGACAAGCCCCGGTAAACTTGATAGCCCGCGGCCTCGTCTACCGTGGACCACTCGATAAGGGCCCCGCCCGCATCTACCAATGAGACGGTCACGTTGGCGGGCGCAACGGGACTGCCTGGGTGCCACGTTGCCGGCTCGCTCAAAGACCCTTCCTTCCCCTGTTGGTGCTGGGCGGAAACCCAATAGAAAAGGCTTGGGCAGGATCCCAGGCTCGGCGTCGTCGCGGCTGCGGAATCGTCAACTAAGGAGAGCGTGGAGGCCGGCAGGTCGTCGCTAATGAACTCGACCGTCGACGTGTCCTCCGATTCGCTCCGCAGGACATGGTACATGGAGGCCCCGGTTACCGCAGTCCATTTTACAAGGACACCTCTCTGAGCCGCGGAAACGGTCACGCTGGCCGGGGCGAAGTAAACCATCCGCACGGCCACCGCACGTCCATCAACATCCGCCATGGAAGGTTCGGTCCCTTCGATGAACACTCTTTCCAGCCTCGTGCCCGGCAACGCGAGATCGAAAGTCGCCGTCAGGACGAGACCGCTGTCCATCGCTTCACTGTTGAGCCCCCAGACGATGAAACTGACCGCCCCAGGGCCAGTCTCATTGGCCTCCGCGTACTTCCCGGCGGCCGCGGCCGCGGGTCCCCGCGTTACCGACCTGAAGGCAATCACATTCGGATCGTAATCCATTCCGAAAACGATCAGGGATGGCTTCAGACCCCGCACGTTCAGCGTGACCGGCACCGTAATGCGGTCGTTTCGGGACGTGGCCGACGGCGCCCCGATCGTCAGTGTGTTGGCGAGGACGCTCTTGACGGCGTCCTCCGCGGAAGCCCGCGCGCAGGCGCCACCCAATATGGATGTGACAACGCACGCGACAAGAAGACCATGCACACATTTCCCGGTCATCCTTTGAATCGACATCGTAACGCAACTCCCAACGATTCCTGTGGCCCATTCAGGCGGTAGACGAGCCGCCCAAGCGGGTAAGTCTCAAGTTTGCAGCACTATCGCAGTTCTGTCAAGCAAAGAGGAAAGTGACGCACGGCACAGTTTGTCAAACACCGACAAACTGTGCAGTTTGTCAAACCACGACAAACCGTTGGGATCGGGCAACCGGCAATCGCCCTCCTCCGAGCCGCGCGCGCATTGCGACATCCCTGTCGAGCATGATAGAATAAACGCAAGATATATGATTCAAGTCACCTGTTCAAATTGCGGGATCTGCTTCCTCGTCCCAACAACAATACAAGGGAGGAGTGGGATCTGTTTCGGCTGCGGTGCGCCGCTGAAGGTGCCGGATCTCTCTAACCTCCAGCAGAACATGGATTTAACCTTTGCGGTCGGCGACCGTATTGCAAACCGCTACATCATCCAGGGACGCGTCGGGGAGGGCGGCATGGGCGTGGTTTACCGCGCCCACGATACGCTTATCGACGAAGAAGTGGCCCTGAAGTTCATGAAGCCCCAGTTGCTGCGTACCCAGAAAGGGGTGTCGAGCTTCATACACGAAGCCCAAGTCGCCCGCCGCCTGCGCCACGATAACATCGTGGCGGTTCACGACATAAGCTGGACGAGCGAAGGCATCCTCTACCTTTCCATGGAGTTCCTTCGCGGGCAGTCCCTCCGATCCCTGCTCCGGAAACGGCGGCAAGACCGGAAGTTCGTTGACGTCCGCTACGTGGTCCACCTCATCTCGGAAACTTTGAAGGCGCTCGATTACGCCCACCGCGTGGTGATACACAGAGATATCAAGCCCGAAAACGTGTTCATCCTTCCCGGAGAACAGGTCAAGGTCCTCGATTTCGGACTCGCCAAGGTCATTGACGAAGACACGCTCAACGTCCAGGCGGCCACCGAGAAAGATGGTTCGCGGATAGCCGGCACATTCGCGTATGCGGCGCCCGAGCAGAAGAGGCGCCTCCCGGTGGACCACCGCGCGGACCTTTATAGCGTGGGCCTCTTGTTTCACGAACTCCTAACGCTGCGCACCCCCATCGATACGCCAGTGACCGTGAACGCTGTCCGGAACGACGTGTCGCCTTCGCTGCAGAACGTGCTGGAACAAGCGCTCTACACGGAACGGGAGCGGCGCTGGCCGTCTGCGCGCGAATTCATGGAGGGCCTTGCGAAGGCCTTCGATCAATCCTACCGCCAAGTCGTATCGCACGTCCCGGACGCGCCGGGGGGAAGGGAAGTCTCCACGGAAGGCATGGTCCTTCTGGAGGGCGGCCACTTCCTCATGGGTTGCGATGATGTGAAGGAAGAAGCCCCGGCGTTTGAAACCTATGTCGAGTCCTTCTTCATCGACAAGTACCCGGTGACAGTCAAGCAGTATGCCGCTTTCCTGGAGGCGACCGGACATCCGAAACCAAGTTTCTGGAATGACCCCCACTACTCCGGACCCGGCCAGCCCGTCGTCGGGGTGACTTGGCAAGATGCCAACGCATATGCCGCATGGGCCGGGAAGAAGCTTCCCACCGAGGCCCAATGGGAATTCGCCGCACGAGGCAAGGAGAACCGCCTGTACCCCTGGGGCAACATCGAGGTGGATCGCACCTACTGCAATTTCGGCGACCACCTCAGCATACCGTCGATTGTCACGATGCACGAAGAAGGCAAGACCCCACAGGGTGTCTGCGACCTTGCCGGAAACGTCTACGAGTGGACCCTCGACCCCTTCCTGCCTTACGGCACAGTTTGTCGTGGCCACAGTTTGTCGAACGGAGACAAACTGTTGACAAACTGTGACAAGCAGGACGGCGATTCCGCCCAAGAGTCGACGCCCCTTCGATCCGTTCGCGGAGGATGTTGGAGCTCGAGGCCTCGCGACTTGCGGTGCACCCACCGCCATGGCATGTTTCCCGAGACCCGCATCCCGACGCTCGGATTCCGTTGCGTGCTTCCCGCGAAGACCCGTACGAAACCTAAGTGAGAAACTCAGGCCGCGCGCAAGGCTTCCGCGAGAGCCTGATGAAGGCCGGCTCATCCGGTTTTCGCGTGCTTCGTTTCCACCCCGTCGTGCTACCTCGAAAATACTTCTTGGACGTGCTCAAAGTGCGATATACGTTGACGCTGTGATCGGATTATGCCGCAGGTTGGAGTTCGACCGCATGGCCGAGGGACTCCAGCCTTTTGACAAGATACCGCGTGAGCCGTTCTTCGTCCAGATGATCGAAATAGTCTTGACCGAGATCATGGTAGTACGCTCCGGTGGACAGCAGACAATGGGCAATGAGAAGGATGGTGTGGCCGACTGCGACTATAGCCCGCTTCTTGCCTCGCCGACGCGCGATTCGACGGTAGAGGCTCTTGAGATAAGAGCCGGGCTTTTCGTGGGTGGCAGCCCAAGCCGCCTGCGTGAGAACGCGACGCAGCCAGCGGTTGCCGTGGCGCGTCTTGCCGTTGTGGCGTTTACCGGCGGTCTCGCAGTTGCCTGGACACAGTCCTCCCCAGGACGCCAGGTGGCCGCCCGTGGGAAACTGCGCCATGTCCGTGCCGATTTCGGCCAAGATCGTCTGGGCGATGCAGACGTGCACCCCAGGAATCGAATCCAGCAATTCAACGCAATCCTGGAAAGGGGGGACGAAAGGCTCCGGCCCAGGGGTTTCATCTTTTCCCGAGAGCGGCGTCTGTTCGCGGGCGTGCGGAGGATTGATTGTGTCGCTGGCACATACCGTGTCGATGCGCGCTTCGAGTTCGCCCACCAAGATCTCAAGCGCCTTCAGATGGCGCAGGTGTTTGCGCGGCATGAAGCGATGATGTTCGGTAATCCGCGCCTCGAGCGACTCGCGCAACTGGCCTTGACGTTGGCATCTTCGAGCACTTTGTGAATGCGGTTCTTGACCCGTGTGACCTCGCCCATCATCTGCGCGCGTTCCCGCGTCAGGTCGCGCAACTCACGCAACCCACGGTGCGGCACGAAACTGGGCTGAAGCAGTCCGCACTGCAACAACTGCGCGATCCACTGGCAATCCTTCACATCCGTCTTGCGGCCAGGGACCTGTTTGATGTGCTGCGCGTTACACACCCACAAAGACAGGGCCATATCATTGAGGTCCTGGGGCCGGAGACATCGGCCAGCACCATACGAATCGCATAGTCCTACCCAATTTCTTCGATTACGATGACGATGACGATGGCGAGCACGAAGGAACGTCGGCGAGGTCCGCAATCAGGTAATCCTGGTCTTAAGCACAATTAGATGCGTTTGCCCTGCCTGCATGGTTCGTTCGTTTGATTCTCCCGCCCGGTATCTGGTAATATATCGGCAACTTGTGCGCGCGACGGGTGATCGACAGTGAACAGATTGACAGTGCCGGTGGCTTCCATTACGGTCGGCGGCGCTAGTATCGATGTAGTGGTCCCCATCGCGGAACTCGAGCCGCCGGATGTGAAAAGCGGTGCGCCCGTCGTCACGGTGAACGTGGCGGGCGTGCTGTCGGAAGCGGGCGACGAGTATCTCTTTCAAGGGAGCGTTTCGGGCGTTTTCGAGCACGTATGCGACCGGTGCCTCGAGGCGGTGCGCGCGCCGTTCGACGTGGATGTCGTGTGGACCTTCAAGGAAGGCCAGCGGGAGACGGTCGAGGGTGCATTGGAAGAGGATGACACGGACGAGACTGCCGTTGCGGTCGCCGGGTTCGATGGAAACGAGATCGACTTGGCGCCGTGCGTATGGGAAGAAGTGGTCCTGGCGATGCCCTCGAAGTTCATCTGCCGGGAGGATTGCGCGGGGCTGTGCCCCAAGTGCGGAGTGAACCTGAATCGCGGCCGGTGTGCGTGTCGCGAGAACGATGGCAATGTGGCGGATCGAGGGGAACGCCCCATGGGAAACAAAGGCTTGGCCGGTCTGGCGGAACTCTTTCCGGATCTGCGGCCAAAGCGTTCGGAGGAGTAATACAGTGCCCGTACCAAAACGTAGAACGGGTAAAGCGAAGCGCGACATGCGCCGTTCTCATCACGCCCTGACACCACGCAATCTTACCGACTGCGCCAGCTGCGGCGAAAAAATCCCGCCGCATCGCGTATGCCCCAAGTGCGGACACTACAAAGAGCGTTTGGTTCTCAGCAGCGAAAGCGAGTAGTCCGTCCTCGATTCCAAAGTGGAACGTGGAAGCGGCATTCTTGCCGCTGTGCTTCAGCCGAAGAAACGCGACGAGGACGTCGCGTCCACGTGGCAGCGGCGTCCTCGCCGCTGTGCTTCAGCCGAAGAAACGCGACGAGGACGTCGCGTCTACGTAACAGCGGCGTCCTCGCCGCTTCGTACCCTGATAAGGATCTTCCATGCGCATTGCTGTGGACGCCATGGGGTCCGACCGGGCCCCTTACGTGGAAGTGCACGGCGCGGTGGTTGCCAGCATGTCCACCGGGGTCGAGGTGTTGCTTGCCGGGGACGAGCGTGAACTCAAGGCAACCCTGGCGGCCTATCGGAAACCGCACCGCGTCTCGGTGGTCCATGCCTCCGAGGTCATCGGCATGGAAGATCACCCGGCGAAAGCCATCCGGCGGAAAAAGGACTCGTCATTGCACGTGGCGCTGCGCCTTGTCAAAGAAGGCAAGGCCGACGGCTTCGTGAGCGCGGGCAACACCGGCGCGGTGATGATGGGTGCGCGGACCGTGCTGGGACCGATACGGGGCGTGGCGCGGTCGGCCATCTGCCAAGCCCTTCCAACCCGAAGGAAACCCGTCCTCGTGATCGATCTGGGCGCGAACGTGGACTGTACGGTGCGGCACCTCTGCGAGTTTGCGGAGATGGGGATGGTGTATTCCGAGCGCGTGTTCGGCGTGCAGAACCCTCGGATCGGCCTGCTCAACATCGGCGAGGAGCAGGCCAAGGGCAATGAGATTGCCAAGGCCGTCCATGCAACGCTGAACGCCGTCGACCACATAAACTTCATCGGCAACGTCGAGCCGAAGGGACTGTACGACGGCGTGGCCGACGTTGTCGTGTGCGATGGATTCATCGGCAATCTGGTTCTCAAGACCAGCGAGGCCGTAGGTTCATTGATGAGCGCGCTGCTCAAGCGCGAATTGAGCAGCACATGGCTCAGCAAGTTCGGGGCGCTGATCAGCATGGGTGCGTACCGCCGTTTGAAGAAGGCCATCGACCCTAACGAGTATATCGGGGCGCCGCTGCTGGGCGTCAACGGCAACGTGATCATCTGCCACGGGTCCTCATCCGCGCGTGGGATCTGCAACTCGATTCAAGGCGCATGCCGCGCCGCCGAAACCGCCGTCAACCGCCACATCCGGGAAGGCATCCAAAAACTCCGCGAAGCCGAGGCCGTGCGCAAGCACTTCGGCGCGGAAGCCGACCCGAACGACTGATACCCGGCAGCGAGAGGCGTTACGGCGTCAAGAGGATGTGATGAAAAGCTTGCCTGCCGGGACGGCCTTCCAGTCTTCCTCTCGGATCGTCCCGGCAGAAATGTTCCATGCCTCTTTTCGAGGAGTCAATGCCTCCTTCGCCGTGGCTTACCTGCGCACGTTGGCGCGATGCAAGAGCCACGGCGCTAATCCCAGCGAAATCTATCGACATTATGGTGGCGTAGCTGTGTGCCGCCTTGTCAAGAATCCTCGAAAGTTCCTCTTGACAGGAATTCAGGAATACCGTATCCTTCACCTTGTCGATTCTTACTGTGAAGATGGGCCGCGACTGGATCTCGGGGAGATTCTGCAAGGTTGTGCCGACGCTCAACTATTGGGTTCAGACACTCAAGATAGCCAAGTGCATCGAACGTCCAGATTCGGGAGAAGTCGCGGGATAATCCGGCCGAGAGAGGGAGAACTCAAATGATTGCCATTGCCTTCTTATGTCGTTTGCGGGTGCAGGTAGTGCTTTGCGTGTTTGGGATTGTGGCTGGGCTCGCCCTTACAGGCTGTCCGCTGCTACTACAGCCGCCGAATGCGGCGTTCGGGGCTTGGCCCACATCGGGTCACGTGCCGCTAACCGTGCAATTCTCGGATGAATCGGGCGGCGGCTCGCCCGGCATTACGTCATGGTACTGGGATTTCGGCGACGGCGGAGTCAGCTACGATCCCTCGCCTTCTTATATGTATCAAACGCCCGGTGTTTACACCGTGAGCCTGACCGTAGGATCGTCTGGTGGTTGGGACACCGAATACGCTTACGACTACATAACCGTGACGGGTGAAGGGGAGGGCGAAGGTGAGGGCGAAGGTGAAGGTGAAGGTGAGGGCGAAGGCGAAGGTGAGGGCGAAGGTGAGGGCGAAGGTGAGGGCGAACTATGGTTTCGCGCTATGCATGTGGAGGGACTGAGCTTTCGTGCGACCTGTTCCGCGAGTGATGGAGGGCTCTTTGTGGCGGGCTCTACCATCGATATGAACAGAGAGGTCGATCGAGACGACTTTTCAGACTTTGACATGTACGTGTCGAAGCTAGATCGTCACGGCCAAATGCTATGGGCAAGACACATTGGCGGTGGGCGCGATGAGCACGGCCTCGCCGTTGCGGGAACACCTGACGGGGGCTGCGTCGTAGCGGGCGACACGGACAGCTTCTCGTCCAGCGCCTTTGACGCCTACGTTGTGCGATTGTCCAAAGAAGGCGATGTGGTTTGGGCCAAGGCCTACGGTGGCGTCTTTGATGAAGTAGCTTTTGCCATCATAGCCACGAGCGACGGCGGATTCGCGTTTGCGGGCGGATCGGCAACCTTAAGCAGTTTCCCATACAATCCGGAGTGCAATTCAGTGATGTACCTGGTACGAATCGATGCCGAAGGCAACGAGATCGCGTCGAACGGTTATGCCGGCGCCGTAGTCGAAACGACGCCTAAGCGGTCTACGGCGTACGCCCTTCGAGAGACTCCGGACAGAGGCTTCATATTGGCCGGCCATCAGAAACGCGGCGGCGATAGTCCCGCTAGTGCCGCTTATGCCGTGAGGACCGACGCTTCGTGCAACGAGATTTGGATAAAGCAGATTTCCCAAACAGTTTATGAGCCGGCAAAGTCTGTTCTCGATGGAGTGGCCACTGATGTGCTGGCAATGCCGGACGACGGGTTTCTCTTTACGGTGGCCGCCCGAGGCATGGTCAGAACAGATTCCGATGGAGTAGAACAGTGGTCGAGACAGTTGAATATCGGGCTCAAAATGACCTGGCTGGGTGATGGAAGGATTCTGTATACCGAGACGGGGAGTCGAGTGCTTGTACTTGTCAAAATGGACGTCACCGGGAGTGTCGTGTCGCAGGAGACGGCGCCTGGTTGGGAAGGCGATTCCGTCTGTGCCGCCGCGGAGTCCGGAGGCTTGTACCTGGTAGGGGTGCAACTCATCTATGGCGTTGTTACACCATATGGGGCGGAGGTCATTGATAGTTACAATGGGATCCAAAGCTATGATTCCCAGCTCGCGTCCACGGAGAACCATACCGAAGTGGACATCACCGCGGAACACGCAGGCGCGCAAACCCCGGAAGGAAGTGAGTGGAAGCAATTGTTTTGCGGCGGGTTGAGCGCGAAGCAAAGATCGGGACTTTGGGAATTCGATTTCGTGCAAACGTTTCGCGGGGCGGTCCCGGCGGAGGACGGAGGGTACTACGTTCTGCTCAGTTCGCGATGCGGGAACCCACTCTTTCAATTCTGGTACTGGGCCATCTGGCTAGTTCGAACGGATGCACAAGGCAACGAAATGTGGGTTAGGAGTTATGGTCTCTACGACTGGAATGATCACCTCGCCGACCCCGACCCGTTCTTTGAGCACTGGGAGCCCGAAGAGCTAATCAGGACTTCGGATGGCGGACTACTCATAGCCGGCCAGGGTTACTTCAGTGGAGTGTACGGGGTTCCATTCCTACTGAAGACCGACGCGGAAGGTGGCCAACAGTGGCTGAAGCATTATCCCCTGTTCGACCTAAGGGCGGCACGGGTCAGGGACGTCATCGAGACCGGAGAGGGAGACTTTGTTGTCCTGGGCAACAAACAACAATACAGTTCATCGTGGGGGGATCCTGCCTTCTTGATTCGCGCTGACGCCACCGGAGATGAAGTCGAATACATCTCATTGGAGCAGAGCGTGCCGGGGTTCTCGGGATCTTACGCCTTCAACGCGGCAGGAGGAGGCATAGGACTGTTTGGATTGACTGCAGATAGGAACTATGTACTTGCTGTTATGCTCGACTCCGCCGGTGGTTCCGTCCACGCAAGCTCGGTGGGGGAATGTTATGGCCCTCTTTCGGTATCCCAGACATCTGACGATGGGTATATCTGTGCCCTTCCGCGCTCAAGACAAGAGTTGGGACAACTCATCAAACTCGACGCTGCCGGAAACGTCGTGTGGTCCAGACGAACCGCGGCCGCCGAGGCGAGGGCTGTCATACAGACTCAAGACGGGGGCTATGCCGTCATAAGCACCTGCGACCTGCGCCGTCAGAGCCGGCTTAGCGAGGGTCCCGACGAGGTGTCAATAGCTTGGCAAAGATATTATGACATTCCCGAAGCTCTTGTAAGGTTTGACAGCGAGGGGCACGAGCTATGGTTTAGATATTTGTATATGAATACATTCGTGACGCCTTGGTGGGAAGATTCAACGGCATTTCTGCGAGAACTCCCCGGCGACCGCTTTGACTTGATATGCCCTTCCACGACCAGTCCGATTGATTTGGGATTGGATAGGTTGGACCAAGGAGGAACAGGAACATATTTCGTCACATCCGGCGAACGCGGGTTTACGGCTCTGCAGCGTTTCCATACAGCAGGCACGGCATCGCCCAATATGACGATATCCGCGGAGCAACACCAGTACCGAGGCGACGAGACTCAATGGTCATTTCGTATCGCCAACTCAGGCGAACCCGGCAGCATCGTGCAGTGGACGGCCGCGGCAGATAAATCATGGGTAACGTTGGATCCCGTTTCCGGCGTATGTGGCGGGCCCGGAGATCGCAACGTTGTAGTTGTGAAGCTCTCCCCGCATACAGCTACGGACACGGCAACGATCACGTTGACATCCGCTAACGGCCAGACGCGGAGAATATCCCTGAGTTGGGCGTCGGCGGACTCTCCACCGGGAGCCGGAGGACGCCCAGCCGGCGACACGGCAACGTTTGGCGGTATTGAGTTTGCCTGGTGTCCTCCCGGATCGTTCAGGATGGGCGCCGATTCAGAACCAGGCGAGGATCCCGCACACACTGTCAAGTTGACACGCGGGTTTTGGCTGGCCAAGTATGAAGTCACTGAGACTTTGTGGCGTTCCGTTATGGGAGGTACGCCTGATTCGCCGGGCTACGCCAAAGAAGGCCTGTCGTGGAATGATACACAATCCTTTCTCGCAGGACTGAACGCGCAGTTTTCAGGCAACAACTTCCGGTTACCGTCCGAGGCGGAGTGGGAGTATGCATCCCATGCCGGAACATCGACTGCGTACTCGTTCGGCGACTCCGATGCGCTCCTCGACCAATACGCGAACCTGTTCGATAAGCGCGTCGGCCAATTCAGTCCGAACCAGTGGGGACTTTATGACATGCACGGCAGCGTCCGAGAATGGGTCGAGGATTGGTACGCAAGCTATGCTGACGGCCCGGCTATAGATCCCGTGGGTGCGCCAACGAGCGATGTTAAGGTCATCAAAGGCGGCCGGAACGCGTACGATTCCCGTTGCGCGCATCGTTCCTTTGCACCTCCGAACGTACCCGGAGATGGTTTCCGTATTCTGCGCCCCGAGTAACTATTCTGTCCCAAGGAGCGGATTGCTTTCGCGTAAAGACGATGAAGAGGAACTAAGGGACTTGGCATTTACTGAAACACCCTTTATGAAGGGGCAATGATCGGTTGTAGACAAGGGGTTGCAACCCCTTGTCTCTGCGATGTCGGTATATCGGAAACTGCCGGGACCCTAAGCATACAATGGGAAAGAAGAATTCATCGAAGTTGGCACAAAAGGGAGAGGCAAGATGATCGCTAACCAGCTCTTACGTCGTCCGCGGGTGCACTTAGTGCTGTGCGTGTTTGGGATTGTGGCTGGGCTCGCCCTTACAGGCTGTCCGCTGCTACTACAGCCGCCGAATGCGGCGTTCGGGGCTTGGCCCACATCGGGTCACGTGCCGCTAACCGTGCAATTCTCGGATGAATCGGGCGGCGGCTCGCCCGGCATTACGTCATGGTACTGGGATTTCGGCGACGGCGGAGTCAGCTACGATCCCTCGCCTTCTTATATGTATCAAACGCCCGGTGTTTACACCGTGAGCCTGACCGTAGGATCGTCTGGTGGTTGGGACACCGAATACGCTTACGACTACATAACCGTGACGGGTGAAGGGGAGGGCGAAGGTGAGGGCGAAGG
>CAZPMT010000109.1:0-18761 GCA_964587655.1 uncultured Nitrospiraceae bacterium
AAAACAAAGACTTGACTTACAAACCCAAGAAAAGACTAAAATGAAGACTCAGGTTAGAGCCTGACGGCAGGCAACGGAAACGGGGGTGCTGGCAAAAGGGCCTTTCCTCACGGGGGGCGGGGTGTTAGATCCGGCTTCGCCCTACCTCGGCGAGTGCGATTCTAAGCTGGTCGCAATCCAGAAACCGGTTCTGGGGTTTCTTGTCGATCATTTTCATGATGATGTCACCCAACGCCGGGGGGCACCTTTTATTGACCAGCGTCGGGTGATCGGGCACAACCCGCAGGTGACAATGGTACAGCGCCTGCAGGTTGTCCACCGGGAATGGCACCCGTTCCGTGAACATGACGTACAACGTGATGCCCAGCGAATAGATGTCGCTCTGGGCCGTTGCCTTCTCCTTCTTCATGATCAATTCCGGCGCGACGTACATCGGCGTGACCTGCTCGTGCAACGAGGCATCGAACAACGAGATAAGGTAGCTGTTTCCGCACAGGGAAAAGTCCACCAGCTTCACGATCCCCTTGCGCGTGAATAGAATGTTGGAAGGCTTTAGGTCGTGGTGCGTGAACCCGCGCTCATGGATGTATTGAAGGCCATTGCAGATTTGCGCGGCAATCACGAGGCGTTCCTGCAAGTTCCAGGAGCGGTTTTCCAGGTACCACTTCAGGTCCGGGCCGTCAATGTACTCGAGAACGAGGCAGTCGCCTTCTTCGGCCTGGATGAACTCGAAGATCTGCGCCACGTTGGGATGTGAGAACTTCTGAAACTTGGACACGCTTCTGGCGAAGTCCCGCCGATGGAAGGTATTCCGGAAGAACGCTTCGTAGAAGAGCTTTACGGCGACCACGGTTTTCTTTTCCGGATCGTACCCCCTGTAAACGACTCCCGTACCGCCCTTGCCGCGAATCAGATCGACTTTGAACCGATATACGGCTGACCTGTCGGGGCTCTGGAAGTCCATATTGCCGTGCCTCCCGCCTTCCTAGTCCTCGATACCCAGATCGACCAGCGGCGCGTCTCCCCAAAACCCATCGATATCATAGAATTCGCGTGCCTCCTGGCGAAACACGTGGAAGATTATGTCGCCGTAATCAATCACGAGCCAGCCTCCCTTGAACGCGCCTTCCGTGTGGATCGGCGCCACCTTGATTTCCTTCATGCCTTCGCGAACGCCGTCGAAGATGGCGCGCAATTGCGGTTCGCTCGCCGCACTGCAAACAACAAAGGCGTCCGCGATGAGCGTCAACCCTTGGACGTTATAGGCTTTCATGTCAATCGCTTTGTACTTCGCCGCGAGCGATCCGATGCGGAGCACGTTTGGCAGGAAGTCCGGTTCGGGCTCCGCCGCGGCATCGCTTCGCTTTTTCCTTACAAGTCTGGCCAACAGCGGCCTCCTAACTGTCTCTTACATCGCCACGGGCCAATACATTCGCCAATATCTCGTTCACCAACTTCGGGTTGCCCTTGCCCTTCGTCGCCTTCATCATCTGGCCCACAAGAAAACCAAACGCCTGCTTCTTCCCCGCCCTATAGTCGGCGACGGGGCCGGGGTGTGCGGCCATTACCTCCCGGGCCATGGCCTCGAGCGCCCCGAGATCGCTGATCTGGACCCATCCCTTCTCCTCGACCAGCACCTTCGGGGCCTTGCCCGTCTCGAACATAGCCACCAACAAATCCTTGGCGATCTTGCCGCTGATCGTGCCGTCCTCGATTAGCGCCACCATCGCGGCCAGATCCTCGGGCGAGACCTTCCACCCCTCAATCGACGCGCACTTCGTGGTCGTCAAGAGGGCCTGGAGATCGCCCATGATCCAGTTCGCGGCCTGTTTCGCCGCCGCGCCCGCGTGAACGGTCTTCTCGAAGTAACCCGCCATCGCTCGCGAAGAGATCAGCACGCCTGCGTCGTACTCTGAAAGGCCGTACTGTTCCCGGAAACGAACAAGCCGCGCCCTCGGCAGTTCCGGCATCGACGCCCGAAGACGCTCCACCCATTCGTGGTCCACCGCCATCGGAACGAGATCCGGTTCCGGGAAGTAGCGATAGTCATGGGCCGACTCTTTTGAACGTTGCGAGACCGTGATACCTCGGCCGGCGTCCCAGCCGCGCGTCTCCTGCACCACCTTGCCGCCGGACTCGATGACTTGCATCTGCCGGGCGATCTCGTACTCGATGGCCTTCTGCGTACCGCTGAACGAGGCCACGTTCTTCACCTCGGTCTTCGTCCCGAAGACGGCCGCCCCTGGCTCACGGACGCTGATGTTCGCCTCGGCGCGCAACGACCCCTCTTCCATGTTGCAGTCGCTCACGTCCAGATACTGAAGTATCAGCTTCAACATCGTCAGGTACGCGTACGCTTCCCGCGCGCTTCGGATATCGGGTTCCGACACGATCTCGAGCAGCGGCACGCCGCTCCGGTTGAAATCCACGCCGCTCTCGCCACCGCCGATCGTGTGAACGTTGCGCGCGGTGTCCTCCTCGATGTGCGCGCGGGTGATGCCAATCCGCTTCGATGTTCCGTCGAGGTCGATCTCGAGCGAGCCATCGTGACACAGTGGAAGATCGTACTGGCTGATCTGATAGTTCTTGGCGAGGTCCGGGTAGAAGTAGTTCTTGCGATCCATCTTCGACCATTTAGACACGGTGCAATCCAATGCCAGGCCGACCGAGACGGCTGCTTCAATAACGGCGCGGTTCATGACGGGCAGCACCCCAGGCATGCCAAGACAGACGGGACAGACGTTGGTGTTCGGCGGGGCATCGAACTTCGTGCTGCAGCCGCAGAAAACCTTCGACTTCGTGTTAAGTTCTACGTGGACCTCAAGCCCAATAACGGCTTCGTACTCCATCACTCTCCTCTACGGGTGAAGCTGCGCTGCCATGGTCTACTCGATATCAAGGATTCGTGGAACGAGAAAATACTCGCCGTCGGACTTCGGCGCGTTCCTGAGCGCCGCGTCGCGGTCCAACCCCGCCGAGGCCGCGTCTTCGCGAAACACGTTCGTCATCGGAATTGCGTGCATCGTCGGCTCGATGCCGGTCGTGTCCAGTTCGTTCAGCTTGTCCATGTAAGCGAGGATTTCGCCCATTTCCTTCGCCAGCCGTTCCTTCGTATCTTCGTCCGGCGAGAGATGGGCAAGCGCCGCCACGTACTCGACGTCCTTTTTCGATATCTTCGCCATAGGCCCACGCAGTCCTGAGGTCCATTCGATTCTAATGAATAATACCACAGCCTGGTTTCCGCTGTCCAAGTAGAAGCCTCCTTGGCCGTCGACAAGCGCGCAGTGACCGGTGCGAAGTGCTGCACGAAGGGAGGTCTTGTGGGGGATTGTGCTCTGAGAAAATCTGTGATACAGTCAGCAGTCGTGCGCGAGCACACGACGGGAGATGAGGAGTTCCGGATATGGGTTCGCAATACGGCGGTTACATGGGCAAGGTGCTGAAGGTTGACCTCTCCCGCCGGGAAGTCGGCGAATATCCTTGGACGGACCAGGACCGCGCGATGTATCTGGGCGGGAAGATCATGGCGGCGCGCATCATCTACGACAGCGTTGTCCCGGGTACGGATGCGTTTGCGCCTGAGAACTGTCTTGTCGTTTCGACAGGGCCTCTTTCGGGCACGGGCGCTCCGTCGTCGAGCCGATTCAACGTCTCGGCGGTATCGCCGCTGACGGGTCTGCTGGCGTCGTCGAATTGCGGGGGTCCCTTCGGCTTGTCCTTGAAGAAGGCGGGCTATGACGCGCTCGTGGTTATGGGGAAATCCGGGACGCCTGTGTGGATCGAGATCACCGAGGACGACGTCCGGTTTCATGATGCGTCCGAGCTTTGGGGTAAGACCACGAGTGAGACGCAGGAAGTCCTCGGCGAGGATTGCGAGAAGATCGTGATCGGCCCGGCCGGAGAACATCTGGTTCGCTATGCGGCGGTGTTCAGCGGAGATCGCGCGGCTGGGCGCGGAGGGCTGGGCGCGGTGATGGGCGCGAAGAACCTCAAGGCGGTCACGGCTCGCGGCGGTAAGGACACGCCGGTGCATGACCGGGAGAAGATGAAGAAGATCTATCGGGGCTGGGTGAAGCTTCTGAAGGACCACCCGTTGACGGGGGAAGCGTTGCCGAAGTACGGTACCGGGTTCCTGCTGCGCCTGATGAACGATCACCAATTACTGGCCACGCGGAACTTCAAACACGGCCAGTTCAAGGATTTCGACAGCATTTCGGGGCAGACGCTCGCGGAGAAGCATCTGATCAAGAACATGGGCTGCCCCACGTGTCCGATTCGTTGCAGCCGTTTGGTTGAAGTGAACGGCAAGAAGGTGAAGGGGCCGGAGCTCGAGACGCTCGGACTTCTTGGCGCCAACATCGAGAACAGCGACCTCGAGGCCATCATGAGGTGGAACGTCCTGCTCGATGAGCTCGGAATAGACACCATGTCGGCCGGCGGCGTCATCGGGTTCGCGATGGAACTGGACGAGAAAGGATTATGGAAGACGGGCCTCGAATTCGGCAAGACGGAGAACCTGGATGAGATCTTCAAAGACATCGCGTATCGCCGCGGGATCGGCGATCTGCTGGCGGAAGGCACGCGGCGGTTGTCGGAGAAGTTCGGAGGAGCGGATTTCGCCATCCATTCGAAGGGCCTCGAGTTGGCGGCGTATGAACCGCGCGGGGCGGCGGGTCAGGGACTTGGTTACGCGACGGCCAATCGGGGCGGCTGTCACTTGAACGCGGGTTACATGGTGCTGATGGAGGGGCTTGGGCTGTCAATGGACCCGCATACGACGCGATCAAAGGCCGCCCTCACAGTGATGAATCAGAACTTGATGGAAGCGGTATCGGCATCGGGATGCTGCCTGTTTCCGTTGTTCTCTTTTTATCCAGGCTGGCTCATCTCACATCCCAAGCATATGGTCACGAGGATCGTCAACGGCCTTCTTCCGTATCTGGGAGGCTCCGCGAATATTCTCAACAAGATCCCCGGAAGAATGGCGCCGATCCACTTGCCCGCGCTGCCGTACACGCATGCGTTAAGTGCGGTCACGGGTATGAATGTCAACGTGGGCGTGTTCAAGGAGATCGGCGAGCGCGGGTTCAACCTCGAACGGCTTTTCAATATGCGCATGGGGATGACCGGCGCCGACGACACTTTGCCGAAACGGCTGACGGACGAATCGCAGATCGAGGGCGATCCACGGACGCGCGTGCCGTTGGCCGCGATGAAAAAGCAGTACTACAAGATCCGCGGCTGGAGCCAGGAGGGCGTCCCTCTCAAAGACAAACAGGAGAAGCTTAGCCTCAAGTAGCACAATCCGGATTCCCACAAAGTTTGAAATGGTCGGGGGACAACGCGCCCTCAAAATATGAAAAATGCTAACAAAGCCTCTTGCGATTAACCGAACAACATGTCATTATATGGCCTCAGGAAACAACCAATCGGGAGGAGTAATATCATGAAGAAAAAGAAGCACGGCTTTACCTTGATTGAACTGTTGGTCGTTATTGCTATTATCGGAATTCTGGCCGCGATCCTCTTGCCGGCGCTCGCTCGCGCCCGCGAGGCCGCGCGCAGGGCAAGCTGCGCAAACAATCTGAAGCAAATGGGTCTATCACTGAAGATGTACGCGAACGAGTCCAAGGGACAGAAGTTCCCGCCGAATCATGCCGCGGGCGGCGACAACTGTGACGTGTCAGAGTTCAGGGCGATGTTCCAGGGCGACTGTATGTACCCGGAGTACCTGAGCGACGCGAACGTTCTTGTCTGTCCGTCGGACGCCACGCAGGATCCGGGAAAGTGGCAATGCACGGTTAACCCGGACGCCGTATGTCCGTGCAAGCTTTGGGATACCTCGTACAATTACGTGGGATGGGTATTCGACAAGAGTTACTACATGAAGGACGGCATGGACGCGAACGATCCGGCGATAACTGGCTTCGGTGAGGCTCTTCTATTTCTCGACGTCGGGTTCCTGCAGGGGATGATCAGTATCTTCGACATCGGAACGCTCGATCCGCCGGCTGCCCGCAAGCAAGTGGATGTGGACATCCCGTTCAGTCACCTAGACCTCGCGCGTGAGATGACGGGCTACCGTCTCCGTGAAGGAATCGAGCGCTTTTTCATCACGGACATCAACAATCCCGCGGCCAGCAGCAGAGCACAGAGCGAGATCTCGTTCATGTGGGACATCGTGACACCCTCGCGCACGACCAACGACTTCAACCATATCCCGGGGGGCGGGAACATCCTGTACCTGGACGGGCACGTCGGGTTCCTGCGGTATCCGGCGGAACACCCGTATACGCGCGCCTTTGTCATGGTCATAGGGATGAACGGGACAGTGCCGCCATGACGTGAACGACGGACTCGCGTGGCATTCAGCGGGGGCCGGTTTCGGGAGAAACCGGCCCCTGTTTCTTTCAGCCCGGATTCAGCGGCTGGAGCCAAATGAACCCGTCCAGGCAATGGACGAAATGGACGTTGTGGACAGAGTGGACACGACCTTGCGGGTGAGTCCTTCTGGCAATATCGCCGCGCTAGCTCCACGCGCGGATGAACGCCTCAAATGAGCGGTCGTAAGTTTTCTCAACGTCCGGGGGAAAGCAGCAGCCGGGCAATTGGCGCTGGGCGAGATGGCTGTGAAGACACTCGCAGCACAGCGCGCGCCGCGTACAGGACGTGTAGGTGCACGTGCACCGATCGAGGTTCTTATTTCTGTTTGGACAATCCGCCATTCCAGAGACTCCTTTCCGGTTCATCCCAAATTCGACAGTCAAAGCAGCTTCTTCGGTCCAGCCCGTGGACGATGTGGACACTGTGGACGTCGTGGACTTCACCGTGAGGGTTAATGCCTCTTGAGATCACTTCGTCTACGACGTCCAGCCCGTCCGCTGACTAAGCAGACGGCGCGAATTTCAACTGCCGTTTCTCGCCTTGCTCTCAAAATGCGAGGGCAAACTCCCGTTTTTCTTCCGGCGCTTCGGCCTGCAAGCCCACGTTCATTAGTACACCCGTCAGTGCCAGAAAAACAATCTGGGCCGTGCCGCCGTAACTGAGGAATGGCAGCGTCAGACCTTTGGTCGGAAGCAGTCCGATCGTCACGCCCATGTTGAAGACCGCCTGCAACGTGATCAGCGACACGATCCCGGCGGCAAGAAGCGAGCCGAACATGTCGGGAGCAGACCGCGCAATCCTGACGCCGATAAGCATGAAAGCGAAGAACAGAAGCATGACAAGCAACGTGCCCATAAGCCCCATCTCCTCGCCCCACACGGCGAAGATGAAATCGGTGTGCGCCGCTGGAAGGTAAAAGAGCTTCTGCTCGCCTGCGCCGGGTCCGACGCCGTAGAGCGCCCCGCGCGCGAACGCCGCCAAAGACTGGATAAGATGGAAGCCGCCTTCGTTGCGGTACAGGAACGGGTCGAGGAATGCTAACAGGCGTTGGAGTCGATAAGGACAAAACTGGATCAGGGCGGCAACGCCGAGAACGACCGGCGCTATGGTCCCGGCGAGATAGCGCCATCGCGCGCCCGCAACGAACACCATGATGAAAGAGAACGACACTATCACGACGGGAATGCCGAGGTCGCGTTCGAGCAGGACCAACGCCGCGAAGGATCCCGCGATGAGCATCGGGGGCGCGAAACCGTGCCCGAAACAAGATATCTGGTCGCGGTTCTCCGATAGTTTCTGGGCAAGTAGGATGATCAGGGCCGCCTTCGCCAGCTCGGAGGGCTGGAACTGGAAACCGAAAATCCGCATCCAGCGCTGCGCCCCGTTGACCTCGACGCCGATGCCCGGGATCAACACGAGCACGAGGAGAAGCAAGGACACAAGTGCGACCGTGCGAAAAACCCACGGCAACGCGAAGCGATGGTAGTCGAAGTGTGTGGCCAGGTAAAGCATAATTGCGACGCCAATCGCGAGACACATGGCCTGGCGTTTGAGAAGCCCCATGCCGGCGGGCTTCACCGCGGCGATGCTGTAGATGGTAATCAGCCCGATGAAAACCAGTGTCATAACCACGAGGAGCAGAATCGTCGTTTCGCGTCTCATGAGTCTCACCTCCGCTTGTTAGCCAGGGGTGTAGTTACCCCCTCTGGCCGCATCTCCTCAACACACATTCCTTGAATACGCGTCCGCGATGCTCGAAATTGTCGAACATATCAAAGCTGGCGCACGCCGGCGAGAGCAGCACAACGTCGCCGGCGGCCGCGGCCCGCGCGGCGCGATCCACGGCGTCCTGCATATCCGCGGCGCGCTCGGCAGTCACGAGATCTCCGAACGCGTCTTCCAACTTCGGCGCATCGAGACCGATTGTCACCATTCTTCGGACGTGCTTTCGCACGAGATCCCGAAGGACACGATAGTCGCTGCCCTTGCCTTTTCCGCCCGCGATCAGCACGATCGGCCGGTCGAAGCTTTCGAGCGCGACCTTGAGGCTGTCGATGTTCGTGGATTTCGAGTCATTGTAATAGTCGACGTCATTGAGGCGAGCCACATGCTCGATCCTGTGCTCGACGCCGCGAAACGCCCGCAGCCCTTCGATGGTCTTGGGCCAGTTGAAGCCGCCGGCCCGCATCATGGTGAGCGCGCAAAGGACATTCTGAAGGTTGTGGCGCCCGGGCAGAGCAGTGTCGGAGACGCGCGCGGCGACTTCGTCACCGTAACGGATCGCGCCGCCATCCAGCCACAGTCCATTCTCGATCCGCGCCTCGAGGCTGAATGGCCACACGGACGCGGGCGATCCCGCGGCCATGCCGCGAACAAGCGGGTCATCATGGTTGACAACGGCGGCGTCGCCCGGCTGTAGGTTCGCGAATATGCGGGCCTTCACCGCGGCGTAGCCGTCGAGGTCGCGGTGCCGCGCGAGGTGGTCGGGCGTCACGTTGAGGACCGCGCCGATCCACGGGCGAAACCGGCGGGCCGTTTCCAACTGGTAGCTGCTCACTTCGAGCACAATAAACTCGGGTTGCGGATCCAGCGCGACGGCCGCCGAGAATGGAAACGCATTGTTGCCCGCCAGGACGACGGAGCAGCCGCAGGCTTCGACAAGGGTGCGCAACAGCTCCGTGGTGGTCGTCTTTCCGTTCGTGCCTGTAACTGCGAGAATGCGCGACCGGCAAAACGGAAACGCGAACTCCATCTCACCGACTACTTCCGCGCCTCGCGCCGCGGCCCGCCGTATAGGCTCGATGGACGGCGGTACGCCAGGACTGGGAATGATCAGTGCCGCGTCGCGGAATGCGGCGTCGGTATGTCCGCCGGCTTCGCATGGAACGCCAAGGGCTTCGAGTTCCGCGCGGCGTGGCGCGATCTTTGGATTGTCGGCTGCTTCGGTGACAAAAGGATGGGCGCGTTCGCGGAGCAACAGACGCACGAGGGCAAGGCACGTCTCCCCCATTCCCACGACGGCGACCTTCTTTCCTTTGACGTCCATTCTGTCACCTAAGCTTTAGCGCTCCGAGACTCATCAGCGCGAACAGGATTGCGATGATCCAAAAACGTATGGTTACCTTGGTCTCTGACCATCCTTTCAACTCGAAGTGGTGATGGAGAGGGGCCATCCGGAACACGCGCTTGCCGGTGAGCTTGAACGACGCCACCTGAATGACCACACTCATCCCTTCCAACACGAACAACCCCGCGACAATCGGCAGCAGAAGCTCCTGCTTAGTAAGGATGGCCATGGTGGCAATAACGCCGCCGAGCGCCAGCGAGCCGGTATCGCCCATGAAGACCTCGGCCGGATGCGAGTTGAACCACAGGAAACCCAGTCCGGTTCCGAGCAACGTGGCGCCGAAGACCGTCAGCTCACTCGCTTCCGGGACGTAGATGACGTAGAGGTACTCCGACCAGTCGACGCGCGACACGACGTAGGCGATCCCCGAGTAGGCCAGGAGAGAGACGATCGAAGCGCCGATGGCGAGGCCGTCGAGACCGTCCGTGATGTTCACGGCGTTCGAGGTGCAGACGATGATTATAATAACGAAGAGGATGTACAGCGGGCCGAGCGGAATGAAGACGCCCTTGAACCCTGGGATCTCGACCTGCGTATGGAGGTTGCGTGCGCCCTTGGCAATGTAATCGGGAAAAGCGGCCTCGATCAGTATGCGGTTGAATTGCGCCGTATCACGGGGGCTCAGGTTCGCCAGGCCCTTCTCGAAGAAGCGCTGAGAGTCGCCGTTCAAGTGTGTGTCGCGCCACAAGGCCTCGTCATACAAGTCGGGTTCATCGAGGATCGCGTTTATCTCGTCGATGAGCAGGCCGCGCGACTTCTTGTCGACCGGTCCGTCCACCGGCATGGCCTCCAATCGCCGCTGCAGGGTGGGCGAAAGCCGGTTCCAGAGGCGCTTGGCGGGCGAAGGTTCGGGCTGAGTTCCGTGCGTCCGAAGTTCGTTAACGAATCCCGGCCAGTCACGCACGTGATCGGGATTCACGAACGATGATCCGATGGTGATCGGAAAGAAGTACAGCACCAACCCGAGCAAGAATCCGGTCGCGAGTTGGCCGGCGAGTTTCGCGCGCGCGGTGAGGCCGTCGTTGTGTTTCCGCTTCAGTTTGATGAAATCGTCAATGAACCCGACGGCCCCCAGGAGACACAGGACCGCCGTGGCAATCAGCATCAGGCGGTTGACGAGCGTGCTCCAGAGCAGCAGCGTGAACAGCGTCGCGAGAATGATCAAAGCGCCCCCCATGGTTGGAGTGCCCGCCTTGCCTTTGTGCAACGCGTGAAGATCCGCGACGTGCTCTTGCTTGATATGCTGGCCGACCTTTAGGACTCTCAGCCAGCGAATCATCTGCGGGCCGATGATGAGACAGAAGACGAATCCGGTCAGGGCGGCGGCGCCGGCCCGCACCGTGTGATAGGTGAAGACGTTGAAAGCACCCCAATAAGGCGTTAGTGCAAGCGCCAGATAATACAGCATCGCATTTCCCTAATTGAACCTGTCCAAACAATGGACGAAGTGGACGTTATGGACAGAGTGGACACGACGTCGCATGTGAATCTTTTCAGTATCCATGGCATCCATAAAGTCCATGCCGTCCATCACATCGAAAAGCGTCTTCGATCTTGACCGCCAAATCTAGGATGAATACAGTTCCTCGAGCGCCCGGATCACGCGCTCCATCAGCATCCCTCTGGAACCCTTAACCAAGAGCAGATCTCCGGGTTTTGCGACGCGATGAATGGCTCGAGCAAGATCGCGGGGGTCGTCAATCGTTTCGGCGTGGGAGATTTTCTCCGCGCGGGCGCCTTCGATCATATCACGCGCGTGCGGCCCTCTGGCAAACAGGCAAGACACGCTCAGTCGCGCCGCCTTGGCTCCAATCTCGCGATGCAAAGACGGCGCCGCGCCGCCCAACTCGAGCATCTCGCCCAGCGCGGCGATGCGCGCACCGCCGCCGGGCCAGTCCGCCAGGGCCTCGAGCGACGCGGCCATGCTGGCCGGATTCGCATTGTAGGTATCGTCGATCACCGTGAGCGGGCCGATGTTCACAACCTTGAAACGCGACGAGGTCATGCACGCCCGCCGGAGCGGCTCTTCGAATGAGTCCACGCCGTGCCGGAGCCCCACGGCCACTGCCAGGAGCACATTGTGCGCGTGGGCGCGGCATGCAAGTGGAAGGCGCAACGTTCCAATCGGCGCGATGCGGAGTTCCATCTCGCACGGGGCGACTAACCGGCTCGACTCGAGCACGACGTCGCCCTGACTTCCGAATCGCACCTTGTTTCCCTGAAAGGCTTCGCCTATTCGCACGCACCACGGATCATCGACGTTCACGTAGAACGTGCCCCGCGCGTCGAGGCACTCGACGATCTCCGCCTTTGCCTTCGCGACGTTCTCGATGCTTCCGAAGCCCTCGAGATGCGCGGGCGCAATGATCGTGATAGCGGATTCCGTCGGTCTGGCCAGCGCGCACAGGCCCGCTATCTCGCCCGTGTGATTTGCGCCCATCTCGATCACGGCTACATCCGTCTGCTCATCCAATTGCAGAAGCGACAGGGGACAACCGATCTCGTTGTTGAGATTTCCCTGGGTCTTGACGACGTTGTGGCGCGTTGCGAGCACTTGGGCGGTCATGTCCTTCGTGGAAGTCTTTCCGCAGGAGCCCGTCAATGCGAAGATCGGGATGCGATACCGCGCGCGGTGGTGCGCCGCGAACCGCTGGAGCGCCTTCAGGGGGTCCTCGACGAGAATGCACGGCCCCGTGTCGTTCGATTCCCTGGTCACGGCGGCAACGGCGCCTTTCGCGAAGGCGTCTGGCACAAAGCGATTGCCGTCGAAGTTCGGTCCCGACAGCGCGAAGAACACATCGCCCGGTTGAAGGGTCCGCGTGTCCGTCGAGACCGAGGAAAAGGCTGTTTCGCCTCGGCTCGGCCCCGGGCGGGCATGGTTGCTAATCGGGCGGATCGGACGGATCGGACGAATCCCTTGATCCGCGCGGGCAGGGTCGCGGTCCTCCGCGGCCGCGATGACATGGGCGAGTTCGTTCAGCGTATAACGCCAAGCCGCCATCTGCTCACCGTCCCTCCAAGACCGCTCTTGCCGTCTCGACGTCGTCGAAATGAATGCGGCGCTCACCGATGATCTGATAGTCCTCATGGCCCTTGCCGGCTATCATCACAAGATCCCCCGGGCGCGCCATCTCGATCGCGCGACGGATCGCCTCTGCGCGATCGGGGATCACGAGGTATTCCTCATCGCGCTTCTTGCCGCTCTCCACCATGCCCGCCTCGATATCGGCGATGATGGTGAGCGGGTCTTCCGTCCTGGGGTTGTCGGAGGTGACCAGAGCGTAGTCCGCTAACTGGGCCACCGCGCAGGCCATTTTCGGGCGCTTTGTCTTGTCGCGGTCGCCGCCGCACCCGAACACGACGATAACGCGCTTGTCGCAGATCGCACGGGCCGCGCGAAGCACGTTCCGCAGACCGTCTTCGGTGTGGGCATAATCGACGATGACATGGAAGTCCTGACCGGCGTCCACGCGCTCGAACCGGCCGCGAACGATCGGGAGCGAAGCGATGCCTTCCGCCACGCGATCAAGTGGGAGTCCAAGCCCGCAACATATCGCGATCACGCAGAGTGCGTTCGAGACGTTGTGGTGTCCGAGCAGCGTCATTTCGATCTCGCTCGCGCCCCAAGGGGTAAGCACATTGAAACGCATGCCGGCGGTCCGGATCCGGACGTCCGACGCGCGGCAGTCCCCGTCTCGACCGTACGTATGGCATGTGACCCTCGATGCGGCCATAAAGTGCGGGGCGCTCGGATCGTCGCGGTTGACCACAGTGAAACGATCCGCGCCTTCGATGGACTCGAACAACTTGAGCTTCGCGCGCCGGTAGTCGTCCATGTTCAAGTGATAGTCGAGATGGTCTTGCGTCAGATTGGTGAACGCGGCCACGTCGAAATCGATGCCGGCAACGCGGTCTTGGTCAAGAGCGTGCGAACTCACTTCCATCACCACGTGCGTGTGACCGGCCTCCTTCGCCCGGCGAAACAGGTCCGCCAAGTCCTCGCCGAAGGGCGTGGTGTGCGGCGCGGCAGCAATCTCGCCCCCGACGTCATATCCCAACGTTCCTATGGTTCCCGCGCTGCGCCCACACGCTTGGAGCACGCGCTGCGTCATGAGCACGGAGCTGGACTTGCCGTTCGTGCCCGTTACGCCGATGACGGTCATGGATTTCGACGGATCGCCGGCCAGCGCGTGCACTAGCAGTCCCAACGCGCGGCGCGGACTCTCCGCGCAGAGGTAGGGCACGCCCGAGATCGCGGTCACGCCGGGCCGGTCGCCGATCACGGCCACGGCCCCCGCCGCGACGGCTTGCGGAACGTAGGAATGGCCGTCAGTACGAACTCCGGGGGCCGCGACGAACACCCACCCCGGGCGGACCCGGCGCGAGTCTTCCGTGACGCCGGTGACGGCGGCATCCGGGACCTCGACGTGCTTACAACTGAGCAGTGCTGGGATTTGTCGTAGCTGCATCCGCGGGATCAACCTGTTCGTTAGCAAAAACCAATCGACATAATGTCACGTCGCGTAGATAAGTTCCCGGCGGAGGATCCTGAGCGACGACACGCCCGGCGCCTTGTGGGTCCCAGCCGATTCCGAGCGAGTCAACGCGCATTTTGGCCTGGCGCTTTGTCATCCCTAGAAAGCTCGGCAACACTGGCAGGTGAGCGTCTGCCGCCTGGGTGGACGCAACCAGATGCAAGGGATCGAGCGGGAGCGCCGCATCGGGCACGGCAGGTATTTCGGTATCGGGAGTCTCGCGCGCGACAACCGTATCCTCGTCTTCGACCGGGGTCTCCTGCGGCGGCGGAATGCCATCGACCACCACGGGATCGGGCGTGCAGTTCATCCGTATCAGCGTGTCGCGTACGACTTCTTTGAACACGGGACCACAAATGGAGCCGCCGAAGTGCAGTTTGATGGCGGGTTCCTGGATGATGATCACGGAGCAAATCCGCGGATCCGACACCGGTGCGAAGCCGGCAAAGATGGCTGTGAACTTGTCCGGCTCGAAGCCGTTTCCGCCGGGACGCGCAATCTGCGCGGTGCCGGTCTTCCCTCCCACGCGGTATTCGGGAATGTTGGCGGGCTGTCCCGTACCGTGCAGAACCACGAGGTGGCATAGCTCGCGCATCGTTTGCACGGTCGCTTCAGACAGCACGCGCTCTCCCGGATCATCCGAGTGTTGGTAGGTCACGTTGCCGTCGCGGTCGACGGCACGGTCGACAACGTGCAGGTTCCTGAGGAAACCGCCGTTTGCGATTACGCAGAACGCGCGCGCTAGTTGCGGCATGGTTACGGCGATTTCCTGTCCCATCGGCAGCGCCCCCATCGAAAGGCGCGACCACTTTGAGCGGGGACGGAAGATGCCGGAACTCTCGACGGAAAAATCGGTGCATGCCCGGCGTCCGAAACCGTAGCGGCTTATCCAGTGCTCGAGGCGTTCGGGTCCGAGAATGGCTCCGACTTTAATGATGGCGATGTTGCTGGATTCGGCGAAACACTCCCTAAACGGGATCACGCCCAGCCTGTGGTAGTCGCGTATGCGGTGGCCGTAAGGATTGAAGGCGCCGTTCTCGCAGTCGATGATCGTCTCGGGGGTGATGAGTCCGTGTTCGAGGGCGCCGGATGCCGCGACGATCTTGAAGGACGATCCGGGTTCAAACACGAATTCGAGTGCGCGGTTTCGGAACCGTTCATCTGTTATGTCTTCGAGCGTATTCGGGTCGAATGCGGGCCGGCAGGCCATGGCGAGAATGGCGCCGGTCTTGACGTCCACCACAATGCCCATTCCGCGGGGCGCCTGTGCGGACACAAGGGCTTTGTCGATCTCTTTCTCGAGGATGCGCTGTGTGGCCTTGTCGATCGTGAGGAACACCGAGTCTCCGCCCTCGGGCTCGATGCTCTCGAGGGTCAGCGAATTGAGCAGGTTCCGCTTGGCGTCGACGCGAGACACGTGCTTGCCGGGCGTGCTGCGGAGAGCTTTATCGAAGGCGAGTTCGATTCCGTCGCGCCCGAAGCCCTCACGGTTCACGAAACCGACGACGTGCGCGGCCAGTTCGCCTTCCGGATAGTACCGAATCGATTCTTTCTTCAGGTACAGGCCGCTCTTCAGTATGGAATCGAGGTTGTCGTAGACCTGCACATCCTGATCGGTCAGCCAACGCTTGATCCACACGAACTTCATCAGAACGTCCTTTCCGTCGCGGCGGACGAGACGGGAGGCGACCTCGAGTTCGTTGAGGCCAAGCTGCGTAGCAAGGGTAATGGCCGTCATTTCGGGATCAACCACCTGGCGAGGGTTGGCCCAGATGGAGAAAACCTGCTGGTCCGCAGCCAGAAGGCTTCCCTCATGATCGAAGATGTTGCCGCGCGGGACGCGCAGTTCCACTTGCCCGATATGGGCCTGCTCTTCGTAACTGAGCTGCATATCGGGGTCCGTGTGGACCTTGACCAATTTCACCAGCACCACGATGAAGGCTATCAGGAATCCCCAACAGACGACGCGGACTCGGATGAGGTCGCCTTGCGCGGGAGGTCCCCCGCCCGCGGAGTGGTGCTTGCCAGGTTCGATGCCGAATTTGTTTCCCATGATGTTTCCCCAACGCCTTTGCTAAGGAGGTAATCCTTGATCAGAAGGCCCACTTCGGAGGAGAGGGTCCGTTCCCCGTCTTCGCCGGCCGGCGCATTGCCCGCTTGCCTGGCAGCGGGCGCCCCGAGCGGGTACGGAGAGTAGATGACTTGTACTTGATCGGGTTGCGGCTCGATCAGTCCCAAGTCCGGCGCCTCGATCTCGATGCGGTCCAGCGCCTCGAGGGACGCTTCCTTCACCTTGAGTCCATCCAGGGTCTCTTGAAGGCCCTTCAGTTGCTTGTTGAGCGCTGCAATCCCGTAGTCGTTGCGCAGGTTTTCCGTGTTCAACCACGTGTCGAAGCTCACGACCGCGAACAGAGGGGCAAGCGCGAAGAGCCACGACCACCACCCACGCAACGAAGCCCGCCTGTGCACATACGGCATATGCGCTCTCATCCTATCCGCCCTCCCTGCCGCGCGCGGCAAGACGTCTCAAGCAAAGTAACTACAACCGCTCCGCAACACGCAGCCTGGCGCTGTGTGCGCGCGGATTGACGGTGACTTCCTCCTCAGTGGGCCGGATCGGTTTTGGCGTCAACACGCGCAGCCGCGCTTCGACACGCGAGGCCGTGCGTCCGTCGGGAAGCAGCGTATCGGAAGGCCGCGAGGCCTCGCGCAAGACGTTTTTCACGACCCGGTCTTCTCCAGAGTGAAACGAGATCACGACCAGACGCCCTTCGTGCGAAAGGACGTCGATAGCCTGGCGCAGGCCGGTTTCAAGGCGCCGCAATTCGTCATTTACGGCCATGCGGATCGCTTGAAACACGGTCCGAACCTCCTCCGGGACGCCCTTAACGAAGTCCAACGCTTCCTGCACGGCATCGGCGAGATCGCGGGTCGTCTTCATGGCATGCCGCCGGCATCGCGCGCCGATTGCGCGCGCAATCCGATGCGCCGGCCCTACGTCGCCGTATGCGCGGAGCACGCGCGCGAGTTCAGGTTCAGTCACGCGCGAGAGATATTCCGCCGCGGTGGGTCCGGCGGTCCGATCCATGCGCATGTCCAGCGGCCCTTTCGCTTGAAATGAGAACCCGCGCCGCGGGTCATCCAGTTGCAGCGTGGAGAACCCGGCATCGATCAGTACGCCGTCCACATTCTTGATCTGAAGTTCTGCAATCACGGCCGCCAACTCCGCATAGTTGCGGTGAAACAGGCTCACGTTCGGGAACGGAGCCAAACGTCGCCGGGCAATGTCCAGCGCGGATGCATCCACGTCGAGCGCGATCAGCCGCCCCACAGTTTGTCCCCGTAACAGTTTGTCGTTGTTTGACAAACTGTGGACAAACTGTGTTGCGAGCGCCTGCGCCACCAACATCGCGTGTCCGCCGCCACCCACGGTGGCATCCACGTAGATGCCGCCGGGACGGACGCGCAAGCCTTCGAGCGCTTCGCGAGCGAGCACAGGGATATGCACGAAAGGTGTGTCCGGTTGCGTCGCCATACCCCGCGGCCTCCTGCTATCCAGAGGCTGAAGGCTGCAGGCTGTAAGAACACGCAGTACCTACAGCCTTCAGCATACAGCCTACAGCGCCTCGCGGGCTTAGGCCGCTTCGCGGAATCCCTGGAGCGCGAGCGACTCGCTGTCGTGGATCTCGAAGAGCGACGAGATGCCCGCCATGCGCAGCACCCGCAGGGTGTAGGTGTTCACACCGACGAGTTTCAGGTCGCCGCCGTGCAACCGCAACTGGCGCAACCGCTCGACGAGCACGCCCAGCCCCATGAAGCTGATATAGCGCACCCCGGTGAGGTTGGCCACGACCTTGCACCGCTTCTCCTTGATGCAGTTCAGGAGACCGATCCGCAGGACGTTCACGCCGTCCTCGTCGATATCGCCCTCGAGACGCAAGACCGTGGCAGTACCCATCTCCATCCGACTTATGTTCATCATGCTGGCCACCTCTCCCTTCGACAAGGGGTTGCAGCCCCTTGTGCCGTTAGCCAACGTTCGCCGTCTCCGTCGCGCCCGCCACAGTTTGTCGAACGGAGACAAACTGTGCAGTTTGTCAAACCGCGACAAACTGTGCATCGGGCTGGCGTCGTATCAACAGATCGTTGGCCATGTTCTCATACTCCGCACCCATGCTTGACTGATACGCGTCCCACGCGTCTTTCCGCCAGAGTTCAAGGTGGTTCTTCATCCCGACGAGAACGACTTCCCGATCCAGCGCGGCGAAGCTCCGCAACGGGGCGGGCACCGGCACGCGCCCCTGGCGGTCCACCTTGACGTCCATCGCACACCCATAGACCAAACGGAGGAAATCGTGCGCCTTCGGGTCGAGAGGATCGAGCAGTTCAACCCGGGCCACGAGCGATTCCCATTCCTTGAGGTTGTACAGATACAGGCACCCCTTGTAGCCCCGCGTGATGAACCACGTGATGTGGTCGTGGCGTTCCATCAGGTCGTGGAACCTGCGAGGAACGGTGATCCGCCCCTTGTCGTCTACCACCGTCGGATGCGACCCGTAGTACATAATCCCCTTCCACTTTCCGCCACTTTCTACCACTTACTGCCACAAGATACCACTATCGGGACTGTTTGTCAAGCTTTTTTCTTCCAAAGACATGCCCAAAGAGGTTGTGAAGAAATGCCGTCACAATACGCCCATTCACTCAGCGGCCCT
>CAZPMT010000110.1:0-18602 GCA_964587655.1 uncultured Nitrospiraceae bacterium
GATTCACACCCGCTAGACAACGCGACCTTGCCCGGCCGCACCACAACCTCTCAGCATTGAACTGTCATATTGCGCATTTGACTTTTCAATGATATTGTGCCAAGATACACCTATGATAGCCAGGCCGACAGATAAGGCGAAGCTCAGCGCCTTGATGGCGTCCTTCCCGGTTACTGCCATTGTTGGTTCGCGACAAGCGGGCAAGACTACTCTGGCTCGTGAGTTTGCCGCAGACCATTTTTTCGATTTGGAGAATCCTCGTGACGCAGCTATGCTGGCGGAGCCGCAGTTGGCTCTCGAGCCACTATCGGGGCTGATAGTCATCGACGAGGTGCAGCGTACGCCGAACCTCTTTCCGCTGGTTAGGCACTTGGTGGATACTCACAAAGCGC
The DNA here is from genome assembly GCA_964587655.1 of uncultured Nitrospiraceae bacterium. Taxonomy (GTDB): domain Bacteria; phylum Hydrogenedentota; class Hydrogenedentia; order Hydrogenedentales; family SLHB01; genus CAZPMT01. The sequence goes on from CAZPMT010000110.1 coordinate 393, forward strand.
AGCGGTACTTGATCCTGGGTAGCGCATCGCGCGATCTTCTTCGGCAGTCCGCGGAATCGCTGGCCGGGCGCATCGCGTACCACGAGCTTGGCGGTTTCCGTTTGAGCGACATAGGGGCGGACCAATGGCGCAAGCTTTGGCTCCGCGGTGGGCTGCCCCGGTCATTTATTGCCCGCACAGATGAGTTGAGCCATCTGTGGCTCGATCAGTACATAGCGACCTTTCTCGAACGCGACATTCCCCAATTGGGCATCAACATCCCGTCCGCAACATTGCGCCGCTTCTGGACCATGCTCTGCCACTACCACGGACAGATTCTCAACTATGCTGAATTTGCACGTTCTTTCGGTGTGTCGGACATGACGGTTCGACGCTATCTCGACATCCTCGAGGCGACGTTTATGATCCGCCTACTGCAGCCATGGCACGCCAACATCGGTAAGCGGCTGGTCAAGCGCCCCAAGCTTTATTTCCGTGATTCCGGCCTGCTGCACACACTGCTGGCGATCCGTTCCACCCGCGACCTCGCGTCCCACAACAAGCTCGGCGCTTCTTGGGAAGGCTTCGCGTTGGAAGTCGCTGCTCGCGCCATTGGCAAACGCAACGAGGAACTTGCCTTTTGGGCTACCCATTCCGGCGCCAAGGTGGATCTTTTCTGGCAAGAAAGCGGTAGGAATTGGGCTATCGAGATCAAGTATGCCGACGCTCCTCGCCTCACGCCGTCTATGACCAGCGCACTGAAAGACCTTGATCTCGCGCACCTCTGGGTTCTTTATCCAGGTGACCGTGCGTATCCTCTTTCGTCCAAAGTCAGTGCCGTGCCGCTTGAGTCGGTAAAGGAATCGTGGCAATACAAATGAGTTAGATCCGCGCCGTACTTAGAGCGCAGCTCCAAGGAATTGCGTTCAAGATAAATGTGGAGAGTCGGGACGGCCTCTCGGATCGAATGCGTATTCCTTCCCACAATCTTGCCTGCGTGCGGATTCTCTGCTTGTTTCCGGTGCTTTCTCAGGCCTTACCTTGCCCTCGAGCAAGCGTGTCCAAAGTATCAAGGATTTTTCAAAGTGCTTTGTCTGCACAGTGGCTTGTATGTCATGGGGAAGCGGACAACCGCCGCACATACGGGGCGGCGGTGTTGGATGAACCCGCTCAGCCGTCCAGCTTCGCCTGCGGACAGTCCTTCCAGGCCGTGATCGGCGAGGAGCGTCACTTCGCAGCCGTCTGCATTGCTACCTGCATCGGGCACAGGTTGCCGCCGGCATGTCACTTTCGCCGAAAGTGACAGTCAAGCGCGCTGCGTTGCCACTTTCGCCGAAAGCGGCATATCGTGGTTTCTTCTTCGGCAGACTGACAGTCTGCCCCACGGGCCGAGTCCGGTGATGACGCTTGGTGCGAGGCCTATTCCCACTCGATGGTGCCGGGCGGTTTCGAGGTGACGTCGTAGAGGACGCGGTTGATGTGTTTGACCTCGTTGCAGATGCGGTTGGCGATCCGTTGGAGCACTTCCGGGGGGAAGCGGTACCAGTCGGCGGTCATGGCGTCTTCACTTGTGACGGCGCGGAGGCTGCAAACCTCTTCATAGGTGCGCTCGTCGCCTTGGACTCCGACGCTGCGAACGGGCAGCAGGTCAACGAGGGCCTGCCAGATCTCGCGATACAGTCCCGCTCGCTTGATCTCGTCGATGAAGATGGCGTCGGCCTCGCGCAGCGTGTCCAGCCTCTCCTTGGTAACGGCGCCGATGCAGCGGACGCCCAGCCCCGGTCCGGGGAAGGGGTGCCGCCAGACGATCTCGTCGGGCAGGCCGAGAGTTTTCCCCAGAGCGCGGACTTCGTCTTTGAAGAGTTCACGCAGCGGTTCGAGGAGTTCGAGGTTCATCTCGTCGGGCAGGCCGCCGACGTTGTGATGGCTCTTGATCGTGACGGACGGGCCGCCGGTGGCGGAAACGCTCTCGATAACGTCGGGATATAGCGTTCCCTGCGCCAGGAAATCCATGTGGCCGAGCCGGCGGGCTTCCTCCTCGAACACGTCGATGAACAGCTTGCCGATGATCTTGCGTTTCTCTTCGGGATCGGCCACGCCGGAGAGGCCATCGAGGAAACGGTCTTCCGCATCGACGTAACGGAGGTCGACGTGGAAGTTGTTGCGAAAGACCTCTTGAACCAGATCCGGCTCGCCCTTTCGCAGCAGGCCGTTATTCACGAAGACGCACGTAAGGCGGTCGCCCATGGCCCGGTGAATCAACACGGCCGCCACGCTCGAATCCACGCCGCCGCTCAACGCCAGGAGAACGCGTTTCTCACCCACTCTCGTGCGGATATCCTCGATGGCGAGGTCGACAAAAGATCCCATGTTCCAAGCTGGCGGGCAACCGCAGATATTGTGGACGAAGTTCGAGAGGATCCGTGTGCCCTGCGGGGTGTGGACAACTTCGGGATGGAATTGGACGCCGTACAGCCGGGCTTTCCGATTTGAGATCGCGGCGTAAGGGCAATTCTCGGTGCGGCCGATCGCGTCGAACCCGGGCGGCATGACCGAGATCGCGTCGCCGTGGCTCATCCAAACCTGGGTCCGGGGCGCGACGCCCTCAAAGAACCCCGTGGTGTCGTTGTGTTCGAGATGGGCGATGCCGTACTCGCGGCGGTCGGACCGCTCGACTTTTCCGCCGAGCATATGGGCGAACAACTGAACGCCGTAGCAGATGCCGAGGATGGGTACGCCGAGGTCGAAGATCCGCGGGTCGGGCATCGGCGAGCCAGCCGCATGCACGCTCGCTGGGCCGCCGCTGAAGATGATGCCCGCCGGATCGTGCGCCTTTACCTCATCCGTGCGCGTGTTGAACGGCAGGATCAGGCTGAAGACGCTGGCTTCGCGGACGCGCCGTGCGATGAGCTTACTGTATTGGGCGCCGAAATCGAGGACGATGATCGGTCTTCCCATCCCCTGCATAGATCACCTCTGGACCTGATAGTTGGGCGGCTCTTCGGTGATTGTGACGTCGTGCGGATGGCTTTCGCGAATGCCCGCGGCCGTGACGCGCACGAAATGCGTCCGGGTCTGGAGTTCGCGGATGCACCCGCAGCCGCAGTAGCCCATACCCGCGCGCAAACCCCCGATCAATTGGTGAACGTATTCGGACAACGAACCGCGATACGGCACGCGCGCTTCGACGCCTTCCGGAACGAGTTTCGACGCCTGCTCGACGTCGAACTGCATGTAACGCGCCTTGCTGCCACGCTGCATGGCCTTGACCGAACCCATGCCGCGATGCACCTTGTACGTCCGCCCTTCAAACAAGACGGTCTCGCCCGGGCTCTCTTCTGTACCCGCGAAGAGACTGCCAATCATGACGGAGTCGGCTCCCGCGGCGATCGCCTTCGTGATATCGCCGGAATACCGGACGCCGCCGTCGGCGATCACGGGAATGCCCTTCGCGGCGGCCACCTCGGCCACGTCGAGAATGGCCGTGAACTGCGGAACACCGGCGCCCGAGATGACGCGCGTCGTGCAAATACTGCCGGGACCGACGCCGACTTTCAATGCGTCCGCGCCGGCCTCGATCAGATCCCTCGCGGCCTGCGCCGTGACGATGTTGCCCGCAACGACGTCGATGTCGGGCAGCGCCTCCTTGACCAAACGTACGGTTTCGATCACAAGGTCCGTGTGTCCATGCGCCGTGTCGACCACGAGCACGTCCACGTGGACAGCGGCGAGCGCCTTTGCGCGCTCGAGTTCGCCCCGGCCCGTGCCGAGCGCCGCGGCGACGCGCAACCGGCCTCTCTCATCCTTTGTGCTCCTGGGGAAATCGCGCGCTTTGTTGATGTCCTTGATCGTGATCAGGCCCGCGAGCGTGCCGTCAGACTTGACGATGGGGAGCTTCTCGATTCGGTGTTCGTGCAGCAGGCGCTTCGCTTCCTCCACCGTAGTGCCGGGCGAAGCGGTGACGAGACGATCCTTTGTCATGACGGAGGAAATCGGAACTGTCCAATCCTCCTGGAAACGCAGGTCGCGGTTCGTCAGGATGCCGACGAGTTTCCCGTTCTCGTCCGTGATCGGAACGCCGGAAACGTGATACCGCGCCATGAGATCTTCGGCGTCCTGGACGCTGTGCTCCGGACTCAGCGTAATGGGATCCGTGATGATGCCCGCCTGTGAACGCTTGACGCGATCCACCTCGGCGGCCTGCTCGGTAATCGACAGGTTCTTGTGGATGACGCCGATGCCGCCCTCCTGCGCGATGGCGATGGCAAGACGCGCCTCCGTTACGGTGTCCATGGCCGCGCTGACCATGGGAATGTTGAGGGATACGTTGCGCGAAAAGCGCGTTGTTACATCGACGTCCCGCGGCAGGGCATTCGATCGCTCCGGGCGGAGCAGTACGTCATCAAAGGAAAGACCATGGGAAAAACGCTGGCTTTGACTCATAGCGCCTCACAATGAAAAGGGAACCAAAACCTGTTCTTCCGGAAGAAATAAGCAGTCGGCGAAGAAACCCGCGCCCTCCGGATAAACGATTATAGAGACGCATACGGGACGTGTCAAATCGACGTGAACCTCGCAACTGGTTCCGTGGTCGCGGCGTCCTCGCCGCGTTTCGGCGGAAACACCTTGCATCAAGCGGCTCTTGATGAAGACGCGGCGAGGACGCCGCGGCCACGGAAACGCGGAAACGCGCGACTTGTACATGTCAGGACGTTTCTTGGTATAGTTACGGAACGGTTGCGTACAACGGAGAGAAAGGAGCCTGAGATGAATTTCCTTGAAGCGTTCCGAGGCGAGTTAGCGCATGAGGCGGCGACGACGCGGAAGTTGCTGGAGCGTGTACCGATGGAAGCCGGGGCGTGGAAGCCGCATGCGAAATCGATGACGCTCGTGCTGCTGGCCTCGCACATCGCCGAGATTTTGGATTGGATCCCGGCGGCGGTTCAGTTGCCGGAACTGACGTTCAACATGAAGGACTACAAGCCCCCGTCACACGCGACGATCGCGGAGTTGCTTGTGGCCTTCGACAAAGGACTCAAAGAAGGGGATGAAGCGTTGAAGGGCGCCTCGGAGGCGTCGATGGGAGACTCGTGGCGTCTCAAGGTTGACGGGAAAGTGCTCCTCAAAATGCCGCGCGCCCAGGTGCTGCGAGCCATGGTGCTGAACCATCTGATTCATCATCGCGGCCAGTTGACGGTATATCTGCGCATGAAGGATGTTCCGCTTCCGTCCGTGTACGGTCCGACGGCCGATACCCCGATGTGAACCTGACGCGGGAAGCGCGATCGATAGTGGAACCTAAGTCATTCTGTATCAATGCTTTAATGGATCTTAGCGCGTCGTCGTCCTTGCTTTTTTCGGGATCGTGTGGCATAATACCGCGTGGATTCATGCAAGAGCCTAACACTTCGTTCCGGGGGGAACCCGCTACAGTTTTCTGTACGTCTTGACGCAGGCTACCGTTAGCCCGGACCGCGTTGTGACAACAAGTTCACACGTGGTGGTAACGCCGCAGGAGACATTTTGTCGCACGACCCGCATGGAGTCTTGCGACATCCGCCCTCTGTTCGGCAAGTTACCCCACCCTACAGTTTGTCAAACGGCGACAAACTGTGAGCGGAGGTATGCTTATGGCTCCAAGAGGAAAGGCAATGTCAGAAGTCCCGCAGCGAGGGACGGAACAAAAGTCTCGACTGCTTCTTTCCAGCGAAGGCGTCACGCTGCTGGAGTTGACGCTCGCCGTGGCCATCTTCGTCGTCGCCGTCGGCGCCGCGGCCCAGATCTTGGTCTCCTTCTATGTGACCATGGATATGCAGAGCCAGCGCGTCGTCGCCATCAACCATTCCCGAAGCTTGCTCAGCGACATGCGAAACCTGCGCGACGCGTTCCCTAACAGCGCCACCAACCCGGCCAACTTCCAGAACGCCGTACTGGCTAAGTATCCTCCGGGAGCTACGATGGACGGGCCGGCCGGACTGGCCAGCGCGAGCGTGACCGTCAATTACGAGGATTCCAACCCCACGGCGAACCCGCTTGCGCCCACCGTCACTGTGGAATGGCGCGACCTGCGCGGGCGCACCTGCACGATATCCTTATCCTCGGCCATCACGGACCTATAGGAGGCGCCCCGTATGAGCAAGCGATACAAGATGGATATCTTGAAATGCGGCTGGGCGCGGCTCTTCGCGTCAAGCCATTCAGGTTTCACGCTGCTTGAGCTTTCGATATCGATGGCGATTCTTGTCGTTGTGAGCCTTCTGACCTTCGTGATCACGCAATCGTCCACCTCCGCCATCGCCGTATCCGAAGCGAAGGAGATGGCGCAGGCCAGCGTACGCAACGCTCTCGCGGACATGGCGTCCGAACTGTCGCTGGCATCGAAGAAATCGAACGCGGGCTTGGCGCCCCCGCTCGAAGCGTTGCGGGTGGTCTCGCCAACCGAGATTGTGTTCCAGGTCCCTTCCGGCACAAGCGGGACGGTCTGGTCAGCGCCGATCACTTATCAGTTCGTCAATGAAGACGTAGGAGCCAACGCCAACAATGCACGCCTCGACAGTGGCGAAGACGCTAACGGCGACGGGGCGTTGACCCGGCACATTCTTCGTATCCAGGGGGATACACAACGAGTCATGGGGGCCGTGAACGACATCAGCAACGTGCAGTTCGCGCTGAATCCCCCGACAAACGACATGCTGACGATTACCTTGGTGGCGACGAAAGCGATCAACAACCGCCGGCATGACGTGATCTCCGCGACGGCCACAAGCACCGTATACCTTGTAAATTGAGGTTCGAGAAAGGATGGCAGCCCATGAATAAACGCGAGAGGCATCAAGAGGGAATGGCACTGATCCTTGCCTTGCTGGCGATCATTACCATACTGGCGGCGACGGCCCTTGTCATGGGAAGCGTGCAGAACGCGAAGCGCGATACCGACAGCGCCGTAAACGCCGTCCTTCTCGAGGAGGCATGCAAGGCCGGGATCGACATCGGCATCGAACAAGCGTGGAACCAGTACATCACCGGGCGCGGAAACACGACCGGCAACCTGGCTTCCTACCATGTCTTCATCGACGCCATGGTGCTCAATAACGAAGATATCAACCGGAACGGGTTCCGCGACGGAAACGAGCGGGACTTCAACGGAAACGGATCGTTCGAGATCGGCGCGGCCGCGTCGATTGTCTCCGAGGACAATCCACGCTTGCTTGACTCGGGGGCGGAGATTGCCTCTCTCGTGGTCGACCGCACGGACGACGTAACCGGAGTGGTCCTGACTCTCCACGCGACGGGACGCCTGGGCGGTCTCACGAAAACGGCCATACAGGCGTTGCGCGTCTCGGGCGCGCGTTTTACCGGATTCCAGTTCGCGGTCCTCGCGAATAACATCAACTGCATCCTGTGCCATGCGGAATTCCACCAAAACGACCTCCTGCTGAACAACGATCCCACCCAATACGGGAACTTCGACCGCGTCAAGATCGCCTCACTGGAATCCCTCCTCATTCGCAAGACTGAGGCCGACTCGCGTGTGGCGGGCACGACGTACACCCGCGGTCGCGTATACAACAAGGACGGCACGCTGCTCGACGCCGCCGGCATCGCGTCTTCGGATCTTCGCGGATGGGGTTTCAGCGATCAGAACGGCAAGATCGTGCAGGATCCGGCCAACGGCGCCATGTCGGAAACAGGGCTCTCCAATGCCACCGTAGACTCAGAGGGGCAACTTCACCAGTTCGCGAATCTGTACCTCGACTATCCCACTGAAAAGGAAGATATGACCGACGGTGAGCTCCCGCTCAATTTTCCGTCGCCGTTCCCCGATGACAACGGAGATCGCAAGGTCAACCCAGAGGAGTTCGAGAAATACGTGATCAGCGCCAACGGTTCGATCAACTTCGAATTGCCGCCGGAAGAGGCCGGCGGCACGATCACGGCTGGCGTGGCCTATGGCGTACCGTCCGGCGCTACGTATACCGGCACGTCGCTTCCGACGGCTTCGGACGCCGGCACCCTCGCCCAGCTTGCCAACGAGGGCGCGTATGAAGGGAACCTGATCCTCGTAGGCACCGACGACGATCCGATTGTCATCGAGAACAAAGTGGCCATCAACGGCGACCTCGTAATCAAAGGCCAGATCAAAGGCCGAGGCCAGCTAATGGTCTCCGGCAACGTCTACGTGGTGGGCGACGTGACCTACGCCGATGCGGCCGGCGAGTTCGGCGAAGCGGCGGACGGAACCGAAAACGCGTTCGCACTTGAAGCCGGCGGGAACATCCTCATGGGCGACTACGTCACCATACGCGCCAAAAACAACTACAAGGCCGTTTCGACGGGACCCAATACGTACAATGATGTCGTCGACACCTACGTCTGGCAAGGCAAATTCATCCGGGTCGATACCGCGAACTCGAATGCGACCATGAGCAGCGGCAAGACCACGGCAGTCGGGTATTTCGATGCGGCCGTGGCTGATGCGGGTGCTCCGACCGGTACAACGCAAACCTGGACGTATACCTCCGGCGGCAAGACGCACACCGTGTATGAGAAGCCCGAGGGCATGTTCAGTTTCACGACCTCTGAACTCATGCTCTTCAATCGCATGGAGCGTCAGAAGGCGGCGCCGCCCGGAAACGCGGACTACAACGCAACTTACTACATCCCGGGGTACACTCCGCGCTACTACAAGCTTCGCGACGGCGCACCCATCTATCAATACCGCGTTACAGGCAGTACGTCGGCGAGCCTCAAGGAGCACGCGGTGAACTACCTCAGCCCGGGTGTCGAGACGCTTTCGGAAAGCCCAGCCGACCCGACGTACATAGGCAGCAACGCCACCGTGTTGAGCCTGAGCCCGCAGGCCAACTGGATCACTGAAAGCACGCTCCGCCAGATCTGGTTCGAGGACGAGCAGTGGCGCCAGACGCAGGCGAACCCCGACCCGGCGGATCCGGACCGTTACCGCGTACCGTGGCGTTTTGACGGGTTGCTCTACACGAACAACTGCATCTTCGGCGTCACCCGCGGCAACACGCGACACGGCTCGCGGACTTACGGAATGATGATCGTCCGAGGCGCTATTGTTTGCGCGGACCTCGGGATGCTCGTCGCCGACAGCGGGCATACGGCCGAATACAAACCCGACGGCACCGTCGATCCGTATTACTGTGGTCTGCGTCTATACTACGACAAGCGCGTGGACGCCTTCCTAAACGTGGAAGACCCGACGCAGGTCCAGTTCGCACGGCTTGCGTTCCAGTACGAGCAGCCGGAGTCGTAGTGGCAGACTGACAGTCTGCCCCACGAGTGCGGCTAACTGCCAGGATTGCCTCGCGGTCATCACAGTTTGTCAAACCCCGACAAACTGTTGGAGTATGTGAAACGGAAGAAGGAGGGCCATATGGAAGTTCACAGACAGGTGAGGTGCGCGCGTCCCGAGGCGGCACTGCCGAAAGGTATATTCGCGGTGTTCTTGCTGATGCTGCTCGCGGGGGTATCAGCCTCGGCGGACACGATCTATCTGAAAGACGGATCGAGCCTCGACGGCACGGTGAAACAGAGTGACGCGGATAAAGTGTTGATCGAGATCGGCAAGGGACAGATGACCTTATCGCCTGCGGATGTGGCTCGCATCGAAAAGAACGACAAGACCGGCAGCGAGAAGAACCTGAGCATACTCCGCGCGAAGCAACACACGGATGACTTGTACCAACGGACTGGTCTCACGGCGCAACAGCGCGACGATGTCCGCGCGGCCATGGATCCCCTCTGGTCGCCGGACGAGGCCCAGCGCACGGACGCCCGAAAGAAGCTTCTCGCCATGAACAAGGAAATGCCCGTGTTCAAGTATCTCGAATCGTACCTGCCCTATGCGAAGAATCTCATCGCGCCCGAGATCATGACGACGCTCGTCCAAATGGACCCTGCCAAGGCCAAAGACACCGTGCTGTCGTTCACGCAGAACCCCGATCCCGTCAGCCGGTCCAAGGCCCTCGAATTGGCCGCCTCATACAGGAACGACGGCGACCTCGACACGATTGCGCGCGGACTCGTGGACGTCGATAACACCGTACGAATTGCCGCCGCACGCGCCGTCGCCATTGCAGGCGGGAAACGCGCGACGCCCGCGCTCATCGAGGAGCTAAAGAGCGCCGATCCCAGGGTCCGGAATGCCTCGCGGGAAGCGCTGAAATATCTGTGGAGCACCGGCGGCGTCAATGTGGACTTGAGCACACTCGAGGAATGGGGCGCCTTTTGGAACGGCAAGGCCCATGCATTCAAGGAGCCCATCAGCGTTTCCGCGCTTACACCTCTCGTCTCTCCTGAAGACCTTGCGAAGGCGGGCTCAAGCCACGACGAATAGGACGCCCCTGGCGGGAAAGGAGCCACGATCCCGCATTCGTTCGATCCTCGAATGACTTTGACTTGGCGCTTCAGCCTAGATTCGGCAATTGGAGACAGTTGGGCTTGTCCAAGTAGTGGACAAAGTGGACGTTGTGGACAAAGTGGACGCAACCCTGCAGGTGATCCTTTTCGGCGTCCACGTCGTCCACAAAGTCCACGCCGTCCACCATTTCGGGAAGCACGTTCAATCTTGACTGCCGAATCTAGGTTCAGAATTCCCGCTACATTGACTTCGCGTGCTATTCCCTGCGATAATCCGTCCGGTAAACAACGAGTCGTCGCGACTGGCGAGCTGGCGTGGATATAACCACGGGGAAGCGGCGGCCGTCGGAACCTGCCGATCGCCTGGGCGCCAAGAAAGAAGCGCTTGGGCGCGTTCTGTTTCTTGGGGACTTCGAATAGGAGACAAGCGATGGTTGAGAAAGATCTGAAGGAGATGTACCGGACGCGGACCGAGGGGGATTTCCCGGAGGAAATCACCGTAATCGGGAAGAGGTACGTCAAAGTAGAGCAATTGCGGTATGGCACGAACCCGCACCAGCCCGCCGCGTTCTACCGTCCGGCGGACGGCAAGAACCTTGTGCTCGGAGCCTACAAACTCCTGAAGACGGGAAAGAGCGGCCTGTCACAGACCAACATCGAGGACATGCACCACGCGGTTGGCATCCTGAAGTACCTCGAGCGCCCGGCGTGCGCGGTCATGAAGCATTGCAATCCTTCCGGCGCGGCCATCCAGACAGGCGCGATGCCGCTGGTCGAGGTCTACCAGCGCGCGCGCGACGCCGACCCGCAGGCGGCTTTCGGCGGAGTCGTCGTATTCAATGCGACGGTCGATGCACCTACCGCGGAAGAGATCATGCAAACCGTTATCGAGGGTGTCGGGGCGCCCGGTTTCGCGCCGGACGCGCTCGAAGTCCTCAACGATGCGGACCGGTTCAAGCGCAACAGGGAACTCCGGATCATCGAGTTGCCCGGCTTTGCTAGATTGCCGAAGTTCATCGACGAGGGCACGGACGTGCTCGAGATGAAGGTCTTCGACGATGGCAGCATAATCCTCGCGCAACCGTACCTTTCGCGCGTCAAGAGCGTCGCGGACCTCGTACTCGCGTACAATGAACACAAGACAAAGGGGCGCATCGACATCGCCCGCAAGCCCACCGCGCGCGAGCTCGACGATCTCCTCTTCGCATGGTACGTGAACATCCACGTCCGGTCGAACGGATGCGTCATCGTGAAGAACGGTCAGACGATCTGCGTGGGTACCGGCGAACAGGATCGCGTCGGGGCCGTGCAGAAGGCGCTCGGGAAGGCGAAGGAGAAGTACAAAGGGAACGAAACGCTCGATGGCGCCGCGATGTCCTCCGACGGTTTCTTCCCGTTCCGCGACGCTGTGGATGCGGCGACGGAAAAGGGCATCCGCGCCATTGTGCAGCCGGGCGGAAGCGTTAACGACTACGAGGCGATCCAGGCCTGCAACGAAGCCGGCGCCACGATGGTTTTCAGCATGGAGCGCTGCTTCTCGCACCACTGAGACAGTGGAAGAGGCTCTTCAAAACAGCAACGCCCCGGGGCCGTCAAGCCTCGGGGCGTGCCTGATTCGTGCCCGATTCGCCGTCAGACCTTCTGGTCGAACAGCTTGCCGATGATTTCGCGGAACCGGGCTGCAATCTTAAGCGCTTCCTCGGGAGGAATCTGCCTAATCACTTCGTTGTTCTGACCCATGATTTGGGCGACGATCCGTTTGCTGGCCTCGTCGATCCGCAGTCGCGTTCCTGACCGCTGCATGGCGGGATTGTTCTGCGCCGTGCTGGCGGCCTGTACCGCACGCTCCTCGCCCGCGCGGGGTTTCTCCCGCACTTCGGGAGCGGCTTTTCCAGTTGCTTCAGCGGCGTTCGGCCGAGAAGCAGGAGCGCGCGCGGCCGAAGCAGCCAACAGGACGGTCGCGTCCTGGCCGTTCACGCTACGCACTCCCATACTTCGTCTCCTTTACGGTTCTGGGACCCGGCTAACTCAACAGTTGCAGCGCCGTCTGGGGAACGAGGTTGGCTTGCGCCAGTACGGATGTACCCGCACTGACCAGGATCTGGTTGCGAGTGAAGGAAATCGTCTCCTTGGCGATGTCGGCATCGCGGATCGCGCTTTGGGACGCGGCCGAGTTCTCCTCCTGGATGGCCAGGGTATTGATGGTGAACTCGAGGCGGTTCTGGTACGCGCCCAGCGTGCTCCGCAACGTCGTGACGCTCTTCAACGCATTGTCGATAGTGCTGATGGCCGAAACCGCGGTTGCCATCGTGGACACCCGGACTATGCTCACGCCCAGTTCAGTTGTCTTTGCGCCGGTGAGTGCGATGGTGAGCGTTTGGCTCACCATGGCTCCCGACTGCAACGTGATCGTCTGCGCGGAACTCAGAACAGAGATCCCGTTGAACTGAGTCGTCGTCGCAATGTCGTCGATCTGGCTCAGCAACTGCAACACTTCGCTGTCGATAGCAAGACGGTTGCTCGTGCTCTGAGTGCCGTTGGCCGCCTGGACCGCCAATTCGCGGATACGCTGCAGAATGTTGGTGGTCTCGCTCAAGGCGCCTTCGGCTGTCTGCACGAGGCTGACACCGTCTTGCGCATTTCGCTGGGCCTGTTGGGTGCCGCGCACCACGGAGCCGAATCCCTCCGCGATAGCCAGACCCGCCGCATCATCGGCCGCATTGTTGATTCGCAGGCCGCTGGACAACCGTTGCAACGACCTGTTCAGTTCTTGCGTTGAACGGTTGAGAACCCGGCTTGTGTTCAGCGCCGGTACATTCGTGTTGATCCTGAGTCCCATATTTCATTCCTCCATGAGTGGCTGGAGGGCATCCTTACCCTCCGTTATGACTGTTTTCCCTGTTCTTAGTCTCTGTCCCTGCACGCCGTTCACATTCAGCATGCAGGCCTTGCCACGGGCCGACTATGCGGTAGCCGTCCGTCGAGGGTGGCGACATCACCTCCTTTGCTTTCAGGTTACCGTGCTACATGTCCGCTTGCGGGGCGATCCCGCCCCGTCAAACCTGCTTAGCGGGGATATCCCCACCCCATGATGCGATTTCCGAACTCCGGGCCTAGCGGAGCAATTGCAGTGCCGTCTGCGGAACGGCATTCGCCTGTGCGGGGACCGACGCGCCAGCGCCGGCAAGGGTGTTGAACCCCTCTGGGGATCTTCGCGGAACGCGGCTTGCCTTAGCGGCGGCCGCGTTGGTATTGACCCTCGGTCCCATAGTACTGTTCCTCCGTGAGTGGTTGGTCCACGTCGCGCTTCCTTGCGCGACTCCTTTGGCGAGACACCGTGCATCCCTGCGCCGACGCTCGCATCCCTACTGTGCGCAAGCCCCACCAAGAAGACCGGTTTGCGGTACCGGGCGTCTCGGCCCATTTGGAGCCTGCGCGACCCGCCGTCACATGCCGACGGGTTGTCGCCTTCCGTTACTACCGGCAACCTGGTCTGCCTTCATCAGGTACTTTCCAGGTTACCTGTAGGTTTTATCGGCACCTTTAGCGGAAACTTTAGTCCATAGGAAAACTTTTTTTGGCTACGGGGTATGCGGCACGCTTGCCCATGCGAAAAAGAGCGAAACATCCACCTGCGGAATCTGGTATAATGCAGCGAGAGGTTGTGAAGAAATGCCGTCACAATACGCCCATTCACTCAGCGGCCTTGGAATGGCGTCATTCCCGCGAAAGCGGGAATCCAGTGCGCCCGTATATCGGTCCATAATACGGGCGGATGTCGCGGGTCGGCGTGTGTACTCTGGATTCCCGCTTTCGGGGCCTTCCAAAAATGTAACGACTTTGGATTGCGTCCAAGAGGAACAAGAAATGGCTTTCAATTTTGCCCCACAAGGCACGATCTCATCTCGGGTAGACTTTCGGAAGACACCCCAATAAAGCGATCTGTCGACCACGGGAACATTTTTGGAAGGCCCCTTTCGCGGGAATGACGCCATTTTGGGATTGTTTCACAAGCTCTGAGAGGTGAACGGGAACGTCGACCGGGTCTCGAAGATCTGACGGCGACGAGTAGATCCGACCCTTTCGCGATATCTGACGCATCTTCCCCGATTCATCTCGAGAGGCCTGTTGTAACATTCTGAAGGTTTGGTGTATACTGTGTTCAAGGAGTTGACGCGTATGTCACTTGCGATAAGAAGAGGAATTATCGGCCTCTTGTCCGTCGTCTTGTTGGCGGTCGCGTTATGCCCTTCCGTCCGCTCCGCGTTTGATGAGGGGGACGCCAACCGGGATGGCGCGGTGGACGTCCGCGACGTCCAGATAGTTATCGCGGGACTTCGGGGAGCGAGCGACACTTCAGCGGCCGACGTGAATCGAGACGGGATTGTCGACGTTCGCGATCTCCAATACGCCATCGCCCGAGGCATGGGTGAGCAGACCGGCAGCAATGAGCCATCCCCTTCTGATTCCGGCAATGGAACGGTGCCGTTGACGCGTCCCTACCGCGTGTTCCTCGAGGTCGGTTACCTCCACCTGCAGGTTGGCGCCGACAGCACGCCTTTTTCCCCGCGCCAGGAGTCTGCCGCGGCGCTCGCAGAACTTATCCCTCCGACCGGGACCACACGGTTGTTATTCGGGGTCTGTCCTCACGCGCCCCCGGTACTCGCCTAGTACTTCGCGCTGTTCGCCGCATTTGTATCGAAGCGCGGGACGTTATTCTCTCTGGAGCGCCGTGAATGGTCCGCATCCCCACAGTTTGTCAAGACACGACAAACTGTGAGAAGCTTCCCGTGCAAACAGTTTGTCGGGATTTGACAAACTGTGGGGAACCGGTGAATGGCCAGGTTCCCAGTACTTGGATGATTTCCAATCAACCTACGAGACAGATACTGGCCGTATACGGCCTTTTGAAGGAGAACACAATGAAAAGAAATAGAGTATTGCTTATGCTTGCGCTTGTTGTCTATGGCGGGAAACATGCGAGGGAGACTGTCATGCGTACCTTGGCAAAACTGACACCATTGGTGGCGGCGGCCCTGCTTGTCGCGGGCTGCCCGCAGATTCAATACCGCTTTACCAACGCGGATGTATCCGGGAACGGCTGGCGCTACGACATGATCGCTGGATTCGGCCCGATGGAGAACGTGGACGACACAGGGACAAGCGCCGCCCCGCGCGAGGTTGTCGAGCCGGATGTGATCCGGCGCGTCGGGAACATGTTGTACGTTCTCAACCAGTACCGGGGCCTCGCCATAGTAGATCTTGATCAGGAGAAGATCCTCGCCCAGGTTCCCACGTACGGCTACCCCCGCGATCTCTACGTCGTGGGCGATCGCGCCTACGTGCTCGTGGCGTCGGCAAACAAGTACGAAACCGACGGGCCGACCGTCAGTTTCACCGTGGCCTCCCGCCTTTATGTGGTGGATCTCGCTAATCCCGGCGAAACTGACCTGCCCGAATTCGATCTGAACGGCGACCTTGTCGACAGCCGCCTGGTCGGCGACGTGCTCTACGCGGTCTGCGCCGAGTACCAGTATTACTACGACGGCATGGCCGTGGCCAAGGCCGCTACGTCCTCTTCGTGGGTCGCAAGCATTAACGTGGCCGACCCCGGCAACATCCACCAGGTCGATGAGGTCTCATTCGAGGGCCTTGGGAGCGTCATCCAGGCCACGAATAGCGCCATCTTCGTCGCCGCGCCGAGTTGGGAGACGAACCAGACCGCCATCACCTACGTCGACATCAATGATCCCGATGGCGACATCAACGTCGCGGGCAGCATAACCGTAAAGGGCTATGTTGCCGACAAGTTCAAGATGGACGCCTACGAAGGTGTGCTCCGGGTGGTCTCGAATGACTGGGATTGGAGCCAGGGCCGCAAGACTTTTGTGACTACCATCAGCCTGGCCGACCCCATGAACCTCCAGCCGCTTGGCGAGACCGAACTGACCGGCGCCTCGGGCGAGACGTTGTTCGCAACGCGGTTTGACGGCCCGCGCGCCTACGTTGTCACGTACCTCATGAAGGACCCGCTGTTCGTCATCGATCTCTCGGACCCGGCGAACCCCAAGGAGGCCGGTAGGCTCATCGTCCCCGGTTGGTCAACACACATCGAACCGCGCGGAGACCGCCTCCTCGCCCTCGGCGTCGATGACACCAACGGCCGCCGGGTGTGCGTGAGCATGTTCGATGTGTCCGATCCCGCGAACCCGCAACAGGTCGGCGAAAAGGCCACGTTCGGCGAAGACTGGTCCTGGTCCAGCGCCTACAGCGATGTCAAGGCGTTTACCGTGCTCGATGACGTGCTGATCGTCCCGTTCAGCGGGTGGACGAATGATCGGGGCGGCTATGACCGCCTCCAGTTCATTTCGTACGGCCCGGCGGGTCTGGCAGCCCGAGGCTACGTGGACGTCAAAGGGACCGTGCTCCGTTCGTTCGAGTACGGCGGACACTACTATGGCGTCACCACCGAACAGCTTGCCACGATCGACGGCTCAAGTCTGGATTCACCCGTGGTCGAGAAGACGTTGACGCTCGCGGAATACGTGGCGAGGGTAGTCGAGCTATCCCCGGCCCTCCATGCCGAGGTGCTCACTCTCAACACAACGCGAAAGACCCTGGTGAGGCTCGTTGATGCGGCAGATGCCATCCTGGCGGAGGAAGAAGTGGAAATCGGCGACCTGTCCGAGGTCCATGCCCGCGGAGCCTCCGTTATACTGGTCGGGACCGACTGGGATGAAGTCACTTACAAATCACACTATCTCGTGGCGGTCGTGGACTGCTCGACGCCGGAAACGCCCGTGGTGAAACCGATCCTCAATGTCGATGTTCAGCCCTATTGGGGCGCATGGTGGTGGTATCGCGGCGGCGTCATGATGGATGCCGCCCTCCCCGGCATCGCTTCGAGCGGAGCCCCGGCTGCCGCCGAAAAGAGCCTCTACATGCCGTGGTGGGGGTGGGGGCCGTCGGGAGACAGTACGTTCCTCCTGGGCGACATCCTTGCCCTGCGATGCACTAATGACAAGTTCGACCTTGTGTTCGGCGACCAGACGCCCTACCAGGGCCTCGCCTTGGTCGACCTTGCCGTGCACCAATGGACCACGACCCTCGGTCTCGGGTTCAACGAGATCATCTCGATGAACGCCGTCGGCAGCAAACTCTACATCGGCACGCAAGATGCCGCGGGATATGACATCTTCCAGCCGGTCACTGCGAACTACCTCCGCGCACTCGATGTCAACGCCCCGTCGATGGGACCCGCCGTGAACGTTCCCGGAACGTTCGTGCAGTATCAACCCGAGCGCGATCTGCTCGTCGTGCGCGACGACCAGTGGAACGCCGGATGGAATCTCGAAAGCAGCCTCAGATCCCTTTCGTGGGACGGCGGCGCCTTCGTCCAGCCGCTCGACGAAATGAAGTTGCCCGCGGGCTTCGGCGCCGTCATGGGCCGCGGCTCGAGGATCTTCTTTGGTGCGAATTCAGCAAACTCGAATCCCAGGCCCCTGTGGGACCTAATCGGCGTAACCACACAGAATGATGAGCCGGGATACTATTTGTACGTGGCCCAAGTGAGCGATGCCGGGACCTTCGCCCTCAGCGACGGCCTGCTCGTAACCAAGCAGTGGGGCAGTCTGTTCGACGCCCACGGCGCGAGGGCCTACGTTACCGTCGGCAACGCGCTCGCCGTCTACGATTTCTCCGAGGCGGGTTCCTTGGCCGGCCTCTACGAGACCATGGGCTATCCGGCCTCCATGACCTTCGGCGCCGAATACGCCTACGTTTCCTTCGGCTATGCCGGCCTCGCAAAGATACCACTCTAAACCGCGCGGCGATCCATCCAGGCGC
>CAZPMT010000111.1:0-18454 GCA_964587655.1 uncultured Nitrospiraceae bacterium
AATCTCGCCGAGATGTGCAACCTGGGCATCCCCGTGCCGGCCGGTTTCACGATCACGACGGATATGTGCACCGTCTACTACAAGAATAATCGGAAGCTGCCTGTCGAGTTGACGAAGGAAGTCAATGCAGCGATGACCAAGGTCGAGAAGATCATGGGCAAGAAGTTCGGCGATCCGAAGGACCCGCTGCTGCTCTCGGTGCGTTCGGGTGCGCGCCGTTCCATGCCGGGTATGATGGATACGGTGCTCAACGTCGGCCTCACGTCGAAGACGATTCCGGGCTTGATCGCGAAGATGCAGAATGAGCGGTTCGTGTACGACGCCTATCGCCGGCTGATCATGATGTACGCCGACGTTGTAATGGAGAAGGCCGCGGGCATCGAAACCGGGGAAGGCATGGGCGTTCGTCTTCAGATGGAGCACGCGATGGAACGCGTGAAGAAGGCAAAGGGATGCAAGCTTGACACCGATCTCACCGCGGACGATCTCAAGGCCCTGTGCGACGAATTCAAGGGTATCGTCAAGAAGTCCGTCGGCAAGGAATTCCCGGACGACGCGCAAGCGCAACTCTGGGGAGGCATAAAGGCCGTGTTCCAGTCATGGAACGGAAAGCGCGCCAAGGAATACCGCCGAATCGAGCGCATACCCGAAGAGTGGGGCACGGCGGTCAACGTCCAGGCGATGGTGTTCGGCAACACGGGCGAAAATTCCGCGACGGGCGTGGCCTTCACTCGCGACCCGGCCACGGGCGACAACAAGTTCTACGGCGAATGGCTCGTCAACGCTCAGGGCGAAGACGTAGTCGCGGGCATCCGCACGCCGAGCCCGTTAAACAAGTCCACGAAGACAGAACACAGCGCGCATCTGAAGGCGCTGGACGAGGCGAGCCCGAAACTTTACAGGCAACTCGACGACATTCGCAAGAAGCTCGAGAAGCATTACACGGATATGCTCGACATCGAATTCACAATCGAGGAAGGCGTGCTGTGGATGCTCCAGTGCCGCGTCGGTAAGCGCACGGGCACGGCGGCGGTCCGGATGGCCGTGGAAATGTGCCACGAAAAACTGATCGACCGCAAGACCGCCATTATGCGCGTCGTACCGGAACAGCTCGATGAACTGCTGCACCCGATGCTCGATCCGGCGGCCGAGTCACGCGCGACGAAGCTGGCCCAAGGCTTGCCCGCTGGTCCCGGCGGCGCGGTCGGCCAGGTCGTGCTTACGTCCGAAGAGGCGGAGAAATGGGCCAAGCTCGGCAAGAAGGTCATACTCGTGCGCAACGAGACCTCGCCGGAAGACGTCCACGGCATGCACGCCTCCGAAGCCATCCTGACGGTCAAGGGCGGCATGACCTCGCACGCCGCACTCGTGGCCCGCGGCTGGGGCAAGTGCTGCATCGTCGGGTGCAGCGTCCTCGCCATCGATATGCAAACCAAGACCGTCAAGGTCGGCGACACGGTCATCAAAGAGGGCGATTGGCTCACGATGAACGGTTCGCGCGGTATCGTATACCTTGGACAGGTTGGCGTGGTCCCTGCGGAACCGGAAAAGAACAAGTGGTACAAGACCCTGATGCAGTGGGTCGATGAAACGCGCCAAATGAAGGTCCGGACGAACGCAGATCGGCCCGTCGATGCGGCCCAAGCCGTCGCGTTCGGCGCCGAAGGCATCGGCCTCACGCGGACCGAGCACATGTTCTTCGAGCCGGAACGCATCCTTCACATGCGCGAGATGATCCTCGCCGAAGACGAAACCTCACGCCGCAAGGCCGTCATGAAACTGTTGCCGTATCAGAAAGCCGACTTCCTGGGCCTTCTCGAAGCCATGGCCGGCAAACCGGTCACGATCCGTTTGCTCGACCCACCGCTGCACGAGTTTGTCGGCAGCCTCGTCGAAAACGGCAAAGCGACCCGCGAACTCAAAGAGTTGTCGGCCCGGATCGGCGTCGCCGAAGACAAGATCATGCTGCGCGTCAAGCAACTCCACGAATTCAACCCGATGCTCGGGCATCGCGGTTGCCGCCTCGGCATCGCCTACCCCGAGATCACCGAGATGCAGGCCACGGCCATCCTCGAGGCCGCCGCCGAGCTGAGTAAGAAGAAAGTCAAGGTATTCCCCGAGATCATGATCCCGCTTGTCGCGCGGTCCGATGAATTCGTCAACCAGGAAGCCATCGTGCGCCGTGTCGCCGCCGACGTCGAGAAGAAGTACAAGGTCAAACTCAACTACATGGTCGGTACGATGATCGAAGTCCCGCGCGCCGCCATCGTGGCCGACAAGATCGCGCAACACGCCGAGTTCTTCAGTTTCGGCACGAACGATCTCACGCAGATGGGCTTCGGCTTCTCGCGCGACGACATCGGCGGGTTCCTGCCGTACTACCTCTCCAAGCGGATCCTTCCTGAAGACCCGTTCAAGATCCTCGATCAGGATGGTATTGGCCAGTTGGTCGCGATGGCCGTCGAACGCGGACGCAAGACGCGTCCGACACTCAAGTGCGGCATCTGCGGCGAACACGGCGGCGACCCAAGCTCCGTGAAGTTCTGCCATCGCGTCGGCCTCGACTACGTGAGTTGCAGCCCGTTCCGCGTGCCGATCGGGCGTCTCGCCGCGGCACAGGCGGCAATCGAATCCCCCCGCAAGGCAAAAAAGAGAAAGTAAGGCGCCTTCTCGCCAAGAATAGACAACGCCCCCGAGTCCTCTCGATGGATTCGGGGGCGTTGGTTTTCCTGCGTCCCGCGCGCTTACTTCGCGTCGTCGGCTTTCAGGCAGTTGACGAGGTCGATGTACTTCTGAGTGGCCTCTTCTTTCGAGATGCCCTCGAATTTTTTCCAGGCCTCGTACTTCACCTTGCCGACAAAATCCATCATGCCCGGCTTCTTGCCGTTAGTGTAGTCCCCCTCGGTGGATTGTTTGAAGAGCGCGTAAAGCTGAAGCTTGACGTCATTGTCCGGCGCCTTCGAAAGCTTCACGACATCGTCTTTGGCTTGAAGAAATTGGGCCTGCAAATCTCCAGACATTTCAACACCTCCCGTAATCGCAGTACTTCGTTAGCGCCGGCCGAGACCTCCCCGGCCTTCCCAACCTATACGTACTTATATCAGGAGTGATCATCGACAAACAACAACGTATCGATTTCGAGAACGCAGCACGCCCACGGTCGTATTATTTCCATAGTGGCTTCGCAGACCGAGATCGGATCGAGGGCAAAAAGAATGCTTGACATGTGCGGCGCTGTTGAGTAGGCTTTGCGCGCTCAATTGGACAACTCAGGTGCTGAATGAACTCTGTGTGGGGATAACGGGAAAATGTATGTACCTCAAAAGATATTCCTGACACGTGGGGTGGGCCGCCACCGGGAGAAACTCTCGAGTTTTGAGATGGCGTTACGCGATTGCGGCATCGCGCAATTCAACCTCGTGCGGGTTTCGAGCATCTACCCGCCTGGGTGCCGGTTCGTTAAGCCCGATACGGGTCTCGCGGAA
Source organism: uncultured Nitrospiraceae bacterium (assembly GCA_964587655.1). GTDB lineage: Bacteria > Hydrogenedentota > Hydrogenedentia > Hydrogenedentales > SLHB01 > CAZPMT01. Next base: position 3,486 of record CAZPMT010000111.1, read on the forward strand.
CTGGAGGCAGGTCAGATCCTGCACGTCGTGATGAGCGAAGCGGCGACGAACGAGCCGCGGCGTTTGTTGGCGTCATCGGTGGGCGTCGCCATCCCGCGGGACGCGAACCAGTTCGGGTATCTGTCGGAACACCACAGTTTCGGCCAGACGCGTCAGAAGGCGGGCGACTACGCGGAGGATCTAGCGGCGGAAATGCTCGCGACTGTCATGGGCGTGAAATTCGATCCCGACAAGAGCTGGGACGAGAAGCGGGAGATCTGGCGCATCAGCGGCAAGTTCGTGCGCACGACGAGCGTCACCCAGACCGCGCTCGGCGACAAGGATGGGCGCTGGACAACGACCATCGCCGCGGCTATCCTACTTCCCTGAGGCCCCGCTTCAACCGCAGGCGGGTCTCGCGACCTGGCTCGCGTCTTTTCTTGAAGAAGGAATCTTGCGCATGAAGAAACTGAATCCTTTTTTGTCCGGGAAGCCGATTGCGCCGCCGTGCGTTCGCCGCGGCGTCACGGCCCGCACATTGATCGACTCGGCATTCCTTGCCTACAACGGGGCCCGTCTGCGTGAGGCGTGCCGGCTCTTCGCCGGGAAGATGCTCGAACCCAACGTCACCGTCGGCCTGTCGATCAGCGGCGCGTTGACGCCGGCCGGTCTCGGGCAATCTTGCATCATCCCGCTTATTAGGGCCGGCATGGTTGACTGGATCGTCAGCACTGGCGCGAATCTGTACCACGATACGCATTTCGCACTTGGAAAACAGCTTCACACGGGCAGTCCATTCGTCGACGACCGCGTGTTGCGCAAGAACGAGGTGATCCGCATTTACGACGTGATGTTCTCTTACGACGTCTTGTTGGATACGGATCGTTTCTACTATGAACTGATGTTCACTGAGGAATTCCAGCGGACCATGGGCACGGCCGAGTTCCATTACCTCGTGGGGAAGTATCTCCTGGCCCGCGAGAAGGCGCTTGGCCTGCGCGGAACCAGTTTACTCGTCGCAGCGCACCAGGCGGAGGTCCCCGTGTACACGTCGTCTCCGGGCGACAGCTCGATCGGGATGAACATGGCCGCGGCATCGCTGAAGGGAAGCGAGTGCCGCATCGATTCATCGATTGACGTGAACGAAACAGCGGCGATCGTGTATCACGCGAACCGCCACGGACACAGCGGCGTGTTGATTCTCGGCGGCGGCTCCCCGAAGAACTTCGTGTTGCAGACCGAGCCGCAGATCCAGGAAGTCTTCGGACTGAAGGAGCGGGGTCACACGTATTTCATCCAGTTCACCGATGCGCGTCCGGACACGGGCGGGTTGAGCGGCGCAACCCCTTCCGAAGCGGTGAGCTGGGGCAAAGTCGATCCGGACCATCTGCCCGATGCGGTCGTCTGCTACGTGGACTCGACCGTGTCGCTGCCCCTTTTCACGGCCTATGCGCTCGACGCACACAAGCCCCGGAAGCCGCGCCGGTTGTACCGCTCGCGTAAGGCGCTACTCGACACACTGACAAAGGCGGCGCTCCAACGCGGGAGACACAAGAAACGATGAATGCCGCGCTTCCGCCGGAAGAGGGATTTCTCTGCCCGCCTGAGGATTTCGCGGAGCTCGCGAGCGCGGGCGTGGTCGTGATTCTCGTTCCGATGGAGTCCACCTCGACCTACGGTGTGAACTCGAATCTGGGCCCGGAAGCGATCCTCGAGGCATCGCGCCAAGTGGAGTTCTTCGACGCGGCGCTGGGCTTCGAACCCTTCCGCACGTGCGGCGGAATCGCCACGTTGAAGCCGTTGGGCGCGGAAGACGTCGACGGCCCCGAGTTGGCGCGGCAGCTCCGCGGAAAGGTCATGCGCTATCTGAAGCAAGAGAAGTTCGTGGTCACTCTCGGGGGCGAGCACACTTCGATTATCGGCGCCGTAAAGGCCCACTGCGAGTATTTCTCGAACGTAAGCGTCCTTCAGCTTGACGCACACAGCGATCTTCGCGACACCTTCGAGGACAGTCCGTGGAGCCACGCCTGCGCCATGGCGCGTGTCCTCGACTTTCATGACTCGCTCGTCCAGGTGGGAATTCGCAGTCAGGATAAGACCGAGCGCCATTTCGCGACCGAGCGCGGCATCCCCAACTTCTACGCCCACGATATTCACACTTCGGAAGAGGAAGGCGTCGATTGGATCGCGCAGGTAATCGCGGCGACGCGCCCGCGCGTCTACGTCACGCTGGATTGCGATGTGATGGACCCGTCGATCCTGCCGGCAACGGGTACGCCGGAACCGGGCGGATTGACTTGGCGTCAGATGGACCGGCTTTTCTCGCGACTCTGCCGCGAGCGTGAGGTCGTGGGACTCGATGTGAGCGAACTCGCGCCCATCGAGGGCATGGCGGCTTCACAATTCACCGTGGCAAAGCTGATCTACCGTTTCCTCGGTTACCGTTTCGCCGCCTGAGCGCTCCCCCCCCTTGCGTCACTTGGCCCTGCGTGTCAACGACGCGAAAATGCGCACGTCGGGCACTTGCAACACGGCGCAGCCGAGCACGTAGAACCCTCCGCCAATCGCAAGGGTCAATATGACTGAGATCGCGCGCGACGCGAGGCCCTCTCCATCAAACACGCCGGTCATCGCGACGTGCGCGGCGTGAAGCACAAGGCCCATCAGGACGCCCACGAGGGCGATGCGAAGTATGGCCCCAACAAATGGCGCGTCCCAGAGCCTGCCGAAACGCCGGCAGAGAAGTATGTACAGCGCCGCGAAGTTGATCGAATAGGAGAGCGTGGTAGCGAGCGCAAGGCCGCGAAATCCCATATCGAGCGGCCCAGTCAACACAAAGATGAAAACTATGTTCATCAGCATACTGGCAAATGCCACGGCCACCGGCGTCTTCGTGTCTTTTACCGAGTAGAAACCGGCGACGGCGACCTTGACCCACGCGAAGCAGAGGAGTCCCGCCGCCAGGTAGATGATCGCCGTGGCCGCCATGGCGGCGTCGCTGGATTCGTAGCGCCCGCGTAGAAACAGCAAGTCGACTACGGGTCGTGACACCACAAAGAGCACCGCGAGTGCGGGACACACGAGGAAAAAGCATTGCCGGAAGCCGTGCATCAGGGTGGTTCGGACTTCGCCGAAGTCCTCGCGGGCCGCCGCGCGCGAGATGGACGGGAGGATCGCCACTGATATGGCTATGCCGAATACCGCCAACGGCAGTTGGACTAGGCGGTTGGAAATGTACAGTGCGTTGATCACGGCGGGGCCCATTGAGGTGGCGAACAAGAGATCGACGAGCTTGTTCACCTCGCCGGCGGATTGACCGAGGATCACAGGAACCAGCAACCAAAAAGCGGTCTTGATCGCGGGATGGCGGAGCTGGAAACTCGGCTTCCACACGCCGACGTGGCGGCCGACCGAGACGTACTGCACCAGAAACTGCGAGATGCCCCCGAACCAGACGCCGAGCACAAGCGCGAACGCGGCATCGGAGAAAACGCCCGGACGCCACAACCAACAAAAGCACACGAGGATCTGGCAGACGTTCAGCAGCGCCGGCGACCACGACGGCGTTGAATAGCGGCGCATAATGAAGAGAGGTCCCATCTGAAATACGGTGAGGCCGATGAAGAAGACATAGGGGAACGTCCAGCGGGTCAGAGAACCCATAAGCCCCACGTACTCCGGCGACACTTCTTTCGCGCCGGTAACAAAACCCACAGGTTCGAGAAGGTGAAAGATGAAGGGTATGAACACTACGCCCAAGACGGTGATCACGCCCAGAACCACGATCATCGCGGACATCATGGCGCTGACGGCGGTGCGGAACGCGTCCTCCGACTCCTTCTCGAGAATGCCCGAAAGCACCGGCACAAAGGCCGCGTTGGAGGCCCCTTCCCCAACCAGGTCCCGCAGCATGTTTGGAAAGCGGAACGCCACGTTGAAAGCGGCCCATGCCTCACGCGGAATGATTGCGGCGGTAACCATGTCGCGAAGGAGGCCGGTGACGCGGCTGATCATCGTCCCTCCCGCGAATACGGCGGCGAACTTCGATAGGCTCCTGGCTGATTCAGGCATTTCGTTGATAACCTATCGCAAAGGTGGTGGCTATGCCATTTTCCCCCTTTGAAGGGGGGTAGGGGGATGTTCTTGCGCATTTGCCGGTAGCTTGTGTCGGCAATCCAACATCCCCCTACCCCCCTTCAAAGGGGGAAAATGACCCATTGTTTATGCTTGCACTTCTCAAATGCTCCGGAATCACCACTTCGTTAAGATCCTGCAATTATGATTCAATACGCTTAGCGCTTCTTTGATCCTGCTGCCCGGCGGAAAGTTGCAGCAAGGATCAGGAGCAGCGATGCGATGACAAATGCGCCCTGTGCAACGGATGTGTGGGATATGTGCGTGGCGGCGGCGGGCACCGGAAGCGCGCCGGCCATCCGCTGCATGATCGTGTCTTTAGGGGATAGGCTCTGGCCGAACTTGACGTAGCGTCCGTTCGGACCGAAGGCGGCATCGATCATAGTGAACCGGCCCCACGGATCGAAGACCCCGGAGATGCCCGTGTTGGAGCAGTGAACGAGCGGTAGCCGGGTCTCGACGGCGCGCATTCGCGCGATCTCAAACTCCTGCGGAATCGCCGCGCTGGAACCGAACCAGCCGAGATTCGTGATTACAACAAGAAAATCCGCGCCGTCCTCGCGGAGTTTCATGGCCATGTCCGTGAAGAGAACTTCAAAGCAGATGAGAGGCCCCAAGGCGCGTCCAACGGCGGCAATGACCTTCTGCTTGTCTCCCGGCTCGACGTCGCCGATGACCGGCACGACCTTCTGGATGAACGGCAGATATTTGCTGAAAGGAACGTACTCGCCGAATGCCACGAGATGGACCTTGTCGTAGAAGCCGGCGATCTTGCCGTCCTTGTCGATCAGATAGCTCGAGTTTCGATATCCCCCCGTCTTCTCGTCTCGGCGGTGCGCGCCCGTGAAGAGGGCCGAGCCGGTTTCCTTGGTCAGGCCGTTTACCTCTTTCTGAATGCCCGGTGTCGTGATTTCGTCCATGACCATAGCTTCGGGCCACACGAACAGGTCCACCTTCTCGTGTTGCGCGAGCCACCGTGATTTCTGCGCGGCGTTGCGCACCATTTCCTCCGAGTACTCCCAGTCCCACTTCATCTCGATAGGGAAATCGGTTTGGAGGATGCCTACGTTGAGAGGTTTGGACTGATAGTCGGGCTTGTCGAGCACAAACCACCCAACGGCGTGCGTTACCAACAGCACGGCGACGGCAAGCAACAGGAAACGAAAAGCAGGAGGCGATTTTGGATTTTGGATTTTGGATTTTGGATTCTTGCTTGATGGAGGTTCGTCGCGGAGATGTGCGCGGTGAGGAAGAAACCATGCCAGGAACTCATTACACAGAACGACTATCGCGGATACGAGGACGACGTTGCCGAAGGAGGCCCATTGAGTGATGAGGAGGTCTCTGCCCTGGCTGTAGCCGATGGCGCCCCAGCCGAATCCGGAGAAGAGTTTGGCTTGGAGCAGTTCCATTACCGGCCAGAGAATGAAAAGCGCCCCCGGCACGTTGTACCTCGGCCCAGAGGCTCGCAACCAGGACCACAGGAAACCCAACACGGCCCAATAGAGCGCAAGCATCACGCATAATGCCTGATAGCCCCAAAAGGCCCAGCCGCCGCCCCAGTAGACGTTCGTCATTAGCCAATGCAAGAGGAGCGAGTAAAAAACCCAGCCAGCGAGAAGAAAACGCCCGGCGCACGCGCGAGGCGGAAGATCGCGGGTCTGGTGGATGAGCGGAACGAGCGCCACCCACGCCAGCGGAAACAGGCCCCACGAGGGAAAGGCCAGGGCCAACAGGATACCTGAAGCGACTGCGGGACCGTATGTTTTGAGGACTGGTTTCATGTCAGCGCAATAATGCGGGAGGCGTGACACTGCGGTCAAGTGGCGATGAAGTCACGACCGGTTCCGTCTTCTGTTTCCCGTCTCGATGCGGTTCCTTCGCATCGATGGCTTCGGGATGCTCGGGTTCCACGACGGTATGATCCGGACACGCGGTGACGATGCGCAGGGCCTTCGGCATCATCTCGATGACCGCTGGCAGTTGTCCGGGCTGCTCTCCATCTAGCGTAATCAGGACCGGCTCGTTGGACCGGGCGGTGACGCGGGCCGCCTCGAGGTATTTCACCTTATCGGGGTAATCCATGATGCGGCCCATGTATACCTTGTAGAAGCGGCTGAGAATAAACCAACGGGAGGTCTCGCCGAGCACGAAGACTTCGAACTTTCCGCTGTCGATCTCCGCGTTCGGCGCCACGTGCATGCCGCCTCCGTCGTACTGCCCCTTCGCGATGATGACGTCGCGGCAGACCTGGTCCAGTTGAATACCGTCGATGTCGAGCTCGATGTACGGACAGCGGTATCGCAGCAAGGTTTTCAGCGCGCCCGCGAGATACGTGAAGAAGCCGCCGTATTTCTTGCTGTTGTTGACGCATCGCACGACGGCGCCGCCCATGCCGACGTGGCATATGCTGATGAAGTACAGGAACTGCTGCCCGCCGTTAGGCAGCGTGAACGAAACGCGGCCCAGGTCCGCGGCGACGACGCGGTCGCTAACGAGGTGTGGAATCGCTTTTCGCCCTCTCGGAATGTGCAGCGTGCGGGCAAGGTCTGAGGCCGTACCCATTGGGAGGATGGCCATGGCGGCGCGCGGGTTGATTGGAAGCAGCCCGTCGAAGAAGCCGTTCAGCACCTCATGGTGCGTGCCGTCGCCGCCGACGCTGATGATGCGGTCATACCCATCGCGAAGGGCCTGCTGGACAAGATAGGTCGCGTCTCTGGGGCGTTGCGTCTGGAGGAACTTGAACGGGCCGATCTGCTTCTGGATGAGTTCCGCGAGTTCCGGCCACTTCCGCGCGGTGCGGCCGTTACCGGAATACGGATTGACCACGCATGCGATTCTGTGACGTTGTTTCATCGCTCCTCGGACCCCGAACCTTCGTTCATTATAGGATACGCCAAGCGCACGGCGGACTCATACTCGGACATCCGACGCGGCGCCCAAGCGATCCTCATAGCGCTTGAGCACCGGGCGCACCTCGCCCTCGATGAACTCCGTGACCTGCTGCGGCGCGCGGCCGATGAACGCGCGCAAATCGAGCACGGCGTCAATCTCCTCGCGTGTCATGCCGATAACGGGATCCGCCGCGAGCCGATCGAGGAGATCGTTGTCTCTTCCCTGCTCCTTTACTTGCGCGGCCGCGGCTTGCGAATGCCGCCGAATGACCTCATGGAGTTCCTGCCGGTCTCCACCACGTTTCACGCAGGCCATCAGGATGTTCTCCGTCGCCATGAACGGGAGTTCCGCCCACACGTGCTTTTCGATGACCTTGGGATACACGGCGGGATTCTCCATCACGTTCAGATAGAGATTCAGCGCGCCGTCGGCCGCGAGAAACGCCTCGGGGAGGCTGATGCGGCGTATCGCGGAATCGTCCAGGGTGCGTTCGAACCATTGGACTGCGCTTGTGAACTCGCTGTGCAGCGGCGCCACCATCAGGAATCGCGCGAGCGCGCACGCACGCTCGCAACGCATGGGGTTGCGCTTGTACGCCATGGCGGAGCTGCCCACCTGCGTCTTCTCGAACGGCTCCTCGATCTCCTTCATGTTTTGGAGCAGCCGCATGTCCGTGGCCCATTTATGAATCGACTCGCCGATGGCGGCGAGCACGCGCAACACGTGCGTGTCGACCTTGCGCGGATACGTCTGGCCCGTCACGGCGTAGGTCCGCTTGAAGCCGAGTTTCGCGGCCACAAGCTCGTCGAGTTTCCGCACCTTCCCGCCATCGCCGTCGAACAGGGCCATAAACGAGGCCTGCGTTCCCGTTGCGCCCTTCGATCCGTGGCAGCGCAACCGGGCCATCGCCGCCTCCGCATCCTCGATGTCCATCAGGATGTCCTGCGCCCAGAGGCACGCACGCTTGCCCACGGTCACGAGTTGGGCGGGCTGGTAGTGCGTGAAGCCAAGCGTCGGCAGATCCTTGTACTTGCCGGCGAAGGCCGTGAGCTTCGCGAGCACGTTGACGGCTCTTGAGAGGATAATGTCCAAGGCCTCGCGCAACAGGATCAGGTCCGTGTTGTCCGTCACATAGCAGCTTGTCGCGCCTAGATGGATGATCGGTTTCGCCTTGGGGGCCACAAGCCCGTAAGCGTGGATATGGGCCATGACGTCGTGGCGGGTTTCCCGCTCGAAGCGTTCGGCGGCCTCGAAATCGATGTCGTCGACGTGAGCGCGCATCTCCTCGATCTGCTTGTCCGTAACGGGCAGCCCGAGTTCCTTTTCGGCCTCGGCGAGCGCGACCCAGCACTTGCGCCACGTCGAGAATTTCGTCTGCGCGCTCCAAAGCCGCGCCATCTCCTTCGTGGCGAAGCGATCCACCAATGGAGTGACATATTCGCTAGTCATCGTTTGACCGCCCTCCCCGTCAAAGCCTTATCGCGCGGCTTATACGTCCTTCGCGCACATCTCAAAGCCACCGCCGGACGCGATGGCCGCGACCGCCGTCACAGGGTTGCTCCGTTGTGAAAACACGCCCTTCCGTAGGATGAACTCGCAGGCCGCGTCGGCGTTCGCGGCCTCGTAATCGCCGGACTGCGCGTCCGAAATGTGATTCTCTTCATAGGTGGCGATATAGAAGAACGTACCCGGCGTCAAGTCCATTCTTCGCACCTCGAGACCGTCGTGCCGCACGATCGCCAGCCACCCGGAGCCGCCGCCCCGTCTATCAACGACGCCGCTTATCCGGGGCGTATTGTAGTCGTCCTTCTCATAGTCAAGCACGAGCGACGAGAGAACCAGCGCATCGCGCGGCGACATACCGGAGTCGATCTTCTCCGCGATCGAGTCAGTCTGACTGCCGTTCGTGACAACCGCAACTTGGCCATCGCGCACGAGGCGCACGCAGTTGTATGCGATGTATGGGTTCTTCTGAACGTCCGCCTCGAACCCCGGTTTTGGAATAATGCTTACCTTGTCCGGTTTGACGATGGCCGTCCGGTTCGGAAAAGACCGGCTCGAAACGCGGTACGCGGCGCACAGCCGCCCGTCCTTCGTCAACGCAACGCTCACGATACGTCCGATGTACATGTCCTCTCCTCCCTCGCACAATCGCGCGGAGCCATTATAGCGAAACGCGCGAACTGTTGGCCAACGTGGTCGCAGTCACATTTCTGAACATCATGGCATGACGTTAATTCGGCATTGAAAAGAGGCCGTTGCCCGGCTAGACTCAGAGCTTGTGAAAAAATACCAGAATTGCGTCATTCCCGCGAAGGCGGGAATCCAGAACACACCCCGCCCCGCAACCTCCGGACTGGATTCCCGCCTTCGCGGGAATGACGCAGCGTTTGGAGGTCCATGATGTCTTCTCTCGTGTATATGGCGGATGTTGCCGTTTTCTTGGCGTGCCTGACAGGCGCGGTCGCGGAAAAGGAGCCACCTGACGTGGACAGAGACTTGAGACTGTGGTATTCGAAACCGGCAACGGTTTGGAACGAAGCCTTGCCAGTCGGCAACGGACGTCTCGGCGCCATGGTCTTCGGCGGGCCGCATGAAGATCGCCTGCAACTAAACGAGGACACACTCTGGACGGGCGGCCCTCATGACTACAATCGGCCGGAGGCATACAAGCATCTTCCCGAGATAAGACGTCTGATCCTTGAAGGCAAAGAGAACGAAGCTGAGAAACTGTGCGGCGCGGAGTTTCTCGGCGACCCCTCCCGCCTGCAATCCTACCAGCCGTTCGGCGACCTGCTCATCAAGTTCCACGGCCACGAGGATGCCGTCGAGTACCAACGCGAACTCGACCTCAACACTGCCACCGCGCGCGTGAACTATCGCGTCGGGGACGCGGTCTGCGTCCGTGAGGTGTTTGCCTCCTACCCGGACCAAGCCATCGTGATGCGTCTGACGTCGGAGCGGATAGGGCGGTACTCGTTCGACGTTTCGTTCACGAGCCCGCACGCCGGCACGACGGTCCAAACCGCAGATAACAACACGCTGCTCATCGCCGGCCAATTGGGACCCTCCGCTGGCGGCAAAGGCGGCAATGCAGTGTGGGACGGCCCCGGCCTGCGTTTTGCGGGGCGCGTGTTCGTGATCCCAGAAGGAGGTTCGATCGCGGCCGCGGCGGACCATATCGAGGTCAAACGCGCCGACGCGGCGACACTGATCTTCACGGGAGCGACCAGCTTCAAGAACTATCACGACGTGTCCGGCGATCCCGATGCAAAGGCCGCCGAGACGCTCGCCAAGATCAGGGCCAAGTCGTATGATCGGATCCGCGCGGATCATCTCGCGGACTACGAGCCGCTTTTCCGGCGGGTGTCGCTCGATGTCGGAAAGACCCGCCTCACCTACACGCCTACGGACGAGCGCCTCGCAAACTTCGCTCCGGAAAAAGATCCGCAGCTTGTTGCACTCTACTACCAGTTTGGGCGATATCTGCTTATCGCGGCTTCGCGAGACGGATCTCAGCCCGCGAACCTGCAAGGCATCTGGAACGATCAGATCGACCCGGCCTGGGGCAGCAAGTGGACCACAAACATCAACACGGAGATGAACTACTGGCCGGCGGAAACCTGCAATCTGCCCGAGTGCACCGGCCCGCTGTTCGACCTCATCGCCGACCTCTCGCAGACAGGACGGCGGACCGCGCAGGAGTACTACCAGTGCCGCGGCTGGGTGCTTCATCACAACGCCGACCTCTGGCGCGCGACGGTTCCCGTCGACGGCCCGTGGGGCGTCTGGCCCATGGGGGCCGCATGGATGTCGCAGCCGCTCTGGGAACATTACGCATTCAACGGCGACTCGGCGTTTCTTCGCGAGCGCGCCTATCCGGCGATGAAAGAGGCCGCGCAGTTCATCCTTGATTTCCTAGTTGAAGCGCCGCCGGGCAGTCGCTTCGCCGGGAAACTCATCACGATCCCATCCCATTCCCCGGAGAATCGTTTCCAGAAACCGTCGGGCGAGAAGGTTATGCTGACGCATTCATCCACCATGGACCTGATGATCATCAACAATCTGTTTACGCACTGCATCGCCGCATCGGAAATCCTTGGCGTCGATGAGGAGCTTCGCGGCCAACTCCGGGCGACGCTCGATCGAATGGTCCCGCTCCAGATCGGGAAGAACGGGCAACTTCAGGAATGGCCGGAAGACTATGACGAACCCGAGCCGGGCCATCGGCACATGTCGCACATGTTCGGCCTTTATCCGGGCGAACAGATCACGATCGATCACACGCCCGAGCTTGCCGCGGCCGCGCGGAAATCACTCGATCGCCGCCTCGAACACGGCGGAGGTGGAACCGGCTGGAGCCGCGCGTGGCTCGTCGCGCTCTTCGCGCGATTGCAGGACGGCGACGAGGCGTTGCGGCACATCGAAACCCTCTTCCACAAATCGACGTTGCCGAATCTCTTCGACAACCATCCGCCTTTCCAAATCGACGGGAACTTCGGCGCCACGGCAGGCATCGCGGAGATGCTCCTCCAGAGTCACGATGGACAGATCCGGTTGCTGCCCGCGTTGCCGGGGCTTTGGCCGAAAGGTTCCGTCAGCGGGCTGCGCGCTCGAGGCGGCTTCGAGATCGATATCGAGTGGGAGAACGGGCAACTTACCCGCGCCGTCGTCAAGTCAAAGAACGGCGGTGTCTGCAAGCTTCGCTGCCGCGACAAGACCGCCGAACTCAAGACCGAACCCGGCGGGACCTACACACTCAACGTAGACCTGCAACCGTAAACAAACGCCCCAGCGCAGGGAATGGAGTCACGTTTCGGCCGCCGCCGGTTGACGGGCGAGATTGCGTGTCGTTAGACTGGACGGGTTGTTCGGGCATCGTAGGACGGGTTTGAAACCCGTCCTACAGGGAGTGTGCGATGCGGGCCGATTTCACTGCCGCCGTGTTGTTGGTGGAACGCGATCCTGAAACGGGACGGGAGATCATGGGCTTTCTGGCCGGCCGCGCATACTCCGTCGAGTGGGTCGATGACGGAGAAAAGGCTTTCAACAGGCTTGACAGCCGGATGTTTGACGTCCTTATAACGGGGCTTCATATCCGCCGCACCGATCGTGCGGTTGCGCACGAGGGCATGCGTTTGTTGTCCGTGGCCAGGGAGCGCAACCCGGAAGTGTGCGTCGTCATCCTCGCCGACCATCCGGACATTGAGTTGGCGACGGAAGCAATGCGGCAGGGGGCCTACGATTTTCAGATCAAGCCGTTGAATCTGGGCAAACTCGAGGCGGTCATTGAACGGGGCATCGCCCATCAACGCGTAGTCCTTGAGCGGCACGAACTCCGCCACCGGCTCGACGAGCACTACGGGCTTGGCAACCTTGTAGGGAACTCGCGGCAGATGGTCAAGGTCTACAACGCGGTGCGCACCGCGGCGTCCGCCTCGACGGCGGCGCTTCTTCGCGGGGAGCCGGGTGTCGGAAAGGACCTGATCGCGCTCTCGATCCACAATAACAGCGCGCGCCGTGATGAGCCTTTTGTGAAGCTCGATTGCGTGGGAACGCCAGCGAATCGGCTGGACGCCGAGCTTTTCGGACTTGCAACGCCGGCGCGAGATCGCGCCGCTGCGAAGGGTACCTTAACGAAGGGTTCTCGGCCGCAACGCGGGCGCGTAGAGATCGCCGACAAAGGCACCCTCTTTCTCGATGAGATAGGCGAACTGAATCAACGGCAACAAAAGGGCCTTCTCCGAGTGATAAAGCAGAACCGGGTGCAGAGAATGGGCGAAACGCGGGGGATTCCCGTCGATGTGCGCCTGATCGCGGCGGTATGCCGTCCTCTTGAGAAGGCGAAGTGCGTGGAGGGGCTTTACGAGTTGCTGCATGCCACCGTTATCGACGTTCCGCCTCTGCGGGAGCGGCGGGAAGACATTGCGCTGCTTGCGCATCATTTCTTGCGCGATGCGAGCCGGATCAGCGGGAAGCCGGTCATGGGGATCACGCAGAATGGGCTCGACCTGCTAATGCGTTACGATTGGCCCGGCAACGTGCGGGAACTCAAGAACACCGTCGACGGGATGGTGGTGATGGCGTCCGGAAGCCGCCCTTTGGATGTCAAGGATATCCCGGAACACATCCGCGGAGCGGCGGGACCCAGGACGACGGAGATCCGCATTCCGCTCGGCGCGACGATGGGGGAAGTTGAACGGGCCGTCATCGAGGAGACCTTGAAGGCGTGCGGGTACAAAAAAGAAGCTTGCGCCAAAACGCTGGGGATCGGCCTCAGAACGCTTTACCGCAAGCTAAAGGAATACGATATCCGGTGACGGAAGATGGGAGCGGAACTCAGGCCTTCTTGTCCGTATCGTCATCCGGCTTTTTTTCGGACTCTTCCTTTGGGCTTACGCTGTTCTTGAACTCCTGAATCGCGCCGCCCAACTGCCTGCCTATCTGCGGGAGTTTCCCCGCGCCAAACACAAGCAACACGATGACCAGAAGGATCATCAGCTCCGTGGTTCCGATTCCGAACATTACAACTCTCCTTTTGCGTCGGTGCGCAGACAACCAGTATCCAGTGTAATCAACGCTCGCCGACTCTTGAAGCGGGCCAACGCCTCGCGTTACCTACAGGAGATTATACCAGATAGCGCCCCACGGGCGCACCTGCAAGTTCATGGTAACATTGCTGCTCGGTGATAACCCCGTCGTTTGCATGAAACCGTGCATTCCGATTAGTATCCGTCGCAGGCAGACGTGAGCCGCTCTAGTGAATAATTGGCAGAAATACTGCTATTATGCGGATGTGCTGAAACGACTCGTCGGAAAGGAGTGAGGTAGCACGAATGAGTAAGCTGTGGGGTGGCCGTTTCGAGGATAGGACGGACGACCTTGTCGAGGTGCTTGGGGAGTCGGTTTCGTTCGACGCGCGGCTCGCGCCGTGGGACATCCGCGCCAGTATTGCCCACGCGCGCATGCTGGGTCATCAAGGGATCATCTCGATGCGCGACGCCCGGAAGATCGTCAAGGGCTTGACCGGCATATCCAACGAGATCGCCTCCGGCAACTTTACATGGAATATCGGTCTCGAAGACGTCCACACGAACATCGAGGCCGCGCTTGTGCAGCGGATCGGCGAGGCCGGGAAACGCCTGCACACGGGCCGCAGCCGCAACGACCAGATCACCACCGACGTCCGGCTCTGGGCGCGCGACCAGATCGACGTCATCGGGCGCCAACTGCGCGGCCTTCAAGCAGCCCTCGTGACGTTCGGCGAAAAACACATCGACGTTGTGATGCCCGGCTACACGCATCTCCAGCACGCCCAGCCGGTCTTGCTAGCGCACCATTCCCTGGCCTACTTCGAGATGCTCGCGCGCGACCGTCAGCGGCTCTCTGAAATCCGCAAGCGCGTGAACGTCCTGCCGCTGGGTTCGGCGGCGCTGGCCGGGACGCCTTACCCGATTGATCGAAACCAGGTGGCCAAGGAACTCGGATTCGACGCCGTTTCCGCGAACAGCATGGATGCCGTGTCGGACCGGGACTACCTCATCGAGTTCACTTCGGCGGCGGCGATTTCGATGATGCACCTGAGCCGCCTGTGCGAGGAACTCGTGATCTGGTCAACGCCGGAGTTTGGCTTCATCGAAATCGGCGACGCTTTCACGACGGGCTCGAGCATCATGCCGCAAAAGAAGAACCCGGACGTGGCCGAGCTTGTCCGCGGAAAGACAGGGCGGGTGTACGGGGCGCTGATAACGCTTCTGACGCTGATGAAGGGGCTGCCGCTGACCTACAACCGGGATCTCCAAGAAGACAAGGAGCCCGTGTTCGATGTTTCCGACACGCTCCAGGTGTGCCTGAGCGTCGTAACGCGAATGATTCCATCGATCCGGGTAAACGCGGCCCGTATGGCGGAAGCTACTCGCGAGGGTTTCATGGAGGCCACCGATCTGGCCGACGCACTCGTC
>CAZPMT010000112.1:0-18406 GCA_964587655.1 uncultured Nitrospiraceae bacterium
AAAGTATGGCAAGAAAAGAGCTTCAATGCAAACTCAGCTTTTATGTCGTGCACCCCCACCCGACCCAACAGTTGATCTGGGGCGGGACATCCGGTAGGGTAGCGCTCTCTCTTGAAGCTGGACAAATCTAGAAGGAGCATCGAAGATGACGAAGAAGTTGACTCTATGTGCGCTCATGATCGCCGCAGTGGCGTGGGCGCCTGTGATTGTTGCGCAAGACACGGCGGATTCCATTGAAAAGACCGTCGTTGAGAACTGGGATAAACTGGGTTCGCTCACCGCGAATCTCAACCTGAACGCGGACTTCCCGATGAACCTTGTCGGCGCGCTCATCAGCAAGAAGCCGGCGGATCCCAACAACACGGCCAAAGGGAAACTGGTGATCACCGGCAGCGTCGATTACGTCAAGAAGGACGCGACCTTGTGCTCGCGACTCGAGTTGCACGCCGCTCTCAATGAGGCATTGAAAGCCCGCGCCCTGTCCGTTTCCGACGGGGTGGAAGCGTACGTCGAGTACGAGTTCTTCGGCAAGGTCGAGTACAAGAAGATCGATCCGAAGGACATGATCCCGCTGGGCGGCAAGCCCCTCTTCGACAAACTGAAGAAGAGCTTCACGCTGTCTGCGCAACCTGCTGAGAAGGTGGGCGACAAGAACGCGTACGTCCTCGACGCCACTCTCACAACGCCCGACCCGAACGTACCAATTTCGAAGCTCCGGCTCTGTTTTGCTAAGGATTCCGGCGTGCTGCTCAAGTGCGACGCCTTTGATCTTGCGAACGCGGCATTGGCCACGCTGGCCGTAACCGACATCAAACTCAATCACCCCGTCGCGCCGGAACGCTTCAAGTACACGCCGCCCGCGCCGCCGGCCGCGCCGGTTGCTGCACCCGCGCCGGCTGCCGCGCCAACCGCCGCGCCCGTTCCCTCTCACGCGAAGTAGATACACCACAATCGCGCGTAAGATTCGAGACCGTACCGAGGAACTCGCGCCGATTGGCTCCGTGGCCGCGGCGTCCTCGCCGCGTTTTCGTCAAGAACCGCTTGATGCAAGGTGTGTCCGCCGAAACGCGGCGAGGACGCCGCGGCCACGGAGCCAATCGAATGTTGTTCGGTTTGCTCTTACCTACGAATCATGGACACACGAATTCGCTTGAATCGACATCCGGTTTCCGGTCAAATGACCGGGAACCGGATTTTCAATATGGAGCATGAAACCATGCAAGGCCCGTCGTCTGTCTTGCTGAAGGGCATTCCGGCCATACGTGAAAGTGTCGCGCGCATCGTCGCCGAAACGCCGGTGACGGATCTGCACACACACCTTTATGCGCCGCCCTTCGGGGCGCTGCTGCTGTGGGGCATCGACGAACTGCTTACGTATCACTACCTCGTCGCGGAGGTGCTGCGCGCTTCCGATGTGCCCTGCGACATGTTCTGGGCCATGGGCAAACGGGAGCAGGCCGATCTCATCTGGCAGGAGTTGTTCATCAAGCGTTCACCGATAAGCGAATCGTGCCGAGGCGTACTCACCGTGTTGTCCAAGCTCGGCCTCGACGTGGCCTCACGCGATCTCGAGGCCTACCGTGCCTTCTTCGCCGCGCAACGCATTCCCGATCACGTGGACACGATCTTCCGATGCGCGAACCTCGAATCGGTCGTGATGACGAACGATCCCTTCGACGCCACCGAACGCCCGGTCTGGGAACAGAGATTCCAGGGAGACCGCCGCTTCCACGCCGCTCTCCGCATAGATCCGCTGCTCAACGATTGGACCAACAGTTGCGCGAAACTGAGCGCATGGGGTTACGACGTAGAGACCGCGTTGAACAACCGGACTCAAGCCGAGGTCCGGCGGTTTCTTTCCGATTGGATGAAGCGCATGAAGGCCCTGTACATGGCGGTATCCCTGCCGCCGACATTCGCTTTTCCGGAGGAGTCGCCGCGCGCCAGGCTCATCGAAGCGTGCGTGCTGCCCGTCGCGCGCGATCACAACGCGCCCTTCGCGATGATGGTCGGCGTCAAGCGAAACGTGAATCCAGAACTCAGACTCGCGGCGGACGGCGTCGGGACGTCTGAGGTGGACGCGGTCGCGCGATTGTGCGCTCAGTATCCGCAGAACAAGTTCATGGTGACGATGCTGGCCCGCGAGAACCAGCACGAGATCTGCGTGGCCGCGCGCAAGTTCCGCAACCTTTTCCTATTCGGATGCTGGTGGTTTCTCAACAACCCCAGCCTCATCGAAGAAATGACCCGCATGAGATTCGAACTTCTCGGCCTCAGCGTGGCGCCGCAACATTCCGACGCGCGCGTCCTCGACCAGGTCGTCTACAAATGGGACCACTCGCGAAGCATCATCGCAAAGGTCCTCGCCGACAAGTACACGGACCTTATCGCAACCGGCTGGACCGTCGGCGAATCCGAGATCCGGCGCGACGCCGCGCGCCTTCTCGGCGGAAACTTCCGCGAGTTTCTGGACAGAGCGCTATAGGCGCCCAATCGTGGACGAATTGAAACACGGTTCCTAGAAGTCCGAAAGTACAACCATCAGCATGTTCGACGGGAACTTGGTTTGCCAGGGGAGCCATTCGACGTGTCCGTCCATGTACAGGCAGTTGCCCCCGCCCGGGACGTGATTGAAAGTCTTGGCCTCTCCGTACACGGCAATCTCATCCCACATAACGGGTATCTCGGTGGCGGCCTTGGAGCTTGCCGCAGGGTTGTTTATGTCCGTGACGAAGAATCGCTCGATGCCGATGCGGAGCCTGGGCGCAGGTCCGAGGTCCTTCAACCGTGCCTCAGCGGTCGGGTTCGTGTAGAAGACGTCCACTGCGGCTGAGATCAGATCCGGGTTGATATCGCTGATCGTGAGAGTGGGATCCGTGGCGGTCTTGCCGCCCGGCACAAGGCAGACCTGCTCGTTGAGCACCCAGCCCACATAGTAATAGCTGCCCCGCGCAAGTCTGCACGGCTCGATAGGCTTCGTTGGGTCTTTGTCCTTGTGAAAACTGTTGAGTACGTCTGGCGCGTCAGAGTCAGAAGGGCACACGCATACCGCGGCGTCGGTAAGATACTCGGGGTATATCGAGGGGCCGTTGAATATCCTGTCGCCTGCCAAATCCGGCGGGGTACCCGGCGGGTCTTCGCAGGCCCAGATCTTAATCGGTGGATACATGTCCTTGGACTCGTTCGCATACATGTTGAATACGAGGCCCATCTGCTTCAGGTTGTTTTGGCACGAGGATCTGCGCGCTGACTCGCGAGCCCTGGACAGAGCCGGGAGCAGTATTGCAGCCAGAATGCCGATGATCGCGATGACGACTAGAAGTTCAATCAGTGTAAACCCATTCTTCTTCATGACTATTACTCCTCATTCGTTACACTCTTGAGCCTAAGCCCGAAGACTCTCTTCGGAGAAACCCTCCGCAAGATCGAAGGCACAACTTTCAACATGTTCGGACGGAATCATGCTGCTCAGCACCGCGTTAGAATATGCCCAGGACCATAGGGGGGAAAGCCGCTCCCTCCCATGCTCCTGGGCAAGAAGAGTAACGGTGAAGCCGATGCTAGGACATTGACCACCATATCGTTCCCGGATATCAGTTGTACAGTGCCTTGCTCAGGTTGCCGAATAGCTCGTTAACGGGGAACTTCCCCTCCCTCTCGTACCTGATGAACTCCACATGACCATCCATGTACTGCACGTTGCATCCGCCAGGCACATGGTTGAAGGATTGGGCAGTGGCGTAGGCCATACTTGAGTTGAGGGAATCCCAACAGACCGCGATCTCGGACTGTGCTTGTGCGGACGCCGCGGGGTTATTGATGTCGGTGATAAGGAACCGCTCAATCCCCTCCCGCAGGCGGTAGAGCGTGTTTGAACCGCCGTTTCCGTGCTCGATGGTCGCGTCTCCTTCGAGAGCCGCGATAGCGCCCGGGATGTCTGCGGGAATGCCTTGGTCAAGCGCACCCGCACCGTAGAGGCCTATGACAAGCTCGAAGACCTGGTAGTCCATCAGCACGGCCGGTCCCGGCGTAACGGGCGGTCCTGGCGTCATTATGGTCCCGCTCTCGCCGTTACCCTCGTCAAACACCCAGCCGAAGTACATGTAGCACTCGTCCAGATCGGGATTCTGCCCCGCGAACGGACACCCGTCCGGGATAATCTCGAAGAGAGCCTGGGGATCACCAGATTCGGGGTTGGACGGGCAGATCCACACGTTCCAGTCCGTGCAGTACTCGGGGTAGATGGACGGCGAGTACGGAGACCAATTCGGGTCCTGTCGCTCCATGCAATCCGTTATCTTCGGCAGGTTGTTCTGGAAGTAGGTTTGCAGACCCTGGCACCTCGGCCACTTCTCTCCTTTGCATTCGTTTGCATACATCTTCATCATAAGGCTGATCTGCTTCAGATTGTTCTGGCAGCTAGCCCGCCGCGCGGACTCCCGTGCCCGTGCCAACGCGGGCAAGAGAATAGCCGCTAAGATGCCGATGATCGCAATTACAACAAGCAACTCAATTAGGGTAAAACCATGTCTTCGCATTGTCTGTTTCTCCTTTTTTCCTCTTTGCGCCTGACCCAAACTCAGCTTGTTGAGCCACAGGTGCTTGTGTCGCAATGGTTTAGAGTCAGCATCCGTCAAGCAGTTGCCCCGCCCGGGGCGTGGTTGTCGTGGCCGGCCCCGGGCGCGGCTTCTTGCACTTGGATCTAGAACAACTGACCATTTATGAATCCCATTGTTCCGTTCACGGGATGCTCCTGCGACGGGAATCTCACAAACGTCACGTGTCCGTCCAAGTACAGCACGTTGCAGCCGCCGGGGAGATGGTTGAATTCATCGACATCCGTGCTGACTTGGTCCCACATAACCACGAGTTCGCTCTGCGCCTTGCTGCTTGCGGCCGGGTTGTTGATGTCCGTGATGAAGAACCGCTCGATGCCTTCGCGATACCTGTAGACCGGCTCGCCGCAGGCCGTCATATCCTTGTCTGAACCCGCAGCGGCGTCTGCCCTCGTGGTAGCGGCGTCGATGGCAGTTAATATGGGATTCAGCATATCGAGGAAGCACGGGTTAAGGCTTGCGGCGTTTGGAGCATTCGGGTCCATGCCGGGAGTCACGTAATGCTTGAGATCGACAGCCCACGCGGTGTACACATAGGAACCGGCGCCAAACCGGCATGGACAGATAGGATTGGCAGGGTTCTCACCACAGTTCCATGTCCCCTCCGTCACATAGTTCATCGAGTCCGAATCCGACGGACACAGCAGCACGTTCATATCGGAAAGATATTCCGGGTACACCACGTCACCCTGGAACCAAAAGTCCAGGGCGTAGTCATCGCAAGCGCCAGTGAGATCGGTGTCGGGACTATTCGCATACTTGCTCGGCGGGAACTTCTGGCCCTTTGCTTCGTTGGCGTACATCTTATACACCAACGCCAACTGTTTCAGGTTGTTGGCGCAGCTTGCCCGACGTGCCGACTCACGTGCGCGCGCCAATGCCGGCAGCAGAATCGCGGCCAGAATGCCAATGATCGCGATAACCACAAGCAATTCGATTAGTGTAAATCCCTTGGTTTTCATGACTCTCACTCCTCCTGTTTTTGCTTCTTCTGCCTGGTTCAAAGAAGATTCCTTCATACATGAAACCGCGCAGTTTCACTTATCAATACAAACTGCGCACTCTCGCCGAACTGGTCCCGCATCACCTCCTTCCCGTGTCACATCCCATGTTGCGCCGCTCTCGGCTTCCCCAAGGTCAAAAAACTGGGCCCTTATAAGACGCGATTCTATATCCTTCCTTGGATCGCGGATGCGCGCCACGAGCAGATCGGCGGTCTGCCGGCCGATTTCCTCGGCGTTCTGACGCGCATAAATAACCGGCACTTCGAAGTCACGAAAGGAATCATCGTCGTCGACGGACGCGAACGCCATGTCGTCGGGAAGACTGTAACCGAGTTGCTTTATCACTTCGATTACCGTCTTGACGACCCGGTCGTCGGTGCACAACATTGCCGTCGGGCGGCGGCGGTGCGCCAAAACACCCTTGACCAGGGAAATCGGACTTTCCCCTGGCGCGTCAAGAGAGCCCACGAGGCCCTCCTCAAAGGCGAGTCCCGCTTCAGCCAATGCCCTGCGGTAGCCTTCCAGGCGATCCTCGGTGGGGGTCATTCCGAGCCAAAGCGTCATGAAGGCTATGCGACGATGGCCTTGACCGATTAGCGCCCGCGTCAGACGATACCCCACGTCGACGTTGTCCGTAGCGGCGAAATCTATGTCGAACCCAGGCAAGTAACGGTCGCACAGGACGCAGGGAAACTGGGATTCCCGGAAAGCAGTCAAGACGGCTTTGGCCGCATCCGAGCGGTCCTGAATCCAGAAGGCCAGTCCCTCGATGCCGGTGTTGCGGCTTTGTTCGAGGAATTCCAGTTCCCGCTCGTCGTGAAGGCGCAGGAAATACGTTAACATGCGGAAACCCGCATCGAGAATGTGCTCGCTGAAACTCTCGATGACCCTTCGGCGGTAGACGGAGTAGAAGTCGGCGGACGCCATGGCCACCATGCGGAAGCCTCTCATCCCCAACTGCTTGGCCCTGTTGCTCGCGGGCGCCACAAAGGACCCCCGGCCCGGCGAACGAAGCAGGTAGCCGGACATTTCGAGGTCGCGCAGGGCCAGACGAGTCTGACTGCGGCTCACGTTCAGGTCGCGCGCCAGCTCAAGTTCCGAAGGGACCCGATCCCCCTCTTTCAGCACACCCGTGTCTATTTCCCGTCTGAGCTCCTGCTTGATGAACTCGTAGAAAGCCATCCCCTCGGGAATCTGTTCACGAAGTCCGATCATTGCTCGATCCCAGTTGTCCGGCCAATTTGGACGGCCCATCCCAAATATGAGCCATCTGTAGCTACATAATGACACGGGTCGGGCCATATGTCAAGATCATTTGCCCTGCCCCAGCGATTCCGCCGTTGGGTCGTGGGATGCCGGAAGATGCGAAGGTGCTCGTGTGGGAGGTCTTTTCCAGAGAATCGGCGCAGGCAGGACGCCTACCGCCACCCGTACTCTAACCCTGTTTCATAGAGGGTCTCGATATTGACGGGTGGAGTTACCGACTGGATGTTATGGCAGGGCGCCAGGATATAACCCCCTCCCTCGCCCAGAATGCGATAGTTGTCGAGGACTTCGGAGCGGACTTCCTCGGTGGTTCCGAAGGGAAGGGTGTATTGGTTGTCGACGCCGCCGTGGAAGACGAGCTTGTCGCCGAAGTCACGCTTCAGTCCCTCGCGATCCATTCCCTTGCACCGCCATTGAATGGGATTCAGTACCTGGACGCCCATGCCTACAAGGTCCGGAAGGACTTCGCGGAACGAGCCATCGGAGTGTGTGAAAACATAGGAGCCGTGTTGCCGCGTTAGATCCATCATCCGTTTCATTCCTGGGAAGAAGAACTCGCGGCAGTGTTCGGGCGAGTACATGATCGCGTCCTGGCCTCCGAGATCCTCCGCGACGTACGTGATGGAAACGGCGCCGGGGATGGACTCGAAGATGCGCAGTGTATTCTGATATGCGAGGTCAAAGAGCTTCCCGAGGCAGTAGTGGACGATGCCGGGATGTTCGATCAGATCCGTGAAGGCCTGGCGGTCTCCGCGGAGGTTCTTGTATACCAGCATCGGTTCCGATCCGCCGCCGCGGATGATCCGGTGCTCGTTGCCGCGAATCGCCTCGGGCAAATGCGAGTAGTCCCAATGATCGGGACTGGGCCAAGTGTAGTTTGCCTCGATCTCTTCTACGGAATTGTATCGCGCGAGAGGAGAGGTGGCCGCCTCACGATAGCTGCCCGTTCCGTAGTCGATATTACGGTAACGAATGCCCCAGATGTCCTCGCCTTCGTTTGGTGGCGGCCCCACGTATCGTCCGTCGACCCCGAGCGGAGGATCAATGTGAAGACGCTGAACAACGCCGTCCCAGTCGCAGCCGAGATACTCCTGGAGTCCCTTCGCGGCCTCGGGCGTAATCCAGATATCCATCGGGACGCGATCTGGTGTTTGGCGATTGAGCACGGCAAGCCATCGCTCGCGCGGCGACATGGTTTCCTTCGGCATTGCTGCGTTTCCTTTCCGCTACGGTCCGATGTTACATGGAATCCTCGACGCCTTGCACCTTTCGGAACAAGTCGGCGGGATCCTGCCGGAAGTAGTGTTTCATCGCATCGTAGAGTTGCGGGTACTCGTCCCGGAGTTCGATGGGGAGTTCGAAGAAGGTCTCCGTGACGACTGCGAAGAATTCCGGCGGGCTTTCTGCGCCGTACTCGTCGATCAGCGTTTCCCGGCCTTGATCCAGTTCATCGAGGAATAGTTCGTAGGCTTCCGTGAATGCCCCGGACCACTCCTCGGCCACATCTTCGTCCTCGACGAGCGGGAACCCGTCCGAGGCCGTATTCTCGCTGTCGAGCTGATGCGCAAACTCGTGGAAGATAACGTTGTGGCCATCGTTGGGGTATCGGATGCTATGACTGACGTCGCTCCAGGCGAGGATGACGGCGCCCATGCGCCACGACTCGCCGACGCGGACTTCCTCGCCCTCGATGACCATTTTCCCCGGACCCTTCGTGGCCGTCTCCGCGACGAAGGGCCGCGGATAGACAAGGATGGTATCGAGACGCGGATAATAGTCCGTGTCGCGGTGCAGCAACAGGATGCATGCGTACGCGGCGACGGTGACGCGGACCTCGCCGGTCATCGCGAGGCCGCCGCATCCTTCGAAGTTTTTCTCAGCGAGGAACACGGATATGTGTCCCTGGAGTTCACTCTGGTCTTCCGGCGGCAGGAGACGGTAGTACGGCACGTTCCTTTCGAGGATGGAGAGCCATTCAGCAGGGAACGGCTGCTTCCGCAGCCGTTCCCGCCTTCGCTTCTTGAAACCGAACACCGTTTTTCCTTCCAGGATTTACACGGCGATCATAGCGATCATTGCGGGAGCCGGCCAAACACGTCCAAGCGAAGGATAGCACCGCCGCTTCCGCGATGTACAACAGTGAACGCTCGTCCGGTCCGCGGACGCTTGAACCCAAATTCGGCGGTTGGCGCCCATTGAACCTGCCCAGGCAATGGACGGAATGGACGTTATGGACAAAGTGGACAAAGTGGACGTAACCCCGCAGGAAAACCTTTTCGGTGTCCACATCGTCCACAAAGTCCATACCGTCCATCATTTCGAAAATCGCCATCAGTCTCGACTGTCGAATCTAGTTGAACGCTTCGATCGTTTTCGCTAGTGTCAGAACATGTATGGATGACACTACTTTCAAATACGTTTTCGGTCCGGTGGTATCGCGGCGGCTGGGCAGATCGCTCGGCGTGGACGTGGTCCCATTCAAGACTTGCACTTACAATTGCATTTACTGCCAGCTCGGTCCGACCACGCGCAGCACTGTCGAGCGCGGCGATTACGTCCCGCTCGAAGGGGTGCTCGAGGAACTTCGCCGCAAGCTTGCGGGGGGCGTCGCCGCCGACTACATCACGATCGCGGGATCAGGTGAACCAACCCTGTACTCCTGCCTGAAGCGGCTCATAACGGGCATCAAGGCGATGACGGACATTCCCGTGGCCGTGATCACGAATGGTGCGCTGTTGTGGATGCCTGAGGTCCAGGAAGACCTGCTGGACGCGGACCTCGTCGTGCCGTCGCTCGACGCCGGGACCGAAGCAGCGTTCGCGCGTGTGAATCGGCCTTGCGCGGGTCTAGGCTTTGAGCGGATGGTGGAGGGGCTAGTCGCGTTTCGCCGACGATATCGAGGCCGGCTCTGGCTGGAGGTATTCCTGCTCGGCGGGATCACGGACACGGATGCGGAGGTGGCTCGGATCGCGGACGCAGTGGAACGTATCTGTCCCGATAAAGTCCAACTTAATACCGTTGCGCGCCCGGCGCCCGGCAGCGACGTGGCGCCAGTGCCGCGGGATGTCATGGAACGGATCGCGCGGCGCTTCGGCCCTAACGCGGAAGTGATCGCGCATTACGAACTGTCGCGGCATGCCGCGCGGGCCGAGATTCGTCCCGATGACGTGTTGGCCGTCGTTCAACGACACCCTTGCAGCCTGGCCGATATCGCGGAGGGACTCGGGATCTCCCCAGACGAAGCGGCGGAACACATGGCCGCTCTCACGGAGAAGCGAGCCATTTCCGAAGAGATCCGCGACGGCATACCGTTCTATCTGGCCAACAACACGGGGCGGGATCGTTGATGCCGGAAGCCGCTGCTGGAATTCGGGCCGTCTGCTTGTCCAGTGGACGAAGTGGACTGGGTGGACGAAGTAAACTCAGGAGACATTCACCTTGAAGGTGAAGTCCACGACGTCCACAGTGTCCACGTTGTCCACGGGTTGGAACGAAGAAGCTGCTTTGACTGCCGAATCCAGGTTGATGCCGCTTTCACAGTTAACGTTTCGGTTCGCGTGGCGGGGCGTAGACGAGGGAGGCGGCCACGAAGTGTTGTGCCGCACCGACGGCATCGGGCAATGGTATCGTGAAGCCGGTGAAGTGGGGTTTCAAACGCGCGAGCTTGTCGGGCCTATCCTGCCACGCCAACGCGGCGTCGCAAAGGGTTGAGATGCTGATCGAGTCCGAACGCTCAGCTTCGTTCAGGCGGCGCTCGATGACGTTCTCCCACGGCGGCAGCTCCGTCTTAGTCACTTCCGGTTGCCAGAATGGAAGCACCGATTCGCTCTTCCACATACCGGCTTTGTCGACGCACTGGAAGCGGATCAACGCATCGAGATCCCTCTTCCGGCGCTTCCACTCTTCCGGCGGGGGATTCCCGATCGTTTCCGCGATCCGCAATGCGCCGTCCATTCCCATGTACGTTGCGAGAAGGCGGCCCGGCGACGAACCGTCGCGACACGCCGCATAGTCGAAGGAGTAGAGCGGCTGCCGGGTGCGTCCGTCCGTCCACGCAACGAGGAAGTCCGCCGCGCACGTGAGGCGGTCCCACATCTTTATGAGATAGCTTCGCCGGGCCGGATCCTCGAGGAGCGACGCGTGGCGCCAGAAGGATCCCAACGTCCAAGCAACGGCATCCGCGTCGAGGACCACATGCGGCGCACCCTCGGCGCCATCGGCGTAGAGTGCGGCCGGCAGCGATCCATACGGTTTGCCGAGCTTGCCGTCTTTGCGGAACGCTCCGGAGTAGAAAAGCGTGTGCCGTTCGGCCAGGTCCGCGTAGCCGGCCATGTCGAGCGCCAGCGTCGTCCATGCGCCGTCCCGGACCCAGTCGAGCGTGGACCAGGAACTGCCCGCGGGCCACCGTATAACAGCGCCGGAACGCCGATCCATGCATTGCAGCAAGGTAAGCAGGTCTCGCTTGCAGACGCCGAGCAGGGACGCGTCATCCACCTGCGGCATCGACGCCGCGGAAAGCCTTTTCTCCCAGTAGGCATCGGTATCGGCAGCGAGCTTACCATAGCCTCGCTCGAGAGCGGCATTGAGATTGCCGACGGCGGTCCCGTAATCCTTTCCAAACGCCACGATGATCGTCGCCGTTGCGTTGGGACCTGTTCTCTTGGGCTTCAGCGCCAACGCGGAGTCACACGGTCCGACGGACGACGTCGAACCGGCCAGGTCTTGAGTGCCGGCTTGCGCGGACGCGGTCGCGCCCGTTTCGTTCGCGCCGCACTGAAATCCGATGACTTCGTTTGGGCTGCCGTAGGCTATCCACACGCCTTCGCCGAACGACGACCATTCCGACGCCACCCGATCCGCCGTGGAACGTGCGAGGTCCTCCGCCTTCGACCAGTCCTCGCTGCCCGGATTCCGCGGCCGGAAATGGATCATGGTCTTGCCCAGATCGGGTGTGTATGCCGCGAAACCATTCAACGAGCTAAAGGCGTCGTTCATCGCGGGCCATTCCGGGACCTTGCGCGTGCAGGGCGAGATGTCAGCGGACCAGTACACTCGTTCTATTTTGCCGGCGTTCCGGAGAACCAGATGAGCGACCAACACGTCGCGTTCAGGGCAGACGAACACGCGTTGAGAGACCGCAACGGTTGTGCCGGGCAACTTGAATTTGGTCTCGATAATAGCGGGAGCGTCATCGGCATAGTGCTGTGTCACTTTCTGGGGATCCGCTCCAAGCCAGAGTACGCGTTCCGGAAGTGGTATCCCCCATGCGAGTCCGCATCCGCGTCCATCCGTCGATTCGTATGAAGTGCGGCGAATCTGATTCGCATCGCCCGGCCCGGGCCACCGGCACACGACGATCCGCCCCGATGCGTCGACCGCCACCGTGAGACCGCCGTTGCCGCCGATAAGCGGCGCGCCTGTTGCGTCAACGGGCGCGGGACACAGGAAGCAATCACCGTTCGCGACGGACGCGAACGCGGCGACGGATCCGAACAGGATAAAGGAGAGGGTTCTCAATTCGTTCCCTCCCCGGCCTTCTGTTCCGCGAGAAGACCCTTGAAGACGACACGGCCGTCCTGCGCTGTCCCTTCCAGATGCAACGAGCCGAGGCGCGTTATCGCGCGGACGTACGGCATCCACTCGCGCTCGACGTCCTTCTGGTTCATCCGCGGGATCAACTCGAGATCGGAAGCCTTTTGCATCAGCGTCGCGGCGCAACGGCCTGCCTTGCTCCAGTCGAGGGTTAACGCGGCGTCCGCATCGATAGGCGGCCCCACAGCCTGAGCGCCGATCAACTCCGCCATGAGCGGTTCTCGCGTGGTGAGCAGCCAATCCCGGTCGTGGCCCGCAAGGCACAGCATCAGCTTTTCGCCCAGCCAGGGAATGACGATTCCGGGCCGGCCATCCCATTCGTGCGGAATCGCATCTTCACGGGACAGCGCCTTATCGAGGGGATGCGCCCCGAACGCCGGACCGCCGCCGCGAAGAACGAACGCCAGTTCCGGAACGGGCGTCGTCTCATCCGTGTCGATATCCCATAAGGCCGCCGCGCACTCGTCCGCGGAAAGGTCCCATCCCTTAGGCAGGCGATCGCTCTTGAACTGCGCCGAGAGGTAACCCGCCAATTGCGTCGTCGCAGCGAGAACCTGCCCGCGCGTTTCCTCGTCCAGGAGCCTCTGCGTCGCGAACCGAAGTGGGTTCCCGGCCTTGGCCATCAAGGTCTTCAGGTCGGTCCATCGCGATGCGCTGATCGCGAGCAAGGGAGGCCCCGGCCACGCTCCGGCCAACGTGAGAGGAGAGGTGCGTTGCGTAAGAGACCCGTGAAACCATCCCTCGGCCGGGAGACCGTCTCGGGCGCGGAGGCGAAGCACGCCTTCCGAGCCCGGCCACGTAATCCGCATCTCATCCCGTCCGCCGGACGGTTCGAGGACCGGCGCGGGCGCAGCGAGCGCGGACTGCACGTATGACCGCGAAGCGGATGCCACGACAAAACCATCGCGCCATCCGTAGAACAAGGACCCGAAACGGCGAACCCCTTCTTCCTCGGGAACGCGCTGAACGACACGTCGATAGAAGTCGGCGAGACGCAACAGAAGGCCAGGGTGAACGCAGATACCCGATCCGTCTTCACCGTATGCCGCGACAAACTTGTTCCCGAGCCACACGCGCCAGCGAAGGGGCGTCGGACGGATCCCCGTTCCGAGCCGGATGCTCCGCGACACGTCCGCGAGCGGTCCGCGGATCTCGCGCGAGACGGCCTTCGAGAAATCGCAAGCCGAGAGGGCCGCATAGAAGGATGGAAAGTCATCGGCCGCGAGCGTGCAGAAGGCGTTTTCAGGACAATAGCCGGGATCCGGCGTGGCTTTCAGCCATGCATCGAGTGCTGCAAATATTACGAAAAGAATCGCCGCAACGATAAACGCCCGACGACGTGGCCGTTTCAACATGCGCGCGAGAAGTACGGGCCGATCGTGCCGTGCGTTCACTTCGCGTTCCAAACCGCTTCCTTTTCTTTCTCGCGGCGCTCTTCGATCGAGGCGATTGCATCGGCGAGTCCCTGTCTAAACTTGTTCAGGGCTTCCATCGAGTCCGCACTGAGCATTTCGGACTCGCTTGCAAGCTTTGTCTCGGCGATCTTCGCGTCGTATATCTTCTCGATCTCGGCAATCCGGGCCTTTTGTGCATTAGAGAGCTTCCGGGTTGGGCCGCTGGCCTTTTCGAGACGCTCCATTGCAAGTTCATATGCGGTTTTCATGCGTATGCCTCCGGTCGCTCACACTTTGAATTCATCTTCGAGAATACTGGCGATGAACCGCTCGATCGAAACCAGGTAATACCGGCTGTTCGGGGTGACGATAACGCCGGTGGTGATGTCCTCCATGCGCTCGAGCTCGTCCAGCGCGGCGGAAAGCGACGCATCCACGGAATCCGCGAGATGCTTCACTTGCAGATGCTCCGACTTGCACTCGATGGGTTTCGAGCGGAACCCAAGTATGCCGAAGACCCGGCCCGCCAAACCCGACTCTACGTTTTCCTCCCCGAATATCTCGCCGTACGTGGGTTCGTACTGCGGCGGACGGAGAACGAATCGGGGCGATACCTGGACCTTGCCGCGCACGCTTGTGGTCGCGTAACCCCGTTCGCATGATTGTCCCAGGCAAACGTACGGCAACTCGTGATAGCCGCTGATGATGCCGAAGGTTGGACGGCGGACGATCTCGGTCCGATCGAAGATCTCGCGCATTTCGTCGTGATTCAGAGGCATCTTTTCAAGCAGTCTCTTCGCGGGAATGACGTTATTCTGATTCTTCCACAAGCTCTTGATGAAGTTTACTGGTTTGCCGGGGGCAGCGCAACCAGTCCGGCTTCTCGAATGCGTATGCTAGCGCCCGTTCGTCCGCGTTGGAACAGAACCCCGATCCGGTCGCCTTTGGCGAGGTTGCGCCAGGTCTCGGGGTCCGTCGGAACATAGTCGAGCGCGACGCGATCGTTGTCCAGCGAGACGCCCACCTGCAAGAGATACCGCGGTTCGTTGCCTTCATCAATGAGCTTGTCGTAGATGATCCCTTCGCCTCGAAGCAGCGGCTGATTGTCAAACCCGGGCGCAATGACGGATCCGCGCAGGACGCTCAGGACGCATACGGCGATAAGCGCTGCGAACAGAAACCATCGCCGCCGGACATGAACGGGGCTCATGTCCTTGCGTGACGGCGCCGGCGCCTCGCCTTCGCGCTTGTACTTCGTGGCCACGCCAGCCCTCCCCTCCGGATCGGCCCGTCACCCGGTTTCGAGACGGACCGCCAGTCGTTGCAGGGCGTCCACTTCCTCGGCCAGTTCGCGCAACAGCGGGTGCGACCAATCCTCCGCAAGCACGCGCACAATTTCCGCGTAGTACCAAAGGATCCCTTCCCGCCCGGCATTGAACAAGTCCCACACGGCTTCGCCCTTCTCGCGGACGTCGCTGATAAGGGAGCGCGCGTTGTGGAGCTTGTCCGCCGCGATGATGAGCTTCTGCTTCGGCGACGCCGTCCTTGCGGTTTCGATGAACCTCTCCTTGCGTTCCCACCAGGGAGGTTTCGGGGCCTCGTCCGAATCGGAACATCCCGCGACGTAGCCCGCCACCGCTTCGCCGAACCGGTCGCGGATGCGGTCAAGCGTTCCGAGACCGCCCTGGTCCTCGACGGCATCGTGCAGGAGCGCCGCGATGAACTGGTCTTCGTCGCCGCCGTGCCGGCCCACGATCGCCGCCACGCCCATCAGATGGGTGATGTAGGGGACACGCGAGCCCTTGCGCACCTGCGTCCGGTGAAGCTCATACGTGAATCCAAATGCGTCGACGATGCGCGGGGAATACTCCATGCCGTTACACCTGTTTCCTGCGCCCGTTCACTTCGGCGGCGCTTTCTTACGCTCTTCGAGGAACTTGATCAGATCGCCCGGATGATCCGTCTGGATGCCGTCGGCGCCGCGTTCGAGCAAAGGCCCCCAAGACTCGGGGCCCCCGTCATCCACGATCACGATCGCGCCCG
This sequence comes from uncultured Nitrospiraceae bacterium, assembly GCA_964587655.1. Lineage (GTDB taxonomy): Bacteria > Hydrogenedentota > Hydrogenedentia > Hydrogenedentales > SLHB01 > CAZPMT01. Next base: position 15,916 of record CAZPMT010000112.1, read on the forward strand.
CGGCGTGACACTTCTCCGCGAATCCCTTCGTGAACGAATCCCATGTTCCCGCGACGACGCGGGGTTTCACCGAGGTCAGCAACGCAGGGAGAAGCGTCTCGATACCCGGGTCCGGCATCTCGACGCATTCCGGGCATTCCTTGTGCAACAGGCTCACCTGCGCCCCGCCGATGTACCAAACGATGTCGTGTTCCATTCCGCGTTCTTTGATCAGCGGGACGAGCTTTTCTATCGGCGCACTCTTGAGATCAAGGTAAATGCCCGCTTTGCCCTTGCAAAGATCGAGTATTTCCTCGAACGTCGGGATCTTCGTGCCTTTCCACTCCGGCCCAACGCGGCTTCCGACGTCCAGCGCGCGCACTTCATCGAACGTCAGGCTCTTCACGGCCCCTTTGGCCCCCGCCGCATACGCGTCAACCGTGTCGTTGTGGATGCTGACAAACTTTCCGTCCTTGGTGGTTCTCACGTCGATCTCGACGAAATCGACATCGAGATCAATGGCCTTCTGATATGCGGGCAAGGTGTTTTCAGGGATCCCTTCGTGGGCCCCGCGGTGCGCCACGACGTACACGCCGCCATGCTTCGGCGGCTTCAGCGGGAGCTGCCCCGCGGCAGACGCCGCATCGAGACCGCACGTCAGGACCAAGATTGCGGAAATCAAACTCATCGAGAAACTACCTCCTTTTTCCCATGTGTTCAGGATGACATCACGTCCATTCTCGTTACGCAACATCGTAGAAGTCAAGCAGAGGACGAAGTTGACGCAGGCCCACGTCATACTCGGCAGGGTCGAGCTTCCGCTCGACCAGACGGTCGCGGAGGATCGCATGGGTTAGCACTCACTTGGCTAGACGGCTAATGATGTGCCATTTTGGCAAAGACCGGCGCGGCGCGAACGCGGCACATCCACGCACGCTCATGATACACCCGATCCCTCGTCGTGGCCTCGCAAGTGGCACGATGGTGTTAACTCATTGTAAATGAATAGATTGAAAGCCATTGACAAAGCGTTTCGCACGTGGTAATATACTTAGATGAGGGCGTTGCGGTGGCTGCCATTCTTTGAGCGCCTTTGGCTGCCAAAATGGCAAACGCCTGATGTTCCCTCATGTGTGGGCGAAGCGAATGGATTGGGCGTTATGGAAGGAGCGGCGGAGAACGCCGCTGAAAGGAGAAAGAAACGATGAAGGTAAGACCACTTGCGGATCGTATTCTCGTGAAGCGCGAGGAACCAAGTGAGACCGTTCGCGGCGGGATTATTATCCCGGACAACGCGAAGGAAAAGCCCCAGGAGGGCAAAGTCATGGCCGTGGGCCCGGGCCGTCTCGATGACGATGGGAAGCGGGTTCCCCTCGAGGTCAAGAAGGGCGACCGGATTCTCATGGGCAAGTACGCGGGTACGGAAGTCAAGATCGATGGCGAAGAGCACATCATCATGCGTGAAGACGACGTGCTGGCCGTTATCGAGTAACCTTCGGGAAAGGAAACATGAACGCGAACGCTCGGATATCGAGCCGCTTCAGTAGGAGGATGAACGAGAATGAGTGCGAAGCAACTTCAATTCGGTGAAGAGGCGCGACGGGGCATACTTTCCGGGGTTACAAAGTTGAGCCGGGCCGTGAAAGCCACCCTGGGCCCCAAGGGCCGCAATGTTGTGATTGACAAGAAGTGGGGCGCCCCCACGGTAACCAAGGACGGCGTCACCGTCGCCAAAGAGATTGAACTCGAAGACAAGTACGAGAACATGGGCGCACAGATGGTAAAGGAAGTCGCATCGAAGACTTCCGACGTCGCCGGCGACGGCACGACGACCGCCACGATCCTTGCCGAAGCCATCTTCCGCGAAGGTCTGCGGAACGTGACGGCCGGGGCCAACCCGATGGCGCTCAAGCGCGGCATCGACAAGGCGGTGGAAACGGTTATCGCCGCTTTGGCCAAGATGAGCAAGAAGGTGAAGGACGACACCGAGGTGATCAAGAACGTGGCGGCCATCAGCGCCAACGGCGACATGGCCATCGGCAAGATCATCGCCGACGCCATGCAGAAAGTCGGCAACGACGGCACGATCACCGTCGAAGAGGCTAAGGGCATCGAGACCACACACGAAGTCGTCGAAGGCATGCAGTTCGACAAGGGGTATCTGTCCCCGTACTTCGTGACCGACGCCGAGGCGATGGAGGTCGTTCTGCAAGACGCCTACATCCTGATCCACGAGAAGAAGATCTCGAACCTGAAGGACCTGCTGCCCCTGCTCGAGATGATCGCGAAGAGCGGTAAGCCGCTCGTGGTCATCGCCGAGGACGTCGAGGGCGAGGCCCTGGCTACGCTTGTTGTGAACAAGATCCGCGGCACGTTCCAAGCCTGCGCCGTCAAGGCTCCGGGCTTCGGCGACCGCCGCAAGGCCATGCTCGAAGACATCGCCACGCTGACGGGCGGTCTCGCGATTACCGAAGACCTCGGACGTAATCTCGAAAGCATTACGCTGGCGGAC
>CAZPMT010000113.1:0-18392 GCA_964587655.1 uncultured Nitrospiraceae bacterium
TCTATAAATGTCAAGCCTTTTCTCGCGCCGGGCATTTTTTCACAGGCTCTCAGTCCTGCTTTGTCCTACTCTCGATTACGAGTGATCATGAAACAGGGCTTCACTCGCGAGGATGACAATTGGGTCTCATTTAATGGATCATACCCTCGCGCCGTGCGAGGTAGAGTGGCCGTTCGTGTTTGGCGAGAATGAGCCCGAGCACGACATTGCTTGTGTAGGAAAGGAGCACGATGTCTTTGGCCGCGTTGAATCCGGTGATGCGATTGCTCAAGGCAATCGCAAGCATCCCTGAATTCGTCAACCGGCGCAAAGTCCGTGATGCCCTCCTCGATGAAGACCGCAAGCTCTTTGAAGCCGACTACGCCGCGCATTATGAGGAGGGCGTCAGCAAAGAGATCTACGTGGGCCGGCCGTTCCTGCTGAAGCCATGGTTCGGCGTCAAGGGCGGGATTGTCCTCATCCATGGATACATGGCGGCCCCGCTCGAAGTGCGCGTGATGGCCGAGTACTTGCGCCGGAAAGGCTACGCCGTGTACGCGGTCCGGCTGCGGGGCCATGGCACTTCACCAGCGGACCTCGCGACGCGGACGTGGGACGAGTGGTACGCCTCGATTGAACAGGGCTGCGCGATCATTCAGACGATCACGGACAACCTCATCGTGGGCGGGTTCTCGATGGGCGCCGGCCTTGCCCTTCTGGCGGCGGGATTGAAGAAGTCGCGGGTCCAAGCTGTGTTCGCCATCGGCGCGCCGCTCCACTTGCGGAACGCCGCCGCCCGCTTTGCGCCGTCGATTGTGAAAGTGAACGCATTCCTGAAGCGCATGCACCGGGGCCGCGTCCAGTGGGAATATGTCGAGAATGATCCCGAGAACAAGCACATCAACTATTCCAGCAACCCTGTTTCGGGAGTGGCGGAACTGACGAAGGTGATGCACCGCGCGATGGAGGTGGTGCAGGATATCACGGCGCCGGCCCTGATCATACAGGGCTCGCGGGATCCGGTGATGACGCCTGAAGGCGGCGCGGCCATCTTCGAGAAGGTGGGCACGGCAAACAAGATCCTCACGCTGCTCGAGCGCGACCGGCATGGAATCATCAACGGTCCCGGCGCGGAAGACGTGTTCGATCACGTCCATCGTTTTTTGACTTGGGCCCGCGCCAGGAATCGCGAGCGCACGTAAGCGCCTTCGCCAAGGGTTAATTCGGAAGACACGATGATCGTGGAACGCGCCTCAAGGCCCGTAATGGAGGTTGACGCCCTCGGCTTCTGTTGGCCCGGGCAGGCTCTTGGCCTGGTAGAAGAGAAATGCCAGACCAATGCAAACGAGCCCAAGCACGCGGTACCAGTTGTCGCTTCGCGCAACGCACCACTCCGCGAGGATCACGCTCAACGTCGGAATGAACAAGCAGACGCCGCCAAAGATAAACAGAATCACGCCGAGTGTTTTCACGAGCACGGGAAACGCCGTGCCCGAACCGCGGATGAACATCTCCGCGCCGAACACCAACAGGAAAAGCCCAAGGATCCGGACGTTGCGGTTGTTCGTGAAGACGCGCGCGACGCCGCGCAGCCGTCCGGGCGCGAGGACGCCAAGAGCGCCAAGACCGCCATTGACGACCACGAGAACCCACATCATGGGCACATAGATCACTGACAACACGCCTGCGGCTTTTTCCATATCAGCTATCCTTGCGTTGGCAACGCGTGCATTTTATACAAAGTCGCCCGTCGGCAACAAGCTCTCACTGATCTGGCCGTTCACACGCGCAGATGGTCCGCTTGCCAGTTCTTGACCCGCTTTTTGATTTCGTCCGCCTGCGTGATTCTCTCGTCAAGGACTTGGCGGACGAGCCCCGGCAGCTCTTCGTCTGAAGCAAAGCGAAGGCCGATGAGTTGCCGCAGTGTCAGGTCGGCGGTACGGCCCTTCAGTTCGGCGGGGAGCACGCGTTCAAGACGGAGCCGCGTCTCGAACCGGACGACACGGTCCTGCACGGTCAACGCGTAATGGCGCACCTTGAAGGACAACATGAAGACGCCAACCGCCAGCAGGACTATCGCCACGGAGCCGGGCGTAACGCCGCTGGCAAGTGCAACCAGCGATAGAACCAGCGCCAAGAGAATGATGGCGCACGCGGCGAGATACGCCTTATCGAAACGTCTGTGGTTCGCGAAGCTCTGAGGAAGCTGTCCGTTCATTCTGTCACCCTCCCGCGAGTCTCCGGTCCGAGAACCGGCGCTCAGAAGTCCTCAACGAAAAACGCCTAGAATGCGCGCCATTACGCCTTGTTCAGTTCCCGCGTTTGCTTTGAACAGCTTATCGAGTTCGCCTGAGTCGAGGTAAATGCCGCCGCAATGCGAGCACTTGTCGACGCAAATGCCCCTGTGATCGATTTCGATCAACTCCATGCCGTCCTTGGGACACCGCATCCAGTGTAGCCGCTTGAGCTCCTCAAGCTCCTGTTGTTTGAGGCGCGCCGCCTTCTCTTCCGCGAGTTTCTTGCACCGCTGGAATTCCGTCCGCGCGATGTACTCGTCCTCTCGTTGCTTTGCGATCTTATCCATTTTCCCTCCATGAGGTCTCGTGTCCCGGACCCGCTCCGGGGGTTGTCAGTCCGCGTCAGCGGATACCTTATATGCAAAATGCGCCATCGAGTTCAACCGGCGGCGCCGAGTAATGAACGGGTACCCGGCACAGTCTCTCACATCGACAGAGCGGTTCCCGTGGACGCGACGTCCCCGTCGCGTTATTTCAAGGCGCGTATATGCAACGCGACGGGGACGTCGCGTCCACGGAAAACGTCCGCACGAGTCATGAATCTTACGCGCGGATTGTGGCACGTGGAAATCCCTTGAACGCTGGTTGCTTTCCGGCATAGACTGGCGAATCTTTTCGGAGTCTGGCATGAGGAGAAAGGCGTTATGGCAAGGGAGTTGAGTTTCGCGGTAGTTGGATTGGGGATGGGAGGCCATCACTGCAAAGCGATCTTGAACGCGAAGGGGGCGCACTTGGCGGCCGTGTGCGACACCGATGAGGAACGGCTAGCACAACGGATGAAGGAGTTCGGCTGCAAGGGATACGCGCGTTATTCGGACGTGCTCAAGGACAAGAACATCGACGCAGTGTGCATCGTGGTCGAGAGCGGCTATCACGCGAAGCTCGGGATTCAAGCGGCGCACGCGGGCAAGCATATCATCATGGAGAAGCCGATAGACGTCACGCCGCAACGCATCAAGGAGTTCGAGCAGGAAGTGAAGAAGGCCGGCGTGAAATGCGGCTGTATCTTCCAGTCGCGGATGGAGAACTGCAACGTCCTCATCAAGAAAGCCATCGACGCGGGCAAGATGGGCAAGATCATCGGGGCGCATGCGCACCTGCCGTGGTTTCGCGCGGACTCCTATTTCGAGGGGCCTCACGGCCCCTGGCGCGCGACGTGGAAGCTCGACGGCGGCGGCAGCATGATGAACCAGGGCATCCATACCGTGGATCTTGTCCAGTGGCTCGCGGGCCCGGTCGACAGCGTGTGCGGCTTCTACGGCGTCCACAATCACAAGATCGAAGCCGAGGACCACGCCGTCGCCATCCTCAAGTTCGAGAATGGCGCCCTCGGAACGTTCTACTCGACCACGTGCTGCATTCCCGAGAGTGCGCAACGGATCTACATGTACGGCACGAAGGGCTCGTTCTCGCGGTTCGGGAACACACTCGAACTCTACGAGATGGATACGCCCGCCCGGCGCGAACGGATGATGAGCCTGTTCGGCGGACAGAGAGAAGCGGAAGCCGTGGGCAGGGACCCGATGGCGGTTTCCGGTGACGGCCACATGCTCATCATCGAAGACTTGGTGAAAGCCGTGCGCCAAGACCGGGAACCGATCATCCCGATCTCAAGCGCGAAACACGCGATCGAGATCGCATGCGCGATCTACAAGTCGGCGCGAACGCACCGCGAAGTAAAGGTCAGCGAAGTGGCGGCGCGGTAGCGCCCATCGCCTCGCCTCAAGGCTGGCCCGGCCGGAATACTTGCAGGAACGCCGGTGTTACATACACGGGTTGCGCATTTCGTCCTGCTGAAAAGGTCGTCCGCCAATGGCAAAAAAATCCGCGAAGATCAAGCGCCAAATCTCCGTATGCGCTGGAAGCTCGTGTTCCGGCAAAGGTTCCAAGAAGGTCCGAGCGAAACTCAAGAAGCTGGTCAAGAAACGCGAGCTTGATAACAGAGTCAAGGTGAAGAAGTGCTCGTGCCTGGGGGACTGCGGCAAGGGGCCCGTCGTTAGGATTGATCCCGGCGGGAAACTAGTAAGACGGGTCACGCCCAAGCGCGCGAAGAAGCTACTCGCAAGAGTTGCGTCCGGCAAGCTGGACGGGAAGAAGTCCGAAGAGAAGTGACTATCGCGCTGTCTTCTTCGCGTTGAGTTGCCGAATCTGTTCCTGCAAGGCGGCCGCATCGCGCGAAACGTTGTAGCTGCCATTGACGTAGTGCACGGCCCCTCGTTTTCTTCGGGCGCAGCAGCGTCTAAAGCCAGTTCTCTACCGTGAGCCCGTCAACACGCCGGAATTCCCGCTCATTGTTTGTGACCATAGTAGCGCCTTCGGCCAGAGCATGCGCGGCGATGAGCAGATCCATGGGACCGATCACCTGACCGGCCCGCTGCAGGTCCGCCCGAATCCTGCCATAAGCATTGGCCGCCACGCCGTCAAAGGACCGTATTTCCAAAGGAGCGCAGAACTCCCGCAAGGCGACGCGGTTCTGATCGGGCCTGGCGCTTTTTTCCACGCCGTGTTCAAGTTCGGCAAGCGTGATAGCAGAGATGCCGACTTCGCCAACCTTGCATCGTTTGAGCCGTTTGAGGGCTTTTTTGCCCCGTCCGCGAATCAGTTCGATGCAAACGCTGGTATCCAGAATATACCGGATCACAGCGCCGACCGCTCCTCAGGCGTCCCGCCCTGATCGCGTTCGGCCATGTAATCCTCGGTGAAATGATCGAGGCTTCGAGCAAGTATCTCCCATCCCTTATCGCGAGGGAAAAGCATCAGCACACCGCCCACCTTATTGACGCAGACCTCATCCGCCGCAAACTGGAATTCCTTCGGCAGCCGCACCGCCTGGCTCCCGCCATTGAGAAAAACCTTTGCCGTATTCATGACGCCATCTCCTTACAGTATATACCACAGTATAGACCAAGATCGCCGCCACGTCAAGCAGAGAAACCTCCCTATTCCTGATTCTTGAATCACTATTGACAATCCAGCCGGGATAGCGTACGCTTTATCGTACGTACTGGAGATGTGGCCATGACAAGCATTACCGCCAGTGAAGCTCGAAAGCGGCTGTATAAGCTCGTGGATGACGTCGCCGAGTCTCATGAGCCTATTCAGATTACCGGCAAGCGCAAGTCCGCTGTGCTGCTGTCGGAGGAGGACTGGCGCGCCATTCAGGAAACATTGTACCTGAGCGGCATTCCGGAGATGCGGGAATCCATCCGCAAAGGTCTGAAGACCCCGGTGGAAAAATGCGATCGGGAACCGGGGTGGTGAGCTGGAAACTCGTCTATACGAAACAGGCGAGACGGGACGCAAAGAAGATTGCCCGGTCAGGGCTGAAGCCTCAGGTACTGCGCCTGCTCGAGATCCTCAGCCTGGATCCGTATCAGACTCCACCCGCGTATGAGAGGCTCGTTGGCGACCTTGCCGGCGCATGCTCCCGTCGCATCAACATTCAGCACCGACTCGTCTACCAGGTTCTAGATGACATCAAGACCGTGAAGGTCATCCGGATGTGGACTCACTACGAGTAAACTCCCGTCCGGGCGTGCGTCGCGAGAAGGGAGCTATTCCGCGGGCTTGGCGGGATCGATTTCGGGGAAGACTATGGTGTTGCCGGCGAGGACGATGTTGGGGTCTTTTATCTGTGGATTCCGTTTGAGGACGGCGTCGAGCACCTTCCTGTTTGATGTGCCGTAGACCTCTTTGATCATTTTGGTCAGGCATTCGCCGGGTTTCACGATGCGCGTCGCGCGAACTGACGCCGATTCCGCGGCAGCCGGTTCGGCGCTTGCCGGCTTTGCGGTCTCGGCCGGTTCTTGCTTGCCGCCTTCATCCGGCGGGGCTGTCTCAGGAGGAGTTGTCTTCTCGTTAGCGGGCGCTTCCGCCGGTTTCTCAGGAGAAGGTTCAGGCGTTTCGTCGTGAGCGGCGACAACGGTTGGCGTCTCAGTAGGCGGCGCTTCCTTGGCAGGAGTTTCCACAGCGACGGCGGATGGCGGTGATGGCGTTGACGTAATGGGCGGCGCCGCGGTGAGAACCTTTGACATCGCTTCGAGGGCCACGCGGACGTTTTCAGTATCGGGGAGCGAAGTGGTTTGTAGCGGCTGCGTGGGCGGTTCATGCGACGCCAGATCGGGCGGGGCCAGTTGCAGTAAAGCTACGATAGCGCATGCCGCCACAGTCAGCGCAGCACAGGCGCCGAGGGTCCGCCTCAGCCAGGGGCGGCCCCAGCTTCCTTCCAGATCGGCGATAACCTCGCGCACTACGCGGACTGTGACGGGTCTTCGCTGACCGCCGTATCCCGCGAGCAGTGCGTTGCTGGCGACGATGTTGAGCTTGCGCGGAATTCCCTTGGCATAACGGACCATGGCCTTGAGGGCCGCGGGCGCGAACACCTCGTCCAGCTTGCCTCCGGCCTGTTCCACGCGATGCCGGAGGTAATCGAGACTTTCGGCGCGCGTCAGGGGCATGAGCGTCGCCCTGACGGCGATCCGTTGTTTCAGTTGCCGTAAGGATTCGAGGTCGAGCTTCTTGTTCAGTTCGGGTTGGCCTACGAGGACTATCTGCAGGAGCTTTTCCTTGGTGGTTTCGAGGTTGGAGAGCACTCGCAACTGTTCGATTGTCTCGACGGGCATGTTCTGGGCTTCATCGATTATGACGGCGACGTTCCGGCCGGCCTGGAAGCGTCGCACGAGAGACCAGTGCAGCCATTGGATCATCCAGGCCGCCTCGCGCTGGGTGACTTCGTGCCCCATTTCGCGCAAGAGGAGTTCCAGGAGATCGCTGAAGGACAGATTCGGGTCGAAGAGGTAGATGCACTCGACCGCGTTCCGGTCGATCCGATCGAGGTAGGTTCTGAGGATGGTGGTCTTCCCCGTGCCGATTTCCCCCGTGAGCACGACGAAGCCCTTGCGGTTCGCAACCCCGTAGGTGACGGCCGCGAACGCCTCTTTGTGGCTGGGGCTGAAATAGAGGAATTCGGGGTCCGGCGTGATGTTGAAGGGTTCCTTCGCGAATCCATAGAAGCCCAAGTACATCCGCTGATTCCTTTGTAGGCTGAAAGTGTCCTGTGTTCCTACAGTCCTCAGCCTACAGCCTGGCTGAATCGGGATGCAAGAGTGGAACGGGGCTCTTGCCGGGCGCGAAGACGCTAAAGATTCTGTCGCTAACGAGCTCCAACCGTTTGTCGGCATTTCCCTCGAACGGGACCTGTCCGCCGGCCATTGTAGCGTGGCCGCCTCCGGTGCCGAGCTTCTCGATGACGCGTTTGATGCGTCTGGCCACGTTGCCTCGGGCGTCGATGGCTCGTGCGGATATGTAGATTATGCCGCGGCACGCGGCATAGCACACGGAGGTCCGCATTCCTTCGAGGCGAAGCATGCGATCTGCGACTTCCGATATTGCATCGACGTCTTGGCACGCCCGAATGCGGCTCACGACGGTCGTCCCCGCGATCAGACAATCCGAGAGGCTCTCCATGAGCATTCTGAAGTAGTCGGCCGACACGGGCGCGCACCGTATGCGCGCGAGCTTCTTCTTGTCGGCGGCGAGGAAGAGGTCCTGATAGGCCCGTACGTCCGCTGGCCCGGCCTCGCGCCCGAGATCCTGCGTATCCGATTGGATTCCGTAGAACATGGCCGTGGCGAGGCTGGTCGCAATTTCAACGCCGGCGGTCTTGAGATACTCGTAGAGAATGGTGGTTGTCGCGCCATAGTGCGGACGGACGTCCGCAAACGCCGCGGTCCACGTCCGGCGCCGGGGAAGGATATGGTGGTCAAAAACAATATCCGCCGTTCTACCCTGGCAGAGCAAGTTGTTGCCGGCGTGCGGCTGCGAGTCGACGAGGCAAATCGTCGCGTAACGCGAGAGTTGCGCCTCGGTGAGGCGCCTTGCCCCGATGTGCAGGATCTCGATCATGGCCCGGTTTTCGGCGCGCCCGGCGATGCCCCCGTAGCCGATGGCCGCGCGTTTCCTGAGACGCACGCGAAGAAGCTCGCGGAGGGCCGCCGCGCTCGCGAGTCCGTCCGGGTCGGGATTGTCCTGCGTCAGGATGATGACGCGCCCTTTGCGCGCGCACAGGCGCAACATTTCTTCGATGCCGGGGCAGAGTTGCATCAATCCCGTTGATCCCACTAGACGTTGAATCGGAATAGCATGATGTCGCCGTCCTGTACGACGTAATCCTTGCCTTCAAGGCGGAAATGGCCCTGTTCTTTGGCCTTGGCCATCGAGCCGGCAGCCTCGAAATCGGCGAAGCGCACGACTTCCGCGCGAATAAATCCTCGTTGGATATCGCTGTGTATGACGCCGGCAGCGTCGACCGCATGGGTCCCTTTTCGGATAGTCCACGCGCGGACCTCCGGCTCGCCCGCGGTGAGAAAGCTCATGAGGCCGAGGATGTCGTAGGTCGCGTGCAGGAAGCGCGTGCGTGATTCCTCGCCGAGGCCGAGGTCGTCGCGGAAAGCCTTTCGCTCTTCCTCTGGGAGTTCGGCCACTTCGAGTTCCATCTTCCCGCAGAGGTCTATCAGGCCGAGCGCGTTTTCGCCGGCGTACGCGGCCAACCCGGATGGATCCGGTTTCCCGATGTCGTCTTCCCCATAGTTACCGAGGATCAGCATCGGCTTCTGCGACAGGAAGCCGAACCCGCTAATCTCGATGGCCTCGTACGTGGAGAGTTCGAGAGTCCGGAGCGATCTTCCCGCCTCGATGTGGGCGCGGCACCGCCTCAGGAGGTCGAGTTCGGCGCCCTTGCTGTGCTCCTTTTCCAAACGCTCGATCCGTTTTTCGACGACGATCAGGTCGGTGATCTGTAGTTCCTCATCGAGGGCCTTGCAGTCGCGCACAGGATCAACGGAGTCCTTTGGATGCATGACCTCCTCGCTCTGAAATGCGCGGACCACGTGCACGAGGGCGTCGGCATTCTTGAGCACGGCGAGCGCGGCCCCGTCGAGGACTTTGGTTTCGCCTCCAGTCTCATTGGGCGCGATGTCGATGAACTGGACCTCGGCGTAGGTGACCTTTTTCGGCTTGTGAATTGCGGCCAGAAAGTCGACGCGGGCATCAGGAACTTTGATGACGCCGATGTTTGCGTCGCGGCTTCCAAACGCGCCCACGGCGGCGTGCGCGCCGCTGAGCGCGTTGAACACGGTCGTTTTTCCCGACCGCGCAAACCCGATAATGCCGACTTTCATGCGATGCCTCCTTACCCGCCCAAGAACATGCTAGTGCATTGAGTCGGCCTTATGCAATTCTGCCTTGTCTGCAAAGCGCCTGTCGGAAAGCGACACTGCCATGCTACAATGTTCGGTAGGTGTCGTTGGCGATGGAAAACTACTACGACTTCATAGATGCTTTTGCCCCCTTTGAAAAATTGTGGCTAAAGCTTGAGTCGCTCACACCGATCGAACAAGAGGTTTTGTGGCTGAGTCACTTCACTCACTACTGGCCGGAACTTGCGCGGATGTACACCGAAGCCCATGTGCAGGACGGTGAAGAGTGGAGCGCCGTCCTTCGTGAACGATTCTTTCCGCGGGTCCAAGAACTCCTACCCTCGATGCGGCGCGCGGCGGAGAAGCTTCCTGAAGTCACCCGCGAGGTCGTCGAACGCGCGCGTCTCGTGCAGATACTCGACTTCTCCGTTCGGTTCGTGATGCTTGGACCGGCGGGGTATGCCGGTTGGGGTACAAGATACGACGGATGTCGGGCGTGCTTGTTTGGTCTTGACAGCATTGCTGACCTTGGCTGGGAGGAGCAACATACTCTGACAGGCTTGGTCGCACACGAGCTCGGCCATCTTATCCACGCCGAATGGCGGGAGCGGCAGGGATTAGCTTGCGGCAGAGGGCCATTTTGGCGTCTTTATCAAGAGGGTTTTGCGCAGTGCGTCGAACACCTTGTTGCGGGTCCGGACAGTTGGCTCATGGAAGCAACAACGCCCGGGTGGGCCTCGTGGTGTTCATCGCATGTTCAGTTTCTGGCAAGTGAATTCCTCGCAGCCGTCCGTGCCGAGGAACCTTTACACAGATTCTTCGGCTCGTTGCCACACTTGCATGTCAGGGGACATCGTCAAACGGGTTACTTCCTTGGTGGTGAATTGGTAGGTCACCTTGGTGGGCAATTCGGTTTCCGGGAGATCGCTTTGTTGGAGGCCTGGCGCGTTGATCAGAGTATGAACTCAGCACTTGAGAAACTAGCCACTGTGTAAGCCAGACGTCTTCTATATACGTTGTGGAAATTAGGTCAGGTCTCGAATCATACAGTCATAACGTACGACCTGATAATTCAAGACCTGATCACATTCTTTCCCATGGAACTCGGCACGTCACCGAATCGGTAAGGGCGAGCTCCTGCTCGGCCGGAAGGTCGCGGAGGACCGCGACCCTACCACAAGTATGATGCATTCCTGCGTGGAAACTCGCATGGCCTATTTCGCAAGGCGGTATTCGAACGCCCCCGATTCACACGAAAAAACGAGCGCGTTGTCCTCGTATGTCAGTGGGAACGTTTGCAGCACTTGGCCGTTCGCGTCGATTCTTTCGGCGCGCACCGGGAGATCAGGACCCGCCGTTGACAACAAATCTTTCGCAAGGCGAGTTGTGAATGACGCGCCTCCGGGCAGCGGCGTAATGACAACGACGTCTTCGACCCGGTTCAAGCGGAATGCGCCGTTCGTAACGATCTTGCCATCGAAGAACGAGACCGGCTTGCCTTCGGGGTTCATGCGAGCGAGAAGCGGATCGGGTCTCGGCTCAATGGGCGTCCACGTTACACCCGTTACAGCGTCACCCTGTCCATCCACCTTGAGCATTCCGAGGCGCACGCGCCGTCCGTCGTCATTGAACCCGGGGAGAAGTTGTATCCCCAGATCGGGACGCCACAAACCGACGCGGAGTTCGACGATTGCCCCGGACGCGATTGTCGGCGGAATTGTGGTGACGGCCTTGCTCTGCACGAGGCCCTGCCACTGCGTGGTCGGTTTCTCAAAGGAGTGGTCCGCCTGAAACAGGATCTTGCCGCTGTCATCCACGAAGTGCACGAACGCCTGGAGTGATTCAGTTAAGGGCTTCGACGCATCCCAGTCAAGGGCGAGTTCGATCTTGCGGTCGCCGAGATATCGGATCGAGTTGCACGAGACCTCCACGGGCAAGGACTCATCAACGACGGGCCGCGCATTGACGTAACATTCCGCGACGGGATTGCCGGCGCAGCTCCATTCGGCGATCACCCCTTCCTTGCTTCGGGTAATCCCCGCGAGAAACGAAGAGTCGCACATGGCCAAGAAACCGAAGGGCGGAAGAACATGGCCTTTCACTTCCCAGTCCGCCGCGCCTCGGTTGATCCAGATCTCGTCCGCGCCACCGGCATAGGCGATGTGCTGCCGATGGAGATCGTTGTCCACGAACTCGACGGTGTCGATGAGCTTTCCAGCCAGGCGGTTCGCCAGTCCGTGGAGAAACCAGTATTTGCGGACGACGTTGCGGTTGAACGGCTCGGAGACCATCGGCGGGTGCCCGGTCATCACCTCAGCCGTCATGTAGTCGTCGCTGTAGATCCCGTGAAGCGGGGCATCGAGTCCGCCTTGGTAGCGATAGCTGTAGCCCGCGCCGTGCGCGACGAAGCGATCGTGGTAGGCCACGTCGAACCATGGAATGCGCTCGGCGTCCGCGCACTTGATCCGCCACACCAACCATCCGCCATCTTTGGGTGGATTGGCGTCAACGCGGAGATGATTTGCCTGGGACCCGTCGAGATAGCCGATGAGCTGATCGTGTCCGCCCTCGGAAATCTGCGGCGCGCTTCCGCCGAGTTCGTTTCGTATCCACGCGAAGGTTTCGCCCCAGGTGTCCCGCGTGAATACACGATCTTGAAAGCCCCCGTCGCAGGTCCACGACTCGTAAGGTCCGATGGAAGAGAACACGTCGATGAAGTAGCCGGTGGGCTGGAAGTTTTCCTTGATGAGCTTCACATTGTGTTCCATAAAGGGCCTATACGCATCCGAGCGCCAACGATAGGCCTGGGCGTCGCAACCCTCGTTGAGCCATCCGCGCACAGGTTCGCCGTCGCGCGAAAACGCCACGTTCTTATACGTGAAACCCTCGGCGTCGGGATAGAGGTCGATGTAATTGTCGTGCGGGGCGAAGATGACGCCTTGTTCCTTGCACACTTTGGCGAGGTCGCGAAATTCCTCAAGTGTCCCAAATTCCGGATTGGGGGGATAGATGTCTGGCAAGCGATAGTCATATCCCCACCGCTGCCAGTTGTGCCAGACGACGACGCTGTGGGTGAGGCCGTACTTAAAGGAGGTCTTGAGGGCTTCGGCGCTTACCTTGTATGCGCCGCCCCAGAGATCGAAGACAAAACGGCCCTTGAGCGTCTCGACGCCGCCCGCGGCCTTTCGCGCGTCCGTCTCGCGATACGCCTTCGCCGCGGCCCACACGTTCGGCGCCGGGATGAAGGTAAGAGTCTGCGCCAACGGCGCGTGAAGCGTTGCGAACCTCGCTTCCGGCTGGACCTCGAGCTTGTTCGGAGACACATCGACGGCCTGCACCAACGAGAAACCGTTCTTGAAATCAAACCCGACGAAGGACGTCGCAAGCTGGTGGCTGTCGAACCCCAGATCGAATGCCTGCGGTTCACGGACGACGTTTCCGACGCCGGCATAGACTTGATGCGGAACGGCGTTCCAGGAACCCGCCGCGAGGTCTTCGATATAGACGACCTGCCATGGGCGCGGCTCGGGTCCGTTTTCGATCGAAAAGTGCGCGCGGAGCGACTTGCCTTCCTCAATGCGCAGTTCCGCAACGAGATCGAATGCGCCGATCCAGTTCCGGAAACGATGCCGCACTTTCACGGACGATGCATTGCCCTCTTCGCTAAGACCGAGAAGTTCCGTGACACCGGAGGCCTCGTCGATTTGATCGCCGAGGACGCGCGCGCGGAATCCGCGGAACGAAAGCTCTTTTCCTCCGCCGCTGAACGTGATCTCGCCGTCGAGGAGACCTCTCGCGCCAGGCCGCACTCGAACATCGTAATCGGAACCGGCGGTCCGCACGACGCCGAGAAGCCGTTCCTCGGAAAGTGTTGCTGAGCGCGGCGGCGTTGGCGTGCCTGCGACAATGCGCGGCGCCGCCCAGTAGGACGCGTCGCAGGTTACGTCCTTCTTCGGGCCGGGATGCGACTCGAGTTGCAACCGGATAGACTTGCCTGCGAAGCGGCTCAAGTCCGCCTCTCCCTCCTGCCAAGTCTTCGCGTCGGTGTGTTTCTCGAATAGGACCTCGCCCGCATCGCCTTCCGGAGCGTCCCCGGAAACGGCCCGCACGCGGAACGTGACGCCGTCGCTGGGCGGCTCCTGCGCGGTGGTGTCGCGGATCGCGTTAGCGAAGCGCAACGTGATCGGCGTCGTGCCGGGGAGTTGGAGCGGATACTCGACCCATAGCGTGCCCGCGAGACCTTCATACCACGGCGGATGAATGCCGAGCGATTCACGCATGTCCGGCCGCGCGACTTGGACGCCGGGCTCAACACAGCCGCGCGTCCGTCCGTCCGAGCCGCGCCAGCCCGGAGTCATAACATGAGGCGCTTCCCCGAAGACCTGAACGACCGCGCGGTATATCGGCGAGTGCGGGAGCGACAAGGCCCCGTTTGCGGGTACAACGATCGGCCGCCATGGGACCATCGTGGGCGGACGCGGCGCGTCGGCCAGTTGGGCGCTCACAATGAGCACGGCGTGAGCCGCGTTCTTTACGCCTCCCGCCTCGAACTCCGCGAACGCGTGGATCGGATAGAGCGCGCTGTATGAACCCTTGCCGGCGACGGCGGTGAACTCGATCTTGCTCGAGACTTTCTTGCCGAGTTGAAAAGGGACAGGCGTCGACGGTTCGACGCGCCATGCATCCGTTACCTGGATCCGCACCGTGCCCTGAAGCGGATCCTCGGAGATATTCGTGAGTTCCACGCTCAGGAGGATCGGCGTCTCCGTGGACGTGATTATTGCAGGACCTTCGATGCGCAGCTTCAACGGGCCGGACGTATCCTCGGGTGGGTTGAAAGCCATCGCCTGTTGCGTAACAAACGCAATGAAAATAAGCCCCAATCGCGTCCGGTTCATGATATAGTCCTCCATGTCTCCCGCTGTCTATCAAGAAGATACTCGAAATGCCGTCTCAAGTGGTAGACTCTCGGCTGGGAAAAGCAAGCGTCTGAAACGGGAGAAGGGAAAATGTATTCGAGATTGCTCTGTGTCATCTGCATCTTCGCATCCGTGTTTCTGTCGTGCATGAGCGCTTCCGCTGACGGCAAACCGGCGACGGTTGTCGTTTGTAGGCCGCAGCCTTCGCCCATCGAGCGGTTAGCCGCGAAAGAGATCCGGCGTTACGTTTACCTGAGGACCGGCGAGTTTCTTGCGATCGTGGAAGCGATTCCGAAAACAGGCAACGTGATTGTGGCCGCCCGTGGAGACAGCGCCCTGGTCTCCAAATGGATCGCCACGCCCATGGCGCAGGAGGAGTTTTGTCTCAAGACGCTGTCGGAGGGTGGGCGGACGACGCTTCTCGTAACGGGCGGAAGCGACGTGGCGACGTTGTACGCCGCGTATCGGTTCGCGGAGGTGTTGGGCGTGCGCTTCTATCTGCACGGCGACGTTGTGCCGGACAAGCGGGCGCCGTTTGCGATCCCATCGCTCGACGAACATCGCAAACCGCTCTTCGCGCTTCGCGGCATACAACCGTTCCATGATTTCGCGGAGGGGCCCGACTGGTGGAACCCGGAGGACTACAAGGCCATCATCGCTCAACTGCCGAAGCTGGGGATGAATTTCTTCGGGCTGCACACTTATCATGAGGACCGTCCCGCAGCGGAACCGACGGTGTGGATCGGCGTCCCGGACGACGTCGCCGCCGATGGACGCCCGGAATTCTCGTATCCGGCGATCTACTACAACACGCTGCTAAACGTCGTGTGGGGTTACGCGCCCAAGGCCACGGGAGACTATTGCCTCGGTGCGGGCGCGATGTATGACCGCAGCGGTTATGGTTCCGAGATCATGCGCGGCCTCGATCCCATGCCGCAGTCGCCAAAGGACTGCAACGAGGTGTTCAACCGGACCGGTGCGATGTTGCACGACGCGTTCACGCTTGCCCGCTCGCTGGGCATCAAGACGTGCGTGGGAACGGAAACGCCGCTTGTGGCTCCCAAACGCGTGCGCGAACGCATCGTGAGCCGGAATCAATCCTTCGAGGCCATCGCAGGCAAGGCCGCGCGTTACAACGATCCGATATCGGACACCGATGACGACCCGCTCTATCAAGACGTCCGGTATGACGTGGACGGCTACCGTTTCCCCGTGCCGAACGGCGCTTACAAGGTGACGCTGAAGTTCTGTGAAGTCGCATACGACCGGCCCGGCGCGCGCGTGTTCGACGTGTCCATCGAAGGAAAACCCGTGATCGAGGGGCTGGACATCTTCGCGAAGGCGGGCAAAGACAAAGCGCTCGATTATATGTTCCCGGATGTCCAAGTGACGGACGGATGCCTGGACATCGCATTTCCGCGGCGAACGGAGTTCCCGAGCATCGCTGCGATCTCCGTCGAAGGCGCGAACACGAGCGTGAAGGTGAATTGCGGCGGCCCCGCATACAAGGATTATCAGGCTGACGATGGCGCGGCCCCTCTCGACAAGGAGCACGTGCGGAAACTGTACGAGGGGATCTTCACGCGGATCATGCGCGCGTATCCCATCGACTACTATTGGTTCTGGACGCCGGAAGGATGGACCTGGGAAACGGTCAAGGATGAAGTGGTCCAGGCGACAATCGATGATATCCGAACGGCGATAGATGCCGCGAAGAACGCCGGCGCGCCGTTCCAACTCGCGACGTGCGGATGGGTGCTCGGCCCGCAAAACGATCGCGCCCTCTTCGACAAGGTGCTCCCGAAGGAAATGCCGGTGAGCTGCATCAACCGTCAAGTGGGCATGGAGCCGGTGGATCGCGGTTTCGCGGACGTCGCAGGCCGGCCCAAGTGGGCGATCCCATGGCTCGAAGACGACCCCGCGCTTAACTCGACGCAACTGTGGGCCGGGCGGATGCGGCGCGATGCCGTCGACGCGTTGGCGTACGGGTGCACGGGACTCATGGGAATCCATTGGCGGACGCGCATACTCGGACCGAATGTATCGGCGCTCGCGCACGCGGCCTGGGATCAAAACGGCTTGAAAAAGACTGAGGCAGGTTTCTCGAACGTGGATGACTTCTATCGCGATTGGGCGCTGGCCGAGTTCGGTCCCGAAGCGGCCGAGGCAGCGGCCGCGATCTTTGCGAAGATCGACTGCCACCTGCCGCGTCCGTCGGACTGGATTGGCGGGCCCGGCGGCTACCAACCGGGGAAGCGCCCGTGGGAGACGGTCAACAAGGAATACGCCTTCGTGGACGATTTTGCCGCGTTGCGACCGAACGTCTCCGGCAAAGGGAACCTTGAGCGGTTCGACTACTGGCTGTCGAACTTCCAGTACATGCGGTCAATGGCGCGGGTCTGCTGCATCTGGGCGGATTTCAACACCGCGATGGACAAGGTGAAGGCTGCGGAAACGCCGGAGAAGAAGAAGAAGACGGCAATCGAGGCAGCGCTCCCTCTGCGGAAGGAGTTGATCTCGGCCCTGTCCGAAGCGTATCGGCGCCTGCTTGCTACGGTGAGTACTGCCGGCGAAATGGGAAGCGTGACGAATCTGGAACAGCACACGCTTCCGGTACTGATTGAGAAGCCGGGAGCGGAACTCGCGGCCGCATTGGGCGAGGCGCTTCCCTCGGACGCGGAGTTGCCACGGGAGTACACGGGGACCATGCGCGTCTTCGTCCCGACGGTAAGGGGATGCTTGGAGGCGGGCGAATCTCTCAAGGTGACGGTCGTTGTGCTCGCCGAAGAGACGCCTCGAAAGGGCGACCTCTTCTGGCGGCCCATGGGTGAAGGGCGTTTCTCAAAGATACCGTTGAACCATGTGGCGCGCGGCATATTCGCGGCAACGATCGAGAAACCGGAGAGCGACATCGAGTACTACTGCGAGATCGTGGGGAGGAACGGCGAAAAGATCTTATGGCCGGCAACGGCGCCTGAACTGAACCAGACCGTCGTGGTCGGCGCTCCCGCTGCGTGAAAACCGAAACTGAGCCTGCCAACAAGCATGTCGTAGGTCAAAGAACGACGTGAACCCACAAGACCACTTTGAGCTTTTCGGGCCGGCGCATCTGGTCACAATGGCCGCGCTATGCCTGGCGGGCGCAATGATCATCCTCGGCGCGCGGAGATGGGCCTTGAATCACCAGGCGGAACAATTGGCGATGATCATCGGGGTGTTCATGATCGTCCAGGAGGTCTTTGACCGGAGCTGCCATCATTTTCTGAACGGCGAACCGGTGAAAGAGGTGTTGCCGTTTCATCTTTGCGGTATGTCGGTTCTTCTCGCGGCGATCATGCTGATTACCAGGAGCCGGCGGATCTATGAACTCGTGTACTTCTGGGGGCTCGCTGGCGCCTCGATGGCTATTATCACGCCGGACATCGAGTACACGTTTCCGGACATCATTTACATAACGTACTTCACAAGCCACGCCTTGATCGTCGTCGGTGTCCTCTTGATGACGGTCCTCTTTCGGTATCGCCCCACGCTTCGGTCTTTGGGCAAGGCCCTCGTGCTGACAAATGTCTACATGTTCATGGTCATCCCGCTGAACCTCGTTCTCGACACGAACTACCTGTACGTCCGCCATAAGCCGGCAGGCGGAACGCTAATCGATTTCCTGGGACCGTGGCCTTGGTACATTCTGGCTCTGGAGGCGATCGGAACGCTTTTCTTCTCCGCGGTGTACGCACCGTGGTTGGTGCGGGATCTCATCGCGAGGAAACCGACGGGGCCGGCGCAGGCTTGAATTCACAACGCGCGACGAGGCGCGGCTGCGCCCGTCTTGCGCGGCGGGTTGTCCTCCCACATCCCGGGAATCAGGGCGCTGCAATCGGGACAGTGCGCGCCTTGCATCCGGTTGCCGAGGATGAAAAAGCCGCGGCGCTCGATCAAGAATCCGCCGCATGAATGACAGTAAGTGTTCTCGAGGTTGCCGGTGCTTCCGGGCAGGTTCCCGG
>CAZPMT010000114.1:0-18295 GCA_964587655.1 uncultured Nitrospiraceae bacterium
CGCCGAGGCCGGGTCCGGGATAGAACGGCATGAAGCCGAACGGCTTCGTCGCGGCGGCATCGATGACCTCCCAGACGTCGATCCCCATGCGGTCGCAGAGCATCTTGAGTTCGTTGACGAGCGCGATATTGACGCCACGGAAGATGTTCTCGAGGAGTTTCGTCATCTCGGCCGCCGCCGGACTGGATACGCGCACGATGCGCTCGAAGATAAGACCGTAGAAGAGCGCGCCGAGATCCGCGCACTGCGACGTAACGCCCCCTATCACCTTTGGGATGTTGCGAATGGAATACGTTGGATTTCCCGGGTCCTCGCGTTCCGGTGAAAAGACCAGAAAAAAGTCCTCGCCGACACGGAGTCCCGTCTCGCTCAGCTTTGGCAGCAACACCTCCGTGGTCGTTCCCGGATACGTGGTGCTTTCCAGGATGATCAACTGCCCCGGCCTGAGAGATGCACGGATCTGCTCCGTCGTCGCCACGACGTACTGCAGGTCGGGCGCCTGGTGGGCGTCCACGGGCGTGGGAACGCAGATGCTGATGCAGTCCGCCTCGCGAAGCCGCGAGAAATCGGTCGTCGGCAGGAATCTGCCTTCGGAGACGACTTGCCGGATCCACGCCGGGTCGATGTGCCGGATGTAACTCTTGCCGGCGTTCAGCGCGTCCGTCTTCTTGGGGTCGACGTCAAAGCCGATGACGCGGCACCCGGCGTCACACAGATGCCGGACCAACGGAAGGCCGACATACCCCAGGCCGATCACGCCGCTCACGGCTGAGCGATTCTCGACCTTCTCTCTCAGTTGACCCAATACGCTTGTGCTCACAAATAGGCCGCTCCTGACAGCGTCTATCGGACGGATCCGACAGATCGGTCTGATCTAAGTATAACCGCACGGTTCCCTTGCATCAAAAGCGGAGGAGCATGCCGACACTCCGGGAACAGGCCCGCTTTCCAAGAGTGCCGTATGCCGCTTTCGCCCGGTTGCGTCGCGGCGAGTTCGGATGGTAGGGTACGCGCCGCGGCCGGAGCAGGAATGGACGAAGCAGTGGAATTGAAAACAGCGTTTTGCCGGGCGTTCGACGCACGCGCGGAGCCGCAGTTGTGCCGCGCGCCGGGCCGCGTAAACATCATCGGCGAGCACACGGATTACAACGGCTTGCCCGCATTGTCTAGCCACCAGGACAGGTGTCCCAGGACGCGGATCTCTTCCTCTTTCGGTTTCGGATGTTTTTGACAGTCATCACGAGTTCATGATAGGGTTTTCACGGGAATGGATGACTCCCCGAAAGAGGTTCAGATGGCATACCGGCGCGCTGACAGGAGCGATCCATGCAATGTCCGAATCATTCCCAGGCTGAGACGATAGGCTACTGCTGCGTGTGCGCCAGTTTCGGATGCGCCGAATGTCTGAAGACGCACGAGGGCAACCTGTACTGTCGGCGGCATTACCAGCCCATCGCGCAAAAAATTGAAGAAGAGAAACGACACGAAGAGATGCGCAAGAAGCGTCCGCGGCAGCTTCTGGCCGTGCGTTACGCGAACGGCCGTTGCCAGTACGGCATTTGCTACGCACTGAATCTGCGGGACGCGATGTTCCATTTGGACCTCGTGGACAGCAGCGGCGTGCCGATGGGAAAGAACGAGGCCGTCCGCTTCCAGGACCTCAAGGCCGTATTCCTTGTGAAGAGCTTTGACGGGCATTTCGACAAGAACCTTCGGTACAAGGAATGGACGCCGGAAGGCGGGGAAATGGTCGTCGAGTTCAAGGACGGCGAGATCGTGCGAGGGTTCTCGTTGCGCCGCCGCGACCTGAACGAACCCCGCTTTCATCTCATTCCGGCCGACCAAAACACGAACAACATCAGCATCCTCGTGGAGGCGAGCGCGCTCCGAAACGTTTACACGCCTGAAGAGTATAAGGAGAAGATGCTGCGGGAACGCGAGGCCTTGCGCGAGCAGGAAAGCGCGACGTTGTCGCAGGAAGAGACCACGGGCGATTTCTACTTCGAAACGCGGAACTATCCAGCGGCCCTCGAGCAGTACAAGCTCGCGGCGGCCAAGTTTCCGCAGTCGCCCCGGTTGCGCAAGAAGATAATGTTGGCGGAGTACAACGTGGGCGTGCAGTACATCAAGCGCCATGAATACAAGCAAGCGCTTTCGTACATGGAGGCCATCCTGAAGATGGACCCCCGGAACGATCGCGTCGCAAAGAAAGTGTCTCAACTCAGACACATCATTAAGAAGGAAGGGCCAAATCGCGAACAGGACAAGCTTCCGCAGGAATAGGAGAGGACTCTCTTCGGGGTTTTCCGCGGAACGCGGGTAGAAGTCGGTAATGCTCATCGCAGTGATCGCAGATCTTCACGCAAACCTCGAGGCGACGGAGGCCGTCCTCAAGGAAATCGACGCACGCAGCCCCGACCGAATCTTTTGCCTTGGGGATCTGAGCGGCTACAACGCTCAGCCCAATGAGGTCATCGATTTGATTCGAGAGCGGGACATCCCGACGATCCTGGGCAATCACGACGCGGCGGTATGCGGGCTCGAGGCCCCGTGGTTCTTCCGAGCGGCCGCGAAGCGCGCCATCGAATGGCAGATGGAACGCATTACTGAGGAAAACCGCCGATGGCTGGCGCGGGCCCCGGAGCAAATCGTCTTCAACCGAGTCTACTTGGGAGTGCACGGTTCGCCGGGAAGCCGCGACGATTACATCATCGACTGGTTGGATGCGATGCGTCAGTTGGAATTCCTGAACGGGCGGGACGTTCACGTCTGCTTTTTCGGTCACAGTCATCGCCCGTCATTTTTCAGCGAGAAGGGGACGGAACAAACGGTGGGGCACGGCGCGGTGCACGAGTTGAAGTTGAAAAACCGCTATTTCATCAATCCCGGCGCCGTCGGACAGCCGCGGGACGGGGATCCGCGCACTGGGTTTGGCCTGCTTGACACGGAAAAGATGACATTCGAATTCTGCCGGGTCGAGTACGACGTGGAACTCTGCGCCCAGAAGATCGCCGCTGCGGGCCTGCCGTTGGAACTGGCCCGGCGGCTGTCCAAAGGCAAGTGAGGCGAAGCATTGACCCTGCGCGAGAAACTCGAGGCGGAGGAATGCCGCCGACTGGCCCCCCATGCGGCGAGATCGTGTGAGTCGCGCGGGAGACTGCGGCCCGAGCGCGAACACGACTACCGCATGGCGTTCCATCGCGACCGAGACCGCATCCTGCACACGAAGGCGTTCCGACGGCTCAAGCGCAAAACACAGGTCTTCCTGGCCCCCGAAGGCGACCACTACCGGACGCGGCTGACACATACACTCGAAGCGGCGCAGATTGCGCGCACGGCGGCCCGCGCATTGTTTCTGAATGAGGATCTCGCCGAGGCCATCGCCCTGGGGCATGACCTCGGACACACGCCGTTCGGCCACGCCGGCGAGGTGGTCCTGAATGAAGTCTATGTCCCCGGATTCCGTCACGCGGAGCAAAGCCTGCGCGTCGTGGACAAACTCGAACCGGGCCGGGACGGGCTTGGTCTGAATCTGACGTTCGAGGTGCGGGACGGCATCCTGAACCATTCAAAAGGGAAGAACATCCTCGTGCGAAGGCGTGCAGAGCGCCCCGCTACGCTCGAGGCGGAACTGGTCAGCGTGTGCGACGCCATCGCTTATGTCAACCATGACATCGACGACGCCATCCGGGCCGGCGTGATCACGCCGGCCGATCTTCCGCGGGACGCGATCCGCGTCTTGGGTCCAACCCCTTCCGCCCGCATCGACGCCATGGTGACGGCACTGATCGAAGGCAGCCGGGAAGGCGAGATCGGCATGACCCAGGAGATCCGCGACGCCACAAACGCGCTGCGGACTTTTATGTATGAAAGCGTGTATTCCTGCGAGGCCGTCACGCGGGAGATTGACAAGGCGAAGAAGCTCTTTCGAGAGATGTACATGCACCTTCTCGAGCATCCTTCGCCGGAGAGCGCCGCGGGCAGCCCCGAAGATCCGCTTGATCGGCGCACGGTGGACTTTCTGGCCGGAATGACGGACCCGTATGCGCTGAGTTTGTATCAACGGCTGTTCTTTCCGGTTGCGTGGAATGCATGAAAGCATCGCTCGGAATTGTGTGTGGGTCAGGCATTGCGCTTGAAAGCCTGCTGGACGAGCGCACCGGGGAGCGCCGTTTCCGGGATATCCCGGAACTGGCGGACTGCGTCGGACCGGACCACAACGAGATCCCGGGTCACAATCTGAAATTCATCTTCGGACGGTGCGGCGATCACCAGGTCGTGGTCCAGTGCGGACGCCTGCATCTCTACGAAGGGCTGGGCTATGAGACGGCAACCCATCCCGTCGGCTTCATGCATTCCCTCGGCGTACAAAGCGTCATATTCACGTGCGCCGCGGGAGGCCTGAAACCGGGGATACAGTCCGGAGACCTCGTGGCCGTCGAACGCGTGCGCATGTGGCGCTACCGAAAATGGACGGCGACTCCCAGCATGCTATTTACGGACTTCCTCGTCCCGGGCTGCGACTTCGTTGGGACCTATCAATGGGTGCACGGGCCTTGCTACGAGACGCAAGCGGAAATCGCGGCTATCCAGCGACTCCAAGCCGAGGCCGTCGGGATGAGCTCGGCGCCGGATCTGTTCCGTTGCCAGGAACTCGGCATGCGCGGCGGAATCGTGGCCTGCATCACAAACTCGTGCTGCCGGCGCGAGGTGCTAACTCACGACCGCGTCATGGCCGCCTCCGCCAAAGCATCGGCAAGACTCGCCTCCATCATTCGCCGCGGCCTGGACTCCGTGGCATGAAGAGCAACGCGAGATCTGACAGATTGTGAAGAAATGCCGTCACGGCAGACCCACCCAGTCATCAACGGCGGCTGCCATTACTAGCGGCTCTCGCCGCTACTAGATCGAGCAACTGCGTATAGAGTGGCGCCTTGGCGCGCATCCAGTCCGCCTTTTCGGGCCTGTAGACTTGATCGGTAAGCGAGCACAACACCTCAAGGTGCTGGTATATCGCTGATTTCAGAAGTCTCTCGTAATCCACCTGTCGCAACGTTTCATATCCGATGAAGAAAGCATGTCCCGCTAACTCACGGGGATCCTCACTGACGAGAGGACTATTCAGAGCCCAGATGGGGTGCGGTGCGCAGATTTCACCGACGAGATCTCCGTAGGGGTCGCGAAAACCGACCCACTCGACATCGCAGACGAAGGAGACTTGCCACTCCGTGCCTGCCCGAACGCAGTGCAACTCTGCGTCGCCCAGGCAAA
Organism: uncultured Nitrospiraceae bacterium; assembly: GCA_964587655.1. Taxonomy (GTDB): domain Bacteria; phylum Hydrogenedentota; class Hydrogenedentia; order Hydrogenedentales; family SLHB01; genus CAZPMT01. The sequence goes on from CAZPMT010000114.1 coordinate 5,272, forward strand.
GTGACTCTTCCTCGGCCACGGGCCACGGACTTGATTCGATGGCTTCACGGGCCAAGTCGATCTTGCGCAACTCAACCGCCAACTGTCCGTCCCTGACGACAGACTCGAGTTGACCGAGCCGCCCCAGGAGACTTGTCCTGCCCGCGTCCAGGGCCTCGGCCTTGCGGGTGATGTTGTGTATCTCCGCGTAGGCACGGCCTAGCGCCTTCCGGATCTGCTCCTTCTCCGCCTCCGCAGTGTTCGGGTTGTCGGGGTGAGACAAATAGCTGCCCCACTCGCCAATCATGTAGTCCATGACCATGTAAGGGGTGGGAACGAACCTCCTGCTGGAATCGATTAAATGCACCCTGGGGACAGGAATGCTTGTCCGTTCCCCGATGAGTCGGTAGTTCTCGACTTCTCTTTCGAAAAAGGCGTCTCGATAGCCCCGGTTGATTCGGAAGACGTACTTCCGCGGGTGTCCCGCGAGCGTAACGATGTACGACACGTTGCCGTTACACCCGCAGACCCTCAGCACGCCGTTCTCGGACTGAGGACGGATTTCGACGGCTGCTTCCAAGTGAGACCCAGCCCCGAACACATGGCGGGCAATCTCACTAAGGACCTCATGCGAAACATTGTCGATGGGCATTTTTCTTTCACCTGCCCTTCATGTTGTCACGCCAGTTAATCCATCTGATCGGTGAGGTAATTAATCTTACCGGACCTGATGGCATGAAAAGCAACGTGCGACGCCCGAAGGCGCCGCACGTTGTGAGGAGGTACTATTCCGAATCAGTTGAACTTCTCGGCGCGTTCGACGAGCGCGGCCAGATCCTTCTCATTCGGATCCGCGGGCGTGCCGGGGTGAATCACGCGGGCCGGGCACTTCTCGGCCGCCTTCACGATATCCTTAAAGGGGCCGCCCTTCGGGTTGATAATTGTCGCCAACTGATCATCGTTCCAACCGAAGATGCTCGAGTTGATCTCGATGCACTCTCCGCAAGCCGTGCAATCTTCGGCATCAATGGTCGCGGGCGTAAAATCGCCGCATCCGCAACCGCCACAATCCGCCGCTGGGGCTTCCATCTTCGTGCTCACCGGGATAACCTTCATGTCTTCTCCTTTCGTTGTTTCGTTTCCTGCCAGCTCCATCAGTCCGGCGGCGATGCGCGGGATGAGTTCCGCGCGCGCCGCCTCACGTGCGGCGCCGACAACCTTGTCCACGTCAATCTCTTCCTTATCCAACTGGGCCAGGGACTTGAGCAGCGCCCAGAAATCACGGCGCTCCTCGCAGGCCTTGACCAAAGGTTCCGCAACAATCATGCGTCCTAACGCGTGCGTCTTGTCGACCGTCCACACGAACGGATATTTCCCCTTTCGCTCTTCGGGTGTCATATCGAGGAAATCGGCGATGGGCGCCATGCTCTCGTTCCAGGTGTTGGCCGGGGCCTTCTTGAACTGCTTGCGGAAGCGGCCATCGGTCACCGCGAAATCCGCGAACGTGGTCGGGACGGTCATCTTGCAGGGCTTGTTCTCCGCGTCCACGTAGTTGAGCGTGTAGCTCGGCCACACCTTCTTCATCGACGGATTGCCTTCGAGATCGAGGCTATCGACCCACGTCTTGCCTTTGTCCGGGTTGAAGCGGTACAGCGGGAACGCGCGGGATTCGACCGCGAGCTTCGCCTGCTGGCGGGCCACGTCGTCGCCGATGCCGTGTTCGGGCATGCACGGGGAATAGACGTTGAAGATCGCCGGGCGCCGTGAGTTCAAACCTTGGACGTAGCCTTCGATGAGGTGAGTCGGGTTACTGATGCTGCCGTTGAGCACGTATGCCGTGCGGTGCGCCATGGCGATCAGACACATCTCCTTGCGGATCTCTTCTTTGCCTTGGAACGCTTTACCGTACTCGGCCATGTCGGAGACCTGGCCGGTCCAACCCGACGTACACGCCTGGCCGCCCGTGTTCGAGTACACCTGGGTATCCACGATGAAGATTCGCACCGGACGGCCCGACATCAGCACGCGCGACACGTTTTGGAATCCGATGTCATACATCGCGCCATCGCCGCCGACAGCTACCACCGGCGGGCACAACAGGAACTCCTCATCGGAAAAGTCCCGCCAGTTGAAGTACGTGAAGAACTCGTCGTGGACCTTGGGATCGTATTGGCCTTCGAGCTCGAGTTCGGCCATTCGGGTTGCCTTGAACCCTTCGCCCATCTTCACCATGTGGCCTTCGAACACGCCCATGGCTACCGACGAACTGTCCTGGAACAGGTGACTGGTCCACGGGAATGGATACGGGTTGTAAGGGAACGTCGAACCCCACACCGACGTGCAGCCCGTCGAGTTGATCATGCCCATGTTGCAGCGGCCCTTGCCAGTGACGCCGTTGGCATATGCCCACTTGAGGTAACGGAGTCTGGCCAGCGTTTTGCCGACACGCTCCATCCATTCGGTGTCGAGCGGGTTGCTGAGTTTCTGCGAATTGAGTGCTTCGGCGAGACTTCCCAAGGTCAGTTCTTTGCCCTGGAGCGATTCCATCGCCTTTTGCAGCGCCGGAGTGTCGCCCGTGTCCATGGACTCGATGAGCTTGATCCGGACCATGTGTTCAAGCTTGGCGATAAGGTCCGCGATCTTGGCCACGTGCTTCGCGACACGCGGCTGCATTAGGGCCTCGACGGTAGCCGTGAACAAGTGCATTGCGGTCTTCTCGCCGCAGCCGACACATGCGCCGTCGGCGCCGATCATGCTCTGGTACGCGCGCTTGTCGAGCAGCAGCGTTTCGAGCGCGCCGATGCCCTTGTTCAGATCGTCGAACAACATGTAATCGGGCTTCGTTGTCGGGAGCTTCAACCAGAACTCCCAGGCGGTCCGCAGCTTCTGGACCGTTTCCGGCGTCTGAGTAACGGGCCGCAAGGCGAATTCGGGGCACACGCGCACGCATTCCATGCACCCCTTGCAGGTGTAAGGGTTCACCGTAACCGAAAAGAGCGCGCCGCTGCCGGGGTTCCGCTTCTCCTTGACCTTGAAATACGGCTTCGTGATGGCGAAGTTGAACGTGTCCAGTTCCGACTTGACCAACTCGAATTCCTGTTCGAGCTTCGACTTTTCCTCCGCGCCAAGCGCCTGATCGAAAGCGTTCACGAGGTGGTCGAAGTAACGTTCGTTCTCGCGTCCCGCGGCGATGAGCTCGCGGAACTTCTCTTCGATCTTCGGCACGGCCTTGCGAAACTGCTTCATGTTGTTGCCGGCAGACTCGAGACGCCGGATCGCGGTCTCGAACATGTCCCCGAGCGTCGTCGCGAGACCCGGAAGCGCCGTGTCCGGACAGATCGTGTAGCAGGCGCCGCAGCCGGTGCATCGCTCGGCATCCCATTCCGGATGCTCGAAGCGAATCTGGGTCATGTCGCGGAATACGCCCGTGACCGCGGGCATGCAGCTCAGCGAGGCGAACGGATCGGCGAGGTTGTCGCCGCCCTTCCCCGTGAGGTAGAAGTTTCCGACCTGTTCCCAGAACCGATGGATATCCGTGTTGGCTTGAGCGCTGGCGGGCTGAATCCGCAGCGCGAGCGGCGCATCGGCCTCCTTGCTCACGGCAAGCGTTGAACCCGCGCACACGACCTTTTCTCTGATCTCCTTGGCTTCATCATACCCGCGCCGCACGACCCGCACGTTGTCCTCGACGATCCGCGCACCCTTCGCGCCGAACTTGTGCTGCAATTGATCCCTGATCGCCTTGAACAACTCCTCCTCGCCCAGGTTCGCTTCCGCCATGACCGGCGAGGCCTTGTAGAACGCGCCCTGGAACGCGATGCCTTGCATACGATACTGCAATTCCGGGTCGCTGGCCTCTTCGCGCGCGATCTTGAACGCGTCCAGGTGCCACACCTTGATGTCGTTGTCGACGATGATCTGCTGAAACCGCGTCGGAATCCGGCGCCACACGGCCTCGGGACTGCCAAGGTCGCTCTGGATGATAAACACGCCGCCATGCTTGAGTCCGGCCAGCGGATTAGAGTGTCCGAAAACGTTCGGATCCGGCGAGAGGACCACGTCGACGTAAAAGTATTCGCAGTTCATGCGGATCGGCTCCGGCGCCGCGGACAGATAGTACGTCGTCGGCTGGCCTTTCTTCTCGGAGCCGTATTTCGGGTTGGCCTTGATGTGGTAGTGCAGCAGTTCGAACAAGGTGACGGCAAGGTTCTTGCCGGTCGTGATCGCGCCCCAGCCGCCCACGGAGTGGAATCGGACCGTGATGGCGCCCTTCGGCATCAGGTTCGGGTTCTCGCTCCCATGAAGGGACAGGTCCTTCACCTGCGGATAACCCTTGACGATCGTCTCCTGATGGGCGGCCTGTTTCGGCGTGAAAGGATCGTCGCGGATAAAGTCGATGCCGAGATAGAAGAACTTCTTCTTCTTCCCGTCAGGCAGCATGTTCTCGATCGCGCCGATAATGCCTTCGGCCTGAAGATCGCGGCTGCCCAGTCCGAAACACGCGGAGTACAGCGGCGACACGTCTTTCTGCTTGTAGCTCTGGAGGTCCGGATAGGGCTTGGCGCTCTTGCCGGCCAGCCCGTTCTCGAGGGACTTGCTGATGGTCGCGCGGATCTCGCGGACTAGCGGCAGGTCCACGGCGAGCGGCTGGTCAGTCCGTTCGAGCACCACGATACCCTTGCGGCCCTTGATGAACTTGCTCACCAAGTCGGCCGGGAACGGCCGCCACATAATCATGTTCAGCACGCCCACCTTGATGCCGCGGTTCTCGCGCAAATAGTCGGCCACAACTTCGGCGCTGCTTACCACGCTGCCCTGGCCGACGATGAGGTAATCGGCGTCCTCAATGCGATACGGCGCGACACGGCAATACCGGCGTCCCGTGAGTTCGCAAAACTCGTCGAAACACTGGTCCGCGATTTCCTGAATATGGTCGAAGAAGAATGGGCGCTGCGCCGCGACGCCTTGCATGTACGAATCCTGGTTCTGCACGGAACCGGACATCACGGGATTGTCTACGTCCCACAGTTCCGGAATGCGCCGGCGCTTCTCGCCGAACAGCATGCGCTGGGCTGGCGTCGGCGTGTCGATAATGTCACCCGGGCTGCCCAGGTATTCGGCGATAAGCTCGCGCTCGGGGACCATCAACGACTCGATCAGGTGCGTCGTAAGGAACCCGTCCTGGCCGACTGCGCCGGGGTTGAGCGATAGCTCGGCGATCTTGTGGGAGATGATGTTGAGGTCGCACGTTTCTTGCGCGCTCTTGCCCATCACCTGGAACATGCCCGTGTCGTCGATGCAGTGGTAGTCGTCGTGACCGGCGTGCACGTTCAGCGAGTGTTTACTGATGGCGCGGCACCCGACGTTAAGTATATAAGTCAGTCGCTTCCCGACCGCCGCGTACAGCGATTCGTGCATGTACGCGATACCCTGGCCCGACGAGAAATTCGCCGCGCGCAGCCCGGACATGGCCATGCCGGCCGTGACCGCCGCGGCCGCGTGTTCGCCTTCCGGCTCGATGAAAATCAGCGGCTGGCCGGAAACGTTGATGTGACCCAATGCGGTTTCCTGAGCCCAGTACTCGCCCATCTGCGTCGACGGCGTAATCGGATATGCCCCTGCCGCGTCGGTCGATTCCCGTTCACACATGATGACGGCCGTGTTGCCGTCCATCGCATCACGCGAGCCCGGATACTTGAACTTCTTGTCCTCTTTACTCATGGCATTCACTTAACTCCATTGTCCGGCAAACGGCCTCGATGCCCTTGCCTATATTGATCCCGAGACCTCGCACGCTCGACGAACGCCTGCACTGTCTCAGTGGTTTCCCTTCTTCCGAGCGTGCCAGGAACACCTTCTCCCGGCGCACACCTCCAGGATAAGGGGCCTTTGCCGCAGGAAATGAGACTACTTATGCTACGAGGCGACTGTCTCGGAAAGTTTATACTTTTCCCCAAGGAAACTGCAAGTTTTGCGGTTAGGCGAATCTTACGCGCAATCTTCGTTCCTCAACCGCCGGCCGTGGAAAGATCCTTTGGTATCAGGGCTATCGAGGTTTGCAGGGGATATGCGCAGGTGCAGCCGGAACTGGATTCCGGAATGAGGACGAGTCCGCCGGCGGGGATGATGTTGAGCCAGCAGCCGGGCCGCGAGACGAGCGTCAGCGGGATGCCTTCGGTGGACGCGGTCTCGGTCGGATACATGCGCGGATTGCTGCCGCGGCCGTAGAGGTAGTGGGCCGAGCCGGTCAGCCCGCCGCACCCTCCGCCACCTCGATAGGCAATGTAATCTCTCTTCTCGCCCGTCTGAAGGTCGTATGCGTACGGCCGCTGATAGATCGTGCCGTTCATGATCACGGGGTGCTGCCACTGTTCTCCGTGGCTGCCGTCGATTGCCGCGAAGTCCTTGCCGCCGGGGTTCAGCGCGCGGAAACCCGTGTTCCATTTGTCCTGCCCCGTGTCCATATCGAAGGCGAACAGACCGTACCACACCTGGTCGCCCTTGTTGAACGATCCCGAAACGAGAAACGTGTTGCCGGCCCCGTTCAGGTACATGATGTGTTGAAACGGGGGAGCGACGGGCCGTTCCCAGACCTTTTTCCCGGACTTCAGATCGAGCGCGACGAGGAACGCGCCGCTCGCGCAGAAATCATCGATCCGCATCCGCCCATCGGCATTCGACAATGCCTTTTCGTTGCGGCTCTCGACGCAATAGACCCGCCCGCTTGCCGCTGCGATCGCGTTGTTCATGATCGTGCCGCCGCGATACGTCCACAGCTTCGATCCCTTGTGCCGGTTCAGCGCAAAGAGGTACTGGCTGACGATGACCGGTCTGAAGTCGCCTTCGATCACGTCGACCATGTTCTTGCTGAGTTCCGAGAACGACGCATCGGCTTTCTGGCCCGTGCCGATGAGCACGTTGTCCACGCAATCCAGGTAACCCCAATCATGCCGGTCCTTGTCGAGCTGCGGGGCCTTGAGCGTCAGCTTGCGTTCGCCCGTGGCGACGTCCACGCCCCAACACTGGCCCTCGACCCCGACATACAAAAGGTCGTCCGTAACCAGCATGTGCCCGCCGCTCTTAAGGGAAGCGACGCGCCGCGAATCAGGGACCTCGAGTTCCCACAACGGCGTGCCGTTGTACGCATCCACAGTTTTCACGAGGTTATCGCCGGGGATGAACACGCGGCCATCCTTGAACAGCGAAGACATGGGCCGATGATGCCGGTCGATGATGTCGCGGGGTCCGGGATCCCCAAACCATTGGATGGCCATAGGCCCGCGGAGCGGGTCCATGCTGCAAGCCGTGTGGCTCGCATTGGCGTAGAGCTGCGTCCACTCTCCGCTGTCCGGGATCGGCCCGCGCCGGATCGTGGCCCACGCGCCGCGCTTTGTATCGACGGTTCCGTCCGCAATCCCACCGTCCTTTAGCCAACCTTCGAGCGCCGCCGGCTCCAAGCGGACACACCGTTCGGCGGCTGCGGGAGGCTGCCCGATATAGGCGGCGCCTCCGCACGGACGCAGTACGCGCAGCACCTCTTTGGCCGGGATCGAAAGCGTACCGGAGATCAAGGCTTCTTCAGAGACGACCAAGTTCGCCATGCAGCTTGTATAGGGAAGGACGTCCTTCTCCCAGTGGTGGATCGCAATGCGGACGCCGTAGAGACCCGCCGCGTCGAGCGCCGCACGGGCCGACGCAACCTTTGACGCATCGCGCTCGATGCCGATGATGTTGAGTTCGGAACGTTGAGCCAGCTCATAGGCCAAACGTCCCTCGCCGCAACCCAGCACAAGGCAGTAGCCCTTCTTGATGCGGGTCTGTTTGAGGATGGCCTCCGCGGCGGCCGCGTAGACAGGCGTAAGTGCGTCCTCGGGATACGGATTGGCGGCGGCTTCCGCCTTCACGACGCGCTCCGGCTCCGGTGCGCCCACGATCTTCGTGGAAGCGGCGTCCTCGCCGCTTTCCAAACGCGACGGGGACGTCGCGCCCACGATCTTCGTGGAAGCGGCGTCCTCGCCGCTTTCCAAACGCGACGGGGACGTCGCGCCCACGATCTTCGCGGAAGCGGCGTCCTCGCCGCTTTCCAAACGCGACGGGGACGTCGCGCCCACAAAGCAGCAAATGGCCCCCTCGCTCGTGCTGGCGAGCAGTTTGCCGTTAGCCACGCTCAGCCCGTATACACTCCCCGGCGCTTCGCCGCGCCACAGTTCCGCGCCGTCGCTCGCGCGAAACGCCGCAACGACGTTCTCGCCGCCGGTAAACAACACGTCGCCCGCGAGGACCATGGCATATGGATTCGGCGCGGCCTTTTTCCAGAGGTAGCAGGCATCCATCTGCTTCGTGAGTTCGGCGATGGAGTCCTCGAACTTCTTGATCTCCCCAGTGAGGCGTTTGACCTCATCCACGTTCTTGCCGAAGGCCGCCTCGCGTTGTTTCTTTAGATCATCGAGCGGCTTGAAGAACTTGTTTCGCTCGCGCGAGATCGCGACGTACCGCGTCCGATCCAGCGCCGACAGTTCTTCTTTGGATTGCAGGTACGCCATGCCGCCGCTAACAACCATGCGGACTCCTGGAAACGACGCGACGCTCTCACGCGAAGCGGTGTCGGCGTACTCGAGTTCATTCCCCTTCTGCCGGCCCGGCCCGCTGACGACGGCGTCGTCCACAAGCACGGCATAGGCGCCGCCCGGCCCCCCGAGCGGCCCCAGGCTCTTGGCCGTCTGGCGGTCAAACATCGCGGGCGCCGTGCGCCCGGTCGGAACATACAGCCGGGTCGGAGAAGCAAGGAGATAGCCCTGCGGCGACACGTCGGCGCTCTTCTCAGAGAGAAGGACCGTGCCGTTGGCCGCATCCAGCGCGCAGCAATAAACGTCGTCCGGAGGAAACAATCCGGCGAAAAAGTAGGCGGCTCCATTGTCCACGACCACGCCGGAACGCGCCGGCACGGAAGAAATGATGCGGCCATTGCCGGGAAAGCGGCGATCCTCGGGGCTCGCACGATGCTTCCATATCAACGCGCCGTCGGACGCCCGCAGACAGTACACGCAGCCGTCATCCGAACCGAAATACACATAACCATTGGATACCGTCGGCGCGAGACGCACCGGACCTTCCGCGAAGAAGGACCAGCGCTTGTCTCCCGTACTCGCGTCGAGACAATACACCTGGTCATCCGCCGACGAGCCGAAGTAAACACTATCCCCCACGCTTACGGCATGAAACGCGCGATCATACGTCACAACCGGGCTCAGTTCCCGAATCTCATGCCAGAAATCCTGCTTCGCCGGCGCGGGCCACGCCGGACGCGGCGCATGACGCGGCACATGTACCCACTTCCGGTGCAACGGCAACTCCAGCTTCTCACCGGTCACGCCACTCCGGGCGCTATCCTTGAGATACGTCGGCCAATCCTCGGCCCAAGCCGTTGCGCATATCACACACCCCAGAAAACAAAACCACGCCAAGGTTGCAAAACGGATACGTTCCATCACTCCTCCACAAATGCATGACCGCACTCTCTCCCAACCATCCCTGCACGCGAGCAAGTCTCGCACGGAAGGCAGCCGATAGGCAAATCAAAGGACTTGAAGCGTGTCCGGAAAGCACCTCTCGCGGCGTCTTAGTAGGGACGGTTTCTCCGAAACCGCGCCCCAATGCTCGCGGCGGTCACTCTTGTGCGTTTGGGGCCGGTGTCGGAGAAACCGTCCCTACTTCTGCGCTACGGTCCACAGGTCGCTCAAGTGAGCCGTGTAGCGTCTATCAGCGGCCATGCATGAAAACCTGTGTCCGCCGCAAGAACATCAGGAGGACAATTCCGGCCAGGACTTGGAGTGCCGGCATAACCTGTCCGGACGTGAAGGGGCCGACGACGGGAGACAGGTCGCGCGCGAATTCCAGCGTGAAACGCAAGCCGCCGTAGACGCACAGGTAGAGGCCAAGCGTGATGCCTGATGCGAGGCCTTGGCCCCGCGTGCGTTCGGTCCGCATGACTACGGCTGCCGTCGTGAGCAACGCAAACAAATCGAAACCCGCCCAGAAATGGAACGGCTGGAATGCGCCGAACGCGGGCACGTGTATACCGCGACAGCATCCCGCGAACAGGCAGCCAATGCGCGCGACGGCGCCGCCGACAAGAAGTCCAGGCACCAGGGCATCCGCACACGCCAGCGCGGACACGCCCGTCAACGCCGCGACCGCGGTCGCGCCGATGAGTGCGCCCCAATATCCTCCAAACGACCCGAAGCGTACGTCAAGCGCGCCCTGCGCTAGGCCGATATTCTCCGCCGGGAGGAACCGCGCGTGGAGCCATGCGCCGGCAAGTCCTGAGACCGCGGCGATCGCGAGGATGAGGGCGATGCGCGTGCGATGGCCCGCCGTCCTGGCTTGAAGACGCTGGTACGAGAGGACGACAAAGAACGCAAGAGCAAAGGGGAGAATGAAAGCGTTCGGGTTCACAAGGTACTGGCCTATGCGAATGCCCACGACACCCTCCTCGATGCGCGTTTCCGAGTTTACGTCTCACTCCTGTTATACTTGCGCTTGGAAGCCGGCGCAAACTCGCGTCGGTTGACGAGGAGGCATTGCGGTGAGCACCTGCGCGGACCCTGCGGAAATAGTGGACTTGAGGAGCGACACCGTCACGCGGCCCACGCCAGAAATGCGCGAAACAATGGCGCGTGCGGACGTCGGCGACGACGTGTTCGGCGAGGACCCGACGATCAACGAGCTTCAACGCCGCGCCGCGGAGATGTTCGGCAAAGAGGCGGCGCTGTTCGTGCCCACGGGCACGATGGCGAACCTGTTGGCCTTCCTGTCGCAGACGAGCCCCGGCGATACGGTCATCCTCAGCGAGGACGCCCATCCCTACAACTTCGAGTCCGGCAACCTGGCGATGGTCGGCGGTTTGATGACGCGAACGGTGCGAAGTGAATACGGCATCCTTTCGCCGGAGCGGATCGCCGAAAATATCATACGGACGGACGATCACCACTTCTCGCAAACCGCGATTATCAGCATCGAGAACACCTCGAACCGCGGCGGCGGGTCGATCTATCCCATCGAAACCGTCGCGGCCATCGGACGGCTCGCGCACGAACGCGGACTGAAGTTCCATTGCGACGGCGCGCGCATCTTCAACGCCGTGGTCGAAACCGGCGTGTCCCCCGCCGAATACGCCTCACACGCCGACACGATCTCCTTTTGTCTTTCAAAGGGGCTGGGGTGTCCCGTCGGCTCGCTGCTAGTTGGGGATCGCGCTACGTTAGGAACGGCCCACCGCTATCGAAAAATGCTCGGCGGCGGCATGCGACAGGCCGGCATACTCGCGGCGGCCGGGCTCTACGCCCTAGAACACAACATCCAGCGGCTGCGAGACGACCATCGCCGCGCCCGCCTATTCCGTCGCGAGCTTGAAGGCACCCCCGGACTCACGTTCCCGATGCCGTCCCCCACAAACATGGTATACCTCGAAGTCGCCGATGCCCGCGAGACCGCGCAACGCATGGCCGAACAAGGCGTACGGGTCCACGCCACAGGACCCACCACCATACGGACCGCCTTCCACCTCGACATCTCCGACGCCCACGTCGAACACGCCGTAGATGCGTTCAAGAAAGCCCTCTGAAGCCCCCGTTCGACCTGCGTTCGTTGTACACCCTATTCCCGATTTCATTGGTGCCGGGAGGGGGAGTCGAACCCCCACAGAGGGTAAACTTCGCCTCCGTTTAGTCCGGCGCAACCACCTTAACACAAGATAAACGATGTCTTGGCACATAATTTACTAGACGATGTGGTGGCACTTGAGAGTTAAGCGGTGGATTCGTAGGAACGGCCTTCGGTTGACAAAACTTAACACGTGCGGTATGATGCGGTCATGGGAAAAAGCCTCAATATCGAAGCCGTCCGGGGGGCCATTCAGAAGCGGGGGCTTTATCCGGCCCAAATATCGCGCAGACTTGACGTGAGCCGTGCCGCTGTAAGCAAGTGGCTCAATGGAGATGACTTCCCGCGTCCGGACAAACTTCTCAAACTGGGTATGCTACTCGGATTGGGCTTCAAGCAACTGGTCACTGAACAACCCGATCCGATGGAACCGGTGATTGCCTTTCGCCGCAAGGGAGGGCGTAAGACGACAGCGGAGCACATGGAACGGGCGAAACACATGGGCGTGCTGCTCAGCGGACTGGTCCCGTTCCTTCCCTTTGACAAGTTCGCATGTCCGCCCACGCTGCGCCAACCTGTAAACGAATACGGGTACGTGCAGAAGGTTGTCAGGAGAGTTCGCGAGGATATCGGTGTGGCAGAGGATGCCCCTGTGGAACTTCGTAGATTGATAGGGCGTTTCGTCTCTTTGAATACCGTGATTATCCCGGTGCTTTGGGGGCACAAAGATCATCATGAAAACGCGCTACGCATCTATCTGCCGGAATCGATGACTACCTGGGTGTATCTGAACTTGGACAGTAACATCCACGACTTCAATTTCTGGATGGCGCATGAACTGGGCCATGTACACGCCCCCGATCTTCACGACGATGAAGCGGAAGGTTTCGCGGATGCTTTCGCACAGGCGTTGCTCTTTCCCGAAAAATGCGCCAAACCTGCATATGAAAAGGTACGCCAAGTAAGAGGTAGGGGAGCGCGCATCAACTGTATGAAGGATATTGCGCGGAGATTCGGCATCTCGCCCACAACCATCAACTTTGCGCTTGAGAAGTATGCCAGCGGATGCAGTCTAGATCGCGTGGACGTGGGCGATGATATTCACGCAGCATCCACAAACTTCAACAAGGAGTTTCCGAGCGTAAGTAAGATTTTGTTCCAACAAGTGCCGCCAAGTCCGAAGGAGTACATCGCCGCAGCGCGTGAGGAATTCAAGACTCCCTTCTTCAACGCGCTGCAACAGTACATGCGTCAAACGAATGTCTCTACGGGATTCCTGGAAACGGTACTGCAACTCCCGCTGTTGGATGTCAAAGGGATTCTTGAGGAGTTGGTAACCATTCAGTGACGAGGGGGATATCTTGAGAGTAGCAAGGGGAAGGGA
>CAZPMT010000115.1:0-18262 GCA_964587655.1 uncultured Nitrospiraceae bacterium
TTTTCACGGACACGACGTTTCTTTACGATGGCGACGTTCCCATCCAGATCGGCGTAAATCCGGACACGATAGAGCCCCGCAGGGTGGCGGTATTGCGCGGAAAGGTCACTAACCGCGACGAACAACCAATCCCTGGGGTACGCATAGTCGTATTGAATCATCCTGAATACGGCCAGACGCTCACGCGAGAAGACGGCATGTTCGATCTGGCCGTCAACGGCGGCGGCCTGCTGACGGTGGAGTATGAGAAGGCCGATTATCTTGGCGCGCAACGTCAAATCAACGCGCCTTGGCGGGATTACGTGTGGTTGCCGGAGGTGGTGCTGACCCAACTGGACCCGGTTGCCACGACGATTGATTTCTCCGAGCCGATGCAGGTCGCGCAGGGCAGCGTGGTTTCGGACAGTCACGGCACGCGGCGCAACACGCTTCTGTTTCCGCAAGGCGCGAAAGCGCGCATGAAGTTCCGGGGCGGCGGGAGCAAATCGCTCGGAACGTTGACGGTCCGAGCGACGGAATACAGTACGGGCGAGGAAGGACCCAAGGCGATGCCGGCGCAGTTGCCCCCGAACAGCGGCTACACGTACTGCGTCGAGTTCAGCGCCGATGAAGCCAAGTCGCGCGGCGCAAAGTTGGTCGAGTTCGCTGAGCCCGTGATCAGCTATGTAGAGAACTGGCTGAACGCGGGCGTGGGCTGGGCGGTGCCGCTTGGCTACTACGACCCCGAACGCGGCCTGTGGGTAGCCTCCGACAGCGGCCGCGTGATCAAGATCCTGTCCGAGGAAGGCGGCATTGCGGCGATCGATGTCGCGGGTCAGGGTCTGGCTGCCGACGCGGCGGCGTTGGCGGCGCTAGGGATCACCGAAGCGGAGTTGCACCGGCTGGCCGAACTATACGAGCCGGACCAGAGCCTGTGGCGTATGCCGATCCCGCACTTCTCGGCATGGGACGCCAACTGGCCCTTCGGCCCGCCTAGTGATGCCGAGTATCCCGATCCCGATTGGGACGAGGACGCGCCCCCGAAGATCACGTGCCCTGAGAAAGGCTCGGTCATTGAGGTGTACCGTCAAGCCCTCGGAGAAGCCGTTGAGGTCGTAGGTACGCCCTTTACGCTCCACTATTGGAGTGATCGCGTGCCGGGCAATCGAGATCCCTACAAACTCGATATCCCGCTGACCGGCGCCACGGTCCCCGAAAGCCTGATCGGCGTGAAACTGGAGATTTCCGTGGCCGGACATCACGAGACGTATTCCGTTGAGCGCGACCTTGAATGCCTGCACCAGCCGCCGTTGCTGGCGGCGTCGCCGCCTAAGAGCATCGGGGTTGGTTCGGCGAACCCGGCATCGCCGGAGAAGAGGCGCAAGAACCTGGTGACCGACATCACCAGCCAGACCTACACCTTCGTGTGGGACGGTCTGGATGCCTATGGGCGCGAACTGCTCGGCCGCCTGCCTCTATTCGTGCGTATTGGCTACGAGTATTGCGGGCAGTATCAGCAGACCAGCCGGTTCGGCTACAACGGCGGCGGCAACATCGAGGGAAGCAGGACCCGTGAAACGGTAACGCTGTGGCGCGAATTCCAACGGCATGTCGGCAGCCTCGCGAGGGCTCAAGCCCGGCATTTGGGAGGCTGGTCGCTCTCGGCGCGCCACCAGTACGATCCGACGAGCCGTGTCCTGTACCTCGGTGACGGCCGCCAACGCGTGGCGGACCCGTTGATGATGACCATTGACACGGTCGCCGGCAACGGCGGGAACCAACCTCTCCCGGAAATAAATACGGAGGCGTTGACGGCGCTCGAAGCCGGCATCCCCGAACCGGGAGCGATCCGTGTGGGACCGGACGGTTCGCTCTACCTGCTCCACGCGTATCTGCGGCCGGATCCAGTTGCCATGTGTGCGGCGATCCTTCGGATTGATCCCGATGGTGAGGTCCATGTCGTCCAGAAGGACCTTCCTCTCTATTACATGGACAATCGCCGTACGCACTTGTTTGCGCTGGCCCTGGGACCGGACGGGAGCATCTACTATGCGGTGGCCGCGCTCTGCCGCGCCTATTCCGACCAACTGCAAGTGTTTCGTCTTTCGCCTTCGGGCGGCGTCGAGCTTGTGGCGGGCAGGTCCACGTTTGATCCATGGCAGAACTGGAACTACGGGGAGGGCATTCCTGCCATCGAGGCGGACATTTGGGCTCGTCCTCCGACCGTGTGGGGGCCTGGACAGAACTACATCAGGCTATACGCTGCTCTTGCCGTGGGTCCTGACGGATCGGTCTACGTCTCCGACGGGAGTGTGGTGCGCCGCGTTACTCCGGATGGCATCATCACCCGCTTCGCGGGCGGTCCTTTCTCCTATGAGGGGGGCGGTGACGGCGGTCTCGCCGTGAACGCGGGGATGGCACAAGTCTGGGATATCGAGGCGGCGCCCGATGGCTCCGTCTACATCGCCGAGTGGTGCCGGATCCGTCGCGTTAGCCCTGACGGCATCATCCACACCGTGGCCGGAGGCCCGCAGGCCCTGGACCCCGCGCATCCCTGGAACAATGGGGATGGTGGGCTTGCCATAGAGGCGCTGCTGCCCGGGGACTATGATTTCCTCTTCCAATTCACGCTGGCGCCAGACGGGAGCATCTACATCGCGGAGGGGAACAGATATTCCTTGCAAGATACGCATCGCATCCGTCGAATCGATCCCCACGGCATAATCAACACGGTGGCAGGTACAGGCAAGACGGGATTCAGCGGCGACGGCGGCCTCGCCACGCAAGCCCAGTTCAACTACCCCTGTACCATTGAGGCGGGACCGGATGGAAGCGTCTACATTGCCGATGGATATAACAAACGCATTCGCCGCCTGTCGCCCACCTTGCCGGGCTATGGACTGGAGGACATCCTCATAGCCTCGGAAGACGGCTCGGAGGTGTATCTGTTCGATCACCGGGGCCGGCATCTCCAGACGCTGAATGCGTTGACGGGTGCGGTGATATATGAGTTCACGTACGACACGCAAGGACGCCTGAGCGCCGTCACGGACGCGTATGGTCTGGTGACGGCCATCCAACGCGACGCGTCCGGATCCCCGACGGCCATCGTCTCGCCGTATGGACAGCACACGAACCTGACCACGGACTCGAACGGGTTCCTGGAAACCATCCGGAATCCGATGAACGACGCCATCACGTTGACCAGCCTCCCGGGCGGGTTGCTCGATACCTTCACGGACTTCAACGGCGGAACGCATCAGTTCACGTATGATTCGCTGGGACGTCTCATCAAGGACGAGGACCCCGCGGGTGGATGGAAAGCGCTCGACCGCGTAGCCACCGGCCCGAGTTCCGAAGTCACGCTGACCACCGCGGGAGGCCAGACCCGGCAATACCGCATCGAGCAAACCGAATCCGGGGAAGTCCGTATGCTCAACGCTCTGTGTTGCGGAGCGCAACAGGAAACGACCTTCGGCGTGGATGGCCAGACGAGTGTTGCGCTCGCCGACGGCACGGTCTTCGACCTCACGCCCGGTTCGGACCCGCGATGGGGCGCTCAGGCGCCGACGCTCGGCCACGCCACGATCAGCACGCCGGGAGGTCTTACCGCCGAAATCACCGGGACAAGCACGGCCACGCTCTCCGATCAGGCGGACCCGTTCAGCCTGGAAACGCTCACGGAGACCCAGGGCATTAACAACCGAACCTACACAAGCGTGTACGACGCCGCGACGCGTAAATGGACCGAGACAACTCCCGAAGGTCGCCGGCGCGTGGGCGAATACGACGCGCAGGGCCGCCTCATTCTCGAGGAACTCGTTGGCCTGGAACCGATGGTGTTTGCCTACGACGGCCACGGCCGACCGGTCTCGGTCACGTGGGCGCCGCAGGGGGCCGCGCGGACCTTCACGCTCGCCTACAACGCCGAGGGTCGCCTCGACGCCCTCACCGATCCGCTGGGCCGGCAACGCCGTTTCACCAGCGACGGCACAGGCCGCGTCACCTCGATCACAAGCGAGGGCGGCCGGACCACCAGGTTCGCGTACGACGCCAACGGCAACATGACGTCGATCACTCTTCCCGGGCGGGCCGCGCACGCGTTCACCTACACGGCCGTGGACCTGCTGGCCTCCTATGAGCCGCCGGGCGGCAGCGCCTATCGCACGACATATGCGTACGACACGGACCGGCTGCCCACGGAGATCCTCCGTCCGGACGGCCGGCACATACGCTTCGGCTATGATACCGACGGACTCCTTGTGGCCATGGACGGCACGGATGATGCCGTGACCCACGCCTATGATGCCGCTGGCCGTCTGATCACTACGACGGACTCGGGCGGCGCCGTGGTGGGCTTCGCCTATGACGGTCCCTTCTTGACGGAGCAGTCCTGGAGCGGTCCCGTGACCGGCAGTGTGGCGTATACCTACGATGCGGACCTGGAATTGTCGTCCGTGAGCGTGAACGGCGAGGCGCCGGTCGCCTATTCGTATGACCGAGACGGGCTGCTCACGCAGGCCGGGGCGCTGGTGCTCACCCGGGACGCCGCCACGGGCTTGGTGACGGCCGCCGCACTGGGGGGCGTAACCGATGCGTGGAGCTACAGCGGCTTCGGGGAAACGGCCAGTCACGCGACAGCCTACGGCGGCACAACGTTGTACGCCGTGTCGTATCAGCGCGACAACCTCGGGCGTATTACCCGCGGGACCGAGACGGTCGGCGACGAGACGAAGGTCTATGATTACGCCTATCACGTCGCGGACTGGCTGTTCCAAGTCAAACGCAACGAGGTGGCCATCGAAACCTACACGTATGACAGCAACGGCAACCGGACGAGCAGCCCTGAACCCGGGGGCACGATATACGATGACCGGGACCGCCTGATGCGCTACGGCGGGAACGAGTACACGTATACGGCCAGCGGCGAACTGGCCAGCAAGACGACCGCCAGCGGGACCACGACGTACGCCTACGACGTCCTGGGCAACCTCAAACAGGTGGTGTTGCCGAACGGCGACACCGTGTCGTATGACGTGGACGGCCGGGGTCGGCGCCTCCGCCGTCGCGTGAACGGCGCAACGACGCAGGCGTTCCTGTACCAGGATGACATCAAGGTCGTCGCGGAGCTAAACGGCGCGGGCGACGTGGTAAGCCGTTTCGTGTATGGGCGCGAGTTGAACGTTCCCGCATACATGACGCGGGACGGGGCCACCTACCGGTTCGTCCATGACCACGTGGGAAGCCCGCGCCTGATTGTGGACCTGCAAACCGGCGCCGTTGCGCAACGTCTGGATTACGACGCCTTCGGTCGGGTAACGACGGATACCAACCCTGGGTTCCAGCCCTTCGGCTTTGCGGGCGGCCTGTACGACCCGGCCACCGGTCTCACCCGCTTCGGTCTGCGGGACTACGACGCCGAGATCGGGCGCTGGACTGCGCAGGATCCGCTTCTATTCCGGGAGGACTGGGCCAATCTGTACACCTATGCCGGGAACGACCCGGTGAATGCGGTCGACCCGTTCGGGACACAGCGCACGATGGTTCCGCCAGACCTCCTGGAGTACATTGACCGGCTCAACAGCGAAGCGCACCGGAAGGACAGCGCCAAGGCAGCCGAAGACGCGAAAAGGGCCTCGGCCAAGCCGCAACCGCCGCCCAAACCGGACCCGCCTAAGGTGGACCCGCCAAAACCAGGAGGCAAATCTGCGAAGGACATCCGTGGCTTCGCGGGCGGCGCCAAGAAAGGGTTCGGTTTGATGAGGTGCTACTGGTGGATCATTATCAAGCCCAGTTTCATGTGCAGCATCATACGCGACCTGCCCGATTGCCCCGCACCGACGCCGGAGCAGAGGTACCTGAACGACCTCTCGTGACGCCGAAAAACCGAGTTTGAGCCCTACTGCGTTGCGCCGCACGAGAAGTAGTACTCATTGCTCAGCAACGACTTACGGAGGATGGCATAGTTCGGGGAATTTGTCGAGATCCACCTCCGTCTGCCAGGCTCTTCCTCGCGTTGAGCGCAGTCTTGAGCAGACCTTTGGGCGAGTGCAACAAGGTTCATGAACGGCAAGGGCTGACCGAGGTTTGGCGCGGAGGATCATCAATCAGTTGGTGACGCGTTCCTGAGAGTTGTCTCTGAATCTCTCGTCGAACTCGACGCTTTGGATCAGTGCTTCGGGAATCAGGGTTGCGTAATGGCGTCGGCAGATATCTGGTGAGTTGCCCATCAAGGTTGAGATCTTATAGAGACTCTCGCCCTTCATGGCCAGCAGGCTTCCGAATCCGTGACGATAGTCGAGAGAACTCCATGGAAGACCTGCTTCGCGGTTGATGCGCCGGAGTGTTGCAGAGAAGTTGTTCGCATCCCAACGCTTTCCTCGAGGCGACGGAAAGTACCAACGACCTGGAACTTCTGGCCTCTCGTAGTGGTCGAGAAACTTACGTAGAGCGCTACTGATGGGTACCACGCGGTTCACTTTTGTCTTGCTCTCCCATGATTCGCCATTAACCGTCTTGGCTTGGACCCGTATGATGCCGTACTTGCCCGCATTCAGATCGACGTCCTCCGCCATGAGCCATAGTCCTTCCTCGCGCCGAAGGCCGGCGTAGATGTAAACGGCTACGAGCGTGCGCAACACAGGATGCTCTTTCAACACTTCGAATTGCTGATCGATCTGATCGAGTGACAGGAAACGAATCTGGGGCGCGCTTTCCTTGTACCGTTTCACCTTGTCTACCGGGTTTACGTCCCCCGGCATGCGAACGCCGCTTTCGTCCATGGCCCAGGAGAACAGCCGGTGCAAGACTTCCCGGTACCGGTTGGCCGTCTTGGACTGCAGTTCATAACGCTGAACACTCTCGCGAATGAAATCGGCGATCTGTGAAGTTGTCATCTCTTCGAGGCACGTGGCCTCAATGTGAGGCTCGCGCAGCTCTTGACCCAAGTTGCTCTTTCCTCGCCGCGTGTTGGTTCTCTTGTGCTCCAACTCCGCACAAACAGGACCGAAGATTCCGCGAAGATACGACAGATCCGCTGTGAAGCCATGGCGCGTGCGTCTCGTTTTCATGCAAGCAATATACTTTGAGACAATGTTGCCAAGCGGTGTTCCTGACGGCAAAACGCTATCCCCTCCGTACGCCGACGCGGAACTAGATATCGGCCGCTTGTCTAACACGACCAGGGTCGGGTCCATTCCGGTACCTGCTGGTGTGGGCCCATCGCGATCAAGATCCTCAGTGCGCAGAAGGGTATCGCCCTTCATGAGGAGCGATTCGGGAACGATCACGCGGACGCTCCGTTCCCCGTACTGCCAAATGATCGACAGAGCGCATTCATTCATTGAAGATTCCCATGTTTGCCAGAAATGGTCCAAGTGCAATCATACTTTCCGTAATCACTTGTTCCCATCGGCCAATCCAAGCAGCGCTATCAGTAGCTTCTCGCGTTCCGCGTCGGACATGCCCTTGACGGCTTCGAGAATGCTGTCCGCGTTGGGCGCGGTCGGCGTGGCTTCGGGGGCGGGATTTTGGGTGTTTTCGGGGCAAATGTTGGGCGCAGAGTTGGGCGCAACGCTGGTTGTCACTTGTATGTCATTGGAGTCTAATGCGTTAGCATAGGACTCCTGCGGAATCATAATCCGCCTGTCGGCGGTTCGATCCCGTCCGCCGCTACCAATAAATACAGGGCTTTCGTGAAAGCGAAGGCCCTTTGCTATTTGCGCCGTCTACGCTCCGTCTAACGGCGAGGTCAGGTTAGCGCCCGGAGAAACTCTACGCTCTTGCGGATGTTGTCGTCCGCGCCGTAGCATTCGATGGAGACTACGCCGTCCCACTTTGTTTCCTTGAGGAAGGCGAGGCATTTCTTGATGTTGACGGCGTTGACTCCGCCGCCGATGGGCACTTCGCTGCACGCAATGCCGGTTTCCTCGCCGCGGGCCGCCGCGGCCAGGCCGGCGCTGACGTCCTTGATGTGGCAGTGCGAGACGTATTGGCGGAGCGCCTTCAAATATTCGAGCGGGTCGTGGCCGGCGATGAAGGTGTTGCCGGTGTCGAAGTTGCAGCGCAGCCATTCGGAATCGAAGTATTTGAAGAGTTCGAGCATGAACTCGATGTCGTTCGTGTATGGGCCGTGCGGCTCGACGTTGATGACAATCTTGTAGTCCTCGGCCCAGGACAGCACTTGGCGATAGTTGTCGCAGGTGATGCGGAAGACCTCGTCGCGAGTGAACCCTTCGATTTCGAATGCGCCGTCCACGGTGTCGACCATGGGGCAGTCCAACTCAGCCGCGAAGCGGATGGACTGCTGGACGTATTGCACGCCAAACGCCGAGCCGTCCGGTCCCATGAAGGGGTACGAGCCGTCGATCTGCGAGATCATCAGCCCCTTTTGATCGCAGTAGCGCTTGAGTGCGCGCGGATTCGATTGGAGCGATATGCCTGGCTCGTAACCCATGGCCTGGATGAAATACTGGCCGTGGATAGCGGCGAACTCGAGATGCTTCAGTCCGTACTTGACGGCGGTCTCTGCCGCCTGTTTGAAGCTGCCGCTCAACGGGCGCCAATTGTCGGTGTGCATGCCTAGCTCAATCATGGTTGTTTCCTCCACGCGTGCAGTTGATTCGTTCGGTCATCGGTCGATACATTGACTAAGAGCTTGTGAAAAAGACCTAGAACGCTGCGTCATTCCCGCGAAGGCGGGAATCCAGTGCGGAAGTAGCGGGGCGGCGCGTGCGTTCTGGATTCCCGCCTTCGCGGGAATGACGCCATCCTCGTGGGGCGGACTGTCAGTCTGCCGCCTTCCAGGTAAAGCCACCGTCGCGGCCTTGAGGTTCTCGGCGGCCGGCGAATGTTCCGCGAGGAAACGGTCCAGGGCGGCCGCACACCCTTTCTTTCTGAGCGTGTTGATGTGGTTGCCGCCGGGCGCCACGACAAGTTGCAGGTTCGACATGACGGCCGCCATTTGATCGGCGTAGACCTTCAACGGGTCCTTTTCTCCGATGATGGCCAGTGTGGGCACTGTGTTGGCGCGCAGTTCGGCTTCGGTCACCTTAAGCTGCTTGATGCTCCGCATGACCGCGGCGACCGCCTTTGTGTCGTTGATGGCCTGCATGGCGGCATTCGCAGCCGCCACGCGGACTTTACTCGGCTTCTGCCCCGTGGGTTCGAGGAACTCGAGAAGCCTCTTAAACCCTTCGCCACAATCGAGATCGTCGGCGACCTGATCCAGCAGGGCCATGTCTTTTTCGGGATCCGCAGACCACCCGGCGCCGCAGGGCGCGGCCGATAGGAGCCGGTCCGGATGCATTGCGATCAGCTTGACAACGATGAAGCCGCCCATCGAATAACCGACCACGTGGGCCTTCTGAATCTTGAGGTGGTCCATGAGCCGGATGATATCCTCGACCATCTCGGCGCCGTATTGGTTCGGATCGTACAGTTTATCGCTGCGACCGTGTCCGCGATTGTCGAAGGCGATCACGCGGTACTTCTTCGCAAGGCGCTGAAAGATCCCCGGCGCCATCCAATTGCCTTGCGCGTTGATGGCGAGGCCGTGCACGAGGATCACCGGCGTTCCTTGCCCCTTCACGAAATAGTTGATGCGGACGCCGTTGGAGTCGAAGTATTCCCCCTCGACGTTCAGGGCATGATAGATGTAAACGGCGATGCCCGCCGCCGCCACAAGCAGGACAGCCAAGACAATTCCGGCTCGAACAAGGATCTTCTTCATTCCGGTCTCCAGTTTCTACGACTGCCTCGGAACAAGCGCGCGCACACCCGAGCCAACTGTACCACAGTTGCTTTCCCATTGAGTACCGGCCGACCGGAACAACTCAAGAGGTGCGTTTACGGAAGGCCCTCGTTTACGGGCTGCTTGGCGATATGGAGGACCGGATACGTCCAGCATACCGCCAATCCAAGTAGGCCGAAAACCGCCGCGATGGGGCCGACCAGGTAGATGCCCATCGGGTGTTCGACCGAGTTTCCGAAGATGCTCATCGTCAGCGTGGCCACGTAGACCGACAACGCCTGCGAGCCTTTCCATGCGAGCCCGCTGACGCTCTGATAGATCGCCTCGCGTCGTTCGCCGGAGGTGCGCTCGTCGAGGTCTATGATCTGACCGATCATGGGCGTGAGCAGGACATACTGCATTCCCTGGCCAATGCCGCAGTAGGCGAAGAGAATCGCGCCGAGCACGATCTTGACTGAAACATCGACGGCAAGGTTCGGGATGAGGTACATCATCGGCAAGCCGGTCGTGATGATGGCGAGAGCCATGAACACGAGCCATTTGATAGGGATGCGTTTCGCAAGCGGGTCGGTAAACGCGAGGGCCGCCAGCGCCGCGACGATGTACGGCATCATCAGAACCGAAACTGTGCTCGTCGAGCCGCGCAGTCCGATCGTGACCCAATAAGGGAGGACGCGCTGAACGGCGAGGTATCCGAGGTTGAACAGAAAGAAGATCGCGAGGTACTGCATGAACACGCGGTTGCCGAGGGTCTGTGAAAGAACGCGGAGCGGCGGCCCGAAATGCGAAAGATCCGCCAGCGTCCTGGCTGCGTCGACGTCTTGTCCGACCAGAGCGCCCACAGGGGATCCGCTAAGGCCGAAAAGATGTATGTGATGACGAACATCGTTCCGGCAAGGGTGATCGGGATGAAGACTCGATCTGCTTCGCCCTCGGGCGGCGAGTAGAAGTAGGTCCCCCACTGCGTCATGACTTCGCTGATGAGTTGCATCGCGATGCAGCTCAACAACAGCGCAAAGCCCTCTATCGCGCGGAATTCCTTGGCTTCCGAACGGCGCATGCGGCTCCTTCTACTCGATGCGCGCGCCATCGGGGATGATGGCGTTCTTCATAACCACCACAACACCGTCCCGGATGGCGTATCCGGGGCCGTCGCCATCTGGAAGCCCGCGCGATCCCCTGATGACGACGTTTCTTCCGATGCGGGCATTCTTGTCGACAATGCCATTCACGATCGTGGAATTCTCTCCGATGCCGAGCGGCATGGGCTTCCCGACGCCTGCCTCGTCCTCGAGGTAATCGGCGCCCATGATCACGCTCCGCTCGATCCGCGCGCCGGACCGGACGATGCTTCGTATGCCGACAACGGAACTCTTGACCGTCGCATTCTTGAGACGGCACCCTTCACAGATTATGGAGTTCGCAATGTGGACGTCCTCAAAATGCGAACCGGGCAGGTATCGCGGGTGCGTGTACACGATGCAGCGCGGATCAAAGACCGGAAGGGGCAGATTCGCCGAGGCCATGCGCATGTGCGCCTCGTAGAATGAACGCACGGTTCCGATGTCCTCCCAATACCCGTCGAACAAATGCGCGTACACGCGATTCTCTCGCAGCGAGTTCGGGATGACGTGTTTGCCGAAGTCGATCCAGTCGGTGCGCGCCTCGAGTAGATCCTCGAGCACCTTTGCACGGCACATGTAGATGCCCATCGAAGCCAGATACGGCTTGTCGGTTTCAATGCCGAACCGGGCGAAAACGTGCGGCGGCGTCGCGAGCTTCTCGAATTGTTCGTCCGTGGAAGGTTTCTCGACGAATTCGTTTATCCGTCCGTTCTTGTAGACCTTCATGATGCCGAAAGCGTGCGCGGTTTCCTTCGAGACCGGCAGGGTGGCCACCGTGATGTCCGCGTCGTTTTCGAGGTGCGTCCGCATGAGCGGCCGGTAATCCATACTGTAAAGATGATCGCCGGAAAGGATGAGATAGTGCTCCGAACTCAGATTGCGGATATTCAGGAGTTGCTTCCGCACGGCATCGGCGGTGCCCTGGTACCAGCCGCCGCTCTCCATAGTTTGCTCGGCCGCGAGTATCTCAACGAACCCCTTCGAGAAATGGTCGAACCTGTAACTGTTCTGGATGTGGCGATGCAGCGAGGCGCTGTTGAATTGCGTCAAGACTACGATGCGTTTGACGCCGGCGTGGATGCAGAGACTCAGGGGGATGTCCACGAGGCGGTAGCGCCCCAGAAGCGGGACGGCGGGTTTCGCGCGCATGGCGGTGAGCGGATACAGGCGCGTGCCGCGGCCGCCTCCGAGGATGATGGCCCCGACCTGCTCCATGACGTCGCGTACGACTTCCGTGCTCACTTCGACTCCGTCTTCAAGCCTGTTTACAGGTGAACCGGCGAATACTTTACAAGGGCTTGCCAGTAGATGATGATCATGCACGCCAACGCCCAGAGCAGGACTGCGGCGCCAAGAGGCTTGTCCTTGAACAGCGCCGCGCTCGGGTCGCCGCCTTCGCTGCCGATCTGCACCAGGTAGAGGTACCGGAACAGTCCGTACACGACGAATGGCAGGGTAAGATACAGTTTGTCCGTGCCGAAACGCACGACGACTTCCGGCGAGCACGTATAGATCGTGTACGTGATAAGCGTGGACCCGGCCACGAGGAGGATGAGCGTGTCGAGATAGGCGACGGTGTAGTGACCCAGCACCTCGCGGTGGTTCGCGGCGTCCCCGGCGAGGGTGAGCATTTCATGCCGCCGCTTGCTGATGCCGAGAAACAACGACGCGAACAGCGTGCACACAACAAGCCAGTTTGAGAACGTCACGTCGAGCGCAACGGCGCCGGACATCGCGCGCACCACGAAGCCGATGGCGATGATGAGAACGTCCACGACGACGACCTTCTTCAAGGCCACCGTGTACAGCGTGGTCAGCACGAGGTAAAAGGCCACGGTGAAAAGGAACTTCACGCCGAGGGCCGCGCCAAGGCCAAGACTCGCCAACAGCAACACCACAACCATGCATACGCCGGTCCCGTAACTCATCTCGCCGCTCGCGAGAGGCCGGGCCTTCTTCTCCGGGTGCACGCGGTCGCTTTCAATGTCCTTGAGGTCGTTGAAGAGGTACATTGCGCTCGACGCGGCGCAGAACGCTGCGAACGCCACAAGGCTCTTGAGCACTTGATTGGGGACATGGAGCTGTTGCGCGAAGATCAGCGCCGCGAAAACCAAGAGGTTCTTGGACCACTGATAGACGCGCAATGCTCTGAGAAATGTGCCGGCCATAGTTGCCTTTACGCTCGCGGGTGTATGGGCATTGTGCATGAGCCGCTTTCGGAGTGTCAAGAATGGCGGTGGCGCAGTGCAATTCGCACATACCTCCGGAGGATCGCGTTTTGACAACGCGCCCAACGTCGGATAATCTTATCGCATGAACCGGTTGTCTACATGTTGCTTAGCCGTTTCGCTCTTGGCAGTGGCCTCTTACGGAGACGCGGGCGTGCGCAAATACGCTGAAAATAAAACCCTGGCGGAAACGGCCATAA
Source organism: uncultured Nitrospiraceae bacterium (assembly GCA_964587655.1). Classification (GTDB taxonomy): domain Bacteria; phylum Hydrogenedentota; class Hydrogenedentia; order Hydrogenedentales; family SLHB01; genus CAZPMT01. Next base: position 13,283 of record CAZPMT010000115.1, read on the forward strand.
AGGTCTCCGTGGGTATCGAGAAGGCTGACATCGCCGGCGCTGACAACCGCGCGCTGCAAGCGGCCGTGGACTACGTGGCGAACCTTGGCGGAGGGATCGTCGAAATAGGTCCGGGCGAATACCTGATGCGCGACTCGCTGCACCTGCGCAGCCATGTGACGTTGCGCGGCGCGGCCGACAAGACCGTCTTGAAAAAGGACGCATCCGTTTGCAGTCTCCTGGCGGCGGACGGCGATTTCGGCGAGGAAGCGATCACGGTCCAGCACCCCGAAGGCTTCGAAGTGGGGCGGGGCGTGTACGTGGCTTCTAAACACGCGAAGGGGTTCTTTGGAATATGCGCGACGGTCCTCAACGGTAAGGAAAACTACTTTCGAATCAGCCGGCCATTGAACGCGGACTGCATGATGGCCGCCGATGCCTTTGCCGCCACGGTGTTTCCCGTGATTAGCGTCTACAATGCCGAGGACTTTCGTATCGAGAATCTGACGATTGACGGGAATCGCGCCCATAACGAGACACTGATCGACGGTTGCCGCGGCGCGGGGATCTTCTTCTATCGCGGCGACGGCGCCGTGATCGAGAATTGCATCATACGCGCGTACAATGGAGATGGGATCAGCTTCCAACAATCCAACGACGTGCAGGTGCTGAACTGCCTTTCCGAGGGAAACGCGGGGAAGGGGCTCCATCCCGGGAGCGGCTCGCAGCGCCCGGTCATCCGGGAATGCAAGTCCATTGGCAACGATGACGACGGCTTCTTCTTCTGTTGGCGCGTGCGGAACGCAGTGGTCGAACAGAATGAGTTCCGGAACAACCGCGGCTTTGGGATGTCGATCGGCCATAAGGACAGCGACAACCTAGTCCGCAAGAACACGATCGTCGGAAACGCCAAGGGCGGCGTGTACTGGCGCAACGAAAAGGACCCGATGGCCGCCCACCGCATCGAGTTTGTCGAAAACACCGTCGAGGACAACGCTGAAGCCGGCCTCTTTATCGACGGCGAAACGAACGGCACACTGGTGCGCAGCAACACCATCCGCGATTCCGGCAAAGGCGTGCAGAAAGTCGGTGTGAGGATCGGCGCGAAAGTGGGCGAGGTGACGTTGAAGGACAATACTATTCGTGCCGCGACCGAGATCGCGGATGAGCGGAAGTAGCCGTGGCACAACGCCGAACTCTGCTGGAACAACTCGAACTCCCGTGGGAAGGCTTCGCGCCCGCGGCGCCAGCCCCTGAACCCTCCGCTCCGTTGCCCGCCTCACGGCCAATGGACCGCATTGATGACTCCGCCGCACGGGTTGCCCTCCAGGCCGCGCTCGAAGCGGGGAGCGGTATGCGCGTCGCGCTCTCCGTGACCGACAACACCTCGACGATGATGTCGATCAAGTACGATCGTTCCCGCACGGCTGCGCGGCTGCGCGTTCATCGCATGTTCCTCTCCGCGCCGCCCGATGTCGTTCGCGCGCTTGCGGCGTGGGTGCGGTCGCCCCGTGCGGAGGAGTCCGGCGCCCTGTTGAACTCTTTCATCAAGTCAAACGGCCATCGGATCCGAGGCCGCACCGGCGCCGTGCGCACCGTGACGCGGGGTCAACACTTCGATCTCAGTGCCATTTTCGACGACGTGAATCAAGCGCATTTCCAGGGCGCAGTGACCGCCGCGATCACGTGGGGGCGCATGCCCGAATGGCGCCGGCGGCGCTCCATGCGCTTCGGCAGCTATTATCCACGCGAGGACCTGATCCGGATACATCCCTTTCTCGATCAGGCCTTCGTGCCCCTGTATTTCGTCCGGTACATCGTGTTCCACGAGATGCTGCACGCCTTTCTGGGGATCGAGGAGTTACCCTCGGGCCGCCAACGGATTCACACCGCGGCCTTCAAGAAGATCGAGCGGGCGTACCCCGGGTATGATCGCGCCGTCGCATGGCAGGACAATCCCAAGAACCTCGGAAAACTCCTCTCGAGTCCCGGCGGAATGAAAGCGTTACTCGCCCGATTGCTGTGCGGAACATCTGAGCCGGCTTCCGGTGTTGTCTAGCAAAGAAGGGCGATCGGGAAGTCTACGAATGGCAGCGTCGGTGAATTCCGCAGAAACGGAACGGACGTCTGTATAATGCTTGCTGAAAGGAAAGGCTCATGAGACAGCGGGCCTATAGGATTCGAGGAATGGACTGCGCCGAGGAGGTAGCCGCGCTAAAGTGCGAGGTGTGTCCGCTGTTGGGCTCGGACGGCAAGGTTACGTTTGACTTGATCAACGGCAAGATGACAGTGGACCTGCCGGAGGAAAGCATTCCCGAAAGTGAGATTGTCCAAGCGGTCGCAAGGACCGGCATGGAAGCGCTTCCCTGGGGACAACAGGTCTCCAAACGGTCGGGCGCGGCGGGTTTGTGGCAGCGCCATGGCAGGATGGTTATGGCCGTAGCGAGCGGCATCACCTGTGCGTTCGGGTTCCTGATTCACGCAGCGACGCACGGGCTGGCCGACGCTTTCGTTGCGGGTGAAGGCGGGCACCATCGTTTCCCCGTGGTGTCCATTGCATTCTACGTTGCCGCAGCCATAATGGGCGGGTGGTTCATTTTCCCCAAGGCAGTCGCTTCGGCGCGACGAATGCGGCCGGATATGAACCTTTTGATGACAGTGGCTGCCGTGGGAGCCATGGCGATTGGCGAATGGTTCGAGGCAGCCACGGTGACGTTCTTGTTTTCCATCGCGCTCCTGCTGGAATCGTGGAGTGTGGAACGAGCGAGGCGCGCTATCAGCGCTTTGCTGGACCTCTCGCCACCTCGCGCGCGGATTATCTGTCTCTCGGACGGGGACATCGAAGAGAAGCCCGTGGAGGATGTGCCGCTGGGTGCGACAGTCGTTGTCCGACCCGGCGAACGGATTCCGCTTGACGGAGTCATCACAAAAGGGTCCACGTCCATCAATCAGGCCCCCATAACAGGGGAATCTATGCCTGTCTCAAGAACCGTTGGGCACGAGATCTTCGCGGGAACCATCAATGGGGACGGAGCCTTCGAGTTCAGGACAACGAAAGCGGCAACGGACACAACACTTGCCCGAATCATCCGCATGGTCGAGGAGGCCCAGTCTCGGCGTGCATCCACGGAGCAGTGGGTTGAGAAGTTTGCGCGGTACTACACCCCCTCCATGATGGTCCTGGCGATGGCCATTGCACTCGTACCCCCACTGCTTTTCGGAGGCGTATGGGCCAAATGGACCTACGAAGCCCTCGTCATCTTGGTCATCGCGTGTCCCTGTGCGCTCGTCATCTCCACGCCTGTCAGCGTTGTGGCCGGACTCAGTGCGGCGGCGCGCGCGGGGGTTCTCATCAAGGGTGGAATATATCTGGAGGCTCCCGCGCGGCTGCGGGTGATTGCATTTGACAAGACAGGAACCTTGACGCGAGGTCAGCCGGAAGTCCAACGGATTATTCCGCTGAACAACCACTCCGAAGATGAATTGCTGCAGCGCGCGGCATCGCTGGAAACATTGAGCGACCATCCGCTGGCGCGCGCTATTGTGCACAAGGGAATGGAACGGAACCTGAAGATACTTCCTGTCGATGGCTTCCAATCGATTAAAGGGAAGGGTGCCGAAGGCTATATCGAGGGCCGTCTTTTCTGGCTGGGCAGTCACCGGATGCTTCACGAAAAAGGGGCGGAATCCCCGGAGATACATGAGAAGGCGCTGGCCCTGGAGGATGCGGGACATTCGGTAGTTATTGTCGGGAACGACCATCATGTCTGTGGCATGCTTAGCGTCGGCGACGCATTGAGGCCGGAGAGCGTTACGGCCTTACGGGATTTGAAGGCAGCGGGCATCGACCGAACCATTATGCTGACCGGAGACAATGAGGGTACGGCGCGGGCTGTGGCCGATGCCTGCGGCGTAGATGAGTTCCGGGCCGAATTGCTGCCGGAAGACAAGGTGCGCGCCGTCGAGTCTCTGACACGCCAGTACGGGCGCGTTGCCATGGTCGGCGACGGCGTGAATGATGCCCCGGCCATGGCGGCGGCCAGCTTGGCAATCGCCATGGGTGCGGCCGGTACGGACGCGGCCATCGAAACGGCGGACATCGCGCTTATGTCCGATGACCTAAGCAGGATTCCCTGGTTGGTCCGGCATTCTCGCCGTACGCTTGCGGTCATTCAGCAGAACATCGTGTTCGCGCTAGGCCTGAAACTACTCTTGATTCTGCTCGCGCTGGGCGGCCTCGCAACCCTGTGGATGGCCATCGCCGCAGACATGGGGGCATCGTTGCTGGTTATCTTCAACGGGTTGCGGCTGTTGAACCAAGATTCGGCAGTTGAATCCACAGCGTCATTGCGAACGAAGTGAAGCAATCTCGTGACGCCTTCGCCAACCGTGTAGCATTCAGCAAGATAGACGAGATTGCTTCACTTCGTTCGCAATGACACCGCGCTATCGTATCGTCGCAGACGGCTGGCGTACTGCCCCGCGGTTACTGGTTCCGAGCGCCTTCCCTGCCTTCAGAGGGCACATAAGCGCGTTCCCGCGGTCCGATGTAGACCTGACGCGGACGATTGATCTTCTGCGAAGAATCAAGACTCATTTCACGCCAGTGCGCAATCCATCCCGGTACGCGACCCAGCGCGAACATGACCGTGAACATGTCCGCCGGAATGCCCATAGCGCGGTACAAGATGCCGCTGTAGAAGTCCACGTTCGGGTACAGCCTCCGCTCGATGAAGAAATCGTCATTCAGAGCAACGTCCTCGATTTGGCGTGCCAGTTCCACGAGCCACGCATCGGTGACGTTCTTGCCGACGGCTTCGAATGATCCGTATTGATCCACATCGGCAAAGAAAGCGCCGAGGCTGTAAAAATCGCGCTGTGTGTAGGGATCGAATTTATGGTCATGGCATTGAGCACAGCCCATCGAGCCGGCGAGCCACACCTCGGAGAAATTCCGCACGCGATCGGCTAGATAGATGGCCCGGTACTCGGCATCTTGTG
>CAZPMT010000116.1:0-18186 GCA_964587655.1 uncultured Nitrospiraceae bacterium
GACTCTCCCCCCGCGATAGGAAAACTCATCTACCCTCCGTCACTGAATGGTTACTTTTCGTGTCAACGATTCTATTGACTTTTCGGGGGCATATCCTTCACACTAGAGAACCAGAAGGTGGAGAGTGTCCCTTTTCGCCGGACGTGGGTCGATTGGAGGGGCGTTTCATATGTTGTCCGTGTCTGATTTCCGGCGGTATCACGATCTATGCCGCCGATTCGCGGCCTTGCCGTTGTTGTGTTCCATTGTCGTGATGACGTTCTTCTTGAGCGGGTGTCCGGTAAACGGCCCGATCATGGCGCCTCCGGATGCCTCCTTCGAGGGAAAGCCCGCGACCGGAAATCCTCCGCTCAAGGTGCAGTTCACCGACACATCAAAACCGGGAACGGCGAAAATCGTCAGTTGGTTCTGGGAATTCGGCGACGGCGCCGTGAGCTCGGAGCGCAACCCAAGCCATCTTTACTATGAGACGGGCGCTTACACCGTTTCCTTGACCGTCACTACGGTCATCAGCCCCGCGAGCAAAGCGACGGCCGTCAACTACGTTGTGATAAGGGACGCGACGACCATAGAGCAACTCGGGCCCGGCGGCGGCACGATAACCGCCGAAGGGGCCCGTCTAGCGATTCCGCAGGGCGCGCTGGACGGACAAATCATCGTCGGCATGGCCGCGGGAGACGGCAGCGTGCCGGTGGACGTCTCCGCGGGGGAACGCCTTGTTTCCGATGTATTCAGCATCTCGCATGATCAGGAAGATTTCTTCGTGGACTCGCGAAGTCCGATGTCGCTGGAGATAGCGTTCCTTAGCAGGATGGTGCCCGCCGGGGATCGGAACGAAGCGAAACTCCAGATCCTCGCGAAACTGGAGAGCGGCATTACAGTCCCGATCCTGGGCGGCGTATTTGGCGAGCGCCTGGTGGCGCCTATCGCGGGACTGCCCCACAGCGCCTCCTATGCGGTGTTGTACCGTCCGAACGTAGTCATCGAGAACATACCCGTGGACGAGCCGCCGTTCAAAGCCGCGAGCCCGACGGGCTATATTTGGAACACGGGCGCGTGGCGCGTCTGTTATACGCCTTCCGTGCTGCAAGCGCTTACCGCGCTGCGCGTGGGCACGATTGGCTATCCGTATCCTTATGACCAGCGCGCTTACAGCACCGCCGAAAACGAGATCTCGCTGAGCGACCTGCGCAACAGCGTCCGCGAGGTGCACAATACATCGAAGCAGGTGGGCTTCATCAGTCCGGCGCTGATCCCTTCGTCCGACAACGAATTTACGATCATCCTGCACAACATGAACGAGCCGCCTGTGACGGACTACCACCGAGTGTCCGAGGTGACGTTTGCCACGTCGCCTTTTGGCGGCATCGTCGTCGATCCGGCGCAGTTGATTGCCATTTCGAAGCGCAACCCACTGCCGAATGCCGGAGAGCCCGAGGGCATCGAAGCGGATCGCATGCAGGAGCTGGACTTCACCAACGCATTTGCCCAGGAGTTCTTGCGGACGGTCTTCCGCGGATACGCCTACCCGCTCTTCTCCGAGCTAAGCGTCTCGGACAGAGATGTCAACGACAACCCGCGGATGATCCCGTACTACCGGGGATTTGAAGACGGCCTTGCGACGTTCATCGGGCAGCTTGCCTCGGCGTATCATGCGTTCCTTATTTCACCGGCCAGCGAGTTTGTGTTGACGGCGCGGTCACTCGGACTGAACGAGTACGCGACCTTCTGTGAACCTTTGTTCGCGCCGTTCTCGCGGACAATGCCCGCCTACTCGTATGCCACGCAGGACTTTTTCTTCTTCTTGGGACTGCGCTTTCCCGAGACCATCGGGACAGCGCCAATCCCCAGGGTGCTTACGTTCATCGCCGATTCCTATGAAGGCGTGCTCGAACTGATTCGCGTGCGCGAGGGCTTGCCCGGCGTACATGGTTTCCCCGAGGCGCTCACGGCGTCGTATGTCGCATGCGACTTGGCCTTGCAGAAAACGTTCAGCACCACACTTGCCGAAGTCTACTGGGACTATGCGCGCGCCCGCGCATATGAGAATGGTGAAAGCAACGTCATCCGGCCCACCGACGCCGCGCGTAAGCCCCTCTCGTTTAGCGCGGACCGCTTCAACAGCAAGACCAAAGTGGAACACACCTTCACGCGTATGAACGAACCGGTTGTGATCTCGTACGATACACACCCCGGCGTGCTCATGGACATCCCGCCGCTTTCCACGCGCGCGATCCTCCTCTCCGCCTCCGGGCCTTCCGGCGACCTGTCGATCTCGCTCAACGCTTTCGATTGGGCGCCCGATGCGGCGGGGAATTCGATGAAGGCCAGGGCGTACGAGGAGGGCGGCGGCGGCTTCGATCTGGATGCCCACAACGCACAAGTCACGTTACACGGCCTCGGTGCGCCGGACGGATTCAAGCGGGCCGTCCTGCTCATGAGCAACGTGAGCCTCGACCATTTCTACTCCGTTTCGCTCATCGCTTCGGTAAAGGCCGGAACAAACACCGGACTTACGGGCCTTCTCGGCGGCCTGGTCACGGACGCATCGTACGGCGATCCGCTCTCGGGCGTGGACGTCGTGGTTCGCAAGCGCATCGGCAACGTCGCGGGCGGGCAGATCGGCACAGCCAGCACGGACAGCCGCGGATCTTTCCTTTTTACGGATCTTCCGGTGGGCGGCGTCGAGATCACGTTCTCAAAGATAGGTTACGTTACACAGAAAGTGAACAATACGGTCTTGTCCGGACAGACACCCACGATCGTCAACGTGGCCTTGAGCCGCGCACCCTGATGAAACGTGGAAGCGGCGTCCTCGCCGCTTAACCGCCTTTCTCCAAGCGGCGAGGACGCCGCTTCCACATACTACAAGCGCACATTCATTCACTGGCGCTGAGCGTCAAATAGGCCGAGCAGTTCCGCGTGGGCCGGGAAAGGCAGCACGGGACGTTCCGCGTGCACGAAGAAACGCAGGGCCATCGCATCCGAACCGGGCCGTGGTTCGCCGAGCCATTTCTTCACCGTGAAACCTAGCACCATCACGGCGCCGTAGTGGAGACTCTGTTGCGTGCTCACGCCGATCAGGCGTGGCCCGCTTACTTGCAGGCCCGTTTCTTCTTCCATCTCGCGCACAAGAGCTTCTTCAGCGGTTTCGCCGGCCTCGACGAACCCGCCCGGCAAGGACCATTCCCCGTAACACGGCTCGACGCCGCGCTGAACAAGCAGAATATCGCCGTCGCGGGCCGCCAGACAGCACACCGCGGGCGTGGGGTTGCGATAGTAGAAGCGCTCACACGGGATGCAGAACGGGCGCTCCTTCTCGCCGTCATGTTCACGCGCCAGCGCGGTCCCACAGGCCGGGCAGTAGTTCCAAGGAAAAGGTTTGGTCTCCAACGACATCTCTGTTATCCGCGATTTTCCGCCGCGCCGAAGCGAACCGATCCGGCTTGGCAAATCGTCCCGCAGACACGATTCAAGAGTTGCCGAGCGGCCGGCGATCTTCGTATTGCCTCTTGTAGTATTCGAGGTACTCGCCGGTCTTGATCCTGCGCCACCAAGATTCGTTCTCCTTGTACCACCGCACGGTCAAGGAGATTCCCTTGTCCCAATCCATCTTGGGGACCCAGCCCAAGGCCATGAGCTTCGTCGAATCGATCGAATATCGCCTGTCGTGACCGGGCCGATCCGGCACGAGCTTGATCAAATCCTCGCCGCGGCCCGTCAACTCGAGAATCCGCCGCGTCAGGACGATGTTCTCGCGCTCGTTGGCCCCCGAGACGTTGTAGATCTCGCCGGGCGCGCCGTGCCGCAACGCGCAGTCAATCCCGCTGCAATGGTCCTCGACGTACAGCCAATCGCGAACGTTGTGTTCGCCGCCCTTGTACAGCGGCAGGGGCAGGTTGTCGATCGCGTTGGTCGCGAACAACGGCAGCACCTTCTCGGGATACTGATGCGAGCCGTAAGTGTTGGACCCGCGAGTGATGATCACCGGCACGTTGAAGGTGTGGAAGTAGGCGCGTCCGATCAACTCCCCGCCGGCCTTGCTCGCGGAATACGGGTTGCGCGGGTTGATGGGATCCGTTTCCTTGAATGAGCCCGCGTCGATGCTTCCGTAAACCTCGTCCGTCGAGACGAGCAACACGCGCCGCGTTCCAGCCTTCCGGGCCGCTTCCACGATGTTGTACACGCCGCGCACGTCCGTGTCGATGAACTGCGACGCGCCGATGATGCTGCGGTCCACGTGCGTCTCGGCGGCGAAATTGACGACGGCGTCGCAACCTTCCATGGCGGCGGCCACCGCATCCGCGTCGGCGATGTCGGCTTTCACGAAGGTATAGCGGGACGCGTCCACGCCCAACAGATTATCCGGATTGCCCGCATAGGTTAGCTTGTCCAGGTTGACCACGTGGACTTCGGGATAGTTCTTTAGCTGGTGCTTTACGAAGTGCGATCCGATAAAACCCGCGCCGCCCGTGATGAGTATCCGCTTCATTTCTCGCTGTTCCTCCTTTTGATATACGCATCGAGCGCCGCTTCCCAAGACCGCATCACATGACCGGTCCGCTGAGCGAGTCTCGCATTCGACAACACCGAATAACCCGGACGCCGCGCCTTCGCCGGAAACTCGTCCGATAGACACCCGGTAACGGTCGTGTTCAGCCCCGCGCAACGCAGTATGGCCCGCGCGAATGCGTCTCGAGTGCAGGCGCCTTCGTTAACCGCGTGATATACGCCGTAGTCCGTGGTCATGAGCAAGGCAGCCGTGGCCTCAGCAAGATCCCACGTATGCGTCGGCGAACCGGTTTCGTCACGCACGACCCTCAAGGCCGGGCGCGTCGCCGCCGCACGCAGGATCTTCTCCACGAAGTTGTTTCCGCCGGGACCGTAAAGCCATGCCGTCCGCAGAATGAAGTGCCGCGGGTTCGCGTTTCGCGTCGCGGCTTCGCCCGCGGCTTTCGACCGCCCGTAAACACTCAATGGCGCCGGCGGATCTTCGGGTTCATAGGGACTCTGCTTTGTCCCGCTGAACACATAGTCGGTGCTGTAGTACAACACAGGGACGCCAAAGCGCGCTGCGGCCGACGCGACGTGCGCGGCGCCCGTTTCATTCACGCGGAACGCGCCCGCTTCATCGTCCTCAGCCTTTTCCACGTCCGTATAGGCGGCGGCATTGATGATCCGGTCCGGACGGAGATCCTGACAGGCGGATTCAACGGCCGGCGCATCCGCGATGTCAACTTCCGGCAAGTCGACGCCTACGACCTCGCCTTCCCGGCGAAATCGGGCGACAAGATCACGCCCCAACTGACCCTTGGATCCAAACACCAGTGTACGCATAGTCCGCGTCCGAGTACGGCGGCATTCTAGCGGTTTTTTGCGCGGCGTTAAAGTCCTAAGCGGAATGCGCCGATAACCAGGAGTGTAAGGCTGAGACAAGGATGTCGAGGCTGCGACAGACAAGGACGTCGACAGTTGAAATGAGACTGATAGAATCGTTGGGGTGTCCATCCCTACACCAATGCGGCCAACGTTTCGTCCCACAGTCTTCCCTCCATGAGTGCGCCATGACCCTTGTTGTGGCGCGCTTCTCTTTTGCTCACCGCCACACCTTTACATCAAGTACAGGCTCCCCGCTTGCCTGACAGGAAGGCGCACACTCGCGAACAGCATCAGGAGGATTCCGGGCCAATTCGGGCAATTCGATCTCAGACGACGCGGATTGGGAGGATCATGAAGGGTACGCCGCGGGTGTAGAGTCTGCGCTGGATCGCGAAGACGATGTAGTTGTGGAGCAGTCGTGTGAAGAAGGTCTCTTCGGGAAATACGATCTGCCCCCCGAAGAACATGGAGTCCGGGAAGCGTTCGCGAACGATCGAGACCATCTTGTTCACTTCATCAACCACGTCCGTGCCCAGAGAAGAGAAGCTCTCGGCATATATGCCCTGCCGGTTCATGAACTGCACGTAGCGATCGAGATCGTGTTGCGTCTGTTGCTTGAGATGATCGATCTCCTGGACGCCCTTGAAGTTGCCGGCATCCACCGTGCCGACCTGCAAGAACACGTAGTTCTTGAAGATCCCGCTGAAGAGCCGGACGATCCCGAACAGCGTGTGCAGCCCCAGCCCGTTGTATCCGTTGACGAGCACGACGGCGGTTTTCGCGGTGGCATCGCATTCCGGCGCCCTGCCGGAGGGGGCCTCGGGGGAAGCGTCGCTTGCGACGACAAGGCTGTCCAGCCGGCCCAGCAGTTTGCGGGTGTTGGCATAGTGGCGGCGGACGAGAACGGCGACAATGACAAGCGCCCCCGTGACGAGCAAGGTGACCCAGCCGCCCGCCCCGAATTTCAGGATCGCCACGGAGGTCAGGATGAAACTGGTAAGCACCAAGCCAATACCGTTGATCGCAAGCCCTCTTTTCCACCGTTTGTCGCTGTGGCGCGATCGCCACCAGTGGCGAACCATGCCAAGCTGCGAGAGGACGAAGGTAATGAACACGGTTATGCTGTAGAGGACGAGAAGGTACTGGACGGAGCCTGCCGTGGCCGCGACTAGCACGAAGGCGGCGCCCCCCATCAGGAGAACGCCGTTCTGAGCGACAAGGCGGTCGCTGAGCATTGCGAACCGGCTTGGCAGCCATCGGTCAAGAGCCATGTTGGCCAAGACCCGCGGGCCGCCGAGAAAACCCGTCTGTGCGGCCACAAACAGGATTACACCTTCGGACAAGAGCGTAACGAGGACGAACGCCTTCGCCACGGGTTGCGCCCATGTTTGCGTGACGCTTTCGAGCAGGACGGCGTTCAGTGTTTTGCCCGGTTGGAGTGAAACCCGGCAGAGCATGTACGCGAGCATCAGCCCCATCACGGCGACGATCAGCGATGAGGCCATGTACATCATGGTGCGCTTGCCGGTTTCCACCTTGGGTTCGCGAAGAATTGGGAGACCGTTGCTGACGGCCTCGATCCCGGTATAGGTCCCGGCGCCCATGCTGTAGGCGCGCAGGATAAGGAAGAGCATGCCGAACACGCCGAGTTCTCCGGTCGCGGATCGGACGTCCGAAATCGTGCTTCCGGCCATTGCTCCCAATTCCGTAAGATGCGAGCCGATCGCCCAGGAGATCGCGACAATGTGCGTTATGATGAACACGATAAATACCGGTATCAGCGGCGCAACCGATTCCTTCACGCCCCGCATGTTCATAGCGATAAGCAGCGCTATGCCCCCGAGTGCAACCCACATTCTCAAGAAGTGCCATTCCGGCGGCAGGAAACTGAAAACGGCGTCCGTGCCGCTCGAAATGGAAAGCGCGATCGTCAAGACGTAGTCGATTAGGAGCGCGCAACCGGAAACCATGCCGACGGTGGGCGAGATGAGCTGGCTGGCGACGAAGTATCCGCCGCCGCCGGACGGAAACAACTCGATGATCTGGTAGTAGCTCATGCTGATGACGGCGATCGTGAAGACCGTACCCAAAGCCACGAAAATTGAGAGGTAGGGATGATGCGGAAGCATCGAGAAGGCTTCCGCCGGGCCGTAGCACGCGGAAGAAAGCCCGTCGACTCCCAGACCGACCCAGGCGAAAAAGGCAACCAGAGCCAGTTTGTGGTGGATATGGGGATCATGAGGATCGCGTGCTTGTCCGACAATTGCGCGCCGGGCCCGCCTTGCGAGGCCCGGCCTTCGTTCGCCGTCAATATCGTCCGAGGTCATACACGTGTCCTTTCGTTTGGGTTGAGGAGAAGAGGGTCGCTTCCCGGCCGGGAAACTTGCCCCTGAGACCGCCAAGGGCATGGGCTCGGGCTCTCTCGCGCCGCAAGCAGCGCCCAGAACCCTATAATCTCACACGTTCATGGAGTGTCTTCGAAATCCCAGGTCTCGATAAACGCAATAATGCCCTTGTCGCGGATGCGCGGCAAGCATTACTCTGAGAAGTATACCATGAAGAAACGGTGGGCGCAATTTGCCCGAGGCGGAAATGACCGCGATCACACGCCGCTGAAATCCGATGACCTATAGCGCGGGTGGATCTACTCGAATCTGCACAACAACAACTTCCAGACGAATGCGGGAGGTGGTTGCGTTGCGCGTCGGATTGGCGTGAGTATAATTTGAGCGGAGGTTCGCGCATTTGCTATGATACGATCTCATGTTGGCCCTTCCTGCTAAACCGGGGAGGTCATTTTGTGAGAGGAGGTGAAGATTTTGAGAACGTACGAAGCGCTGTACATCGTCCGGCCCGACGTGCGGGACGATGACGTCCAGACGATAGCAAAGGAGGTAGAGTCCCTCGTTGCGCAAAACGGGGGAGCTATCGTGCGCTCCGAAACTTGGGGAAAGCGAAAGCTCGCGTATGAGGTGCAGAAATGTTCCGAAGGGTGTTATATTCTCCTTCGGTTTGAATCCGCGCCGCCGTTTGTGTCCCGTCTTGAGAATCACTTCCGGTTGACGGATGCAATCATCCGTTATCTCGTGGTGCTCTTCGACGAGAAGACGTTGCGCCTTGAGGCCGCCCAGAAGCAACGCAAAGAGGCGGAGATCCGCGCCTCCGCGCTGGCGCCGCCGCCGGCGGAAGACGATGATGATGACGACGCGCCGCGAGGAAGACGACGCGGCTCCCGTCGATTCGCCGATAGTGATGACGAAGAGGAAGAGGTAGGCTGATCAATACAGGGGAGGGAACGGCCGATGCCGGACTTTCGAATGCCGAACTTGAATAAGGTGTTCCTCGCGGGACGCCTCACGCGCGACCCGGAACTCCGGTATACACCCGGGGGAGCCGCGGTGTGCAAGTTAGGTTTGGCTGTCTCGCGGTTCTTCAAGGGGCGCGACGGTGAAAAGAAGGAAGAAACGCTCTTCGTCGACGTGACCGCTTGGGAAAAGATCGCGGAGAATTGCGGCCAGCGGCTGAAGCAGGGACGGCCCGTGTTGGTGGAAGGCCAGCTTCGCTCCAGTTCGTGGGAAGACAAGGCCACGGGACAGAAGCGAACTAAAATTGAAGTCCACGCCGACCGCATTCAGGAGTTGGATTGGAGCGAGGATCGAAGCGGTACGGCGCGCCCGCCCCGTCCGGAACCGGAAGCCCACGCCATGGAAGAGCCGCAGCCCGAAGACGACATTCCCTTCTAGGGGCTTGAGAAGCAAGGAGAATTGGTACACTCGTTATGATGAGACAAAGTTCCAGAACGAAAGCCAGCGCCAAGAAGAAGAAGAAGCGCACACTCTCGCGGACGAAGGTCTGCCGCCTGACGGTGGACCGGGTCGAGTACATCGACTATAAAGACGTCGCGATGCTGAAGCACTATATTACCGAGCGCGGCAAGATTATCCCGAGGCGCATCACTGGCGCTACCGCGCGACACCAGCGCATGCTGAATCGCGCCATCAGTCTGGCGCGGCAGATCGCTCTGTTGCCGTACACGGCGGACTGAGCGGGACATTCTTGAGCGCCCGAGCGCGGGCCATGCTGAAATATGCCTTGATAGTCGGCGCCCTGTTTGTGGGATGTCTTGGGGCATCCAAACTTGGCCTGCATCTCCTCGGCGTCGCATTGTTCCCAATCCCGATCGCGGTCTGCGTCGTGCGACGGCAGTGGGGCCGCACTCTGGGCTTGCTTGTCTGCGCCGCCCTCGCGGTGTGGCTCGGCGACGGCACGATCATAGGTGTGGTTCTCTACACCCTGCTGGCCGGCGTCGGTGTTCCGCTGGGACTCGGCATCGCGTTGCGTTGGACGTACGGATGGACCGTCACGGCTGTGGCGGCGTTGGTTTACACGGCCTTGGCAGGCGCTTTTCTGCTGACTTGGCCGGATTGGCTGGCGCAATCGCAAGTCGCGTGGGACGTGCTGCTCAAGCAATTGAAGGACAATCCGCCCGATACCGGCGGCGAGTCGGCCGCCGCGATAGTGACGGCTGTCACGTGGATGAAAGATCATTGGGCGGACGTCGGACTCGGGTTGTGGATGTGGCCCGCACTTGTGGCCGCTTGCGTTGGCGTATCGGCGGTTTCGGCTCGGCTGCGGCGGCGGTGGCGCATCGAAGGGGTCCGCGGTTCGTTCGGCGATATGCGGCCCTCGGAATGGTTGGTATGGGCGGCGATCCTGGCCGCGCTCTTGTGCTTTGCGGATTACCGTTGGCCATCGTTGGGCCTGCGCGTCGTCTCATGGAATTCGGCGATCGCGCTTGCCGCCATCTATTGGCTGAACGGCTTTTCGATATTTGTGTTCGCGCTGGACATGCTTCGGCCGCATTTTCTGCTGGTCATGTCCCTTGTGTTTCTGTTCGTGTGGGCCATGCCGCACCCGCTGCTGTGCGCGGTCGGCCTGTTCGACACTTGGGCCGACTTTCGCGGAAGGCTGCGCAGGGTTGCCGCCGCGCGGAAACAGCGCGAAGAATCGGATGACGTGAAATAGCAATCCGGAGGCCGCGGCGATCCGCGGCCCGAGATCGATGATTGGCGAATGCGTATGAGATACGATATCAACGGGAGGTTTCCTTCATGAAAGTCATTCTCAGTCAAGACGTGGCGGACTTGGGCAAGATGGGCGCGACGGTCAACGTGGCCGACGGATACGCGCGGAATTTCCTGCTGCCCCGGAAGCTGGCCGTACGCGCGGATTCCGGAAGCGCGAAGCAGATCGATCATGAGATCCGAGTGATCCGCAGGCGCGAGGAAAAGCAGCGCGCCGTGCTCACCACCCTCGCGAAAAGCCTCGAAGGCGTCACGGTCGAGATCAAGGCGCGCGCAGGCGAAGAGGACAAGATCTTCGGGTCCGTCACCACCGCGCACGTGGCCGAAAAGCTCGCCGAGATCGGACATCAGATCGACCGCAAGGCCATCATGCTCGATGAGCCGATAAAGGCGCTCGGCATTTTCGGCGTCCCGGTGCGGCTGGCAAACGGCATAGAAGCGACGATTAAGGTTTGGGTCACCGCCATTGAAGAGGAAGCAACAGCCTGACGGCAGGACGCAGCAGGAACCGAGGCCGGTCTTTGATCGCGTTCCGCCGCAGAGCATCGACGCGGAACGCGCCGTACTCGGCGCCATGCTGCTCAATCCGGACGCGGTCGGCGCGGCGCTCGAGGTGTTCCGCGACGCGGGGGCGGACGCTTTCTACGTCGAGGCGCACCAGCAGATCTACGGCTCCCTTCTGACCTTGTTCCACAAGAGCGTGCCCGTCGATCCGGTTACCGTGTACGAGCAGTTGAACGTCGAAGGCCATCTCGAAACCTCCGGCGGCGGGGCGTACATCTCGGAGCTGATGGGCGCCGTGCCGACTTCGGCGAACATCGCATACTACGCACACATCGTGCTCGACGCGTCCATTCGGCGCAAGCTGATATCGAGCTGCACCACCATCGCCGGGACCGCGTACGACGGCGAAGGCGAGGTGGCCGAGCTTCTCGACCAGGCGGAATCCACGATCTTCGCGATCTCGCAAACGCGTCAGAGCAATCCCATTTACAAAGTCGGGGACCTCGTCAATGAAAGCGTCGAGCAGATCGAGCGGCTGATCAACGAGCACACGGGCGTCAGGGGCCTCTCTACCGGCTTCAAGGATATCGATAGGACACTCTCGGGCCTTCAACCATCGGACATGATCGTGCTTGCGGCTCGGCCCTCGGTTGGCAAGACGGCCCTCGCGCTCAACATTGCGCGAAACGTCGGCGTGCACGATCACAAGGGCGTGCTCCTGTTCAGTCTCGAAATGGCCAAGGAGCAACTCACCCAACGGCTGCTTTGCATGGAGGGCCGCATCGACTCGGCGCGACTGAGGTCGGGATTCCTTGCCAAGGAAGAGATGTCAAAGCTGCAACCTGCCGCCGGACGGCTCTACGGCGCCCCAATCTTTATCGATGAAACGCCCAACATCAACATACTCGAGTTGCGATCAAAGGCGCGCCGCCACATGGCCCAGCACGACATCAAGCTCATCATCATCGACTACATGCAGCTAATGAGCGGAGGCATGTCGCGCCGCGTCGAGAGCCGCCAGGTCGAGATCTCCGAGATCTCGAGGGGCATCAAGGGGCTTGCACGCGAGCTTCGCGTACCGGTGATGGCGCTTTCGCAGCTCAGCCGCGAAGCGGAAAAGGACGACGCCGGACGCCCGAAACTGTCTCACCTGCGCGAGTCCGGATCGATCGAGCAGGACGCGGACGTCGTGATGATCCTCTGGCGGCCGCCCGAGACGAAGGTGCAGGAGCACGACAATCGGATCAAACTCATCGTGGCCAAGCACCGCAACGGTCCCACGGGCACCATCGACATGGCATTCCTGAAAAACTTCCAGCGATTCGAGGAAGTGGAACGCACCGAGCGCGGGGAGGCGCCAGGCGGCGAGGAAGACTACGTCGAAGACGACGAAGTGCCTTTCTGATCCGGGTTGCGGGACAGCCGGGGCATTGTGATCTTCGCGCGAGCCAGAATTGGTTTCGTGGCCGCGGCGTCCTCGCCGCGTTTCCGTCAAGAACCGCTCGGCGTCAAGTATATGCGCCGAAACGCGGCGAGGACGCCGCGGCCACGAAACCGCACTAATGCTAAGAAGTGTTCGTTGTGGTCTCACGTGCGGATCGGAGGCGAGATCTTCGTCGGGTTGCGGCGGAGCGGTTGTTGGGATAGAATACGCGGCACTCGTGGAGGCAACTCAGGAGAAGACGCATGTTTCGTGGATCGTTTGTTGCACTTGTAACGCCTTTCAAACGCAATTCCGAGATCGATTTCGACGCGTACGGACGCCTTGTGGATCTCCATCTGAAAGAGGGCACGGACGGCATTGTGCCTTGCGGATGCACGGGCGAAGCGGCCACGTTGACGCACGCCGAGCAAAAGGAGTGCATCAGGTTCGTCGTGGCGCGGGTTGCCGGGAAGATCCCGGTTATCGCGGGAACGGGATCGAACAGCACGACCGAAGCCATAGCGCTTACGCGATTCGCGAAGGAAGCGGGCGCGGACGCAGCCCTGTCGATCACGCCGTATTGCAATAAGCCTACCCCGGCCGGCCAGATCGCCCATTTCACGGCTATCGCGGAGGCGATCGACATCCCCATCGTGTTGTACAACGTGCCGAGCCGCACGGGCACGAACATGCTGCCTCAGACGGTCGCGGCCTTGAACAAGGTCCCATCGATCGTTGCCATCAAGGAGGCCGCGGGGAGCGTTGACCAAGTCTCGCAGATCATCGAGGAATGCGACATCACTGTGTTGTCGGGCGACGACAGTCTGACGTTGCCGATGATGGCGGTCGGCGCCACAGGCGTGATATCCGTGGCGGCGAACGTGGCGCCGAGGAAGCTCGCGGCGCTTTGCGGCGAGTTCGCGAAGGGCAACGCGGCGGGCGCGCGCAGCATCCACTACGAACTGCTGCCGTTATTCAAGGCGCTCTTTATCGAGACGAACCCGATTCCGGTCAAGGCGGCCCTGGCGCGCATGGGCCTGATCGAGAACAACCTTCGCCTTCCGCTGACGCCGATGCTGCCGGACAAGTTCGCGCAACTCGAGCCGGTGCTGAAACAACTCGGTCTCGTCTGAGCGCATCAAGCCGATACGCACGTACAAAGGCCCCGCCAAGGTCGAAACCTCGGCGGGGCCTGTCGCTCTACTCGATGATCGACTATCTTTGCCCGAAACGCCTTGAGGCGCGCGCGCCCGTCACGAGTAACGCGCCCGCGGCCAGCATCATCAGGAACGCGTCACCTGAGAACCCGGCGCCGGAAGCGGCATCGATCGGGCCGGCGTAGCATCCACCTGTCTTGCCGTTCTGGGTGACGGTCACGTCGATGGGTCCGCCGTCGGCGTTGCTGGACGAAACCCGAATCGAACCCGTCCGGGGACTTGTGGACGGATTGGCATCGCAGGCCGTTACAATGGTTCCATCGGTAGTTCCCTGACTGCCGACTGTGATCGTGAGCCAGTCGTTCCCGGAGGTGACTTCGGCGGCCCAATACATCGTGCCGCCGTTCGGATTAAAGACGTCGAACGAGGTGCTGGTGCTCGTCGCTTCGACGGTCTGGTTGCCCGGCGAAACGGTCAGATACGGCTTCACCGGCGCATACGCCAGCGTTTTCGCTTGAGTCATCGATACTATTTGTTGAAGACGAACCGCGCTTCGGTAGCGCAGAATCTCTGTTCCGGATGCCCCAAACACGCCGGGCAGCCGCTGAAATCGTCGAATTGGACTTCGAATCCCACGTGATCCAAGGCGCCAAGGACGTCAACAGGAGTGCTTGACCTCATTGAGGCGGGGCAGGGGGTTGATTGAGTTGCCTCGAAGCCCAGCAATTGGATCCCGTAAGGGCCGTTGCCGGTCGTTGCCAGTGTTCCTGTTATGGTTCCTGAAACGAGTGCACCGAGAACACTACTTGTCCCTTCGTATGAACCCGAGATGGCATTCTGATTCTGGGTCAAGAGCAAGGTATTGTCGAAGTACTCGCTGAAAAGAGCGCTGGAATAGCTTATATATCCCGTGTAGGTCCCTGAGATGTCTAGACCGTTGCGGTTTATCGTGAACGGGAAACAGATGTCGGTCGGCGTAACCGTTCCCGGCAGAATCAGACAGGCCGTGCCTTCGATGGTGACGGGGCCGTTTCCCGTCGCCGTAACGACCGTTGTGTAGCTTCCGTCAACGGCTGTGAAGCCGCTGGGAGTGCCAAGCGTCGCCCCGGTAGCGGTCAGATTCACCTCGAATGGCGCGCCCTGTTCATCAAGATTGCCCTTGAACCGCACCCCAAACCTCAGGTCCAGGGACTGCGGGAAACCCACCTGCAGATTGTCGGGCAGACTGGGCGGGTCCATCACGATCTCAACGCAGAGGTTCAGCAGCACGGTTGCGCGGTCCAGTTGCTCGGTCGAGGTATCCACGCCGAACAGCGCCGCCTGTTTCTGCCAGAACAGGACGTTGGCCAAGGCGCTGAAACTCTCGGACGAGCCGCACAGGGCATTGTTACCGTCAATCGCGGCGCGGAGTTGCGGGGCGGCGGCTTGGGCTGCTTGCTCGCGTTCGGTTGCGAAAAGAGGGGAAGAGTCGGGAAAGTCCGAGAAAGCAAAATTCAACGGCACATCGCTTTTCCACCACGAGTAGTCGCTGATCGCCACGGCAAGCTCCGCGTCGTTGGCGGCGTTCTGAAGTTGCGGCAGGATGATGGTGCTGAACCATTGCCTCATGATGGCGTTCACCGCGTCACGTTGCGCCGGGTCAGCAGCAAGCAGTTGGCTGAGGAAGGACAGATTGCTGATGCCGGGAGGCACGAGCGCGCTCACATTTTGCAGGGTCCCAAAGCCGATGCCGGCGCCGCTGAAATGCTGTACCGACACCGTTAGGATGCCGTTCAGTAGACCGCCTGCGGCAAGCAAGAGCGTTTCGGCATCGCCTTCATAGCTGAACCCAATGGGAATCTGGCCGCTGGGCGGAGTCGCGGATGTCGCGATGGTCAGCGTGGCGGATTGGGTGAATCGCAACCCCGTCGGCTGCAATTCGACGCCCCCAGCCAAGCCTCCGGCCAACGGCAGGTCGGCGATAGCACTAACGGGCGTCATCTTGATCGTAACGGGTCCGGGCATCGCATCGGCCGGAATCGTCAGCGTGTAGACGGTCCCGTCGGTGGCGGTGGCTTCGACAGTTCCACCTTCCGCGCCGATGGCCGCCGTGGCTTCCTGATCCGTTTCCAGCGAGACGCGATTGTCGGTCTGGGGAGGGCAGCTCACGAACATGACGCAGAACAGCAGACAGCAGCAAGCCTTTGCGTGGTTCTTCAGGATATTCATATGCATTTCATCCTTTCTTGATGATCCGCCAACTCACAGGATTCAGTGTCAATCCTCGTCAAGCTGCGGGACGCGACTCATCGGTCAAGCCCTTAATTCCATCATTTCACCGTTTTGAAGATGGTGAACAACACAGAGATGGCACACCACGACTCCGGATTTTCCGGCGGGCCGATGCAGCCTGGGCAGCCACTGAGATTGTCGAAACCGGCGTCGAACTTGACACTGCCGAATCCGTTGGTGATAATTTCGATAGGAGCACTCGCCCTCATCGACGCGCCGCAGGGTGATGTCTGAGTGGCCTCGAAACCGATCAGTTGTCCGCCCGGATTCGGGCCGCTGGATGTGAATGTTGCTGAAAGTGTTCCCGAGGTGAAGAGAATGCCGTCTTCGGTCCTTCCTTCATACGTTCCCGATAGGGCATTCTGGGTTTGCGTCAAGAGAGCGGTGCCTACAAATGAAACAACCGGGTAGTCGCGGAAGACAAAATACATTCTTGCGACATACGTATCTGAGAGACTCGCCCCGTTGCGGTTAATGGCCGACATCGGTAGGCAGATGTCGGTCGGCGTGCGCGTTCCCGGCAGAATCAGACAGGCCGTGCCTTCGATGGTCACGGGACCGTTTACCGTCGCCGTAACCACCGTTGTGTAGCTTCCGTCGACGGCGGTGAAGCCGGTGGGCGTGCCAAGCGTCGCCCCGCTGGCGGTCAGATCCACCTGGAACGCCGCGCCCTGTTCGTCCGCATGGCCTTTGAACCGCACGCCAAACCTGAGGTCCAGCGAGTGCGGAAAACCCGCTTGCAGGGGGTCGGGCAGACTGGGCGGGTCCATCACGATCTCCGCGCAGAGGTTCAGCAGGACGGTTGCGCGGTCCAGTTGTTCGGAGGGAGTATCCACCCCGAAGAGCGCCGCCTGTTTCTGCCAAAACAGGACGTTGGCCAGGGCACTGAAACTCTCCGCCGACCCGCACAGGGCATTGTTGCCGTCGATCGCGGCGCGCAGTTGGGGAGCGGCGGCTTGCGCCGCCTGCCCGCGTTCGGTTGCGAAGAGAGGGGAATCGGCGGGCCAGTCCGAGAAACCGAAACTCATCGGCACATCGGTTTTCCACCACGAGTAGTCGCTCACTGCCACGGCAAGTTCCGCATCGTTGGCGGCGTTCTGAAGCTGCGGCAGGATCAGCGTGCTGAACCATTGTTTCATGATGGCATTCAGCGCGTCGCGTTGCGACGGGTCGGTGGCCATCAGTTGACTTACGAAAGACATATTGCTGACGCCCGCAGGCACGAGTGCGCTCACATTTTGCAGGGTCCCGAAGCCGATGCCGGCGCCGCTGAAATGCTGCACAGCGACCGTCAGTGCGCCGTTCACGAGGCCGCCCGCCGCGAGCACAATCGCCTCAGCATCTCCCTCATAGCTGAACCCAATGGGGATCTGGCCGCCGGCGGGAACCAGGGATGTCGCGACGGTCAACGTGGCTGATTGGGTGAATCGCAGCCCTGCCGGCTGCAACTCCACCCCTCCGGCCAATCCTCCGTCCAGCGGCAGGTCGGCGATAGCACTCACGGGCGTCATCTTGATCGTCACGGGTTCGGGGAGCGCATCGGGCGGGATCGTCAGCGTGTAGACGGTCCCGTCCGTGGCAGTGGCTTCCACCGTTCCGCCTTCCGACCCGACGGACGCCGTGGCCTCGTGCATCGTTTCCACCGACACGCGATTCTCGTTCCAAAGAGGATAGCCCACGAATACGGCGCATATCAGCAGACTGCACAATGCCTTCACGCGGCTACTATGGATATTCATTTGCACCTCTCCCGTTGTTGGTCGACCGGCCCGCGCCCACCCCGGGAGTGAACCCTCCCCAAGGTCATTGGCATAAGAAGCCGAGGACAAGCTTTCTATTCCATCATTTCTCCGTCTTCCAGTTAGCCTATAATGTCGCCATTCTTGAAGGCGCAAAATGCGAGTATTATTCGATGTCTCAATTCTTCTTGGGGACGGTGTTTCCTATATAGTGACCTCTTCGATATCACCGCCTGTTAAAGACGAACAGCACTTCGGTAGCGCAGAGTCTCTGTTCCGGGGGCCCCACACAACCCGCGCACCCACTGATTTCGTCAAAGTGGACGCCGAAGCTCGGCACGGGAAAAATGCTAACAAGAACAGGAACGCTTGACTCCATAGAGGCGCCACAGGGGGTTAGTTGAGTGGCCTCGAAACCCACCAATTGTGGAAACGCACCCGTGCCAGTCGTCGTCAGTGTGCCTGAGATTGATCCAGAGATAAGCTTCCCACCGACACTACTCGTCCCTTCGTATGTTCCCGAGATGGCGTTCTGATTTTGGCTCAAGACCAAGGTCGCTGATACACTATCGGCGCTAACCCGGATTTCTCACCACTTGTAACAAATCGGGCCGTCAGATGTAGTATAA
>CAZPMT010000117.1:0-18152 GCA_964587655.1 uncultured Nitrospiraceae bacterium
ACACGTGCGGCGAATCGTGCGGGTACATGCCGACTCCCGTCCGCATGTCGAACATCCATACGATGTCCGCGTCGGTCGGCCCAAGTTCCATTGCAGACTGGTCCGCTGGCGTCATGTGACGGGCCTCGTCTTTGTACGGTCCATCGTTACCGTCGGCGAGCCCATCCAGATCAAGGCAGACCACTTCGCTGCGGTTGGTCACAGTGTAGACCCGGTCACCCTCCACCGTCGGTGCGGAACACAGGCCTACACCCGGCCAGTCCAGGTAGTCGTCGCCGCCCGTGCGCGGTACAACGAGTTGCCAACACAAACTGCCATCCTTTTCGTTCAGACACAGCATCACGCCCCGATCACCCTTGTGACGCGGGTCGCGCGGATCGGAATTGTTGGATCCAATGAACACCTTGCCGTTTGCGATGATGGGCGAGCCGTACGAACCGCCACCCAACGAAGCAGACCAGAGAATGTGATCTCCGGTCTTGAGGTCGAACGCCGCGGGAAGTCCCTTCTCGCTCGAGACCATGTTCCGCGAGTAACGTTCACCCCATTGCGGCTGGTCTGCGGCAGACATAGCGGCAACGACAACAAGACATAGGTTAGAGAACACAATGCTCCTCAACGCGGCCCGAGCTGACGCATCACGTCGCCGAAATCGCTCAAGTACTTCAGCTCGAACGCGGTTATTCTGTAGGTGAGATAAGTGAGATACCCTGTATAGACCAGGATCAATACCGCCATGAGGATTTTTCCTGCCCGGCCTATCCTGTGGGACTTCCAGACAAGAAACAGGGCAATGGGTCCAAGCACTACGAAGGCCAAGGCAAGGATCCATATCGGATGGTAATACCAGGCCTGGCCCTCGGCCTGCCGCGTTCCACAGTGCGGGCAAAACGTGCTGGCCGCCTCGATGGACTTGCCACATTTGCGGCACGCAACTTCGGGCGCAATGCGCGCGCGGGATGGATTGTCACCGGTCACTGCAATGTCCCTTTAGCAGTATAATGCCCACCGTCGGCAAGATCATCGGTCCAGAACGGGACCGCTCTAGCACTCGTGGTGCGTAAGTAGTGCTCTGCCGCATCGTGATTGTACATCCCCTAAACCCGCCCTTCAAAGGGGGAACTGACGAACTGGAATTTTCGACCAAGAACACTATATGGTCCTGGAACAAGAAGCTTCTGATGAGGTCTGTTCATGATGCGTTCGAATTGGCTCATTCTGGGATGCAGCTTGATGGCATGCATGGGTTGCGCGCGCATCAAAGGTGCGGGTGATGCGCCTATTGCCGCCTCGGATGGCGTGCATGAAGCATCTATGAGTTCAGGAAACCTCTTCGGACGGCTCGTGGACAACATCGCCAACGCCAAAGGCCAGGGAAGCGGATTCCATCCACTGTATCATCGGTTGTATCCGGACAGCCCCATTTTCCGTTCCGAGTTTGTGGGGCTGAATTTCGAGCACGTCTTCAACGGAGCCGCCGCCGACAAAGACCGCTGCATGTTCACGCCGCGCAAGGACCGATGTGAACTCATGACACACTCGATGCAGCGCGCATCGTTGCACTGGCCGGCGGACCATTCCTCATGGGACATGAACTGTGCAACGACCTATACGCTTGCCGCACCCAATTCCATCGACATCACGTTCGAGGCCACCCCGTCCGCCGCACGATTCCCGTTGGGCTACGCCGCGTTCATGTGGGCGAGTTACGTGAATCGCACACGCGAACGCCGCATCCACTTCATCGGCCGCGATGCCGAGAGCGAAGGCGCGGGTTGGATTACTTTCGGCGATGACCTGGATAATGGTTTCGAGACTGGAACGGTATCCTTCTTCGGCGTGCCCGATCTTCCTTACGAGGAAGGGGCGCAAACACTCAATACCATCGAGCATCCCAGCAAGAAATTCCTGAAACCCTTCTACTACGGCCTGCTCGATGGCGACAACGATCCGGCCACCCAGGATGATACCCTCGTCTACATCATGATGTTCGACCAGACTGAATCTATCCGTTTTGCGCTATGGAATTTCATCAAAGACGCCTCTGGGCAGCCCGATCCGCACAGCCCCGCATGGGACTGGCAGTACGTCGTCCGCGATCCCCAGCCGGGCAGAACCTACGGTTACCGCGCCCGCGTAGTCATCAAGCCATTCGTGAGCCGCGAGGATGTCGAGTGCGAATATGAGGTGTGGCATGCCTCGTTGGAAGGTCATGCAGACAACCGTCCTTGATCATCTTCAATGGTCGGGCTCGAGTCTGGATTCGGAAGATCACCAGTCTGGCCGGTTGTGATACAATGAAGCTAAACGTAGGAGTCGCGACACATGAAGCAGGACGTGCATGTCTTTATTGAACGCGATGAAGAGGGTTGGTTCGTCGGGTCCGTTCCCTCTCTCCCGGGGTGCCATACCCAGGCGCACACCCTGGACGAACTTGCGGAACGAATGCAAGAAGCCATCGAAGCATATCTGGATGCCTCCGGCGAGGGGGTTGTCATTAGTGATTTCATAGGGATACAGAAGGTCTCGGTGGAGGTATGACCCGTCTGCCCCGGGTTCGAGCAACTCAAGTAATCACGGCATTACACAAGGTGGGCTTTGACGTTGTGAGGGTTAAGGGCAGCCATCATGTCTTGGCGCGTTCTGACGGGCGTACGACGGTCGTTCCAGTCCATGCGGGAGAGGACGTGGGGCCGGGGCTCTTGCGCCAGATCCTGCGCGACGCGGACTTGACGGTAGACCAGTTTTGTGAGTTGCTATGACACATGCGCGCGTATGAGCTTTCAGAAAGACTGTTCGACGCACTTCGGTTTCTTCCTGGCGCAACCGAGCTTCACCTCTTCGGCTCTCTGGCCTCTGGGAACGCCGACGTCTATTCGGACGTAGACCTGCAAGTGGTAACCCAGGACCTCAGAGTCAGCCGGACTGCTCTGCTTTCCGTATTGGAAGGAGTGGGACCGATCTCGTTGGACTGGGCGATGACGGAGCCATCAGGAGAGAGCTTGTCCACAATCCTTTTTTCACACGAATCCTGTTATCACAAACTCGATATCGGTTTGAGCGAGATTTTCAGACTCGGCGATCCGGCGGCGCTGTTCCTTGGGCCGAGTCGCATGGTTTGGCGCATTGAGCCTCCGATATCGCAGACCGAATGGGAACCGATCCAGACGTACTCGCCGGAAGAAGGATCCGCGGCCCATTTCGTCGTGGGACTGTTGCTCGCGGGCGTACGCTACGTCAAGGCGCGTAAGCGAGGTAAGGATTGGACCTGTTGGCGATTTGTCTCCGCGCAAATAGATTGGCTGGCCACGCTGCTGTACGAGGAAGCCCACGCTTGGGCGCATCTGGGCAAGAAACTCACCACGTTGGAATACGCCGAACTGGACGCGCTGATGGAACAGAAGACACGTGATACTCTCTTTGCGAAGATGGACCTGTCTTCGCCCGCCGCCATGGATGCCGCCTATTGCCAGTTGCTCACGCAGACGCTGGAGTTGAGCCACGGAAAGGCGCGGCACGCAGGCAATGTAATCCCCCCGGACTGTGTCAACAGGCTGATGCACTTCATCCGTTCAGAACTTGCCCAGTAAGGTTCCTCCATACAACGAAAACTCTTACGAATCCGCCTCTGTGGATCGCTTGGAGTGATTCCGGAAAGGAGAATGGTCGGGGCGGCGGGATTCGAACCCGCGGCCTCTTGGTCCCAAACCAAGCGCGCTAAACCGGACTGCGCTACGCCCCGAGACTGGAGCAGATCCTAGCACATTCGACGGCTTCGAACCAACCCGCGAATTGACAGCTGCGAATTGACAGCCTTTGACAGCGGGGCCTTGCGGCCGTCTGAGTGCCTGCGTCAGATCCATGGGGCGGGTAGGATCGCGGTCCTCCGCGACCGGACGGTCGAGCAGGATCTCGACACTGCCAGTTGGCTTCCTCGCACGTTTAGCCGCCTCGCGGAGGTGCGTGCTAGAATGGCGTCGCATTGAACTTGGGTGATGATCCGTCGGGAGGATTGCGCATGACTTCGCGGGAACGGGTGACGAGGACGCTTAACCATCAAGAGCCGGACCGTGTGCCGTTGGACCTCGGCGCGAGCGCGGTCACGGGCATGCACGTGAGTTCGGTGTACCTGTTGCGCCAGGCGCTGGGACTGGATGCGCCGGGAACGCGCGTCAAGATCGTCGAGCCGTATCAGATGCTGGGCGAGATCGCCCCGGACCTGATCGAGGCCCTGGGTGTTGACGTTGTCGGTCTGGGCCGCCCGCGGACGCTGTTTGGATTCAAGAATGAGAACTGGAAGCCCTGGACAACCTTCGACGGCACGCCGGTGCTGGCGCCGGAGGGCTTCAACACGGATCCCGAACCGGACGGCAGCATCCTGATGTATCCCGAGGGCGATAAGTCGGCGCCGCCGAGCGGACACATGCCGAAGGGAGGTTGGTATTTCGACACGATCGTCCGGCAACCCCCAATTGATGAAGATGATCTCGACGTGATGGACAACTTGCAGGAGTTCGGGCCCATTGCGGACGAGGATCTTGAGCATCTCCGCTCGGAAGCCGAGCGATTGCATGCGCAGACCGACAAGGCGATTCTGGCGAACTTCGGAGGCGCCGCGTTTGGCGACATCGCCCTCGTGCCAGCGCCATGGCTCAAGTATCCGAAGGGTATTCGCGACATCGCCGAGTGGTACATAAGCACGATCTCGCGGCGCGACTACGTCCACAGCGTGTTCGAGTGCCAGTGCGAGATCGCGTTGGGAAACCTTGAAAAGATCTGGAACGCCGTCGGCGAAAAGGTTACGGCCGTTTTCGTGACGGGTACGGATTTCGGCACGCAGCGCGGCACGTTCATATCGCTCGACGCTTATCGCGACCTGTACAAGCCGTTCCACGAGCAAGTGAACAACTGGATTCACAGGCACACTACGTGGAAATCGTTCATCCATTCGTGCGGGTCCGTCAGCGCGTTCCTCGAAGATTTCATCGACGCGGGTTTCGACATCCTCAACCCGGTCCAATGTTCCGCGGCGGACATGGCGCCGGAATATCTCAAGTCCGATTTCGGCGACCGCATAACCTTCTGGGGCGGCGGAGTGGACACGCAGCAGACGCTGCCGTTCGGAACGCCGGGAGAAGTCCGCGAATCCGTTCGCGAGCGCATCCGCATCTTGGGCCCGGGCGGCGGATTCGTGTTCAACACGATACACAACGTCCAGGCGCAAACCCCGGCGGAAAACCTCGTCGCGCTATACGAAGCCGTACGCGAATTCGGACGATATCCGTTTGATCCTCGATTCGGCAATTGGAGCCTGTTGGGCTTGTCCAAGTAGTGGACAAAGTGGACGCAACCCTGCAGGTGATCCTTTTCGGCGTCCACATCGTCCACAAAGTCCACGCCGTCCACCATTTCGGGAAGCACCTTCAGTCTTGACTGCCAAATCTTGATCGATCCGGTAATTGCGGCGCTTACACGTTTTCCGGCACTGCCCAGGGATCGCGGTATTGGCGTTTGACGAGGGCGTTGGCGTCGTTGTCGTTGACGAAGCCTTCGGTCTGCGGGTCGATATGCACGCGGCGGCCGACGCGGTATGCGATGTTGCCGTAATGGCACAGCAACGTTGAGTAATGCAGTTCCTCGATGTCCGCGTTGGGCAGGTTCCTCGTGCGGATGCACTCGATGAAGTTGTCCGAGTGTTTGACATTGGACGGGCTGAACACGCCGGGCTCCGTCTTGACCGGGCTGCCGTCGGCGTTGAACACCTGCCATCCGTCGCCGTGGCGGCCCAGGAACATGAACTGCTTCGTTCCGTAGACCTCGACGCGCGTGCCGTTGAACGGCCAGTTGGGTATGCCGTCGACGTCACGCAATTCGAGCGGCGTCTTCTTGAGATAAGGCGCCCACAGGGCCTGCTCGAAGACCATCAACAGTCCGTCGAACTCCCAGTTCACGGTGTGGGTGTCGGGCGTTTCCTGGTCGTCGTTGAAGAAGTACACTCCGCCCGCGGACACGGCAGACTTCGGATACTTCTGCCCGACGACCCAACGGGCCATATCGATCTGATGCACGCCGTCGTTGATGATGTCGCCGCCGGAATACGCCCAG
Organism: uncultured Nitrospiraceae bacterium; assembly: GCA_964587655.1. GTDB lineage: Bacteria > Hydrogenedentota > Hydrogenedentia > Hydrogenedentales > SLHB01 > CAZPMT01. The sequence continues at coordinate 6,106 of CAZPMT010000117.1, forward strand.
AACCAGTGCCAGGCATAGTGGAAGTGATTCTCATTAAACGGCCGCAGCGGCGCGGGCCCGAGCCACATGTCATAGTCGACGCCTTCCGGCGGCTTGGGCTGATCCGGCTTCTTGCCGATCGTAATTCGTTCTTTGCTGTTGAGGACGCGCACCATGTGTACGTCGCCGAATTCCTTGCTGTGCGCGTACTCGCGGGCCGAGACGACGTTGTCGTTGCTGCGGTTCTGCGCGCCAACCTGCACGACGCGCTTGTATTTGCGGGCCGCCTCGACCATCTTGCGGCTTTCCCAGATGCTGTGCGACGTGGGTTTCTCGACGTAGACATCTTTTCCCGCCTGGCAGGCCATGACCGTACCGAGGGCATGCCAATGGTCAGGCGTCGCCATCACGACGCCGTCGACTTCCTTGTCGTCGAGGATACGCCGGAAGTCCTGTGTACATGTGGGACGTTTCCCGAGACCCTTTTCGATGACCCTGGCGCACCCGTCATGCCGGCGCGCGTCCGGATCGGCGACGTATCGGATCTCGACGTCCTTGCGTTGCGCGAACTCCTCGGCAAGAAAGGCGCCGCGGCCGCCGGCCCCCATGAACCCCAGGACCACGCGTTCATTCGCCCCGAGAACATTCAGCGAAAACCCCGCGACGCCCGCCGCAGCCGCCATCGCCACACTCCGCGAAAGAAACTCCCGCCGGTTTATCCTACTCATCACCCATCCTCCTCCGCGCGTCCACGCGACGCGGCCAAAGACTCCAAGCGTTTTCCCTCCCGCCAAGAATACCAGAACAATCCTCGTCGCGCGACCCCGCTAACCCCAATGCAGTTCACTTGAGGGCTCGCGTTGTAGCGCAGGCATCTTGCCTGCATACGCCGCCCAGTAGCGCCGGTTTCTCCGAAACCGCGCCCTCACGCAAGCGCCTATGTCGTTCTTCGTGGCAGCGTGGGCAGACAGAGACGAGCCATTCGATAGGCTCGCGACCGATGTTCACCTTCGCATACTTCTTGTGATGGACTTCCCTCGCAGGCTGACCACAATATACGCACCGGTGGCTGTCCCGCTTCAACACAAGCCACCGTTTCCGCTTCCAGAGGGCTGAGGTCAGTACGTTTTCTCGGTAGTGTTTCTTTCTCTTTTGACGCTTCTTCGCAAAGAGCAGATCATCTATCACCCATTTGAGGCCAATGAGAATGCCCGCGAATACTGCCATGCCGGTCATGTTCATCTTCAAGACCCAATGTGTATCAACGATCTCCGGCGACACGGAATAGAGTGCTGCGTACCCTCATTCTCACTTCTGGAGTTCCCTTCCCCATGCCATGCTTAACCCGACCCGGTCCGCGCCCGCATGCTGCAAAGTAAGCGCATCTATACCCGCTCGGCGCAAGTAGCCGATAGCTTGATCCTTCAGGCTGGCCGGAATCGTGATCTTTCCCCAGTCGTCAGGGCGTAGTTGCTCTTTGAGCACGGTATCATGGTCTACGCCCAGTCGACTTCCGATGGTAAACAGGCTGCGTTGAGCGTGCGCCCGTGGGAACGGGATTCGAAGATACTCCATGCAAACAAATCTGGGAACGTCCTTCCTGAAAATACCGTCGTTCAGGTCAACCTCGCCTCCCAACTCTGGCTTTCGCTGGAACCCACGCGCCTCCCAAAGCGGATGGACGGAGGCTATAACCGCATTGGTGTTTAGCCACCATATCGCGCCGTCCTTGCGGTCTTCAGCAATGCAGGCAAAGTAGGCCGCGACTGCCACCGATTTTGTCCAGTCAAGCAGTCGCGTAGGCGCTCCGAAGTGCTGCATTACGGCCATGCAGGCAATCTTGTTGTTGATTTCATACATTGAGGCATACATCCTCTCGAGGTTTCCCAGATATCGAAGAGCTTGGTCATGAAACAACTTCACGTTCTTACCCTCTTCATTCAGCCTGTCTTCATACATACTGCCCTGCGGAACATTCCGATCCACGCTCGCTTGAAGATGCAATTCGGCGTCGGATTGTCCCCTGTAGGCCAGTTCCTCGCGAAGGCTGAGGTCCCAAAGCCGTTGCGCGAGTTCCTCAAACGACTGAAAATCGTTGGTGACTTTCCTTTCGTCATTCATGCTGATATTCTCCCGCTCTCGGCGTCTTGGGACTCGACGTAGGCGCCATCCTCATCATTGGCGACCGCCCTGGATTCACCGATCGCTAGGGGTGAATCTTCGATATCCTCGTTGACGATCGGTTCCAACTCTAGTTGGCGTTTCACCCATGCGTCCCTCGCTGCAGGATTGTCTTTGATCGCTTGCTCAACGGCGAGGCTTTCTCGATACTGCCTTGCCTCGGCCGTCATAGTCCACTTTACGTTAAGTTCCATCTTCTCCACTTCTTCCCGAATGTGTTTCAGGTCCACTTGGAAGAACTCCTTGCGATGATTCACCTTGTTCATCTGCATCAATATAAAGTGGTTATGGAGCTGGGTCTCCAAGGCCGGAGCATCGTCACTGAGAATCAGCGCATGGACGTCAAACTCAAAAGGAACGCTAGAATCCCCGAGTTCCCGAATTCGGTCGAGGGGTTCCAGGCGTCGCGTGAGCCCGATCTTGTAGACATGTTCGCCGAATGACCCAATGTTGGAAATGATATAGACGTGTCCTCTCCTGGTCAGTTGTGCCATCGAGAGGGCTCGCTGATTGCGCTCCTCGGCCTCCTTCAGCCGCTGACCTAGTTCGAGAAGCTGCTGTTCATACTTGGTTCTCTGTTCTGCGCTCGCCTGTTCCACTTGCTGCCGCGCTTTCTCCATGGCTCTGCGCAACATGTCTTCTTCCTTGGCCGCGTCGCGTATGGCACGCTCGTATTCCTTGCGAGCCTTCTCTTCTTCGCGGAGTTGTTCCTTGATGCGTCTTTGCTCTTCGCGCTCATCGAGTTTCAACTGCTGTACAATTGCGGCCCACTTCAACTCATCGAGCCTCGCGTCAAGGAATTGCTCTGTGACTTGGGCGCTCCGGAAGGCCTTGCCGTTGAAATTCACCAGGCTGAATGCGTCTCGGATCTCCTGTTCCAGCGTGCCGGCGTTGTCGTACCTAACCCTTGACAGAACAGAGTCTACCTTGCCGTTGAACGCATCTATGACGAAGTCGATCGCTGTGTCGCGGCGACGATTCTCGACGTAGTCGCATGTAGCGGCGGTTCCGTTGCGGATCATTGATTTCGTTCGTTCTTTGGCTTGCTTGAATTCCTGACCTGCCTGAGTGTGTCCGAAGTCTTCGGCCAAATCGTCGAGCAGACTATGTCCCGGAACGAGGTACTGGTCGCCGTATCCCTCGATGGTGTTCTTCATTGCCGTTACAGTGCGCTCATATAGAGCCGCATTTTGCAGCGCCTCGTATGCGCTCCCCGCAATCTCCTCGGCGCGTTTGTGCGCCGCTTCAACTATCTTTCCCGCCTGAGCCGTTGCCGAATCAAGAAGTGATGAGGCATCATCCCTGAGTGCCTTAGCTTGTTTTCTCGCCTCAACAGCAATGCTGTCGGCTTCGCCTCTTGCCTTCTCCAGTAGCGCCACACCCTGGTCGCCGAGGCCCTTGGCCTGTTGTCTCGCCTCCGCAACAATAGCATCGGCCTCGCGTCTCGCTTCTTCTACGAGCGCCGCAGCTTGGCCATCGAGAACCTTGGCTTGTTCTTGAGCCTTGGCGACTATCGCGCCGGCCTCGCCATTTGCCTTGTCTAGGGTAGCCTGCGCACTCCGAAGCAACTCCTCGGCTCTATCTTCAGCGTCGACGCACGCAGCATACTTGGACAGGCGTTGGATGTGTGCCTTTAGCTTTGCCGAGTAGTCGTGCCACTGTTTCATGTCATGGTTGTATCTGGCTCGCTCGTTCGCAAGTTGCGCCTCGGACTGTATCAATCTTCTCCGGAACGTGACCATCTTGGTCGCCACAAATGCGAGCACTGCCGAGGCGATAAGCAAGAGCAGGAGCAAGATCATGACCATGGATAATCACCTCTACTAGAGTCTGTTTTGTGTCCCCGGGATTTGGTACGATCGCATCCCTTGAATGAACTCTCCTTAGTGTATGCCGCTCCCAGCATTCTGTCAAGGGTAGAAATAGGAATGCTACACAATTCGTTTGTCACCGACAGTTGGCGTCTGACCTCCCCCGCTCCACCGAAGAAGGCGACACAATGCGAATCGTTAGTCCGCATTTGTCACAGTCTCGGCTCTGTTTGCCACACCGTGTAGGGCTTTCCGCTTGTTTCGCGCGCGGGGTAGGGGGTATTCTTTGGCCGTTCGGCAATCGCTGGGAGGCGGGATGTTTGCATTTCTTCGAGGAACGGTGGCGCGGAAGGCGCAGGGCTGCATCGAGCTTGACGTGAATGGAGTCGGGTATGAGGTATGGATTCCCGAGTCCGTGTATCGAAAGCTCGTGGTCAACCAGGAAACGGCCCTGCAAACCTACTGCTACATTCGCGAGGACGCTTTTCAGATCTTCGGCTTCCTTCGAGATGAGGAGAAGACGCTGTTCAAGATGCTGCTGGGTGTGTCCGGTATCGGCCCCAAGGTATCCCTCGCGATCCTGTCGGCGATGAGCGTGGCCCAGTTCGGCAAGGCCATCCTCGATAACGATGTAACCGCGTTTACGCGCGTGAGCGGCGTGGGAAAGAAGACCGCGCAACGGGTAGTGCTCGAGATGAAGGCGAAGCTCGGCCAGGACGCGGAACTGAACGTCATCCTCGGCGAGCCGGATGATAAGTCCACGGCCGAGAGCGACGACGTCATTGCCGCGCTGTGTTCGTTGGGGTGTTCGCTGGCCGAGGCGAGGAAGGCCGCCGCGACGGCGCGCAAGCAGTCCGGGACCGACACGCCCATCGAGGAAGTGGTCCGCCTTGCGTTGCGATCTTTGGCGAGGGTTTAGCCTGTGCCCAAGGAAGAGGTGATCAGCCCAAGACCGTACAACGACGATCAGGTCTATGACGACCAGATTCGTCCGACGCGGCTTGACGATTTCCCTGGACAGGAATCCATCAAGAGTAAGATGCGGATTTCGATCCAGGCCGCGAAACAGCGTAGCGAACCGTTGGATCATCTGCTGCTCTGCGGGCCTCCGGGTTTGGGCAAGACGACGCTCGCGCGGATCCTGGCCAATGAAATGGGTGTGGACATCAAGTCGTCGTCGGGACCGGTCATCGAGCGTCAGGCCGACCTGTCCGCCATCCTCACGAGCCTCGAAGAATTCGACATGCTGTTCATCGACGAAATCCATCGATTGAACCACGCCGTCGAAGAGACGCTGTACTCCGCGATGGAGGATTTTGAAGTCGACATCATGCTGGGTAAAGGGCCGACGGCGCGTTCTCTCAAGATCGGGATCAAACCGTTCACGCTGATCGGCGCGACGACGCGGGCCGGCCTGCTGACGCCTCCGCTGCGCGCGCGGTTCGGCGACACGTGCCGGCTCGAGTTCTACTCGCCCGAGGAACTCGAAACCATAGTGATGCGTTCGGCGCGCATTTTCAATGTATCCGTCGAGCAGGATGGGGCGCTCGAGATCGCGTCGCGCTCACGCGGCACGGCGCGCGTGGGAAACCGTCTGCTCCGGCGCGTGCGCGACTACGCTCAAGTCAAAGGCGACGGCACGATCACTCGCGAGATTGCGCGCGCGGCGCTTCAGTTGCTCGGCGTGGACGAACTCGGGCTTGATGAAATGGACAATGCGATCGTGCGGGGCGTGATCGAGAAATTCGCGGGCGGGCCCGTGGGGCTGTCGTCATTGGCGGTGGCGGTCGGGGAAGAGCGGCAGACGCTCGAGGAAGTCCACGAACCGTATCTCATCCAGATCGGGTTCCTGAAGCGGACGCAGCAGGGCCGCGTGGCCACGCCGCTGGCGTACAAACATTTCGGTTACGCGATGCCCGAACCCGGACAAGGGGCGTTGTTCTAACCCCGCGCCCCCAACGCTCTACTCGTGATCAGACGCATGCCCGTGATCATGATCGAGCAACTCGAAGCACCAAGATGAAGAAGAATCTCGCGAAAAAGAGACGATAGTTGACGGAGCCGGAGCAAAGGGATAGGATGAAGTTGTTGCGCGAAAACCTTAAGGGAAACAAGGCCATGGAATACACGGGACAGATTCGAGGCAATGTAATTGTTCTGGACGCTGCGCCGGACTTACCGGAAGGCACGCGGGTCAAGGTTGTGCCAATCCCAGACAAGGCGGCGAGTCCCCTGGGAGAAATGCTGCTTTCTTTTGCCGGCTGCGTTCGCGGGCTTCCCGATGACGTGGCGGAGAATCACGATCACTATCTGTACGGTACGCCGAAGCGATGAACGCCCTTTTCGCGGATACTGCCTACTACCTCGCGCTGCTCGTGCAGAACGACACCGCACATGACAAAGCGGTTGACGTTGCGCTTTCGCTGGACGCGCGCATCGTGACCACCGCATGGGTGTTGACGGAACTTGCCAACAGCCTGCGCCTCCCGGAACACCGAAGCTACTTCATCCGTTTCGAGAAAGCGCTTCGCGCGGATCCCTCCGTAGTCATCGTAGACCCCTCACGCGAACTGTACGACCGGGGTTTGGCCCTTTACGGCGACAGGGCAGATAAAGAATGGTCCTTGACGGACTGTATTTCCTTCGTAGTCATGAACGACCAGGGAATCACGGAGGCCCTCACGACGGATCGCCATTTTCGTCAAGCAGGATTTCAGGCGATAATGCTCTAGAATCAGAGGGACGCCGAACTCAATTGGGTCATGCAGCCGCATAGCGTGGATATAGCTGGTACACCGATTTCACCCGAAACCGATGCGCGGGTTGCCTGTCATGCAGTCTTCGAGCGGGTGGGGGGATAGGTGAAGGACCATTCGCGGATGTCGGTTTGCGTCTCGGCGTGTTCGATCGTGATGGCCACAATTCGGCCTTGACTGTCAACATCGATCAGCGTGTTCTCATTGAAATCCGTCGTCTCCGCCACCGGCGCGTCGCTGAAGGTGACAAGCAGGGTGTCGGTGTCCTCGAAGTAACTGACACGCATTTTATTTCTCCTTGAATCGCCGGTCCAAAAAGGCATTGTGCAGCGTTTCGCCGTCTTCCAAGAGGACTATGCGCGAATACCGTCCACCTGCTTCGGGAATCTTGGCCCATCGCCTGATACGTCCGTCCGATTGAATTTCTTCACAGGGCGGTTCGCGGATCGCCCGCTCAATCCACTCCATCCTAATAGTCGCGCGATCAGAACGCGTGCGGATCGCGGCGAAATAGGACGTGACTTTCATGAACGAATTGTACTCTGGGCCGAAACAGGCGTCAACCTAGCCACAGCAACGAGAACAAGAGCGCGTTTTCTCGTCACCAACTTGCACTTGCTAACGAGAATTGAGAGACGAATTGTACGTGATTCTCCGTGTGCTTCAATGATACGATTCGTTCGATTACGATTACGAGCACGAGCACGAGCACGAAGAAATGACATTGCGTGGAGGAAGACATGCCGGTTGTGACGTTTTCGCGATATTGCGAGATGCTCGATAAGGCTTTCAAGGAAGGCTACGCCTACCCTGCGATCAACGTCCTCGAAATCGCCACGTTGAACGCGGCCATCGAGGGGTTTGCCGCCGCGAAAAGCGACGGGATTGTGCAGATTGGCGTCGCCGCGGGCGTGCATACCTCGGGCGCCGTAAAGGACGCCCTGTTGGGCGCGGTCACGCTCGCCGAGCACGCACACCGTCTCGCGGAGAAGTACGACGTCAACGTCGCAGTCCATACCGACCATTGTCCGACGGAGAAGATCGACGTATTTCTGAAGCCGCTCATCGCGGAGACTGCGCGACGGCGCGCGGCCGGGCTTCCGAATCTTTTCAACAGCCACATGTACGACGGCAGCGGCTTGCCGTTGGCGGAGAACCTCCGCCGCGCGGTCCCGTTGCTCGAACTGTGCCGGGACAACGAGATCATCCTCGAGGTCGAGGCGGGCGCGGTCGGCGGCGATGATGATGGACTCGGGGGCGCTGGTGCGCCGCGCGCGAAGCTCTATACGACGCCGGAGGACATGGTGTGCGTGTATGAGACGCTAAGCCGTGTCGAAGGCGCGCGGTTCATGCTTGCGGCAACGTTCGGCAACGTCCACGGCGTCCACAAGCCCGGCTGCGTCGTGCTGAAACCGGCAATCCTCAAAGAAGGGCAGGAAACGGTTGTCGCGAAGCATGGAGAACGGGCGCGTTTCTGGCTCGTGTTCCACGGCGGGTCCGGAACGACGGTCGAGGAGATTCGCGAGAGCATCGGCTATGGCGTCGTCAAGATGAACATCCACACGGACACGCAGTACGCGTTCACGCGCGCCGTGGCCGATCATATGCTGAAAAACTACGACGGCGTGTTGCGGATCGACGGCGAGGTCGGCGTGAAGCAGGCGTACCTGGCGAGCACGTGGCTCGACCGGGGACGCACCGGCATGGCGAAACGCGTCGTTCAGGCGTGCGAGGAACTCCGCTCCGCTGGCAAGACGCTTGGGCGGGTTTGAAAATGGAGGTATAGGAGATCGTGCAATACACCGCGGACAATCTGTTGATCCGTCCGAAGCAGGACCCGTCAGACCCGGATCTGATCCTGTCCATCACGCCGGAGCAGGCCGGCTGGGAGTACATCTCGTTCCAAGTTCGGCATCTGCGCCCGGGGCAATCGTGGGCCTTCCGCACGGGCGAAAACGAGCTTGCGATCGTGACGCTGACCGGGCGTTTCAGCGTCCAGTCGAATCGCGGCGCGTGGGCGGAGATCGGTTCGCGCGGTAATGTGTTCATGGGCGGCGCGCACGCGCTCTACTTGCCGCGCCGGACGGAGTTCACGGTGACCGCGGAGGATGCGTGCGAGTTTGCGATGGCGTGGGTCCCCACGGACGAGGATCATGACCCGTGGCTGATACAGCCCTCCGGCGTGAAGGTATCGGTTCGCGGGGGCGACCATGCGTGCCGCCAGATCAATGACCTCTTGCCGCCGGGGTCGCCGGTTCATCGGCTCGTGCTGGTCGAGGTCTACACGCCTGGAGGCAACTGGAGCAGCTATCCGCCGCACAAACACGATGTGCATCTCGTGGACGGGACAGGGAATCTTGTCGAAGCGGATCTCGAGGAGGTCTACTTCTTCAAGATCGACAAGCCCGAGGGATATGCCTTCCAGTGGGTGTATACCAACGAGCGGTCGCCGCTGCAACAGGCGGGGTGTCCCATTGACGCGGTCGTGCGCCCGGAGAACAACTGCGCGGTTCTTGTTCCCGAAGGCTACCACCCGGTGGCCAGCCCGCCCGGATACACAACTTATTACCTGAACGTCTTGGCGGGCAGCGCGCAGAGCCTCGCGAACCAGGACGATCCGCGCTATACGTGGGTCAAGGACAGCTACCAGCATATCGACTCGCGGCTGCCGCTGTACTGAAGGGGGAAAGGGGGAAAAGGGAAAAAGGGGAAGAGGCTGCTTGGCTAGGTTTTGGGTCGCGAGATCTGTTCGGATGTACTCGATGGCTCCTCGTGATCTTGCTCGGTATCGTCGTCTTCGCCGGAAGGCTGCGCGGGCTCGATGGGGGCTTGTGAGGCGCGGGTCAGCTTCAGCCGGTCCGGTCCGAGTATGCCGCCCGATACGACCATCTTCACCGCTTCATCGATGGGCAGTTCGCACCGATGGACGTCTTCCGGCGCGACGAGTTGGAGGAGTCCAACCGTGATGTTCGGCGTCGTGGGCACGAATACCTTGTAGAAGACGCGGCCGTCCGGCAGACGGATCTTCCCCGTGATGAATCCGACGCACTTCATGCCCGGATAGGGAAACTCGATCAGAGCGGCAGTCCGGGGTTCCGTCCCCTGTTTCTGGAACGACAAGGATTCCACAATCTGCTTTGAAGCGCCGTAGACGGATTTCACCAGTGGAATCCGTTGGATAAGCGTTTCCGCGACGGCAATGAGCCGCCGGCCCACGACGGCGCTGGCAATCATGCCTACCAGATACACGACGCCAAACAGCAGGACGATGGAAACGACCGGGGCGGCATAGTCCGGCACTGGGCCAAGAAGTTTCCCGATCAGCGGAGAGAGGCGGCCCGCCGTGAAATCATACAGAAGCTTCAGGACGAAGACCGTGATGCCGAGCGGGATGACGATCAAGAGGCCCGAGATCAGGGGTCCCTGCAAGAGAGATCGGAGCCGGCCCACGACCGACATCTTCTCGCGCTTTTGCCCGAGACTCAACATGCGTCCTGGTCTTCCTTCCGTCCGGCTTCCCCGGCGGCTGCGACCGGTGGGGCCGCGGATCGAAAGTCAATAGTGTCCGGGGTCAGCAGTCCCCCGGACATGACCATCTTCACGGCCTCTTCCACTGACATGCCGGGATTCTCGACGGCGTCGGTGGAAACGATCTCGAAGTAGCCGCTCGTCGGATTCGGCGTGGTGGGAACAAATATCCGGTAATGCTCGCGAACGCTCGCATCATGGGCAGCCTCGATCAGCATGCGCCCGGTAACGAACGCTATGGCCTTCATGCCGGGCCTCGGGAAATCGACAACCACTACGGACTCGAAATTCGAACCGGCGTCCTTGAAGGACAACGTCTGTACCACCTGCTTTGACGCGCCGTAAACGGTTTTGACCAAAGGGATCCGCTGAAGAATGGCCTCGGCCAGTCCGATGAGTTTCCTCCCCAGCACGGCGCCGGCGATCAGGCCGATGGCGTAGAGCACGCCCAAGAGGACCAGAATGGACACAACTGGAAAGACGTAGTCCGGCAACGGACCGAAAAGACGCCTGATAGCGGGCGTCAACCGTCCGGCCGTCAAGTCATACAGGAAGCGCAGGATGAAGGCGGTCAGTCCAAGAGGGATCACCACCAGCAGTCCGGACACGAGGCGTCGCCGGATAATGCTCCTGAATCGGATCTTCAGGGACTTCTTCTTGCGGTGCTTTCTTGCCGTGCTCATGGGGTTGAATGCCGATCCGTCATGTCGCCCGGCGTACCTGCCGGGTTCTCGGAAAAGGGAAAGCGAACTTATTGCGGCAGTATACCATTTTCGGGCCTCCCGGTGTCGAGTTCGCTTCGTCTCAGCAGGGTTAATCCTCAGACATCACGACCGGGTTCCACCAAGATTGCATGTAAGATTTGAGACCACACCGGGGAACTCGCGCCGATTGGCTCCGTGGACGCGGCGTTCTCGCCGCGTTCTCGTCGAGAACCGCTTGATGCAAGGTGTGTCCGCCGAACGCTGTTCGGTTTGCTCTTACATGCGAATCATGGGTTCCACGGAAGCGAAAATTTCCCTTGACTTCTACCCCCCCCCGGTGTATGTTGCCTGAGACACACACCTCGTGCGGAAGTACGCGAATGCACTAAGGTGTGTGCCGAAGTAAGCACTGCAGTTTCTTCGGCGCAGTACTGAATGCTTGGGCGCAACCAAAGAAGGGGATTTCCTCATGAACAGTAAGCCGCTTTCCATTGCACTCGTTGTCTGCTTCATCTTGACTTGCCAATCAGTGCTCGCCGAAGTCGGCGTTGACTGGGCGCAGGCCACCAGCGCCGCGCCGTGGTCCGCTCGGGACGGGCACACCACGGCAGTGTACGACGGCAAGCTGTGGGTTCTCGGCGGGGCTGACAGCAACGACGTGTGGTACACGACCGACGGCGTGAACTGGACGCAGGCCACGGCAGCCGCGGCGTGGTCCCCGCGCAGGTTCCACACGTCGGCGGTGTACGACGGCAAGCTGTGGGTCATCGGCGGCAACTCGAGCACCCCCACCCTCAACGACGTGTGGTACACGACCGACGGCGTGAACTGGACGCAGGCAACGGCGGGCGCGGCCTGGTCCGCGCGTTACCTCCACACGTCGGCGGTGTACGACGGCAAGCTGTGGGTCATCGGCGGGTTGGGATCGTGGCTGATTGGCGACGGCCCCCGCCACGACGTGTGGTACACGACCGACGGCGTGAACTGGACCCAGGCCACGTCGAACGCGGGGTGGTCCGTGCGCGATGGCCATACGTCGGCGGTGTACGACGGCAAGCTGTGGGTCCTTGGCGGCTATGATAACAACT
>CAZPMT010000118.1:0-18132 GCA_964587655.1 uncultured Nitrospiraceae bacterium
CTTATACTACATCTGACGGCCCGATTTGTTACAAGTGGTGAGAAATCCGGGCTAACTGCCAGAAGCGTACCCAGCTTCACCCACTCTTCGATACGGCGCCGTTGGGTGTCCTTCGGCACGGGTGTCGCGCACGACGGCTTCGTTACCTTCGTGAACATGTCGAAATTGTCGTCCATGTCGGCGATGATATCCAATTGTGGCTGAGCGAAGACGTACATGAACCGCGGGTCGGGCTTGCCGAACAGCTTCTCGAAGCGGGGATTGTCCCAGAACGTGCGGAAATTGCCGCATTTCACCGGGGACCGGGCGCCGGGTTTGTCTTTGATCCGGCGCAGAAGCTTGAGGGCCTTCGCGGCTTGTCCCGTAAAGGCGTAGACCGTGGCAAGCTCAAAGGCAATCGCCGTGTCTTCGGGCAGACACCGATGGGCCTGCTCGTAATACGCCAGCCCGTTGTGGGCGTCACACTTGGGCCAGAGGAACACCGCCCCCATAAGCCCTGCCGCGAGCCCTTCCCAACGCGTTCCTTTCGAGCGCTGCACCCATCGTTTGAATGCGGCCCACGCGTCCTGCGTGTCCTTGATCCGCGGCGGCGTCCAACGAAACGGCACGGCCGCCTCGGTCAGCGCCCGTCGCGCGACGTAGTCACCGGGGCTTTTCTTGAGCGCACGGATCACATCGGCGACGGTGTCAAACGGCGGCCGCGCAATCTCCTTTTCCCACTCTCGAACCGACCTGACGTACCGTCGCCAAGCCAGGTCTGGCGGCAGGGGGTTGCCTGCGTCGTCCTTGATGACGTTCTGTTCGACGAGCGTTTCATCAACGTATATGGGCGCGTCCGTACGCGCGGCGAGGTCGAGTGCGTCAATGGTCTCGGCAGGCAGCTCGACCGTACGAGTTGCGCTCTGAATCCTGATGGCCGTACGCTGCACACCATTGAGATCTGTCTCGACGACCACATCGGCGATCTTCCACCCGAACTCTGCCAGACACCGCGCGAGGGCCGCATGGATATCCGAACGGTTGCGCGAAGGGGCCTTCGCCAACCACGGCTTCAAGCCCGTCGCCGAACGGGGATTCCCCGACATCCGGATCGACCGTCCCTTGGCGTCGGTGAGCATGAACTGGCTGAACATGTGGGAAGACTTCCTGGTACAGATTCGGATCTTGTTGACCCGGCTAACAACGCGGCTTGTGAATGAAGCCCCCGGACGCGATCCTTTCAACTCATCTTCGACCATCTCGATCAGCTCCTTTCTCAATTCCTTCCGCGCGTCGTGCAAGCGTCGTTTGACGCTGCCAAGCGGACGCGCAGTGAACTCCGCGATGTCAGTCAACGAATACCCGTTGATGTAGAAAAGCATCGCTGTCTCGCGCTGCGTTTCGGTCAACCGCCGCAACGCCTCCATGACCGCGTCGCGCAGCTCCTTGCGGGCAAGCGAATCTCGCGCGTTCGCAGAACCGTCCGCGAGGCGCAGGTGCGGCGGTTCGTCACAAGCCGCTGCGGTGCGTTCCCGGCGTGTTTTGGCCGCGCGCAAGTACATGCGCACCTTGTTCAACGCGATACCGTACAGCCAACTGCCGAACTTCGCCGGATCCTTCAGGCGGGCCAGTGATTGATACGCGGCCAAGAAGGTCTCTTGGGCAACATCCTCCGCGTCCGCCAAAGTGACGATTCTGCTGGCGGCTACGCCAAACACCGCATCCTGATAGCGTCCGACAAGAGTACGAAACGCTTCCCAGTCTCCGGCTCGTAGTCGAGCGACAAGTTCCGCATCGGTCATAGGCCGTCCTTCTTAACACGTCGGCTGCTTCTCGCCACATAGTTGCACAAACCGCCCAGAAGGTTCATCCGAGGTCGAAGATTCGGCGGATCGTACACGAAGGAAATGCGCATGACGCGCTGGCGGCTGTGCGCATGCTTATTCTCCACGGCCGGCTAGAAGCTACCCCAAGACTCCTCGCGGATCGTGTCCGTTCTGTGAAGACAGGATCGCCAGGCGCGAGTATCAGAAATCATGTGGAATTGGCGAAGACCTCAGGATCAACGCCCCACATCGTCATTCCCGCGCAGGCGGGAATGACGATGTGCGCGGCACGCATGGGTATTTCCACAGGGGCGTCGGTCTTGGGTAGCTTCTAGTGTATTGACTCATGCTGACGGCAACTTATGCGACGTGGCAAGGAGAACGCTCCCGTCATTGCGAGGAAGGCTTCCAGCCTGACGAAGCAATCCCGCGTTACCTTCACCAACCGTCCGGCATTCGGCAAAATGGACTGGATTGCTTCACTTCGTTCGCAATGACACGGTGCGCGCTTTGCACTAACCCGTGGGGTGATTCCTTTGTCTCCAGAAGAAGGAACCCAACATATCCTTACACGAAACGCCATGCGGCAACCGTCGTTTCAAGGTTGATAAGCGCGAGGTTCCCAATCAGGCCTCCCTTGCCGCGAGAACTGGGCTGTCCCGATCTCCAACAACCCTGGCATCGATCCCCGAAGGCCAGGAAATGGGTAGGATGTCCTGAATGGCACCCAGTGCAGTCAGAAGACAATTGACAGTAGCATGTTATCGCCTGTTATCTGAGAGCGCTTTGGTTTTCCTATTGACAAGACGCTCAGGGCAGAGTATAATGCCAACAGATTAGTTGGAAACAAAAACGCTGGAAACATATTTGTTGGCTGTTGCTCTGGCTGACAGGGAGAATCAAAATGAGGCAAGTCATTGGTGGATATGCAATAGGTGACCGTTTCTGGGACAGAGAAGACGATCTGCGGCTATTCACCAACAAGATCGCGGAGGACGTCCATCTTCTCCTTGTGGCCCAACGACGGATGGGCAAGACGAGCCTTATGCTTGAAGCGGCACGGCGGCTCCAAGACCGATATATCGGCCTGTATGTGGACCTCCAGCAGGCCTTCAGCGCACCGGATACCATTGCGAGACTGGGGGTGGCGACGTACGGACACAAATCACTGTGGGGAAAAACCGCCGATGTGTTCTCCAATGCTCTTGCGTCAATCCGAAATGCAATTGAAAAGGTTTCGATTTTCGATCTGGGGGTTCATCTGCGAAGCGGGCTGGATTCGGGCAATTGGTCACAGAAGGGTGACGCTTTGCTTGCGATTCTTGCTGCGTCCGAAAAACCCGTCCTCCTGATGTTTGATGAGATCCCTATCATGGTCAACCGGATGTTGAAGGGCCAGGATTACACCATCACCGCCGAGCGGAAACGCGACGTGGACGAGTTCATGTCGTGGTTGAGGCGGAACAGCATCGAACACCAAGGGAAGATCAGGATGGTCCTGACCGGAAGTATTGGATTTGAGCCAGTGCTTCACCAAGCCGGTTTGAGTGCAAGTATCAACACGTTTCAGCCATTCGAATTGCGGCCGTGGGACCGGGTCACAGCGGTGGGGTGTCTGCATGCGTTGGCGACGGGATGTCGTATAAGTCTCGAAGACGGCGCGGCGGAAGAGATGGTGAACATGCTTGGATGCTGTATCCCGGACCACGTGCAGATGTTCTTCTCGCACGTACGAGACCGTTGTGTTCGGAGAAAACTCCACGAATTCCGTAAGGAGGAGGTGGCCGAGGTCTATCAGGATGAGATGCTTGGCGTCCGAGGCCACGCCGAGCTGACGCACTACGAGGAACGCCTGAAGATGGTTCTAGGTCTGGACCTTTTCCCGCTTGCACTGGAGATGTTGAGCGAGGCCGCCATTACCGGATACCTGAGCCGCGACGCGCTTGAGGCCCTTCAACGGGACTACACGTTCCAGCAGTGCACCGCCGTGGAAGCGGAAGCGGAGATCCTTCGTGTGTTGGAGCACGATGGCTATCTGCGGGCCTCACCCGATGGATACGCGTTCGTATCCCACTTGGTAAGGGACTGGTGTAAGAAGAGATACAGCATGTTCTTCACCCCCGTATTGGAACGAAGGAGGAGGAGTTAAACATGCCGCAGCGAACGATGAAGTACAACCCGGCTTTTCTCACGGAAGAGGAGCTCGTCCAATCCTTCGTGGTGCGTGAGGCCGATCTCGAGTTGATAGTAGATGCCGTCCGCGAGAACGTGGGCGAGTCAAATCAACACCTGCTTGTGATCGGCCCCCGGGGCATGGGAAAGACGATGCTCGTGCTGCGCGCGGTGGCGGAGGTGCGGCGCGACGAAGCCCTTCGGGACAAATGGTATCCGCTGGTCTTCGCGGAGGAAAGCTACGAAGTTACGACGCCGGGAGAGTTCTGGCTGGAAGCCCTTTTTCATCTTTGGCATCAGACCAAGGATGATCGTTGGGGCCGTACTTATGAGGACCTGCGAAGAGAACCCGATGAGATGCGACTGCGAGAACGCGCGTTGGCGCAACTCATGGACTTTGCGGACGCCCTCGGCAAGCGCGTCCTGCTCGTGGTCGAAAACTTGAACATGCTGCTCGGAGACCAGATCAGCCATGACGACGCATGGGTGCTTCGTCATACCCTGCAACACGAGCCGCGCGTGATGATGCTTGCGAGCGCCACGACCCGCTTCGATGAGGTCGAGAACTCGGGAAAGGCCATGTTCGAGGTATTCAAACCACTCCAGCTCAAGCCGCTCACGGAAGACGAGTGCCGGAAGGTGTGGGTCTCGTTCACGGGCCAGGATCCCCCGAAAAACGAGATCCGGCCAATTCAGATTCTCACCGGCGGCAGCCCGAGGTTACTCGCAATCATCAGCTCGTTTGCGGCAGGCCGATCGTTCAACGAACTCATGAATGATCTGACGCAACTCGTCGACGATCACACGGAATACTTCAAGACGCACCTTGATAACCTTGCCCCCATCGAACGGAAGGTCTACCTTGCCCTGGCCGAGATCTGGGACCCAGCCACGGCACGAAGCATCGCGGAGGCAGCCCGTCTTAACGTCAACATGACCAGTTCGCTGCTTCAACGTCTGGTCAGCCGAGGCGCCGTCGTTGTGAGCGACGCGAGACAACGCACTAAGTGGTACCAGGTGGCTGAACGCCTCTACAACATCTACTACCTGATGCGCCGCAGAGGATCTCCATCTAGTCGCGTCAGGGCCGTCGTTAACTTCATGGTCAGCTTCTACGGCGAGGAGGACCTCATCCGCATTACTCGCGGCATCGCCGAAGAAGCCCTCAAACTCGACATCAGCGCACGCGAAAACCACTACCTAGCATACGAGTCTATCCTGCGCCGCACTTCGGATGATGTTGTTCAAGCGAAGATCCTGCCGGGAACTCCCCGCGATTTTCTGGAAAGCCCCGAGGCACCCCCTTCACTGCGCGAACTGGTTGCCAGTGCACGTGAGAGGCGGTCGGCCGCGCTGGATCAGCAGTGGGGTGAACTGATCGAGCGCACCGAAACCTTCAGAAGGAACGGAAATGTGGCCGGGGCGGAACAGGCTTTTCGGGAAGTAGTGGAACTCCAGCCCGATTCTGCCCCGGGGTGGGGACTGTTGGGGATGTTTCTTCACATGGAACTCAATCGCTATGCCGAAGCCGAAGAGGCCTATAGAAAGGCCATTGCTCTCGAGCCCGACCACACGCATGCATGCACGCCACTGGTCGTGCTGCTAATCGAACAGGACGCTCGCCTCAATGAAGGTGTCGAACTGGCCGAAAAATTCACCAAGAGTCACCCAGAAGATGTGTCCCTATTGAACGATCTGGCGTGGGTGTTCTACTGCACCCGATTGAAAGTGAACCTGAGCCGGGCCGAAGCGTGGGCGCGTGAGGCCGTTCGGCTGTCGCCGGGCGAGAGCAATTGTCAGCACACCTATGCGTGTATCCTTTGCGCGATGAACAAGGGTGACGAAGCGTTGGCGTCGGCTGAGAAGTACTTCAACGATGCGGCGCTGGTTTCGCAAGACATCGATGATGCAATTGAGCTTGGCGTGCAGTTGGCGGTCGCCGGTGTTGCGCGAGAGGCGGTCAATATTCTGCAAGAGTCCCCCAGTGCGGCGTATTTGGAACCGCTGATAGTTGGCCTCAAGGTGTTCCTGGGTGAAGAGGTCAGGGCCGCGGCGGAGATCCTCGAGGTCGGTAGAGACGTCGCGAAGCGCATCAGCGAGCGCAAGGGCGGTCGCTCGTAATGTTGTGTAGGTCGCACGTTTGACAGGGATTCGTTTAGCCCCGGTTCCACACCGCCCAGTGCTGTGCCGCGTGAGCCGGGCGCAACGGCGTCAGTCTCTTAGCGTGCGAAAAGATACCGGGCGGCTGACCAGAGGAAATATGCAATCGCGACAACGCCGATAACAAACCACCAGTGTAGCGGCATGGCCTCACCCTCGCCTTCCCCTTCGCCTGCGTTCGGACCATTCGAAACGACCGCCTTGAGCAGGTGGAGAATTGCGATAACGTCGTTGTTGAAAGCCGTCACATCCAACACGGCGGGATCCACGGATTGGTTGTTCGTCACGGGATCAATTTCGAGGCCCAGATCGCGCACCGCGGCCCGCACTTCGATTGCAAGGCCGACGATGGTTTGATCGACGCCGACGGAGTCGACGATGTACCAGCCATATTGCTGGGCGCTTCTGGCGAGGGCGGCGCCCTGGGTTGTTTCCCACGCGATTGCGTCGACATTCACGCCGTGAGGAACGGCGAGCAAGGTACCCATTGTATAGCGGGGGTCTGGTCCGGCGTATCCGATTTCGGGGTCGGACGCGTACTGGTCGGCGCTTCGGGCGGGCCAGATGTAATGTTGCGAAGATGAGTAGCGCCGATGGGGCAGCATCACGGCCAGCGCGTGTTCCGGGCCGTTGTTCAGTTCGTCGAGGCGTATGGCGCCGCCCAACGACGGCAGTCCGGAGCCGCGGCCATAGCCGGACAATCCGTCGCCGTGCAGGACATCGATGTTGTGTCCTCGTGGCGAGTCAGGAAGCAGGGTCAGCAGGGGCTGTCCCGGACAGCGCCAACTCCCCACGCCCTCATCGGCGAGTCCAGTCGCCATGTCGATGATTGTGAATGCGCCGTTTCCCGTGCGGTTCCACGAGACCCCGACACAGGCGGTGGGCGACAGTTGGCGCATGTAGAGGAGTTCTCCGGTACTCGTCGCCCGCAAAGGATACTCCCAGCCTTGATTGCGCTCGATTCTCGTGAGTGGTTGCGACGGGTCA
Source organism: uncultured Nitrospiraceae bacterium (assembly GCA_964587655.1). Lineage (GTDB taxonomy): Bacteria > Hydrogenedentota > Hydrogenedentia > Hydrogenedentales > SLHB01 > CAZPMT01. The sequence continues at coordinate 7,125 of CAZPMT010000118.1, forward strand.
ACGTATCCGACGGTGACGAGGTCCGGCACGACGCGTACGGGACTTGTCGCCGTATCTCCGAACATGGCGGCGCTTACGTCCGCGTAGACGGCGTCCTGCGGAATGGGACGATTCCAGATGGAGGAAGTGGAGAACGGCACGGGCAACAGATCGGGTTCGATCGTTGGCGTGACCTGGCACGACTGTGCTTGCGCTGCCGCATAAGCAGTGCCGAGCAAAGGGAGAAGCCACAGAAGCACGTTGTGAGGAGCAAACTTGTCCATTTTACCTCCTGCCGTTGAGTCGAACATAGCATAGGGCATAATACCATAGAGCGGCAAATGATGCTGGCTTACGTAACCGTTCAGTCACAGTTGGATTGCCGAACGCCCCCTTCACCGGCAGGTTTTTTGGTCCTTTACCTCCTTTCGGTCTCTGCACCCACCCTCATCCGTACTACTATCCGTCAGAATCTTGTCTTCTTACGAAGATCTTCTTTGTGTTCTCTGAGTTCCTTGTGGTTAAGGTTGCATGGACTTGTGACTGAATGGTTACGCCACATAACAGTCCGCCTCTTGCCCGCGCCGCTCCTCGAGACTACAATACCTCCTCCAATGGCCCATAACGCACAAGGAGGAACACCCGATGGCGCTCCCCGCGCAATTTGAAAACGTTACCGCCGTCTGCAAAGCCAACGTATACTTCGACGGCAAAGTCGCCAGCCACACGATCCTTTTTCCGGACGGCGCCCGCAAGACCCTCGGACTCATCTATCCCGGCGAATACCACTTCACCACCGGCGCGCCCGAACGCATGGAAGTCACCGCGGGCGCATGCCGCGTCAAACTCGCCGGCGAGTCCCAATGGAAGCCTTACAAGTCCGGCGAATCCTTCGACGTCCCCGGCAACAGCGCCTTCGACATCTCCGTCCAAGACGGAACTACCGAGTACATCTGCTCATTCCTGTCTTGAGTATGAGGAACCGCTGACCCCGTCTGACTTCCTCGAGCCTACAGACGGGGCCAAGATCCGCACGTAAGGATTCATCTCGCACGCGACGCGCCCCTGCTGCACCCATGGGAGGCGGCGGAGCGCCCCGTTTGCAGTGAGGGACCATTCCAAGACGTTGACGGGTCATTTGTTTTCCTTCGAGGCATACTGCCGCAGCATCCGGGCGATGGCATCCAGCCTCGCCGTTCCCTCGCTCAGGGTTGGCACAAGCCAGCCGCCCTCTGACAACTCATTCCAGGCGTAGATCAACACCGACTTGGCGGGACAGACCGACGGATTGTCCTCGACCCATTTCATGGCGTTCTTGAGATTGTCCGCGAGTTCCTGGGGAGTCGGCGCCTTGAACGAATCATCTTTAGGATCGCGATCCGGGTATTCGGGGCGTTTCATGGGCCGGAAGTCCCAGCCCGCATTCAATGTGGGGATAAACTCTCTTCCTGTTCCTTTTCCGTTTTCCCAGTGCTGCCGGTTCCTCTCGGCCAATGCAGAATAGGGGGCCTCTTTGTTGTTGACTGCGCCTCCGGTGCAGTGGCCCGTATAGGCGCTGATCGCGTCGCAACCCAGTTTTTCCAACTGTGCCACGCCACTGGGGGGCCAGAAGGCCATCACAACGAAATAGGGATTGCCCGCGCCGGCGGCGATGGTCCTCTGGCGCAGGTCTTTGAGCCAGTCGCGGGCCGCTTCGTCGGAACCCATGTACCTCACGATGTCGGCTATATCGAAGAAGTAGACCAATGGCCTGTTGCCCATGACCTTTTGATAGTTCGGGTCCCTGAAACGTTGGACAAGGAAACCCGTGGTATCGGGAAGTTTTTCCTTTGGGCCAAGATGCAGCCCGCCGGAAATGATCAGGCAGTAGTTGATGTCGGACTTGTGAGCACTCGATAGATAAAGGTCAAGGCACCTATACATATCGGCCGAATGGGGCGGCCAGCCCTCTGGGTGATAATAAAGGAACGCCCAATAATCGAGGCCGCCGGCTTTGGCATAGGCGATCTCCTTGTCGATGACCTCCTGCGAATCTTCACGGACTCGCGCCGTGTTTTCCGGGGTTATCGTGGCAAAGAAAGGCAAACGGTATCGCCATTCCGCCGGGTCAAAACACTTCTCATAGTACGCCCACTCGTTCCAGCCGTCCCATCGAATAGCGCCAACTGTGGGCCTGTCCCCTGCGAAGGCCGGCGGGGAAACAGCCGCGACGGCGCAGAATAGAGCCGCTATCGACATTGAACTCAAGAAATTGCTCATGCGGCAGCCTACGGTGATTTGACGGTTCTCTTGTCTCCGGTACAATAGCAACTGGATCCTAGCACATACTTGCCTCCCGGTCTTGCCAAAATGTGATGGCGCGTTTGACGCCTCCGGAAAGGACAAAGTATACTCGGCACGGGAAGGAAATCCTGGATGGCGCCTTACGGAATTCGCAGGTGTGCAGACGGGGCGACGCACATGCATGGATGCGAAACGAAAGTCCATAGACTGCTGCGATGGAAATCCGGCGGTACGGCGGGGCCGTGGACCGTCAGTCTGTATCCCACTAACCGGTGTAATTTCCGATGCCCGATTTGCTGGCAGAGGAATCCGAACCTGAAGCTGGACCACAAGGATGAATTGCCTTCCGAACGCTATCTGAGACTTGTCGATGAAGGGGCGGAAGCCGGTGTGCGGGAATGGTCCATCCTCGGGGGAGGCGAGCCGTTGGTGCGTGGGGATCTGATCATGGATCTGTGCGAACGGATCCGGCGTAAGGGAATGTCGGGGTACATCCAGACCAATGGTTCCTTGTTCAGCAGCGCACAGTTGGAGCGGCTTGTCGGCATTGGATGGGACTGCGTGCGCGTGAGTCTGGACGGGCCGAACGCTGAGGTGAACGACACAATTCGCGATGAAGACTCGTTCGAGCGGGCGACCTCAAACCTCAAGAAGCTCGCGGAGATCAAGCGCCGGGCGCGCTCGGATGTTCCTGTTGTATCGTTGTACATGGTTATTACGTCGCTCAACTGCGACAAACTCGACCAAATGGCCGAGTGTGCATCAGACGTTGGGGCTTCCGATATTGAAGCGAGCACCATGATCGTCCACTCGAACGAGGGCCGCCCGTTTCAACTCGACGAGCGGCAGAGAGCCGAGTTGCCCAGGCATCTTGAGCGCGCGATCAAACGGGCGGATGAGCTGGGAATCCGGCACAACTTCTCCCTGTTCTTTCGCGGGGACATCACCGCCGATCCGAACGCGATGCATTCCGGTGCGGAGGCGCCCGTGCGGGACTTCCTCGAAGCGCCATGTTTTCTGCCCTGGCTCAATATGGTTGTGCTGTACAATGGCAGCGCCGGTCCATGCTGCATGTACGATAGCGAGTGCATGAACGACGACAACAACATCGGCAAGAGTTCGCTGATGCAGGTCTGGCTGGGATCCTATTTTCGACAGCTTCGTGCGCAAATGCTGGAAGGCCGGATGCCTGGGTATTGCGCGACGTGCCCGTCGACCCTGTTCGCGGAACAGGATGTCTTGCGCCGGGAAGCGAGGGAGTGCCTCAATCAGGATACTCCTCCTGAAAAAAGCTTTCCCCATAGCGTGCCGTGGATTGCCCGGAAAGCGCTGCGAAGCGTGCGGCAATACGGGCCACGCCGGGCGTTGCAGAGAGGCATCGAGTGGATCCGGATTCGGCGGGGATCGAAGAAGTAGCTAATCGAGCATGATTGAGAGCGGGAGGGGGGCGTTCCGCGGATCATCGCATGTGGATTTGCGCCCATTCCCAGGCCCTACGCAGTGTCCCGCCGACCCCATGGTCGCGCAGGTTCCTGCGGACACGCGTCGAGAGAAACCTTCCGCGCTGTTCCCATGACAAGTCTCGCCACCGGCTCCATTGCCGCATCCGCATCTCATCGCGGAACCGTTGGGCCCGGCCGAGGTCGGCGGTCTTGCACTGTCTGCAGTAGGATGGCAAATTGGACCCAGCGATCAGTCTTTCTCGCATCCCGCGCATATAGGCGCCCAGCCAAACCTCCTCGAGCGTCTTGTCATGGATTGTTTCCGCGGCGTCGTCCCAGAACACGCAACAGGGACCGGCACGGCCGCTTGGCAAGATTGTCATATTCAGCCACGCCTCGAAGCACGTGGCGTCAATAAGTTCTCCCCGTTTATCTTGCGCCATGGAGCCTCGCTGGCCGTCAAGGGTGGAAAGAAGCTCTCCAATGTTCGTGTTGAGGCCGAGTTCCCTGGCTCGCGCCACCGCCCTGTCCAAGTGCACGCGCAGGCTCCTTTCCTTTTCTGGTGAAAGCCTCAACGCGGCGCTAGACTCGCCGTAGACAACCAGTGACGACAAGTACAGCCCGCCCGTGCATCCTGTTTCCACGGCGAGATCGGCCATTTGATCGATCCTGTCATAGTTGGCGCCGGTGAGCACGGCATTCAGGAACGCCTCCGGCCGCTCGACGCCGTGGGCGCGTTTCAACTCGGCCAGGAGCAGCATGCTGCGTTTGGTGCGCTCGAATGACCCGGGACTGCGGATGGCATCATTCACGCCGGCATCGGGGCCATCCAAACCGAAGTAGATCGTGTCCCATCCCATCTCAATAAACTCTTCTGCGCGCGTGCGGTTCAGCAGGATGCCGTTGGTATTCATGCGTCCGATCATGCCGCGATGCCGGATGCTCTTGCACAATGCCATGACGAGGGAGGCCCTCATCATGGGTTCTCCTCCGCCGGTGATGATCCATTCCCGTACGCCGAGACCGGCAGCCTCATCCACCAGTCTCAACAAACGTTCATCACTGACCTCGGAATCGTCCACGGAGTCCGCCCGTTGACGCCAACACATCGCACACGCCAGATTGCACCGGTTGGTCGGGATCAAGGTGATGCGAAAAGGCCCGGGCATCTGGCCGGACTCCCACTGCATAAGACGATCGACTGCCGGGTCATATTGCAGCGACATGAGCGCAACCTTCCGTATGTGCAAAGGAGATCAATGCAATGCTAATGCCTGGCAACGAGGTAGATGGCCTCTCCTCGGGCGGGAACGCGCCAAACGTGCCGGCGATGCCTCCTTCGTGCGAATCGTCCTCGAACCCTGTCCATTCCGTGATGTATTATACAATGCGTGCGTGGAATGAGGAAAGGCGCTCAGTGCTTCAACAAGGAATCCGAATCGTGGACACGCCAACCGACAGACTACTCCGATGGGAACGTGGTGAGACGCCGGCTCCATGGTACGTAAACGTTTTTCCCACAAACCGCTGCAATCTCCGATGCGCCATCTGTTGGCAGCGGCGGTTTGACGAGTTCGCTGCGGAAGTCCCGGACGATCGTTTCCTGCGTTTCGTGGACGAGTGCGCGGACCTGGGCGCGCGCGAGTGGTGTTTTGCCGGCGGCGGGGAACCCGTCATGCGAGCCGAACTCGTCGTGCAAATGTGCGAACGGATCCGGGCGCGTGGCATGAACGGAGCCTTCATGACGAACGGCGTCTCCTTCAAGCTGGAATACTTCCTGCGGCTGGCGCGAGCCGGATGGTCAAGTCTTGTGTTCAGCCTAGACGGACCCACGCCGGAGATAAACGATGCTATTCGGAGCAAGGGATCATTCGAGCGTGCCACCGAAACCATCCGTAAGATGAAGAAGGCAAGAGAGGAACACGGTCTTGCCACTCCTTCGTTCGCCCTCCATGCCACACTCACATCGCTGAATTTCGACAAACTGGACAAGCTTGCCGAACTCGCCCATGAGCTGGGTTGCGACGCCGTCGGCGCGGCGAACCTCACGGATGCCGGCCCCCATTGTGAACCCTTCCGCCTGACCAAGGAGCAGTTGGCCGTAGTGCCGGAGCATGTCCGGCATGCGTCCGAACGCGCTCGCGAACTGGGCCTGTCGGACTATTTCAGCGACGTGCTCTCGGAACGGGATTATCATCGGCCGAGGATCCCCGAGGGCGCCGCCGGGATGTTGCGCGCGATGTGTTTCGAACCTTGGCTGGGCATCGCGGTTCACGCCGATGGCCGCGTTGGCCCTTGCTGCGTGTACTGGGAAGAGAACGCCGGCAGCCTGTTCGAGAGCGATCTGCGGGATATCTGGCTCGGACCGCACCTTCAGAAAGTGCGCGAGGACATCCTGGCCGGCCGCCTGCCGGCATACTGCGCGAAGTGTTCGCCCGCCCCTCCTTCGCTAGGCGTCCGTGATGGGTGCTTGCGGCGGCAATTGGCCGAGGCCAGGGCTAATCCCCCTTGGGATCAACTGAGATTCCCACAACGTCAAGTTGCCCTCGCACGCAAGGCCGTATCCAGTATCCGCCGTCACGGCCTGCTTCAGGCGATGCGACGCGGAAAGCAATGGATCGACATCCGAAAACAGTAACGGCCGTATGTTTGGATAACGAACTATGAAACGTATATTGAAAGCGATTCTTAGCTCCTCCATCGCGGAATATCTGCCCGGACGAATCAAGTCGTTGCTTCGCGCGCGGGTAAGTGAGCCCATATTTCCAACATTCCTGCAAATCGAACCCACGCGCCGCTGCAACTTGAAATGCCAGTTCTGCGCCCGTACCCATCACCCGTTGCCCGATCATTCCGATATGACCCTGGACTTTTTCAAGCGGGTGGTATCGCAGTTCCCCCCCGGCTTGACGGGTGTTCATATCCAAGGCATAGGAGAACCGTTGCTCAACCCGGATCTCATGGAGATGATTGCGTTTGCCCGAAGCAGAGGCTTGCGCACCAGTTTCAATACGAATTTGACTCATCTGACGGACGAGATGGCCCGGCGGCTCGTGGAACTCGGGCATTCGGAAGTCATTGTTTCCATCGAAACCGTCGACCCCGAACTCTATGCGGAACTGCGGCGGAATGCGACACTTGATCGCGTACTAAACAATATTCGCACGTTGAACGAAGAGAAAAAACGCCAGCATAGCAAGTATCCCGTCATCAAGGCGCATGCGATCTTGATGAAACATCTTATACCGGGTTTTCCGGAAATGATTCGCACCTTTAAGGAGCTGGGACTGGAAGGCGTGCATTTCATCGACTTTCTTACGTACGGCGTTGATCAAACGCTACGGCTTTCGAATGGCGAGCGTTTGATGGACATGGTGCTGAGCGCCACGATGTCGGAGGAGGAAATCCTGCGGGTCATTGCCAATCTTAGAAGTCTACAAGATGAGACATTTCATGTTTCCGTTCCGGGCGATTGGGGCGGACTGTGCTTGGGACGCAAACAAGACGGGGGCATCTTGACGTGCGTCGAGTTGTGGGAACGCCCCTACATCTTGATCGACGGGCACATCGTTCCCTGTTGTTTTGTTTCAGGTCCGCGTCTCGGCGACTTCAACACACAGACCTTTGAAGAAATCTGGTTTGGAGAGCCCTATCAAAAACTGCGGTGGCAGCATCTCACCAACCAGCATCCGCCGGTTTGCGCGAGCTGTCAGCAGTTGATATATGCCGTTGCGACGCCTTCCTTGCTGAAGCAGGTCGTCAAACCCGATCATCGCTACACGAAATCATTCCTGACCAGTTTAAGACCGCCGCCATCCCTCAAGGAGGAGAGCGATAAGATGGAACCGTACCAATGAGCGACCCGGCCATGGAAGAACGGGCCGAGCGTCTTCGGCAATGGGCTCGAGGCGAAACGCCCGGACCGTGGGAACTGACTGTGTTTCCAACGAATCGGTGCAATCTGCATTGCGCCATTTGCTGGCAGCGCTGGGTCGAGCAGGAACGCGGCGAGGTCGATTGCCGGAGCGAACTGCCGGATCAACGCCTGCTCGATCTGGTCGATGAAGCTGCGGAATTGGGCGTACGGAACTGGCGGATTGTCGGCGGGGGCGAGCCGCTGGTTCGCGAGGCCTTAGTGATGGAAATGTGCGATAGAATCCGCGCGCGCGGCATGAATGGAACGCTTCAAACCAACGCCACCCGTTTTTCCCCGGAGAACATCCGAAAGTTGATCCGCATTGGTTGGCAAACAATCATCGCCAGCCTGGACGGTCCAACGGCGGAAATAAACGACGCGATCCGAAGCGCGGGATCGTTCGAACGCGCCACGGAAAACCTGCGGCTCTTTTCCGAGTTGAAACGCAAGGAAGGGGCAACGGCGCCCCACATCATCGTAAGCATGGTCGTAACGAACCTGAATTACGACAAGATCGAAGAGATGGTGCGTCTTACGCACGAACTGGGTTGCAGCGAATTGACCCCGATCCGGCTTGTCGTCCAAGGCGATCTCTGCGCGGGGTTTGCCCTGTCCGAAAAACAACGCGCCGAGATCCCCGAACACGTCCGGCGCGCAGAGGCCTTAGCACAAGAACTGGGCATGCCCGCGTCGTTTCACCATCTCGTCTTTGATGAACAACCGGATCAAGGGAAGTGCGCGCAGTCGGAATGCCTTGGCGTCGTCGGCGACGGGCGTTTTTCCGACGCGTTTTGCTTTGAACCGTGGACCGCCATGGTGATTATCGCCGAGGACGGAAGGGTGGGACCGTGCAGTCCTTCCTGGGATCAATACGCCGATACGGCGCGCAACAAATCGTTGAAGGAATTATGGCTGGGTCCTTACATGCAGGATGTCCGTCGAAGAATCCGCTCGCGCAGGAACCTGCCGGAATACTGCAAGAACTGCTGTTCGGACATTCCCGGGCGCACACGCGAACTGCGCGCGTTGATCGAGGCGGCCCACCGTCCGTCGCTGCCGGAAACGGGAACGTTGAGTCCCGCCCGATCTATCGTCAAGAGGTTCTCGGCGAATCTCAAGCAACGCGGCCTGCGACAAACCCTTCGCCGCGCCAAAGAATGGGCTCAAATCCGCCTCGGGAAGGGATAGCCATTACAACCCGAGTCCGCACCCCCGTCAGGCCAAACGCATCTAATTGTGCTTAAGACTAGGATTGCCTGATTGCGGACCTCGCCGACGTTTCTTCGTGCTCGTCATCGTCATCGTAATCGAAGAAACGAACAGTCACAGTCACGAAGAGCATTCCCATGATGCGGGGGCTTTTCATCACAGTTTGTCGTGGTTTGACAAACTGTGACGAGAACGCCTCATCTGGTTGCATTCTCACAACCGCGTTGCATGTAAATCCGCGAATACTGACTGCCATGAGCAGCGGGCGCATCAGCGTCCTGAGATACGGAAATGGCAATTTGCCGCGACAAGTCGCGGAGTCCTCAGAAGTGGAACGCATCGAAGGGCTTGTTGCCCCGTGCCGCCTGTGCTACACTGGCATAGGTTAGTCATGGGACGATGCGTTCTTGCAGTGGAGGTTGTAGTACCCGCATCCGCTCGTGGGGGTAGTTGACGTCTGTCAGTTTACAGTTGAAGGCGCTCTCATGACCGCTGCCGGTAACCCGTAGCTGGATTCGGAGTCAGACTCCCAGGGCTGCCACGGTCTTAAACAAAGGAAAGACATGTGAGAATCATATCCGACTTCAAGGACTACTATGATTCCGTACTGGGCTTCGGCTCCGATCCCAACCTGAACTACGCGAGAAAGCAAGAGCTATTCGAATTTGAAAAGCGATGGAACGACGGCAGGAAAGACCGGATGCCGCGGCAGTTAGACAAGGTGCTTCGTGTTCCCCTCGAACTTGTCGCGCGATTGCCGTATTCCATCGTGCAACGGATAGACAGAGATACAACGAAGTGGTTGGAGGTCCCGATCACGACCAAACTTATCGGGTTCTGCGGATTCTTGTATCCAGCGATAGAGATTGACAAACGGACGTTTCACTCAACGGATCAAATTGCTGCCGGCCTACCTGACGCATATCTGAGCCAATTCCATTTGGACCGGGAAGTCCTGGACGAGATCCTGGCGCAGAAGTACCCCGATCCCCGTCGCTGGTATTGGTGGTCTTATTGCCCGTCAAGCCCGCTAACTCACAACACTTGGAAAAAAGCAGCCGCAGATATTGTGGGCAAGCGCTTCGACGATGTCTTCATCCAATTGGGTATTCCGGTGTTTAAGGTGGAATATGTGGCGGCTAATAAGCGCAATGAGCACAATAGCATCGACAAATTCCGCTGCACCCTTAACCCATACCTGAAAGCAGAACAGTTTCAGAAAGTCAAAGGCCCGACCGAGGCCTTCCAAGAAATTTCGATGTACCTCGGAAACGAACTCGCGCGGCAGCGGGAGCCGATCTCTACGATCTCCGACGAAATCATGAGAGACAAGAAGGGATTTGACAAATGGTCATTCCGGCGCCATAAAGAGGAAGACAGGAAGTACAGAAAGAGGAAGCAGAACGAACACGAGGGTTAGCTTCCGAAACGCAGTTTGGCCATGAACAGTAATGCCAGCAGATAGGGACATCTGCCTGAACTCGATACGCTTACTTCAGCGTCATTTACAGGACTGCGGCGGTCGAACTCCTCGCGGGGAAGGCTTCCGACGGAAACAGAGCACAGCTAACCAGTATCTGGCGACAGGCATTGGGCTTGACGTGAGTGGGATCGTAGGTTCACCTGTGCGGGGGGGGCTGGAATAGAACGAATGCGGAAGGGGCGTTTCAGAGGCCGACACTTGATGTTGTCTGCTTCTGCAAGCGGATGAGGTCGTTTACGACGGTCGAGACATCTGAGTGGTTGCTTTGGGCGACCTTCTCGACGAAGGCGCGGTTGTCTTTGTCGAGGTAAACGGGTAGGTTGAAGACAACATCGGATCTGTAGAATCGTCCGCGCTGGGCTCTCGAGAAATCGTATTCCTTTTTCATGTCTCGTCACTCCGCGTATTGTCGCAGTTCGCGCGTGGTGGCCTTTCGGCTCGATATGAGCCGAACGATCACCGTGTCCACATCAACTTCTGCAAATGTATGATGCACTATCAGGACCGCCCCTGTCGAACTGACACCCAGCGTCAGCCATCGATCTTCTTTCCCGCTATGCTCCAGGTCGTGCATTGACATGGCGTTAGGATCCCTGAAAACCGTGGAGGCCAGTTCAAACGAAACGCAATGTTTCCGGACGTTGGCAGCGGCCTTTCGGTTCAGCCCAGTCGACATCGAAGGCGTTCCCGCGCTAG
>CAZPMT010000119.1:0-17919 GCA_964587655.1 uncultured Nitrospiraceae bacterium
GTCGGGTAGGGCGAGCAGCGAGAGTATGGCGATGGCCGGGTTTGTGTTTATTGCGATGGCGACGGAGGCGATGGCGAAGAAGGCGAAGGTGAGGGTGAAGGCGAGGGCGAAGGGGAGGGCGAAGGTGAAGGAGAGGGCGAAGGTGAGGGCGAAGGCGAAGGCGAGGGATTTCTACAGGTCACGATTGAACCTGTGAGTGCGGAGATGGCCGGGGCGCGGTGGCGCGTGGATGGCGGTGAGTGGCATGAGAGCGGGGAGACGGTTAAGCTGGCTTCCGGTGAACATACGGTTTCGTTCGAGGAAGTGGACAGCGGCATTTGGGGATGTTTCAAGCCGTGGATCGGATGGCATCCGCCGGAGGACCTTCTGGTGAACATCATCGCGAACGAGACAACGACCGCAACGGGAACGTACACATTTGGCACGAAGTCGTCCACACCCGCATCAAAGTCGGATGACGCCACCGGAGACCTGCTACTCGGCGCGGCGTTGACGGCATCCCTGTGGCGCGTCGGCGGCAGACGAGGCGGAGTCGCGCGATAGAGAGAGAATAAACGGTCCTTTGTTAAGAGCGGCAGACTGACAGTCTGCCCCACGGACTGAACGAGTTCTTTCACGATCTTTGAGTCTCTGTGTCTTTGTGTGGGAAGAAATGGGACTCACACGGAGCCACGGAGACACTGAGGAAAAGAGCAATACGTAGATTGATCCTGGAAGAAGCGAGAATACAGAATTCAGAACGGCAACGGGGCATGAGCCAGTGTAGTGGTCCGCGGTCATCACGGTTCTCACGATCTTTGAGTCTTCCTGGCAAGTTGCGTCAACTGCCGTTTCCGGGGGAAACTCGCGTTCTCAGTTGATCATGATGTCGCCGCCCTTTGTTTGGAGCGTTAGGCGGAACGGTCCCGTGCTGTTTCGGACGAACTCCTGGACGTCTTTGCGGATCGTTCCCGTCAGCGGGATCGCGGAACGGACGGTGCCGTTTTCGACGGTTGCGGAAATGTAGGCATCCGACTCGGCGGGGATCAGGATGCTGATGTTGCCCTGTTCCGCGCGTGCGTCGTAATTGCCCGCTACGCCTTCGAGCGAGAGGATGCGGATGTCGCCGCCGGCGCTGCGCGCGACGATCTCCGCGTGAGGCGTCTCGATGACGGTCTTGCCTTGAACGGACGTGGTGGTCATCTTCCCGGAAACGTCGAACAGCGTGATAGTGCCGAAAGACGCGACGACCTCGACGGGACCGGTACAACTGACCGCGCGCACGTCGCCCTTCTGGTTCGCAATGTTGACGTTTCCTTTGACGCGCTCGACTGAAACGGTTCCCGCGTCCTGTTTGACGATGACCGCGCCGCTAAGTTCGGTTACCGCGGTATGGCCTTCCTGCGCGTGGACCTCGGCGGAGATGGTGCGCGGGCACTCGACCGTCAGATCGACGCGATATGAGGTGCAACCCAGCGCGGCCATGTTATCCGTAACCGACGTGCGAAGCGTCAATGTTCCCTCGGTCGCTTCGCCCTTCACGTTCAGCGCCTGAAGCGCCGCGCGGACGTTCGACTGCGATTGGACGCGGACGAATTTCGTAGCGGTGACGCGGACGGCGTCCGTATCCGCGCCCACGACGCGGACGTCGCCCGTGATGGCCTCGACCACCACCTTGCTGTTCTCGAGGACCGCGTCGGTGCGCGTGACGACCTCTTTGAAAGGTTGCGTTGGAATGGCCGGATTGGCCGCGGCCGCCTGCGTGGCGCCCTCGCGCCGGATTGCGATCTCGCGAAACGAGGATCGAAGCGAGACCTGCTGCTTTGACGCCGGATTCTCGGACCGCGCGACCGTGACGTCGCCCTGCGAAACCTGATCGAGGGAAATGTCGGACTGGATGTCTCCGTACAGCGCCGTGGCCGTGATGTTCGGCGTGCCCTCGGCCGGGATGTAGAGCCCTATGGAGCCGCTCTCGCTGGCCACGTCCACGCTGGTCTCGGCGGGCAGGTCGTGGACCTCGACCGAGCCCCAGAAGTTGCTGACCTTCAGCGCCCCCGCGACGTTCCGAAACACGGCATTGGCCCCGTGCAGTTCGAAGACGCCGCCGTGCAGAAGGTTTTGCGCCAAGAGCGGGAACTCGCCGCGCGCGCGGACGTTCACGGCCCCGGTGATGTCGCGAAGGTCAACCGTGCCGAAGCTGGAGTCGACCGCGAGGCTGCCTGCGACGCCGGTCACATACGTGTCCCCAAAGCTGTTGCGGCAGGTGAGACTAGCGTCGCGCGGCAAGACCATCTCGTAGTGGACCTCGATGGTGGGCTTGCCCATCACGTTCTGCATGTCGGGCAATACGGTGCGGACTTCGATGTGATTGTCCGCCGGCGTGACCTGGATCGCGATGCTCTTGCAGATCTCCGAAGCCGTTTCGGCGGATTCGGCCCGCACCGAGATCCGCGCGGATACCTGCACGACTTCGTTGTCCCACGTGTCGGCGCGTATCTCGCCAAACTCGTTCGCAATCGATACCGATGCGTTCGCCGCCACGGGATACTTCTGCGAGAATTCGCGCGATTGGGCGATGCCCCCCGTGTTTCCTTCCCCGAACCCTGGGCCGGCCCCGACGATGCCCTGGGCCTTCTCCCCCACGAGGTTCAACCCCTGCGCGACGCCGTCGACCACGCGGTTGAGGATCTCGCCCTGCGCCGTCGCGGCGCGGCAACACGCAAAGACCACCGCGACCGCCAGGCCGAAGTATCGAAGGCGACTGGATTGGGAAAGCTCCACCTCGTGTCAACCCGATGCGTGATTAGGCTATAGGCTGAAGGCTGTAGGTATTCTGGCTACAGGCTACAGCTTACAGGCCAGGGCGGCGTGATTATGCTCAAAAGACGTGTCGCATGCAAGACGCGGCCGGCTACAGGCTCCGCTCCACATAAAGGGCGCGCAACGCCTGAGCCTGGCGCTGAAGGTTGCTGTCCATCACACGAAGCGCTCGCTCGCACCCGGGATTTCGCGCCAGCGCCGAACGCGCCGCTTCGAGGTCCTTGTTCAGTGCGGACACGGCCCGGCGGCGTTCAATCTCGAGCGCGCTCGGCGGATTCTTGGAAGGCGCATTGACGGCCGCGACAAGGGCCTGAATCTCGGCCGTGGTCTTGCGCAGGGCTTCAGGCGAGGGCTGGTCCTGGCCGGCATCCTGGCGGGCCAAGACGGCGGCGGGGGCGATTCCCGGGCCGCGTGAACCAAGCGCAACGCCGAAACAAAGGGCGCTCACAACCAGGATCCCGGCGGCATAACCCAATCCCTTGAGGACGGTCCATGCACCCGTATTATGGATCGACATACGGGCGGTGGAACGCGCGGCCTGTTGCTGAAGGCGGCGGCGCTCCTCGCGGGCGGCCTTTAGGAGTCGCAACGTGGAATCGTCAGAGGGGTCAACATCCGGACTCAATCGGATAACGGAGAGGGAAATTCGCGCCCCCTCCACTTCGGCCTGACATCTCGGACACCGCGCTACGTGCCCCGCGATGCACACCGAAATGCTGCTGCAATCGTCCGTCAGACTTTCCGCGTAGGCCAGAAGCTCATACTTGCCCGGATGCCGCATGTTCCCAAGACCCTTCTACAAATACTCCCTAAAACGCGCCAGCAAAGGACGGAGGGCCCGCTCCGCCCGGACTACACGAGATTTCACCGTTCCCACGGGTGTATCGGTGATATCGGAGATCTCCTGATACGAGAGATTCCGGAACCGCAGCAGGACAAACGCCTCGCGTTGGTGATCGGGGAGCTCCCGCAACGCGCCGTTGACTGCTTCAGAGATCTCGGCGCGCTCGAAATCCTCCTCGACGTCCGCGCGGGCATCGCACAAATGTTCGAGCGGATCGAACTCATCGCCCTCGCTGGACTTGCTGTTCCAGAACGACGAAAGACTGAACAGTTTCGGCCTGCGTTTCACCCGAAGCCATTCCTTCGAGACAATATTCGACGCAATCGCGTACAAGTACGTGGTAAACTTGGCCGTGGGCTCATACCGTTTCGCGTTCTTGACCAACGCCAGGAATGCCTCCTGAGTCAGCTCCTCAGCCACGTGTCGGTTCTGAACCATCCGGTACATGTAGTTCAACACGCCTTTCTGGTGGCGGCGAACCAACTCCTCGAAAGCCTCCTCGGAGCCTTCACCGTGCATCAGCATCAGGTCTTCATCGCCTCGGTCGCGCAGGGGCAGCCCTTGGGGCTCGATGACCCGGAACGGGGTCACGCTCCTGACGGGCGCGAGTTTTTGCAGCCCTTCCGCCATGCCGCTCTTGCCATCCCCTTCGACGGTCAAACCTTAGCTCCTTTTTTGTAATACCCCAACGGGCCTAAAGGTTCCCGTTGATTGGTTACATTATACCATGTCTGCGTGGCCGAACCAAACGAGGGGTACCCTCCCTTAATCGGAGTTCCTCTTTTTCCAACTACGTTGCCCAATACATTACCCTGGAATGCGGACGACGATACACCATCCACACCCCAAGACAATATAATCCATTGGCAGATAGAATGTCAACTACTTTTTCTACTAAAACTGCACGTCCGCCGACCGCGTTTATCGCCAATGCGCGACAAGGCGTCCGCCACCAGAACCTTGGGTTGACTAAAGTTCTGGTGGCTCAAGGCCGAAAAAATAGGTAGTAGCAAAAGGAGAGCCCGACGCAGAAAGGAGGCCCACTATGGCAAGTACAGCATCAGTAGGCGGCGTCGGGGCCGGTCTGAGCCAGGCTGCATTCCAGGTGCAATATCAGGTACGTGTGCTGAAGGAACAGCAACAGGTAACAAGAGCGCTGGGAGCGATAGCTCTGGAGCTAATGCAATCCGCGATGACGGTGACGCAGGACGGAGCGCAGAGGCACGACCTCGACGTGAAAGCCTAGCACTCAAGACACTCCTTTTGTGAGGGGCGTAAAGCATGGAGGCGATACGCCCCTCATCGTTTTTCAATTAGGCTGTAGGCTCCAAGATCTTCATCCTACCCTCCCCGCGCGCGCAAAGCTTCCACCGCTTGACTTGCGCGAAACGCTGGCTTACTTTACCCTAGATTCGGCAATTGGAGCCAGTTGGGTTTGTCCAAGTAGTGGACGAAGTGGACATTGTGGACAAAGTGGACGCAACCACTATAGCAGGTGATCCTTTTCGGCGTCCACATCGTCCACAAAGTCCACGCCGTCCACCATTTCGGGAAGCACCTTCAATCTTGACTGCCGAATCTAGGTTGACTGACGGCTCGGAATCGACGCCCGTATTATGGATCGATATACGGGCGGAGGAATTCGTTCATGACACCCAAGATCAGCATAATGACAATGGTGTTTGGGGGCGCTTTGGCCGACGGCACGCTGGCGGATACGTCGATGCTCGCGCGCCTCGAAAAGATCGGTCTTGACGGGGTTGAGCTGCCGTCAGGCTGCTTCATTGACGAGCCGAAACGGCGCAAGACCTACGCCACGTACCTGGCCAGTTCCAGGCTGCGCGTGACGTGCATCGACGGGATCTGCAATCTCATCGCTGAGGACGAGAAGTCGCGGGCACGAGGCGTTGACGCGCTGCACGCGGCCATCGAACTTGCGTGGGGATTCAACTGCCCGCTGGTGCTGGCCGCCGGAAGCGGTCTTTCCGGAAACATCGCTCCGCGGGACGGCCGCCGGATGATTATCGACGGCCTGCAAGCGTGTCTGGCCGCCGCGCAACAGGCGAACGTCACACTGGCCATCGAGGATTTCGGCATGGATCCCACGCTTCAGTGTTCCGCGAAAGATTGCCTCGAGATCCTCCAAGCCGTTCCGGAACTCGATTTCGTTTTCGACACGGGCAACTTCTACTTCTGCGGCGAGGACCCTCTTGCAAACGTCGCGCTTCTCGGCGACAGAACGTGCCACGTCCATTTCAAGGATTGGGTGAAGAGCGCGAAGCCGGAAATCGCGGACGTGACCGGTGCCCCGCTGGGAACAGGGATCATACCGAATGAGGAACTCGTCTCGCGTTTCGTCGATCTTGGAACGGTTGACAACTTCAGCCTGGAGGTCGGAGCGCCGGGGGACAAGTTCGAGGCCGCGCGCAACGATCTGCTGACACTGCGGAAATGGCTGTAGACAGGCTGAAGGCTGTAGGAAAACAGAGTACCTACAGCCTACAGCCTAATCGTTCTATTTCGTCGGAGCCGCTGGAGGTTCGTTGCCCGCCGCGGCTGGCTCCGTCGGCGTCTGAGGAGTCTGCTCCGCGGGGCCGGGGGCTTCGAGCGTCGGTACCGGGATCACCTCTTGGGCCGCGGCGCCTTCGGTCGGCTTCGCTTCCTGAGGGTGTTCCTCTTTCGGGAATAGGTCCGGATTGCTCGTGCGAAGTCGATCAAGTGCCGCCGTAGCTTCCTTCTCGGAAGACGAACCCGGGAACGCTTCTATTTGCGCCTTGTATGCCTGCACGGCATCTTTCAGGTTGCCTGCGGCCTCCTGGCAACGGGCGACGTTGAGTTGCTGGCGCTGTTTCGCGAATGAGGAGGGCCATTTCTCGATGACCTCTTTGTACGAGGCAATGGCCTGGTCGTATTGTGCCGCATTCTCGGCGATGGCGCCGAGTCCTTCAACGGCATCGGGGACGAACGGCGAATCGACAAACTCCTTGCGCAACCGCTCGAAGGCCTCCTTGGCCTTATCGTATTCCTTCGCTTCGAAGGCGGCCTCGCCGATCATGTAGAGGGCCTCGGCGGCCATGGAACCCTTTCCCTTCACCAGGGGTTCAAGTTCCGTTGCGCGCAGCGACGGGTCCTCCGTCTCGACGGCGCGCGCGAACTTCGTCATGCCCGTTCGCGAGGACGATTCGGAACCCAGGCGGTATACGATTCCGGCGACAATGCACACGAGAATGAATCCGGCGACGGCGCTGTAGAGCACCGGGTTCTTCTTGAACTGCTCGATGAACTTCTCGACGTCGCCCTTGTGAACCGGGACGTCGAGGATGTCCGGTACTTTCTTCTTCGACTTGATCTTTGTCGCCACGCTACCTCCTTTGATTAGGCTGTAGGCATCTTGTTTTCCTACAGCCTCGCTTCGTCATAGCAGACGGCCCCATTCGACAATCCGCCACCGCGCCTGCACCTTTACCAAGTCCACGGAGACCTGGCCCTGCACGTTGATGGGCGGCTCGCGCGCGGGGTCCTGCGGCTCGGCCACCGTGCCGAACGTCTCGACGGCGCGTGCGCGATCCGCGGCAATCGAGATGCGCGGCGGCACGCGCGTTATGCGTATCGCCCGATACTTCTTGAATATCTCGTTCAGATAGGCCTGGACGGCCTCGTAGTCTCGCCCATCAGCGTCACGATAGCCGTTCGAGACATGGGCAAGGACCTTGTAGATCCGCCGCTCCTGCATTCCGAGGCAGACGTCCTCGAGCACGGCGGCAATCTGTTCCTCGTCGCTGGGCTGGAGGCCCGTGGCCTGTCCTATTCTTTCGACGACAGGGATCTCAGTCAGGGCGCCGGTCTTGCATCCACTCAGCAGCACGAGTGGCGCGAACAGCGCGGCAAGAAGCAGCGCTGGCGTGCTTGCATGCCCGAGTAGCGCCGCAAAGCCGGGTCCCTTTCGACCCCTCATAGACCTCCTTCGGACGCGGGCCTCAGGGTGATGCTGACGCGGCGGCCAGCCGCGACACCCAGCGGCAGGACCACGATCTCGATTTCCTTCCCGGGCTTCGTGAAATTAAGCGTCTTACCTTCGGCCTCGAGCACGTTCCGCAGCTTCCAGCCCGCAGTGGGGCACTCTTTCAGGAAAAACTGGGCAAGATCGTAAACGGATGCCCGACTCGAGTAGACCATGCGCCCGACTTCCAGGGTTGACGATTGATACACGAAGGTCCGATCGAGGTCCTCCTTGAGCCCAATGGGAAGCGGAATATCTTTGAACCGTTGTTCGGGCGAAAGCGCCAAACC
Organism: uncultured Nitrospiraceae bacterium; assembly: GCA_964587655.1. Taxonomy (GTDB): domain Bacteria; phylum Hydrogenedentota; class Hydrogenedentia; order Hydrogenedentales; family SLHB01; genus CAZPMT01. The sequence goes on from CAZPMT010000119.1 coordinate 7,934, forward strand.
CTGCGACTCGACCACCGGCGCCTGATAGGGATCCTTCGTATCCTTGGCGGCTAACGGGTCAACGGGTTCCGCCACGGGCTGGTTCGATCTCTGCTGCCAGGGCATCCCTGACTTGCAGGCCGGCAGGACTGCCATTGCCAACACCAACAACAAAATCCAGCGTCCACCCGCGCGCGCAAGGCCTCCGCGCGCGACCATCGTCAATACACTCCGTCGTGCCATGCGCCATCCCTCCCTGTCAATGTTCAACCCAAGCGCAAACCTTGCGCCATGTCCGGAAGGCAACCGGGCGATTATCAAGAATGATAGCAGGGCCGTCCCCGGCTAGTCAAAGGCGATGATCGACGCCGCGCGGCTGGTAATGAAACGGGATTTCTTCTTGAAGCCGGAATCTGCTCGAGAAATTCTCGCCGGTATCGAGAGACCCGATGCGAAGAACCGAATGCTCTTGTCTCCTCTACCCGCAGTTCTAAACCGGCTCCGCGGGCAGACCACCCCCGAAGATCTCCCGCAAGTACTCCGCAACCTTGTCACCGCCATGATGCGCGACGCCGTGCGCGAGGACCCGCGCAAGTTCGCCCTTGTCGAACCACAGCCCGTCCCCGCGCGCGCAAAGATCATACGTCACGGGATGATCTCCACGCGTAACCGCCTTCGCCATTTTCTTCCGGCAGATTGGACACTGCCGCGGCTTATCGGTCGAGCGTCCGTGCGGTGTTCCTCCGTTCAGAAATGCGTCGCACTGGCGCGCGTCGCCGAAAAGAAGCGTCAATTCGCCCGCATCCAGCCAAACGCCATCGCACGCGAAACAATAATCGACCTCAAGCCTCTCATATTCGAGGACAGCCAGCGGCTCTTTGCATACCGGACAATTCACGGTGGTCCAGCCTTTCAGGACAACCCACTATCTCTCCCAGACATTCTAGGGCGGCGCGTGAGTGGAATCAAAGCGGGCGAGGTTCCTCTGGATTGAGACCTCGAATTGCAGGCGACACTCCCAAGCAACGATCCCGTCTTCTTTTCACGCCCGCAATCGAACTACCGTGGGAATGAAATCGAGCACGATTACGACTACGAGCACGAGCACGGGCCAGGGCCAGGGGTGGGGCTTGTGTTGTTGTCGTGGCGGCAGTGGATCTTTCGAGGAAAGCGCGATAGGATGGTGTTGTATCCTAAGGCGGCCCAGCCGCGACCTTATGGTCAAGTGTGTGATTTCTTTGTCAGCAACGTCTACGTGGAAAACGTAGACGTTGCTGACAAAGAAACGAGAGGCGTGTCCTTGACGCGCGGGAGACGATGCTCCGATGGCTCGGGTGAAGTGTCCGAAATGCGAGTTTGTCAACGCGGAGGGGCAGGAAATCTGCGCTCGATGCAGCACGCCCTTGCCTCGCGTCGTCGTTGACGGGCCGCCGCGTTCGAGCTCGCCGGAGTCGCGGGGGGCGCAAGGGGGCCAGTTCCTTTTCCGTTCGGGGCAGTTGGTGGCGTCGCGTTACTCGGTGTTGAACATGATCGGGCGCGGCGGCATGGGATGCATCTACCGCGTTCGGGACAATGTCCTCAAGGAGGAAGTCGCCCTCAAGACCCTGCTGCCGCAGTTCGTGCGCGACAAGATGGTGATCGAGCGCTTTTTCAATGAGGCGCGGATCGCACGGGGGCTATCGCATCCGAACATCGTTCGCGTCCACGACATTGGGATGACCGGCGACATCATCTACATCTCGATGGAGCTCATCAAGGGCAAGTCGCTGCGGGCGATGGTCGACGAACTTCCTCCGGGCCAGCGGCTTTCGACAAAGACGGCGCTTCGGATCATCGACGAGCTTTGCGCGGCGCTCGAGTACGCCCACCGCCACACGGTGCACAGGGACATCAAGCCCGAGAACGTTATGGTGTGCGACGACGGCACGGTAAAGCTGATGGACTTCGGCATATCGAAGCTGATGGACCGGTCGCGGCTGACGGGGACATCGATCGTGATGGGCACGCCGTTTTACATGTCTCCGGAGCAGTTGCGGAACAGCGCGAACGTGGATGCGCGGGCCGATATCTACAGCGTGGGCGTGGTGTTGTACGAGATCCTTACGGGAAACGTGCCGACGGGTGTCCCGAAGGCGGCCTCGCAACTTGCGCGCGAAGTCCCGCCGGCGCTCGATCCGATCGTGGCCAAGTGCGTGGACCCGGATCCCGGGAAACGCTACCAAAGCGCGGCGGAACTGCGTGCGGCGCTGCGTCCGATTATCGGATTGCTCGAGTCGGGTTCGTTCGTGGCCGAGCCCGTCGAGCAAGAACCGCCGGCCAGGATCAACGAGGCCATGGTCCACAAGACCGCGGGCGTCGTTCTCATGCTGTTGATCCTGGGACTGGCGGGTTCGGCCCTTTACGCACTGGAGAAGGCAAGAGCGGAGCGAGGTCTTCAACCCGAAACAATACATGCCGGGCCCGGCTCCGCCCAGAGGCGGGATTTCGATGTCGTATTCGAGAAACTCGGCGAGCGTATTGCGCGGGCGCGGTCTTTGGCGCCTCCCGAGACCGGCAACAACGAGGACATAGTCCGCGTCCAGGAGTATGCGCAGGCGCGGTGGGAACTGGCGCAGACGGAGGCGGAGCGGAAGAGCACCGAAGCGGTTGATCTGGCGCGCCAGGCGCTTCAGTGCTATGTCGCGCTGCGCTCATGGCAGCCCGGCATGGTCTTCGTCCCGCCCGGAGTCGTCACGATGGGAGACGCGACGGCCTCCAACGTCTTGACCTTGGATGGATTCTTCATCGACGTCTATGAGGTAACCAACGGCCAGTACCTGCAATTCTGCACGCAGGTGGAAGGCGGCTGGCGGTGGCCTTCCTACAATCTGCAGGAAGCGCCGCCGAACATGCCCGTGGTGGATGTGACCTTCTACGACGCGCTGGCGTATGCGGCGTTGGCCGGAAAGCAGCTTCCGACGGAAGCTCAGTGGGCGCGCGCAGCCTACGGGGATCGGTCGGCGTCGGATCGATATCCATGGGGTTCCGAGTGGCAGGCCGGCGCATGTAATTCGGGAACGGATGAGGCAGCGCCGACGGGTTCGTTCGATACGGATCGCGCATGGTCGGGTTGCTACGATATGGCCGGCAACGTTTCAGAATGGACGCGCACCGAGTTCAAGGAACTGCCCTACGACCCGTCGGACGGACGTGACGACCCGGCCAGGTTCGCATTCGGAACGCTGATATCGGCCCGGGGAGGAAATTTCCGTGACACGGCGCGAACCACGCTAAATGCGCGGTTCTCACGGCCCTTTGAAGCTCACGACTATACCCTCGGTTTCCGTTGCGTGAAGGAGCTGCCGAAGGAAGCGGAGGATGTCGAAGGTCCCGTGCCGGAAGCCCCGTAGAGTCCGTTGTTGCGCGTGACAGGAGGCGGCCGATCTGTCCGCGTTGGACTCGGCATCGATTTCAGGTAGAATAACCCTGGTTTGAGAGGAGGCGGCGACGCATGGTGCATCCGGAATTGTTGAAGATCCTGGTCTGCCCGGAGAATAAGACGCCGGTCGTTCTGGCCGGGGATGACCTGGTGGCGAAGATCAATGCGGCCATCGAGGCCCAAACGCTAAAGAATCGCGCCGGGTCCGTAGTCGATCTGAAAATCGATGGGGGGCTCGTGCGCGAGGATAAGGCGTATCTGTATCCCGTCCGCGATGACATTCCCATCATGTTGATCGACGAGGCGATTCCGCTCGGTCAACTTCAATAGCGTCTCGGCAATCCTGAGACCGGTCCGATCGCGTTTCGTTCTGTACGGGACCGTCCGCCCGGTTACTGTATTCTTGGTTGCCGCCACAGCGGTGATATGCGTGAGGTGATTACTGCAATGGACATGCGTGTTCCGGAGGTATCGTTCGCCATCGAGGCGGTTCGTCGCGCGGGGCGGCTCGCCCGCCGGATCCAGGCTCAGATGGCGGTAATGAATCTAACGAAGAACGACCTCTCGCCCGTAACGGTGGCGGACTTCGCGATCCAGGCCGTGGTATCGCGCGGGTTGGAGGATGCTTTTGCATCGGACCCGCTGGTCGCCGAGGAGCAATCTTCGGAACTCCGCGTTTCGGAACGGGTCCTGGAGACGGTCACGCGGTTCGTCGGCGAGTGTGTGCCGGGAGCGAGCGCCGAGGACGTGTGCCGCTGGATAGACCGCGGCGCGGCCGACACTGCGAAACGATTCTGGACGCTTGACCCGATTGACGGAACAAAGGGCTATCTTCGAGGCGGACAGTACGCGGTCGCCCTCGCGCTTGTGGAAGGCGGCGAAGTTCAACTCGGCGTATTGGGATGCCCCAACCTGTGCGAAACGTGCGAGCCGGCATCCTGCGGCGAGGGGGTGCTCGTGGCGGCGGCGCGCGGGCGGGGCGCGTGGGCGATGCAGTTTGAAGGCGGCGGCGCGTTCGCGCGGTTGCGCGTATCAGACTGTCGCGAGCCGTCCTCGGCGCGCCTGTTGCGGTCTCACGAGGCGGCGCATACGAACGTTGCCCGGATTGATTCGTTCGTGCACGCGATGGGCATGGAAGCGCCGCCGGTGCTGATGGACAGCCAGGCAAAATATGCCGTACTATCGGCGGGACACGCCGAGGTACTCTTGCGATTCCTCTCGACGGACGCCCCCGATTACAAAGAAAAGATTTGGGATCAGGCGGCCGGCGCGCTCGTGATCGAAGAGGCTGGAGGGCGCGTCACGGATCTCGACGGACTCAAGCTGGACTTCGGCACGGGCCGCACCTTGCGCGGCAACCGAGGTGTCGCGGCGTCGAACGGCCCCTTGCACGACGCAGTACTTGAGGCAGTAGCGCGAATCGATAAGGAGGCCTAACGGCCACTTTCTTTTGATCGTGCGGCCGTTGGAGACTGTGAATGACGGATATTGAAGGGCAGTTGCGGCGCATCACGTTCATCGTATGCGATTTTGACGGTGTGTTGACGGACGGGCGCGTCTGGTTCGATGGGGACGGCCGTCCGTTCCGCTGGATTCACGCGCGCGACGCGACCGCCTTGACCCTGTGGCACATGATGGGAGGCAAGTCCGCGCTCGTGTCCGGCCTGAGCAGCAAGGCCATGGAAGCGATCGCGAAACGGTGGAACTGCCTCGAGTGTCATATGGAGATCCGCGACAAGTCGCGCGTGTGCCGCGAGATCGCCGAGCGGCACGGCGTATCGCTCGAGGAAATGGCGTTCCTCGGAGATGACATCATAGATCTGCATGCGATTCGCGCCGCCGGCGTGGGAGCGGTCGTGGCCGACGCGGAACCTGAAGTGAAACAGGCGGCCGCGCTTGTATTGGATTCGCCGGGCGGGACCGGCGCAGTAAGGGAACTTGTCCATCGCATCCTGCGGGCCCAGGGACGTCTTGATGAAGCGATACGGAACTACTGTGATCGCAAGGACGGTCCTCAATAGTCACGCGGAGTTACCGCGCTAGGTGAAAGATGACGACAGCTCTCGCGGTTCTTGGTTGGAGCGTTTTCGGTCTCGCGGTCTGTGCGGGGCTCTTGCTTGATCTTGTCGGTCTCTTCGGCAACTGGATCATCCTTGGCGCCGTGGCGACGGCGTGGTTTGTCACGGGCTTCGGCCATTTCGGCGGATGGGCCGTGCTCGCCATGTTGATCCTTGCCGTGCTAGGCGAGGCGATCGAGGCGGTTGCGGCCAGCCTTGGCGCATCGAAGTTCGGCGGCGGCAAAGGCGCGGCGCTTGCCGCGATGATCGGGTGTTTCGCAGGCGCCATAGTGGGCACGCCCGTGTTCCCCTTGCTGGGCACGCTCGCGGGCGCCTGTCTGGGCGCATTTGCCGCGGCAGCCGCCTACGAGATCGCCATCATGCGGAAGAGCGTCCATGGGGCCGTGCGAACGGGCTTCGGCGCGACACTTGGGAAGATTGGCGGCTTGCTCGCCAAGATGATCATCGGACTGTTGATTCTACTTGTCGCGGCGCTGACATACTGAGTGCAGAACAGTCAAGACGGGAGGCTGATAGCCATGTTGGGATTTGACAAGCTGCTGCACTTTGTATTCAGTTTCGTGATCGCGATGTATAATCCGTTTCTGTCGTTTCTGGCCGGGATCGCCAAGGAGTATTATGACGGGCTGCTAGGCGGCGGCGCGGACGTGTACGACCTGATCGCGGACTGGGCTGGAATCGCGTGCGAAGAGGTGCTGCGATATCTGGCGTCGTAGACCGGCGGAACAACGACGAGAGGGAAGGCGATCATGTTCGTGTATGGGCTGACGCGGAGGACGCGCGATGCCGTCTGATCCTGCATCCGTTATCACGATCGACTGCCACTATATCGAACCTGAACACGCGGCGGCCTATCTGATGATCGAGCAGGGCCGCGCTGCGTTCGTGGACAACAATACCGTACACGCGGTCCCGCTGCTGTTGAAGGCGCTCGAAGATCGGGGCATCTCGCCGGCGGACGTGGCATACATCATCCCCACGCACCTGCATCTCGATCACGGCGGCGGCACTTCGGCGCTGGTGAACGAGTGTCCGAACGCGACCGTGCTCGCCCATCCCCGCGCCGTCCGCCATCTGATCGAACCGTCCCGTCTGATCGAAGGCGTGAAGGCCGTATACGGCGAGGCGGAATTCAACCGTCTGTACGCACCGATCTTTCCCATTGACACCGGGCGCGTTCGCGGCGTCGAAGATAACGAGGCGTTGCGGTTCGGCGACCGCCTGCTGACGTTCATGCACACCCGCGGACACGCCAATCACCACATCTGCATCCATGACTCGACGTCGAACGGGGTGTTCACGGGCGACGCCTTCGGCGTCGAGTACAAGGCAGGCCGCGTCACGAAACGCCCCTTCCTCATGTGTTCTTCCGCGCCCACCGACTTCGATCCGGAAGCGGCCCGCGCCAGTATCCGGCGCATCATCGGCACAGGCGCGGATCGCGTGTTCGTCGCGCACTTCGGAGAACTGGCTGCCGTCCGCGCGGGCGCCGAGGTGATGTTCGAGTCGATCAACAGAATGGAAGCGATTCTCAAGGACGCAATCGCCTCCGGGCTCACGGGCCCGGCGCTCCGGTATTTCTGCGAGGCGCGGGTGCGCACGGCCTTCGAGGAACAGATTGCCGCCTGCGGAACGGTGCTCGAAGAAGGGGCGTGGCGTTCGATTGAAACCGGCATCCGCATTGACGCGCAGGGGATCGCCTACCTCGCCGCAAGAAAACTGACGGCCTGAGATAGCAGTTGTGGTCGTGCTCGTGCTCGTAGTCGTAATCGTAATCGTAATCGTAATCGATCCCCTCATCACTCCTCCGGAGGTTTGAAGTTCTCGTGGGTTTTGGCCTAACCTGATACAAACCTTTGCATGTTAAGGTGACTTGAGGATTGGGAGGACGTCATGCGCGCGCGAATCGTTCTCGTCGGGTTGCTGTGTCTTTGTTTGGCGGCCTTGGCGGCGGATGCGCCGAAGCCGCTTGTCCGGGCGCACTCGCACAATGATTATTTGCGTGAACGTCCGCTGCTGGATGCACTGGACAACGGGTTCTGCAGCGTCGAGGCGGACATCCATCTGGTCGACGGCCGGCTTCTCGTTGCGCATGATCTCGACAAGACGCGACCGGACAGAACGCTTGAATCGCTCTATCTCGATCCGTTGCGCACGCGCATTAAGGCCAACGGCGGGCGCGTATACCGCGACGGAGCGCAGTGCACGCTCCTAATCGATATCAAGACCGACGGCAAGACCACGTATCCGGTTCTGCACGAGGTCCTGGCGACGTACGCGGATATCCTTACGGTGTTCAAGGACGGCGTCGCAACGCCCGGCGCGGTCACCGTGATTGTCGACGGCGCCCGCGACTTGATCGCGGCGCAATCGGTTCGCTACGCGACGATCGACGGCGGGCTCGGGGACCTCGATTCGGACGCCCCGCCCGATCTCATTCCTTGGATCAGCACGGATTGGAAAGAAGTGTTTGAGTGGAAAGGCCAAGGCCCCATGCCGGAAGACGAACGGGCCAAGATGCGCGAGATGGTCAAGAGGGCCCACGACAAGGGGCGCAAGATCCGGTTCTGGGGGTTGCCGGTTCGCCCGGCCGTCTGGCCCGAACTCTATGACGCAGGCGTCGACTTGCTCAACGCCGATAATCCGAAAGCCATGAAGGAATTCCTGCTCGAGCGCGAAGGCAAGTAGAGGACGAACACCATGCGGAACGTGCGTGTCGGCATAGTTGGACTCGGCGGGATCTGCCGCGAACGGCATATCCCTGGATTGCGGCGGATCGACGGGGTGGAGATTGCCGCGGTAGCAAACCGGTCTCGCGCATCGAGCGAGGCGGCCGCGCGCGAATTCGGCATTCCAGGCGTTTGCGATTCGTGGAAGGAACTTGTGTGCCGCGACGATATCGACGCCGTGTTTATCGGCACGTGGCCATACGTACATCACGATATCAGCATCGCGGCGCTGGATGCCGGGAAACACGTTTTCTGCCAGGCGCGCATGGCGATGGATTTCCGGGAAGCAGCGGAAATGTACGAACACGCGACGGCCTCGGGGCGCGTGGCGATGCTCTGCCCGGTGCCGATAGGGTTGAGCATCGACGCCACGATCTCGAGGCTGCTTCGCGAGGGATATCTCGGCGAGGTCCGGTTGGTCCGCGTGCAGAGCCTTTCAAACGCGTACGCGGACCCGGACGCGCCCATGAACTGGCGAAAGGATCGCCGGCTGAGCGGACTCAACACGTTGACGCTCGGCATGTACATCGAGGTCATGCACCGGTGGTTCGGATGGACACGGACCGTCTCCGCGCACACGGATATTTTCGTGCCTGAAAGGCTAGACGCGTCCGGCCGGCGAATGAAAATTGAGGTCCCCGATCAGATGGTGTTTCATGCGGAGATGCGGACGGGGTTCCCGATCCAGTACGCGTTCAGCGGCGTCGTGCAGCACGGAAAGGATACGGTCGAGATCTACGGGAGCAAGGCGACATTGCACTACGGCGTGGGCGCCGACGCGCTGTATGCGGCGCGGCCTGGAGAAGCGTTCACGCCCGTGGAAATTGCGCCCCGGGACGCCTACGACGTCAAGAACTGGCGCGTCGAACAGAACTTCATCTCCGCCATCCGGAACGGCACGGAGTATCATCCGAATTTCGAAGACGGCATGCGATACATGCAGGTGATTCAAGCCGTCTTTGATTCCGCGGCAACGGGCCGGCACATCGAGCTTGATGCGTAGAAATCGTCTGCTACTTGGCCTGCTCGAAGGGCATCGGCTGGCCTTTGTCGTCCAGGAACTGCTTGCCGGAGATCGTGGCGGAGATCTTCTGCGGGCCGCGGCCAGGCACTTCGGCCGTTATGTTGAGTTTATTGCCTTCGACGGCCCATGTCCCTTGAAGTTGCCCACTCGGGGCGATCGCTTTGATCATGGGGCTGTCGCTCTTCAAAACAGCGGCGCCGCCCGCGTTCAACGTCAGCGCCGCGGGAATACCGCTGACCTTGATGTTCCAGCTCGTGCCCGCGAGATTGCCGCTGTTCCAATAGGGGGCGTCCGACGCCCCTGCCGGAGTATTAGTCGCCGCTTTCGGGGCGTCTGCCGCGGCGCCCGGTTGGTTCGTCGCAGCGCCTTGGGGATTCTGCTGCATGAGCTTGGGAAGCAATGGCACTGCGACCAGCACGCCGACCACCAACACCAACACAATGACAACGTTCTTGCTCATCTAACCTCCTTGATGTTCCTTCCGGATGCAATACATCCAGCCCCGATGGAAATTCATTGTCCTGGCTGGACGGCGGTGCGTAAAGCCATTTCAATGCTCAGGTTCCCCAGGGCTTCGATGAATCATATCACATTCGATGACCGCGGGCAAGACCGCCTTATTGCTCGGGTGCACGACATAAAAGCTGAGTTTGCATTGAAGCTCTTTTTTTGCCATACTTTCTGTCAGTATTAAATGCTGTCAGAAAGGAGATTGCGATGCGAACAGTTCCAGAGGGATTGCGTGAGCGGTATGATGC
>CAZPMT010000120.1:0-17814 GCA_964587655.1 uncultured Nitrospiraceae bacterium
CCTCACCTTCGCCCTCTCCCTCACCTTCTCCTTCACCTTCTCCCTCGCCTTCTCCCTCACCTTCGCCTTCACCCTCACCTTCTCCCTCACCTTCGCCTTCACCCTCACCTTCTCCCTCACCTTCGCCCTCTCCCTCACCTTCTCCTTCACCTTCTCCCTCGCCTTCTCCTTCACCTTCTCCCTCACCAATCGAGACAACGAGCCCCACGGCGCTGTTGCGAGGAACTCTTGCGTCGGCTGTCGGATTCTGGCTTATCACGTGGTCAACGGGGACCACAGGGTCATGCGCTTCATCGACGGTTCCCACAACAAGGCCTGCGGATTCAATGGTAGACTGTGCTGAGGTGCGCTCCATCCCGACCACGTTCGGCACCTTGACATTGCAGCCTGTCAATGCCCCGGCGATGAAGACTACCGCTGCAAAGGAAACAACGGTATTGAACATGGACTTAAGGAGCGTCATTCTCATGGTGATTGCCTTTCCTTCTGACCCTTACTATGGCCACTCTTCCCTTGGCGGCCAATACCCGGGAATAGTACTTTCCGCAACTACGGTCTTTCTATATCACATGAACGTCGGACCTGTCCAGCACTTCTCCGCTTGTGCTTGTCCGGGTTCAGCGGGAATCGGACAATCGCCGAATCTCTCAACCGACTACAGTCGGTAGTAGCCACTCGTTATTAACCTCTGGCGTCAGCATAGACCTTATGGTAGCGCGTGAGTGCACCTCGCGACACGCCCCTCCGCTCCCGCGCTTGAGGCGCTTCCTACAGATATATGCAAATCCACGTGCATTAAGTATAACGTGTAACTCCCGCTGCGGCAAGTCCCGGCTAACTCCCGTCCGCCCATCGTGCACGTCGGGTTAGACTGTCAGTATGCCCCGCGCGTGGGGGATAAACCAAACCGTCCGATCCGTCCAATCCCAGCCACGCTGTTGCGTTACACCACGTAACGCATTTGTGGGGAATTGTTTACCATTATCAACAAGCGCAACATACCTTCGGATGTTTGTTGAAAAAGAAAGGCAAACTTTACTATTGACATTTTATCGTAATGTGAGTAAAATACGGTCATGTTTGACAGACAAGGAAGTGAGTGTCCCGAGAGTGGTGTTAGTTCTTCAGTCGTGCAAGGGGGCGCACGATGAGTGGAAAGGGAGGCCGATTGCGTAGCGCGCGTATCAAGTCGGCAGGAACGATAAGTGGGTGCGTGGTTTTCCTTATCTTGGGGCTGCTGCTCATCGCGGGCTGCGCCACGCGGGTCCCACCGGCGGCGGATGCGAATTGGCCGCAGGCGTGTCCCGACGCCCCGCTGATCCTCCAGCCCGGTGACACCTTGCGAATCCGTTTTGCCTTCTGGCCGGAGCTTGACGAAGAGCAGATCGTCCGTCCGGACGGCAAGATTTCCTTGCCCCTCGCGGGCGTAGTCACGGCCGCCGGAATCACACCCGAGCAACTCCACGAAGAACTCCTCAAACTGTACGCGGATAAGCTCAAGAATCCCGAGATCACGGTCGTCGTGCGGTGGCTCGACAACCGCCGCATATACGTCGGCGGTGAAGTGCGGGCGCCGGGTGTGATCGCCATGCCCAGCCGCATTACCGTGCCCCAGGCCATCATGCAGGCCGGCGGACTTATCAAGGACAGCGCCAAGCTCTCGACGGTGGTCGTTGTCCGGCAGAAGGACGGCAAACAGTACGCCTGTTCCGTAGACGTCCGCAAGATGTTTGAATCCCCTCAAAGCGATGCGTTCATGCTTGAGCCGTTCGATATTGTGTATGTCCCGCGCACCGCGATCGACCGCGTCGACCAATGGGTGGAACAGTACATCAATCGCGTGATTCCGAGAAACGTCTACATGAGTTTCGCGTGGAGCAGGAACTACAACAAGGCGGACACGGCAAACCAGCCGATCCAGACGCAGGTCACCCTGCCGTAGAACAGATGGATGACAACCCCGGCGTTTCCGGGAAGAGGCGTGGTTTACCGCGCGAGATGAAAATGGTGATTAGCGGCGAGATGATGCAGACGTCGGTCCGTGACGTGGCCTACGTGATCTTCCGGCACAAAGGGAAGATCATCCTCTTCTTTTTGGCTGTGTTGCTGGCGGTGACCGCGTACACCTACCTGGTCAGCGAGTGGTATCGAAGCGAATCGAAACTCCTCATTCGCGTGAGCCGCGAGAGCGTGTCGGCCGACCCGTCAGTCTCCGGTCCCATACTTCCCATCTACCAGGACCGGGAGAACGAGGTCAACTCGGAAATCGCCATCCTCACAAGCCAGCCCCTGGCCGAGCAGGTCGTCGACGCCATTGGCGCGGACATGGTTCTGCTTCGTTCGGACGAACTCAAGTCGAAAGACCGGGCTCAGGAAGACCTACGCATCGTTCGCCGACTCGCGCGCGGCGTGAAATACGCCGCCGAGAGGCTTCTTATCGGCGTCGATCTCATTCCTGAACTCACGCCTAAGGAAAAGGCCGTGAAGAAGATGATGAAACGGCTCTCGGTGGCGGCGGAAAAGCGTACGAACATCATCGCGGTCGAGTACGACGGCGCAGGTCCTGAACTCGCCCAGCAGACGCTGGACGCCCTCGTGCGTTTCTACCTCGAGCGGCACATCACCGCCTATGCGGCGCAGGCGTCTCCCCGGTTTTTTGAGGAACAAGAGAAGCGTCTGAAGGAGGAACTGGCCGTCCGCGAAGGGGCTCTCGAAGTCTATCGCACCGAGCGCGGCATCGTGACCCTCGAGGGACAGCGTGACGACCTGATGAACCTTGCAACCGCGTTGCAGAAGGACGTGAACGACAGCGCCGGTCTCGTCGGCGCGGCCCAGGCACGCGTCGCCTCCCTCGAGAAGGCCGTGGCGGCCAGGCCCAAGACCCTCGAGTTAAGCCGCGTGAGCGGACGCAACAACCCGGCCGCCGACACGATGAAGCAAAAACTCCAGGAACTCCGCCTCCAGGAAACCGCCCTCGCCGCACGTTACCCGGACACGCATCGTCCCCTGATCGAAATCCGCGAACAGGTCAAACAGATCGAAGACGTCCTCTCCAGGGAAGAGGACACCCGGACCGAAATCACCACCGGTCTCGATGAGAATCACCAGGCCCTGCAACTGAGTCTGGATACCGAGCGGTCGCAATTGGACGCGCAGACGGCGCGCCTCGCCGTCCTCGAAACCGAACTCGCGAAAACCAAGGAACAGTTGACGACGCTTTCAAGCCAGGAGGCCGAGTTTGTCCGCCTTCAACGCGAAGTAGAACTCGCCGAGAAGGAATACAAAGAATACCGGGACAACCTCCAGCGCGCGCGCATCTCGGCGGCCCTGGACCTGGACAAAGTCTCTAACGTGAGCGTAGTGCAACCCGCCTCGTTGCCCATGGCGCCAGTGAGACCAAAGAAGGTGATGAACATCTCCCTCGGCGCTCTCTTGGGCCTGTTTGGCGGCATTTTCCTCGCATTTGTGGTGGAGTACTTGGACGATTCCCTGAACACGACCGCCAAGGCTGAAAAGCGCTTGGGCGTGCCCGTATTGGCCGCGCTTTCGGACAAGGAATTCAAGGCCTGCCGTTAGACATGGGCAAGGGGTTGTAACCCCTTGTCTGAGGAGAGTCACGAAGGAAACCAAGGTCGATGACCAAGATTTACGAAGCGTTGGAAGAAGCCGGAAGGGAGCGGGGCGAAGATCAATTCGCCTCCATTAGGTTGCCATCGAGCCCGCCGCCGAAAGCGATCTTGGAAAAGCTCCTTGCCCTCTACAGCCGCATCGATGCCGCACTCGAAGGGCGTCGGGGAAAGGTGGTCGAGTTCGCCTCCGTACAACTGGGCGACGATTCCTCTCGGATCCTCGTCGCATTTGCGGAACTGGCCGTCTCCCGTCTTGGCAAGAAAGTCCTGCTGCTGTCACCGGGTCCATCGCGTTTTTCCAGCGGAACTAGCGCGCCTCAGGCCGCCCTCGGCTGGGAGGGCGTCCTTCGCGGAGAGCAAAGCGTCGATGATGTGCTGGCGCCCTTCGGCGGCACGGGACTCATGGCAAGCCAGGTGGCTTCCTCCGATACCGCCCTCGCCGGAATACTTGACGCGCCGGAATCGAGAAGGATTCTGAGCGCACTTCGAGAACGCTTCGACATCATCCTCATTGATGCGCCGCCCGTGCCGGTCTCTCCCACGGCCGAGTTGCTGGCCGCTGTGGCTGACGGTGTGGTCCTTGTCGTCGAGGCCGGCAGGACGCGCTGGCAGGTCGTCCGCCACGCCATGGACCAAATCCAGGCCCAGAAAGGCACGGTCCTTGGAATCGTGCTCAACAAGGTCCGCCATTACATTCCGGACTTCATCTATCGCAAGCTGCTGTAAAGACCATGCCTTCTCCGGACACTGGCGTTTGCCGCGCCTTGTACCGTTCGCCGTCGCAGGCATTCACCATCGTGTATAATGCGGGCGAGATAAGGTTCCCAATCGAAGTGAGTGGCCAGGGAGATATTGCGAGGCTTGATCCTCGAACACGCCGTGTGCCGGTCTTTCTCGAAACGCTGTTCGCTCCCACGATCCGCAAGAGTCTTCTGGCCATTGCCGGCCAGGGCATGGTCAGCGGCGCCAACTTCCTCACGAGCATCATCATCGGCCGCCTCGCCGGGAAAGAAGAACTCGGCCTGTACGCCATCGGGTTCAGCGTCGTCGTTTTCGCCTCCGAACTTCAGATGTCTCTCATTTCAACGCCCTACATGGTTTACAGCCCCCGATTGAAAGGGCCTGGCCACGCCGAATACGCCGGGAGTTCCCTCATCCACCAGTTGGCGCTTACCGCGTTCATCGTCGTCGCGCTAATCGTTGCGGCCATCGTGATCGCGAGCGGAAAGGGACCAGCCGGACTCGGCCCCGTGATGGAAGCCCTTGCCGCCGCAATCGGGTTTATCATCCTTCGCGAATTCGTCCGCCGAATCTGCTTCGCGGCGCTACGGATGAAAATGGCGTTCCTTTTCGACTGCGCCGTGTCGGTGCTTCAGTTGGCGGGCCTCCTTGTTCTCTATAGGCTAGGCTGCCTTTCCGCCCGCAACGCGTATCTCGCCATCGGCGCGGCATGCGGCCTCGTCGCCCTCGCCTGGATCTGGCGTCATCGCACCGCTTTCATCCCTGATCTCTCCGCGGCCCAAGTACATTTCAAGCAGAACTGGGCCTTCGGGAAATGGGTCGTCGCCAGCAGCCTGCTCTGGTCCGTCAGCATGAATTGCTATCCATGGCTCCTCGCCTATTACCGAGGCAAAGCCGATGCCGGCGCCTTCGCCGCGTGCTTTGGGATTGCCGCCTTCGGCAACGTGCTCCTCCTCGGCGCGCAGAACTTCCTCGGCCCGGCAATTGCCGGCATATACGCCGAATCAGGGTATGCCCGAATGCGCTGGTTCGTCGTGCGCGCAAGCGCCGCCTTTCTTATTCCAATGCTGCCGTTTTGCATCTTCCTCTGGCTGTTCGGCGACAAGATCGTGGTCCTTCTGTACGGGCCCAGCTTTGCCGGCAACGGGCTCGTCGTATCGGTCCTCGCGTTATATCTCTTGGCATTGGCGCTCGCCTTTACCTTCTCTCGCGCACTGTTTGCACTCGAACGCGCGGACGTGGATTTCATCGTCAACTCGGCCGGCCTAATGGTTCTGCTCTCGGTCGGCATTTGGCTCGTCCGCCTATACGGACCCCTGGGCGCGGCGTTGGGCTTGCTGGTGGCCAACATTGTGGCATCGAGCATCCGAGGCGTCGCCTTCTTTCATTTTATCCGCTCGGAAACACGGAGTGACATGCAATGAGTTTCGCATCAGGCGTGCCCCGGATCGAGAAGGTCCCCTGGTTCTCACTGTTGATCATCGCGGGCGTCTTCTTCTACACCATACACGACGTGCGCTACACGCGATACTTCGCTGAACGCGGCGCAACCGGGTACATCGTTACGGAGGAGGAAGCCGAGCAGATCATGTCCGGCTTCGAACAGGGCCAGCTCGCAAACGCAGTGGCGTACCTGGTCCTCGGCGCGCTGGGCGCTCTTTCTTTCGTCGCCGGAACGCAGAACCGCCTCCGCGTCAGGGACCTGTTTTCAGGGGCGATCATCTTCTTCGTATGCTGGTCTTTCCTGAGCGTCCTTTGGGCTGAGAACGTCCCAAGTACCGCGAAGAAACTTATCATTTTCGCCATGCTCTGCATGGCCGTCATCGGCGTCCTAAAGAGATTCTCCGAACGCGATATCGTACTGCTGACGTTTTTCGGCATGGCCGCTTACGTGGCCATCGGGGTCATCTCGGAAATAGCCTTGGGAAGCTTTCAGCCATGGGTCCCCGGATACCGCTTTTCCGGGACGTGCCACCCCAACGGACAGGCACTCGACTGTGGCCTTCTACTCTTTGCCTCAGTGACCCTATACCGCACGGATCGCCGCCGCATATTCATGGCCGTTGCCGTCGCGGCATTCGTTCTGCTTTTCCTTACGAAATCGCGGACCGCGGTGGCCGGTGTGCTGTTCGCGCCCATGGCGCTGTGGACCGTCGATTCAACACGCACCCGGAAAATCGCCCTTGCTTCATTGGCCGGCGCGACCGTGTGTTTCATCATCCTCATCGCGGACGTTGCGCTGCCTGCCTTGCAGAAAGGCGCGATGATGGGCCGCACCGATACCGATTTCCACGCCGCCACCCTCACGGGACGAGTCGATCTTTGGGGCGAGGTGATCAACACGTACATCGCCGCGCGTCCACTGCTCGGATATGGCTACAACAGCTTCTGGACCCTTGACCGTGTCGAGCGGGTCACCGAGGCGGTCGGCTTCATCCCTGGGAATGCCCACTCCGCGTTCCTCGAAGTTTTCCTGGGATTGGGTGCGTTTGGTTTCCTGGCGTACGTGCTCATAGGTCTCGTGGGCATCATCCGCGCGGTGCAATACTACCGGATCTCGAAGGACCCGGTGTTTGGTTTCTTCAGCGTCCTGCTCATCCTCGCGATGTTTCACGGTCTGACCGAATCGATGTTCCTGTTCCCGTCGTTTTCCACATTCATAAGCATGCTGATACTCGCGCGATTGGCCTTTCAGGATCCGCCGATGGCTCCCGAGTCCGATGAGGACGCCGTCGCGCCATAGGATTCAGACCGGCCTTATGAAAATCACATCGCAAGCCATGGGCGAACGGATCGACGTAACGGTCGTCATATGCACTTACAACCGCGCCGAGATGCTCCGCATCGCGCTCGAAAGCGTGATCCGGCAGCGGACGGATGACGCGTTCACCTACGAGATCGTTGTTGTTGACGATCTCTCTTCCGACGAGACGCCCCAAGTCGTTGCCGAAATCGGCGCGCGGGCCTCTGTCTCTGTGCGCTGCGCGCGCGAGGAAGGCGGCGGCGTCGCCGCCGCGCGAAATCGTGGGATCGCCGAGGCGCGAGGCCAATGGATCGCTTATACCGACGATGACCAATGGAACGAGCCCGACTGGCTCTACCAACTCGTTGCCGCCGCGCGAAACGCCGAAGTCGATTGCGTCGGAGGCCGCGTTGAACTGGATCTGCCGCCTGAGGCCTCGTTTCCCCTTACGCCTGTCACCTCATGCATCCTTGGACAAAAAAGGAACCCCGAAGGACGGATAAGCCGTCTCATGGACACTCCGGGAACCGGGAACGTCATGTTCCGCCGATCTGTCTTCGACAAGGTGGGCGTGTTCGACACGGCCCTTCATTGGGGAGGCGAGGACATGGACCTCATGTTGCGCATCCTTCAAGCCGGAATTGCCGTGTGGTTTACGCCGAAGGCCGTTGTACATCACATGATCGCGCCGTATCGTCTTACCGAAGACTACTTCCGCTGGGCTTCGCTCCGCGTGGGCGTCGCGCTCGCCGAAGTCGATGGACGCCTGCGAGGCGCACCCAAGATGATTATTCTCTGCATAGCCAGGATGGGTCAGGCCCTGCTCGTGAATCTGCCGCGTCTTCTTATGGCTCTGCTCGCGAGAGACCGCGGCAAAGTTATCGAAACAAAATGCCTGCTATGGCGGGCCGTGACCTACACGCGGTATGTCATCCGTATGCTTTCGCCGAGACTGTTCACGCAGGAACGCTTCTTCGCGAGTCTTACGTTCCGTGGCGAACGCACCGCGACGGCAACAGAGCAAACACAATAAAGGAAGACGGGGTTGAACATTCTCTACGTGAGCACGCTGTATCCGCCCTCGATTGGCGGGGCGCAGATACAGCTTCACTGTCTGGCGAAGGCGACCAAAGCGGCCGGGCACGAGGTAAGCGCCATCACTCTTTCGGGGAGAAACCGACAGGACTGGCTGCGCATGAGCACGGTCTTTCCGGAGCCGGAGAAGCAATACCAGTATGAGGGCGTTGACGTGACGCAACTCGGCTTCCCGTTCTCGACGCGCCTTCGCATCCTCCCGTGGGCCGCGTTGTACTACGGCATGATCGGCGTTGCCGCCCGCAGGATTGCCGCGCACACATACCTTCGTTTCGAAGCCGCGGCCGGCTCTCCGTCCCTCGTTCACGTAACACGCATCGGGCGTGAATTCATTGCCAAAGCCGCGTTTGATTTCGCCCGCGCGCGCGGCATTCCGTATGTCCTCACCCCGAACCATCATCCACGCTGGCGCGGCCGGCTCTACGCCGAGTATGACGCGCTGTACCGCGCCGCCGCCGCCGTTTTAGTGTATACGGACATCGAGAAAGACACGCTCGTCAACGAGAAAGGGGTTTCCGCTGACCGCGTGCACGTCACGGGCGTCGGCCCCGTGCTATCCGACGAGTATTCCGCGGAAGCCTTTCGTGCGAAATACAACCTTGAAGCCCAGCCGTTCGTTCTGTATCTCGGACAACAGTATAAGTATAAGGGCATAGAGGCCATCCTGAAAGCCGCGCCCCTCGTCTGGCGGAGATATCCCGATCTCAGATTCGTGTTCATCGGCCCTCACACGAACGACTCGCGCCCGTTGTTCCGCGAAGTCCGCGACCCTCGCGTGATCAACCTCGGCGCGGTGGACTGCGAAACGAAGACGTCCGCGCTCGCTGCGTGCACGTTTCTTTGCCTGCCGTCGATGCAGGAGAGTTTTGGCGGCGTCTATGCGGAAGCGTGGTGTTTCCGAAAAGCCGTGATCGGCGGGCGCATTCCTCCCATCGCCTGCGTTGTTGACGACGGCGTAGACGGCCTGCTGTGTGCCCAGGACCCGAACGAACTCGCGGAGGCGATGGATTTCCTCCTCGCGAATCCCGCAAAACGTGAGGCAATGGGGAACGCGGGATGGCGGAAGGTTCAAGAGAAATACACATGGGAGATTCTCGCGAGCAAGACCTTGGCGGTGTATCACGACTTGCTCAGATAGTCCACGTGGCATTGGAGGGAGATCCGATTACGATTGCATGTTCGTGCTCGTGTAGACTTCCCTGCGCGGCTGTCTGCAATGCTTCCCTCTGCCGCCAAGGATGCACTTGATGTCGAGATACAGGTTCTTCACCGACTACGTGGGACTCGCCGCCGTCGTGGTGGTGCTCGTGGCGGTCTTCGGCGCTGCCACGGAGCATTTCTTTTCAACCGACACCTTCCGCAGCATCGCCAACCAGATCCCCGATCGCATGGCCGTCGCGGTCGGAATGACGTTTGTCCTAATCATCGGCGGCATCGATCTCTCGGTCGGATCGGTTCTCGCCCTGAGCGGCGCGGTGCTCGGGGTATGTCTTGTCCGCTTTGACATGCCCTTGGCGGCGGCGTTGCTCGCCTGTTTGGCGACGGGACTGCTCTGCGGCGCGGTCAACGGACTCGTCGTGATTGTGTGGCGCCTTCCTTCCTTCATAGTCACCCTCGGCATGCTCGAGATCGCGAGCGGCGGCGCTTATCTCCTCACTAACTCCCAAACGCAGTACATCGGCGGAAGAGTCGAGGCAATTGCCGACGTAAGCCTCTTCGGACTGTCCTTTCCATTCCTGATGGCCGCCGTCATAGTTGCGGCGGGCCAATTCGCACTCTCGCACACACTCTTTGGCCGCCATGCCCTCGCGCTCGGCGCCAATGCGGAATCAGCCCGTCTCTCAGGCATTCGGACGAAATGGATTACGCTGGCCGTGTTCGCGCTGAGCGGGCTGCTGGCGGCCGTCGCGGGGCTTATCCAATGCGCGCGGCTCAGCGCCGCGGATCCCAATGCGGGCGCGGGCTTCGAGCTCCAGGCCATCGCCGCGGTGGTGATCGGCGGGACAAGCCTGATGGGCGGGCGCGGCTCCGTAATCAACTCATTCTTTGGGGTGCTGATAATCGCCGTTCTCGAGGTCGGCCTCTCGACGATCGGCGCGCAGGAGTCAACAAAGCGGCTCGTGACCGGATGCGTGATCGTGGCCGCCGTGATACTGGATTACTACCGGCACCGGCTACGCGCCCGCGCGTGAGTCAGTGCCGCAGCTCTTCGGCCACGTAACCCGCCGTGTCCGGCAGCCCGCTCCCATCCTGCTTCGAGAGGAATAGCAGCAGCGCGTCGCGGATCCCCTGCCAGAAACGCTCGATGCCGTACTTCGACGCGCCCCACCGGCGCGGATGATGCTCAACCGCGATCTCCGTGACGCGCGCGCCAAGCCGCGCAGCCAGGACCGGGATGAGGCGATGCATGCCGCCATGAAGCGGCAGGCGTTTGGCGACGTCCGTCCGGAGGGCCTTGTACCCGCAATTGACGTCGTGCAAATCGAGACCGAACATCCATGACACGGCGCGATTGTAGATACGAGACGGAATTGTCTTAGTCCACGGGTCTCGTCTCTTCACTTTCCACCCGCATACCACGTCATACCCCTCTTCAAGCTTGTCGATGAAACGCGATATCTCTTTCGGATCATCCTGCAGGTCTGAGTCCATCGTAATGACGACGTCGCCGTCCGCGCGCTCAAAGCCGGCCGCGAGGGCCGCCGTCTTTCCGAAATTGCGCCGGAACCGGAGTGCGTCGACGTCATCGTATCGCGCGTGGAGCGCGCGCAGCGCCTCCCACGATCCGTCCGCGCTTCCGTCATCGACGAAAAGGATGCGGTGCTCATGCGAGGAAAGGTGATCCCGCACCTGCTCCGCGAGCGGCGCCAAAGTCTCGCGCTCGTTATACACGGGGATCACAACGCTGATCTTCATGGGACACTTCTCATGGAAATGCTCACGCCTTCAGGAGCAATACGCCGTTTTGCGCGAGGACGACTTTCGGACCGACCGTCTCACCGGACAGCAAGTCGCGGAACTGTCCGGGGAGCGAAACGGACTGGCGTTCTTTCGTGTTGTTGATCACGAAGACCACACGCTTCTGATCCCCTTTGCGCTGCACTATCTCGACCCCCTCCGGAATATCCTTCACCGGATACTCCGGCAGGATATCGCTGAAAAACTCCTTCAGCACATCGGCCGGAGGATAGACGCCGAGATAATACACCTTGCCCTTGCCGGATGCGTTGCACGTGATCGCCGGTTTTCCAGCAAACGCTTCGGTGCGGTGCTCCGCCACGGGCTGCGCGCTCGCGCAATGCAGCACCTCCACCCACGTCCCGACCGAGCACGTCCGCGACGCAAGCTTCCCCTGCGTGAAAGCGATCTCGTTGGTCTGGCCGTGGTGATAAGGACGAACTTCTTCCACGTTGATTCCGGCAAGCCCCGCGAGAAGCCCGGGCCGCGTCTTGTCCGACATATGGTTGTCCGGCGTTCGTGCGCCTGACTGGGGCGTCAACACCAAAGAGCCGCCCGATTCGGCAAACGCTTGCAGCCGCGCCGCGGTCTTCTCGTCAACAATCGTCAGGCAAGGCGCAACGACAACGCGATACTTGCTCAGATCGGCGTCCACGTCTATGACGTCGCACGAATGACCGTTCTGCTTGATCGCGCGGTACATCTCGAAGCAATGCGAGTCATAGTGGAAGCCCGACGCGCCGGGCTGACGCTCGAGCGCCCACAGGTTGTCGAAGTTCCGGATCAATGCAACCTTCACGTCAACTGAGGTGCCTTCGATTGCCGGTGCGGCCTTCGCAAATTCCTCGCCCGTCTTGCGCACCTCCCCGTAGCGCCGCCGAGGAACGCCGTCATGGTCCAGAATTCCGTGCCAATACTGTTCCGCGCCCGTGAGGCAAGCCCGCCATCTGAAGAACACGACCCCGTCGGCCCCGTTCGCCACCGCCTGCCACGCCCAGCGCCGTATCTCGCCCGGCTCCGGCTGTTCTCCGAGGATTCCGTTTCCCGCGTCGCCCGTCGGGCCGCTCTTCTCCTCCATGACCCAGAATTTCCCGCGGAACGAACGCGTGATCTCGTGCGCGTACGACGGATGGAACTGGTCTCCGGCGGCATCGGGATAGTTATCCCACACCGGGAAATCGATCTGTCGCGAAAGCTTGTAGTAGTCGATCTCCGGGAAACAGCCCATGAAATTGTGCGTCACGAAGTGCGTGGGACACAGCGATTTCAGGATGTCGACCTGGGACTTCAGGAACTTGACCTGCACATCCGAGGAAAACCGGCAGAAGTCCAGCCAGTGACTCGGATTCGGCGCCGCGGGCATCGAACGCGGCAACGGGACCTCGTTCCACAGCCGGAAATCAAAGCCCCAGAAAGAAGTGCCCCACGCCTCATTCAGCGCGTCTGTCGTACGGTACTTCTCAAGCAGCCAATCGCGAAACGCCTTCTCACAATGTTCGCAGAAGCACCGCGTCGTGCCGTGACAACCGAACTCGTTGTCGACTTGCCACCCAATGACGCCTTCCATATCGCGGTAGTGTTTCGCCATCTCTCGCACGATCGTTTCGCACAGGAAGGAGTACGGCTGTGCGTTCTTGCAGCAATGACACCGGGCCCCCTGGTTCCGCACGCGCCCTTGCGCGTCCTTTTGCAGGACGTTGGCATACTTCACGTGAAACCACTGCGGCGGTATCGCCGTGGGGGTGCCGAGGACCGTCGATATGCCCTCCTTGTGCAGCGTCGAGATGACGGAGTCAAGCCAGTCAAACTTGTACCGTCCCGATTCCGGCTCGAACTTGCACCATGCGAATTCACCCATGCGGACGACGTTGATCCCCGCCTTCTGCATGAGAGGTACGTGGTTCTTCGCCTGTTCCGCAGTCCAGTGCTCCGGATAGTAACACGCGCCGTAGTGCAACATTCTCAATACCTCCTGCCTTGGCTCCTTCGAGGATACCACTGACCGAAAAGCCATACAAGCGGTCGTGCGCCCCGTGGCCGCGGCGTCCTCGCCGCGTTCTTGTCAAGAACCGCACGACGCAAGGAGTTTTCGCCAAAACGCGGCGAGGACGCCGCGGCCACGGGATTGCACGAATGCCGAAAGGTGGGAGAACAAGAGATCCCGGGAATGCTAAGATACCCGCGCATATGGAAACGAACATGCAAGCTCCGCTGCCGATGTCGAAGGCCGAGATTGATGATCTCGGCTGGAGCGAACTCGATGTGTTGCTGATCACCGGCGACGCCTATGTCGACCACCCCGCTTTCGGCGCGGCGCTTCTCGGGCGTTGGCTGGCTGCACACGGATTTCGCGTGGGCATCGTCGCGCAACCGCGTTGGGACTCCACGGAAGATCTCACGTCACTGGGCCGGCCGCGCCTTTTTGCCGGCGTTACGGCCGGCTCGTTGGACTCGATGCTTGCCCACTACACCGCGTTCCGCAAGAAACGGTCCGATGACGCCTATACCCCGGGTGGCCGCGCCGGGGCCCGGCCCAACCGTGCCACCATTGTGTACACGAACCTGGTGCGCGCGGCCTTCCCGAACCTGCCAGTGGCAATAGGGGGCGTCGAGGCGTCCCTTCGTCGAGCCACACACTACGATTTCTGGTCCGGCCATCTGCGCCGGTCCATACTCCTCGACGCGAAAGCGGATCTGCTCGTGTACGGTATGGCCGAACGCGCGCTCCTTGAAGTCGCAAACCGGCTCAACGGGACCACAGCGCAAGAGACGGATTTGCATGGGATCCCCGGCACTGCCTTCGTTACAACCGCGGGCTCATTCAATGTCCCAGAGAAGGGACGCCTCATCAAACTTCCTTCCCACGAGCAAATCGAATCGGATCCAAAGAAGCTGATGACCGCCACCCTCGGGCTCGAGCAGCAGGTTCACGCGGCCGCCTGGGCCGTCCAATCCGCCGGGAAGAGACGTGTAGTCTTTGCGCCGCCGCCAGCTCCCTTGACGACCGAAGAACTCGACATGCTCTACGCGCTTCCTTTCACGCGTTGTGCGCATCCGTCGTATAAAGAGCGCATTCCCGCCATGGAGATGATCCGGTTCAGCGTTACAACACATCGCGGGTGCGCGGGCGGGTGCTCATTCTGTTCCCTCGCGCTGCACCAGGGCCGGCGCATCCAATCTCGAAGCCGCAACTCCATCCTGAAAGAAGTGAAAGGGTTTCGGCGGCACGCCGACTGGAAGGGGAGCCTGTCGGACATCGGCGGGCCTAGCGCGAACATGTGGGGCTCGCGGTGCGAATCGGATCCGAGCAACTGCAAACGATCGAGCTGCCTGTATCCGGCTATCTGCCGCAACTTCAAACCGGCCCAACAGTCCATTATCAATCTCTTGACCAATATCTTAGTGCTGCCCGGCGTCAATCATGTCCGCGTAGCCAGCGGCATCCGCCACGACCTCGCGCTGCTGGAGCCGGAGTATCTCCTGGAAGTGGCCGCGTGCTTCACCGGCGGCCAGCTCAAAGTCGCGCCGGAGCACATCTGCGCAAACGTTCTGCGTCTCATGCGCAAACCCGCCTTCGAGGCGTTCACCTTGTTTATGGCTGTATTTGAGCGCGAGTCACGTCGCGCCCGGAAAGAGCAATACCTCATCCCATATCTGATGAGCGCGTTCCCCGGCTGCACGGACGATAACATGCAAGAACTGGCGCTGTGGCTCAGCAGCCGGGGCTGGCGGCCCCAGCAGGTCCAGTGCTTCATCCCCACGCCGGGAACCGTGGCCACGGCCATGTACTACGCGGGGATTGACCCCGACGGCAACCCGATTCACGTGGCGCGGACCGACGCCGAACGCATGCGCCAGCATTACATCCTGGTTCCTCCTCCGAAAGAGGGAACCGAGACGGCCGGACCTCAAAAACCCGCCAAAAAGAAACGCCCCGAATCGAATCGATCGAGGCGATGAATAACGCGGAAAAGGGCGCGTCAAGCGCTACAGCATATAGATGAAAGGCGACACGACTCCGGCCTGGCCCGCGAACATAATCAGCAGCCCGAGCAGCATCAATGCGAGGATGATCGGCGCCATCCAAAACTTCTTCCGCATCCGAAGGAACGCCCAGATCTCCTTCAGCGTTTCCATGAATCCCTCACTTTCCCGTCGGTAAACGTATTAAGCCCTTACTGAAAACCGTATTCTAGAACTGATTGAAATACCGTTCAAGTTCCGCGGGCTGTTCTTCCGGGTCTTCCCAGTACGTGGTGGCTTCGGGGTTCCACGCGCGCTTGAGCGGATCTTTGCCGGCCACCCTCATGATGATCGCAGCGGGAACAAACATCAGGAAAAACGCAAGCGTCAGGATCACCCGCGTAAACAGCCAATTGAGCGTCAACGCGAACTTCATCCACACGAACAGAATCGGCTTCAGCACGCGCGGCGCCACAAGGCCCAGAACCAATAACGCCGCCGCGACGGCGAAGAACCACTTCGGGAAGTGGTCAAATCCGTGAAGGGCCCAGCGTATCAGGCCCAGGATTGCTATGGCGACCGCCATCACGATCCCGAACTTTCGCTGTTCGCTCTTGTCTGAGACGTTCAAGTCCATGTGCTAATCCAGTTCGAATTCCTTCTTCCAGGATTCGTCTTCCGGCCACGGTTTCTGCTGGGTCTTGTCCAACAGAAACGAACCCATTGCCAGGTAGTCCATCCGCGTGCGCATGAAGCACGTGCACGCCTCCTGCGGACTGCACACAATCGGCTCGCCGCGGACGTTGTATGAGGTGTTGATCATGACGGGACACCCCGTCTTCTCGTAGAAGCATTCGATCAAGCGGTGATAGAGCGGGTTGTCCCGCTTATCCACGGTTTGTATGCGCGCCGAATTGTCCACGTGCGTGACGGCCGGGAGATCGGAGCGAATCACCTTGAGTTTCGCGAAACCCTCCGCTTCCTTTTCATCTGATGTGAGCGCCCGCAACCGTTCCTGTTTCACGGGCGCCACGAGAAGCATGTACGGACTCTCGCGATCGAGTTCAAAGCAATCGGAGACGCGCTCGACCATGACCGTCGGCGCAAACGGACGGAAGGACTCGCGGAACTTGATCTTGAGATTCAAGACCGACTGCATTTCACGCGAGCGCGGGTCCCCAAGAATGCTGCGGGCTCCCAGCGCCCGCGGCCCGAACTCCATCCGCCCCTGAAACCATCCCACGACGTTCTCGCCGGCGATGAGATCCGCCACGCGCTGGCATAAGTCCTCAGTCGTATTGAACCGCGTGTAGGGGATTCCTTCCGAATCCAGGTAGGACCGTATCTCGTCATCGGAGTACGAAGGCCCGAGGTACGAGGCCTTTTGACGTCGGCTGTCTGGCACGCGCTTGTTCCCGAGGAGTTGATGCCACGCCAGCAGCGCGCAGCCCAATGCATTTCCCGCGTCGCTCGCCGAAGGCTGGATCCAGATATCATCGAAAGGCCCCTCGCGAAGCAGACGCCCGTTCGCAACGCAGTTCAGCGAGACGCCCCCGGCCAGGCATAGATGCTTCATTCCGGTCTCGCGATGCACGCGCCTGCCAATCCTCAGAATCACCTCTTCCGTGACCAACTGGATCGAACGCGCAATGTCCATCTCGCGCTGTGTAAGCTTCGCCTCTGGTTTGCGCCGCGGACCCCCGAACAAGCTCGCGAACTTCTCATTCGTCATCCGCAGACCCGCGCAGTAGTCGAAGTAGTCGAGGTTCAGCCGGAACGAACCGTCCTCCCTGATGTCAATCAGCTCGCGAAGAATCGTCGGAGCGTACTTGGGTTCGCCGTACGGCGCGAGCCCCATCAGCTTGTACTCGCCGCTGTTGACCTTGAACCCGGTGAAATACGTGAAGGCCGAGTAAAGCAATCCCAATGAATGGGGAAAATTGATCTGCTTCAGGATCTCGACCTTGTCGCCGCGTCCGACGCCGTAAGCCGACGTAGCCCATTCTCCGACGCCGTCGAGCGTAATGAACGCCGCCTCTTCGAACGGGCTTGGGAAAAACGCCGCCGCCGCGTGGCTCTGATGGTGGCTCGCGAAGATCACCTTGCCCTCGTAGCCAAGCTTCCGGCGGATCGTATTCCGCATGAAGAGCTTTTCCTTCAGCCACGCCGGCATCTGTTGGATAAAGGAAGTGAGCCCGCGCGGGGCGATGGCGAGATACGTCATCAGGAGCCGCTCGAACTTCACGAACGGCTTGTCGTAGAAAGCGACGTAGTCAATGTCGCCGATGGAAACCTTGCCTTCCCGAAGGCAATATGCGGCTGCGTTCTCCGGGAAGCGCGGGTCGTGCTTCTTGCGCGTGAAGCGCTCTTCCTGCGCTCCCGCGACGATCTCGCCGTCGGACAGCAGACACGCCGCGCTGTCATGGTAGAACGCTGAAATGCCAAGGATTCGCATGCTTCCCGTACCTGCTCCTCTCAGGAATCCTAACGTTGCCGCCCCCGGCTGTTCAAATGAGCCGTCGAAGCTTGGGCAGGGCGGAAATCACGCGATCAGGCCGGTGCGGGCGTTGTATAACCAAAATGCCTCAGAGCTTGTGAGGAAACATCAGAATGGCGTCATTCCCGCGAAAGCGGGAATCCAGAACACACACGCCGCCCCGCGACCTCCGCCCGTATTATGGACCG
>CAZPMT010000121.1:0-17765 GCA_964587655.1 uncultured Nitrospiraceae bacterium
GTGCCGACCAAGGCATTCAATCAGGCTGTCAAGCGCAACCGGAAACGGTTCCCTCCGGACTTCATTTTCAAGGTGACGCCCCAAGAGAAACGGGAGCTGGTCACAAATTGTGACCACCTCTCGCGCCTCAAGTTGTCCCCGGCGCTGCCTTACGCCTTCACGGAACACGGCGCAATCATGGCGGCCACGATCCTGAATTCCGCCAGAGCCGTTGAAGTAAGCGTGCTCATCGTTCCCGCCTTTGTGCGAATGCGAACCCGCAAGCCGGATTAGAGGCACTAGGTCCATTGGTTTGCTTGGTTGTGAATAGATCAGTCACAATCGAGCAAGGCGAACAGAACTAAGAAAGTGCGGAGCCGTGCCTCTATGGACAAGGAAGCACCGATATGCCAATGGACAAGTTCAGAGCCAGGCGGCGAGCCCTATAGTTGCTTGGAAACGGCACTGCCCGGGTCGACTCTAGGGTTCTGCCTCTTCCATGAGCCTTCAGACAGCAAGGATTCGAAAGCTTTCGACGACGGTATCAAAACGAAAATCGCGCGAGCGGATTTTGATTTCACGGGTTTTCACTTCGTCGGTCACACGTCCTTCGATGGTCAGGTCTTCGACGGGAGTGTTTCCTTTCGTGAAGCGGTTTTCGCCGGAGACGTATCCTTCAGGAAGGCCCGATTCGGCGGCGACAGTATCGATTTCAGGCAGAGCAAGTTTGGGGTCTCAGATCCGCACCAACAGACCAGATTCGACGATGCGAGATTCCTTGGAAAGGAGGTTCGCTTTGACGGAACGTTGTTCACGGGTCTAGATGCTTCGTTCTGCGGGGCGGAGTTCCAATGCGCTTATCTGTCCTTTCACGGCGCACTTTTTGAGACAACAGAGACGACTCAGTTCTTGGGAACTCGCTTTCTTGGGACGGACAAGGTTGACTTTTCCTTAGCGAAGTTTTCCGGGGGGAGCACCCAATTTGAAGAGGCGGAATTCCGCGGGGAGTCTACCGATTTTGTGGCGGTTAAGTTTTGTGGAAAAGAAGTGAAGTTCTGTGAAGCCAAGTTCGCGGCGGTGAGCACGTTCTTCGATCTCGCAGTGTTCTTATCCACATTAACGAGTTTCCGCTGTGCAGCGTTTTCCGGCAAGACAAGCTTCAACGATGCAAGATTTGAATCGAGTAAGACGGACTTCTCTTGGGTCAAGTTCCGGGGCGACGAAACTTTGTTTGAGTGTGCTGTGCTGTGTGGAGGCACGGCGGATTTTGCAGCCTCCGAATTTCAAGGTGAGTACACGAGTTTTGCACAAGCGTCCTTTGAGTGTGAAACCGTCTTTACCGGATCCCGATTTTCAGCAACAGAGACGGACTTCCACTGGGAGGGCATGCACAGTCTTGAATCTACACGTGCGAAGGTCATCTTCGAGGGAACCATCTTCTTTCCCGGTTGGACTGATTTCAGTGGGCGCAACATGGAGGGCTGGCGTTTTCCTATGGCGAGATGGAAAAAGGCCGACTTCTCAAATACGAGGTGGGAGAGGAAGTGCTTTCGACGGGCAGTGTGCACGGACGAGTCCTATGCAGCCGAAGCGCAGAGGGCCGATAGAAAGAAGCTTTTCAAGATCGCGGAAGGAGTGTGCCGCAATATCAAGCAGTCTCTTCAGATGACGGGCGATTACAGATTGGCGGGTGAGTTCTACTTCGGGGAAATGGAATGCACCCGGCGCTCCGAACGCCTCCTCTCCGCGAACCGGTTTTGGTTGTGGCCTCTTAAACTCGTATGCGGATATGGCGAGCGGCCCATTCGTGTGCTCATCGCTTGGGCTGTCGTCGTGCTAGTCTTCGCTTTAGGATACCACTATGTCGACATATGTGACGCCCATGCTGGCAAAGTCGCCGTTACGCTGTGGGAAAGCCTTTACCTGAGTTGTGTTACTTTTACCACGCTTGGCTACGGCGACTTCTATCCCGCAAATGCAATCGGTCAGTTCTTCTCGATGATTGAAGCCTCATTAGGAGCGTTCCTAATGGCACTCTTCGTCCTTGTCGTTGGAAGGAAATTCTTGCGCTAAGAGTAAGGTGCCAGCGGTAACCTTGCGAGGCGACGGAACCGTACCGGGAAATGATGTGGAGAACGTGGCGGTACGGCAAACAGCGAAGAAACGCATAGCATTGGCTGGTTTGGAGTGGTTTGGTGGAGGGGGTTGTAGTAGAATGCGTTCTGTCAGATGGCGAGGTACATGTAGAGGGAGGTGCGCGCAATGGAGCCTGATAAATGGCCTGCATTCAGGCGTCAGCAAACGCACAGGCAATTCGGGATGTTCTGGATCGCGCTTACTCTTGCAGCCTGCGCATACGCCCAACTATCGGGGCAAGAGGTCTTTCAGAGGTGTTCCCCAGCGGTCGCGCGCGTTGTCGCTTATGATTCAAATGGACAGTCTGTCGCCCAAGGGTCGGGATTCTTCATTTCGCCGGACGGCCTGGCGGTCACCAACTACCACATAATCGAGAAGGCTCAGAGGGTTCTTATCCTCCTTGAAAACAACGCCTCTCTCGCTGTCGAGTCCACCATAGCGATTGACAAGGAGGGAGATCTCGCACTCGTCAAGGTGAATGGCAAGGGCTTGCCGGTAATAACTCTCAGTCAGTCCGTGCTTCCCGAAGTCGGCGCAGAGGTCTTCGCGATAGGCAACCCTGAAGGTCTTACCAACACTTTGAGCGGCGGGCTTGTAAGCGGAATACGAGAAGCGGCGCAAGGGATAAAGATAATCCAAACGACAGCGCCGATAAGTCCCGGTTCTAGCGGCGGTCCCCTTATTGGAGTTGACGGACAAGCTGTCGGCGTTACTACCGCGTACCTGACGCAGGGGCAGAACCTCAACTTCGCTGTTTCGTCCGCGCATGTTCTGCAATTGTTGGAACGTAAGCGCGCGCAGCCTACGGAGAAAGAGGAAGCTACTACCCGGTGGATGTACTCTCCCTTGCCATACGAGGTGATGGAGAGTGAAGCGGTCAGGTCTTGTCAAGTCAGGACTGAAAAGGACGGGATCGTAACCATTTCGACCACGACCAAGCCGTGGGAAG
Organism: uncultured Nitrospiraceae bacterium; assembly: GCA_964587655.1. Classification (GTDB taxonomy): domain Bacteria; phylum Hydrogenedentota; class Hydrogenedentia; order Hydrogenedentales; family SLHB01; genus CAZPMT01. The sequence goes on from CAZPMT010000121.1 coordinate 3,065, forward strand.
AGGCCGACAGTGAGGTCGCCGCAAATCCAAATAGCGCCATTGCGTACTACAGGAGGGGTATGACTCACAAGCCATACTTTTATGAATCTGATGGCGAAGCCCCTTCCTTCGATAAGGCCGAGCGCCGTCGGATTGCAGACCTTACGAAAGCCCTGGAACTCAACCCTGAGATGGCCGACGCATACGTTCAAAGGGGCAACATCTATTCGGGTATTTCTTTCGGACTCGCCACCGATAAGGCAAAGAATCTGGCAGCGGCGATCAAAGACTACAGCAAGGCGATAACACTTAGACCCACATCATCCTACCTCTACTTCAAGAGAGGCCAGACTTATCTCAAGAATAGCGACGACCCCAAACGTTTCGAGCAAGCGATTCCCGACATGACCAAGGCGATTGAACTTGCGCAGGACAACCAGGAACTGTTCCAGGCACTGAAGGCACGAGGACAGGCGTATGCGCGTTGCGGACAACAGAACTTGGCGATTGTTGACTTTACGAAATCGATAGAGCAGGGCGGGTGGCAGTCTTACATGAACAGGGGACGATGTTATCTTGATATGAAGAAGTTTGAGGCGGCGAAGGCCGATTTCGACAAGCTGAGCGAACTAACAGACATGAGGGCGTTTTCTGAAAGGGCTGACGCCTTGGTCGGGATGAAGCAATATGACGCGGCAATTCAAGAGTACTCTCGGTTAATTCCGCAAGGGGGCCATTCGGAGGATGCGTGCTTTCATTATGCGCACTATGGCAAGCGGGCCGATGCTTTTTCTCTGAAGGAAGAGTGGGATGCGGCAATAGCTGATTATTCTAAGGCGCTTGAAGGATTGCAGAACTATGTGCAACGGTTCGATGAACTAACGACGGGCAACGTATCCGACAGTGTTTGCCGGGTTGGATACCTACTGCGGCGCGCAAACGCATATGACGAGAAGAAACAATGTGACCTTGCCGATGCCGACCGCGAACGAGCACTTAAACTGTGCGACCAGGCGGTAGGAGCCATTCGAGCGAAGCCGGACGCAGAGGCGGCACGGCGGTGGGGCGCAGACGTTTATGAGGCCCGTGCAGAAATATGGCTGCACAAGAAAGACCGTGACAAAGCGAAAGGCGACCTTGAGCAGTGTCGCAAGTTTGGCCGGGAACCGAGGCCACAACTTCTTGAAGAACTCCGGCTGTTAGAGGCATCCTCCAAATCCAAGTGAAACCGCCCATGCCTGCTTCTCTGCAGCAACGCCTTTCTCAGAATCGCAGAACCGAACGGCCCTCTCTCGCGCCTCTCGGCATGTGTTCCCCCCTGCCGGTTGCGCCATCGTTCGCCAGAGGTCAGCGTGGCGCGTTCTTGAGACCGCCACAGAGACGGCGCCAGTCGAGCGCGTGTTGTCGGACCGTCATAAGGCCACGACCGGCGAAGTCACCTCACAGTAACCTCTGATTCGCTTCTTCCCTCACGCGGTCAGAGACGCCACCACGCGCACCCTCGGATAACGTTCCCCCTGATGCCCCTCCCGTGGCCCCGGTCCCGCGTTCTCGCCGTCCACGTTCGCCCGCATCGAACGATCTCCCCGTACGTAGTGTTCCCGATAGCCAGAAATCGTCCGGGGGCATTCTGGCCCGAGATGCTCTCAGTTGGGATACGGGCGGGATACGGGAACGTAAGGCCGGGGTAATGGGAAATGCCGATAGCGAGGAAATCCCTGCAAACAAAGGGCGAAAGTGGTGAACGGGGCGGGACTCGAACCCGCGGCCACCGGATTAAAAGTCCGATGCTCTACCAACCTGAGCTACCCGTCCAAGGAAAGTAAGAGCGAGATGCTTTTCATGGCATGCTCTTTCGCATTCAGAGTCTACTGGATCATGGCGAGGAAAATCAACCTGAGCATGCTCTGTAGCTGCTGATCGCGTGGCATGGATCGGGCTGCGATATCACTCTCGCTGTCCGTTGTGTTTACGCGCGCCGTGCCGGAGAAGGACGACTTGCAGGAGCAGTGCGGCGAGGATGAAGACGGGCGTGTAGTGGAACGGGACGGCGAGGCCGTAGCGTCCCGCGAGCCAGCCGAACATGAGACTCCCGGCGAAACCGCCAAGGCCCACTGCGCCTTCGTTGATGGCCGCGCGCCCGTGTTTGTGATCGGGGTCCGCCATACTGTAGAAGACGCTGCTGAAGAAGGTGACGCCGGCCATGATTCCGACGATGATAAAGCAGACTATCATGACGATCAGGCTTCGAGTATTGCCGAGGACCCAGAAGGCTCCGGCCGCGGCGAGTTGGAGTCCGAAGCTGAGTTTGAGGTTGTGCTGCCAGCGATGGGTCCGTCCGAGGACGAGAAAGGTGATGGCCGTGGTGATAGCGAATGAGAATGCCAGCCATGAGTACTTGGTGGCCGCGTGCGCGGTGAGGATCGCCGAGGGCGTGTCTTCAAACAGGAGCCGCAACTGGCCCGCCGAAACGAGGTCGTCGATCTGTTTTGGGTAGACCGTCCGCGTGACCCCGCCAAGGGCGGCGCCGACGATGGTGGCGCACCACGCCGCGTAGAGATGTGATTCGCTCGCGCGATCATGGTCCGCCCGGGCCTCGATAACCTCCTGCGTCGCGACGCCGAAGTAGTCTTTGTCGGATGGCAAGGAACGCAGCAGGATGACTATCGGTATGCAGGCGGCGAAGAGCACGAAGAAAGGAATGCGATAGTCGTAGTCGTACAGCGGCCCGGCGAACAGTGGGCTGATCGCGAAGCCGAAACTCCAGGAGATGTTGAACCAGGACATGTGGTAGGCGCGGCGGCGGACGTCGGGTTCGGCGCCGACCCATGAGTGGAGCGCCGGCCATACGAGCGCCAGTGCACCCATGGAGACCGTCGCGATGATGCAGCAGATGACGGCCCCGCGAAATACGGGCAGCAAGACCGAAGTGACCGCGAAAATAGCAATGCCGAGCGCGGCCCAGTTGAGGCCGTTTTTCGAGCCGGACACAAACTTCGAGGACGCGAGGCACAACACCGCGTACAGGGCGGCCTGACAGGCGCCGAACGTTCCCGACATGGCCGCGTCGCCGCCGATCTGGTTGTAGACGTAGAAGGGCAGGACGAGGATGCCTATCATGACCGCGAAGTCGATCAGGAACGCGGAGAGGCAAATTCGTTGATGGGGAGTCAGTCGGGACATTGCGAGGACCGCTCCGGGGGCGCTGATTCGGATGCGTAAGTCAACCCGCGCTCACTTCGACTGCGCGGCCTTCGCGGGCCGACGCGTACAGGGCGTCAAGCACCGCCATGTTGGCGACGGCGTCCTCGGGCGTCCAGCGCAGGGGCTGATGCGTGCGATAGGCTTTGACGAAATCCTCGACCTCTAGTTGATAACAGTTTGCGCCGGGAGTGCGTACGATTTCCTCCCGCTCTCCCTTTCGCAGGATGAACTGGGCGGAGTCCTCGCCGGGAAACCAGGGACGCTCGATGAGAATCATGCCTTCCGTTCCGACGATCTCGGCCCGGCTCCTGGGATGGCTCTCGATGCTCGACTCGAATTGGCAGAGGATGCCGTTCGGGAATTCGAGCGCGCCGAAGAACGTGTCGTCGACGGTGGTCCTGCGCTCGAATGCATGGGCGCGCGCCGGCTCGCACGCCGCAATACGGCGGGCCAGGTTCACGCAGTAGCACCCGACGTCCATCAGCGATCCGCCCGCGAGCTCCGCCGAGGCGCGGATGTTGCGCCGGTCGCTGAGGCGAAATGTGAAACAACTGCGTATGGACGTGACCTGTCCGATGGCGCCTTCGTTGATGCGCTCGATGATCTGATCGTACATGGGATGGAACCGGTACATGAACGCTTCTGCCAGCAGCACGCCGGTGCGCTTGGCGGCGGCGAGCATTTCGCGGCCCTCGGCGGCATTCACGGCGAACGGTTTCTCGCAGAGAACCGGCAGACCTGCTTCGAGCGCCTTGATTGTCCATTCCGCGTGCAGGGTGTTCGGCAACGGGTTGTAAATCGCGTCCACCTCGCCCGCTTGAAGCAGATCATCATAGGAACCGAAGGCGCGCGGGACTCCTTGTTCCTTGGCCCATTCATTCGCGCGCGTCCACTCGCGGCTCGCGACGGCTTGAACGCAACTGGACGCGCTCATGCCTATGCCGCGGACTAGCGCACGGCCTATGTTGGCCGTGCTCAGCAGCCCCCACCGAACCGGATTGGTCATGGTTCGCCTCCTTGTCGCTCGAACGACTCAAGAACGTGCGCCCGCTTCGTACAATCACCCAAGACGGGCCCTGTTTACTTGCAATGGGTCGTATCAGGGAACGATGGCGGCGGACTTGATGTAGTCCAGCTTAGGGAACGCCTGCTTCAGATAGGCATTCCCTTGTTCCTCGATCATGCCCTGGTTCGGCTTTTCACCGTACTCCGAGTTGATGGCCTTGACGACTTCCATACCCTCGGTGACTTGTCCGAATACGGAAAACCCCATCCCGTCGAGTCGCGGATTGTTCGCGAGGTTTATGAACAACTGCGTCGTACGCGTGTTGGGCCCAGCCGTGGCAAATGTGATCATCCCCGCGGTGTTCGACTGCTTAACGGGATCATCCTTGATGCGTTCCGAGCGCCATTTCTTATTCAGCGCGGGGTCGCCGGAAAGACCGAACTGCACTACGAAGCCGGGCACAACACGGAAGAAACGGCCCTCGTTGAAGAAACCGTCCTTAACGAGTTGTTCGAACCGCGCCGCCCCGAGCGGTGCCCAGTCGCGGTGACACTCGACAACAAACGTCCCGTTCGAGCATTCAAACTTGACCTTGAACACATTGCCTCCTTCAGGTTTTGGGGTTTCCGGCGCTTTCTGCGGCGTCGCAGGCGCCGCGGGAGCAGCCGGCGCGGCCGGTGCGGCCTGGGCCACTACTTGCCCATCGTTGACCTTTGTCGCGGCTTCCTGATCGAGCTTCTTCTGGACCTCGCGCGCCCTCTCGAGGGTGCTTGCGGTCAGACGCGGCGGCTGCAACTGCGTCAACACGACAATTCCAATTACGACGGCCGTCAAGAGGACAAGAACCACAAACGGGCGTTTCATGTGCCAAGACCTCCTTTGAACTTTTCCTCTGAATCACAACCATCGATTATGCAAAAGAACGCCGACGGAAGCAAATCGGCGACATGCGCATTATTTCGGACCGTCAACGTTCGCTCGTATTCTGCAAGAGTCCCGCTCGCCAAGATGGATATCGAGCGAGCGCGGCGCCCTCAGTTCGCTCATACTCATGAGTTGCTGGACCCTGGGCGGCTCGATGATCATCAATCTCGCCGGGCTCCAGGCCATCCCCAAGGCGTACTACGAAGCCGCGGAAATCGACGGCGCGGGCCGCTGGGGCCAGTTCCGGCGCATAACGATCCCGCTCCTCTCCCCGACCATATTTTTCAATCTCGTCGTGGGCGTCATCGGATCGTTCCAGGTGTTCACCCAAGGACTGATCATGACCAACGGCGGCCCCAATAACAGCACGTACTTCTACGTTCTGTACACTTACCGAAACGCGTTCGAATTCTTCAAGATGGGTTACGCCTCGGCGCTGGCATGGGTCCTTTTCATGATCATCCTGGCGTTGACGCTTCTTGTCGTGCGGAGTTCGTCGTGGTGGGTGTTCTACGAGGCGCAGAAACGATGATGCGACACGCCTCGAACCGGAAGCGCCTTCTGGGCCTGCTCACGCACACCGTCCTGCTTGCGGCCACCTTCGTGATGCTGCTTCCCCTGGCGTGGATGGTGTCCACCTCGCTGAAGCAGAGCGGCATCGGGTTGTCGCGCGGCATCGAGTGGCTGCCGTGGCGAGACAAGTGGACCCATCACGGACAAAACACGGACGTGATCGTGCTCGGCGCCCGCGTCCTTCGGAAAGGCGCTACTGAACCTGTCGAAGTCGGCATCAAGAGTCTGGCGTCGCGGCGCCGCGAAACGCTGGTCTATGTGCCGGAGGGTCAGTTCGAAGCCGAGGTCCAGTCGTGGCGGGTGCGTCCGCTGAGCAGCGAGGAACAGACCACGGATCGCCACCGTGGCCGCGGCGTCCCCGCCGCGTCTTTGACAGAAACGGCTTCGGCCAAGGAGCGCGCGGTCAAACGCGGCGGGGACGCCGCGGCCACGGTGGCGCAGTGGGTTCCCTTCGATTCCGTGCGGCGGCAGATCGCCCCCGAATGGGGCAACTATCGCGAAGCGCTGGACAAGATGCGCTTCTGGGCGTGCCTCGCCAACACGCTGGCCATCACGTTCCTGGGCACGACCGGCGCCATCCTGTCGTGCTCTTTCGTGGCCTACGGCTTCGCACGGTTCCGTTTTCCGGGGAACAATCTGCTTTTTCTGGTTCTGCTGTCTTCGATGATGTTGCCTTCCGTTGTGACCATGATCCCGGTGTACCTGCTGTTCCGCGAATTGCACTGGATTGATACGCTGCTACCCCTGTTCGCTCCGGCGTGGTTATCCGCGAACGCATTTGCGGTGTTCCTCTTCCGCCAGTACTACATGACTCTGCCCTTTGACCTGGACGACGCCGCGCGTATAGACGGGTGCAGTGCGCTGGGCATTTACTGGCGCGTGCTGCTGCCGCTATCGAAGCCGGTGATGGCCACGGTAGGCATCTTCTGCTTCACGAGCTACTGGCTCGATTTCATGGGGCCGCTCATCTACCTCAACACGAGCGATAAGTTCACCCTCGCGCTGGGGCTCTACACGTTCAAGGGCGCGTATACCACGCAGTGGCACTACCTGATGGCGGCCACACTGGCGGTGTCGCTGCCGTGCATCTTGCTGTTCTTCGCCGGGCAACGGTTGTTCGTGCGCGGCGTCGTGATGTCGGGGCTGAAGGGATGAACGGGACTCTGGATAAGCTGCGGAATGCGGCCCGGACAGTGGGGCCGGTCATCCTGTATGCCGCCCTGGCCGTTGGATTCCTGCTTGCGGGCTACCAGGTGTGGCGGACCACGCGGAACGAAACGCCCGGTAGGAAGATTAAGATTGATTTTCTGTGGCCCACGTACACCCCCCAAAAGGTCCGCTACGGCGAGTACCTCGCCAAGCGGTATATGGAGGAGAACCCGGACGTCTACGTCAACCTAATCCTAACGCCGGACCCGTACCGCAAACTGCAGGTCATGATCGCCGGACGAACCACGCCGGACGTGGTCTGGATGGGCGTCGGCTGGCAGCAGTTCGCAGACGCGCTGATGCCGCTCGACGCGCTGGTGACAGCGGACCTCACTGTGCGGGCCGAGGATTACTTCCCGCGGCTCTGGCAGGCCGTCCAGTGGCGGGGAACCACCGAGGCGCTGCCGTCCAGCGGACAGGTCGGCGTCATCTACTACAATAAGGATCTCTTCGACGAGGCCGGACTCGGCTATCCGACGGCCGACTGGACGTGGGACGATATGGTGCGCATGGCGCGCGCCCTCACGCGCGACTTCGACGGGGACGGGACGATCGACCAGTACGGGTTACAGTTAGGCCAGGTCTATCTCGTGCCGTTTATGCTCTACGACGGCCAGATCGCCGATCCGCAGTGGCTGACGGCCCGTGTGGACACGCCCGTGAAGCGAGCGATTCTCGGCCGGTACCAGGCGCTGATGTATGAGGACAAAGTGATGCCCACGCCCACGACGTCTCAGGAGCTGGGTATGCTGCCCATGTTTGAGGCCGGCCGCGTGGCCATGCACGCCGCTTCGGGATACGCCATCGAGTCCTTCCGCAAGGTGCAGTTCGACTGGGACGTCGTGTCGTTCCCGTGGTTTGAATTCGAGGGGCGGCGGTACCGGGCGACGGGACTGTGGGAAGAGGAATTCGCGATTCTGTGGGACACGGACGTCCCGGAGGAGGCTTGGCGCTTCGCGCGTTGGTACGCGGGACCCGAGATGGTGCGATGGGCGGCGTTGGGCGGACACATCGTGCCGGGCCGCATCGACGTGGCCTCGTCGGACGCCTACCTCCATTCCGGACGGCGTCCGGAAAACATGCGGGCCTTCACCGACTCGTTGTCGTTCGCCGTGTCCATCTACCCGCATCCCTGGCCCAAGCGGATCGGCATCGACTTCGAACCGGTGCTGGACCAGTATCTCATCGGCACGGAAGGCCGGCGCATCACTGCCTCGGAGGCCCTTATCCAGTTGCAGCAGATCTTGCAGAGTATTCTCGACGAATACAACACGGAACACGGCGAATCGCCGGCTAACTGATCATGACGCTGAACGCAGAGCACGAAAAAGATCTGGAGACCCTGAGTGAGGTCTACGGATTGGGACGCGTGATCGGCTGGGTTCCGCTTGGAGGCACGCGGAACAGGAATTTCCGCTTGGAAACTGCGTCAGGAACTTGGCTCGCGCGGAAAAGGTACGGTGCGTACGCATCCGAAGAACAGACCCGTTTCGACCACGCGGTAGCCGCCTATCTGAAAGCAAGGGGCGTGGCCACCGTGTGCCCGATGCCGCTTTCGACTGGGGAGACCTCTTGGAAAAGCGGCGATGGCGTATGGGAAGTTCAGCCGTTTGTTGCAGGAACCCAGCTCCGGGAAGGTCACACGGAAGATGTCGCCGCACTGGCAACGGAACTGGCCCGGTTCCATGAATCCGGTGAGACGTTCCCCGATCGACTTGACAAACTGGGCCTGCGCGGCGAAGCCGACCCCGCGCAGATGCGCGAGAAAGTCGGGGAACTCGAGGCAGTGTCAGCCGAATGCGCGCGGGCCACAGTTTGTCGTGGTTTGACAAACTGTGTGGTGCGATATCTCGAGTGGCTGGACTGGGCCGAAGCTCTGCTTCCGGATGACCGATTCTCAGCGTTGCCGTGCACGGTGATCCACGGCGACATTCAGCCCGCCAACATCCTCGTGCGCGATGGGCGCGTGGCGGCGTTCGTCGACCTCGACTGGTGCGCCTGGCGACCCCGCATCTACGATTTGGGATTCGCCATCCTGTTCTGTTGCGCGACTCATGATACGCCCATCGATGGCGGGGACATCTGGTCGCTTACCCAAACGCCGCGCGTGGATCAGAACGCGTTCCGGCGCCTGATCGACACCTATCAGAAACACACGCATCCGCTCACCGAGTATGAGAAGGAGGCGCTGCCCGCGCAGATTGTGTTGAGTTGGTGCCATACGCGGATCATGGGGGCCTTCAAGATACCCGCGCCCGACCGCGCGGCGTTCCTGGCCCGGCCTCCCCACGACAGGACGGAGTTGCTTCCCCGCTTCATGGAGTAGCAAGATTACCACCGACTTCGCGCCAGACAAGAGTGAACGAAAGGACTGAGAATGGCAAAGCTATTCCGACTTGCCGTAACCGCCATCGACCGGCCCGAACCCATCCCCGCGGAGAACGCCGCGCCACCGGAAAAAACCTTTCCGCAACAGATCGTGATCGACAACTGCGTCGCGGCGATTCGCGAGGCCGCCGAGCGGGGCGCCGACCTCGTGCTGCTGCCCGAGGAGCCCGATATCATCGCCGGCGGCACGTACGGCGTCTACCCGTTGGAAGAACACCCTGTCTTCACGGCTTTCCGCGATCTGGCGGCCGCGTGCGGCGTCGGCGTCGTGTCGACGCTGTCGGTGAAAGTGGGCGATCGCCATGCCAATACCGCCTTTCTTCTTGACCGCACGGGTGCGGTGCTGGGTTTGTACCGGAAGAAGCATCCCGCACCCACCGAGGAGGCGATCCTGACGGAGCCGGTGCATCCTGGCGACCCGTTTCCCGTGTTCGACTTCGAGGGAATCCGGATCGGAATCGCGATCTGCATGGACATACACTTCCCCGAAATGTTCCGCATCTACGGCCTGAAGGGGGCCGACCTCGTGTGCCTGCCAACGATGTATCTCGATTACACCGGCGATATGTTGGAATCCCTCGAGAAGGCCCGCGCTATCGACAGCGGTTACTACCTCGCCCTTTCGCGCTACATCACGCAGCCCTTTCTGGCGGGAAAGAACATGGGGTACGCCAAGGTCGTCGGGCCGGATGGCCGCGTCATCGTGTCTACGGGCCACCGCAGCGGCGTGGCCATCGCCGAGTTCGACCCAAAATGGCGGATGGCCTTCTGGGGCGAGGGATACGGCGGGAACATGCGGACTATGTATGATACGATTCGCCGCCCGGACCTGTACGGCGAGTTGGTGAAGCCCAAGGAAAGCTGACTATGCCCTGGAAAGACGGCAAGACGTGGGTCTACTCGATCACCTACGACGAAGGCTGCGAAGATCTCCTGCGCTACGCCCTGCCGATTCACCGCGCGTACGGTGTGCCGGGGCACGTCGCGCTTGTGGCGAGCCAGGTGGGTGTACCGCGCGATGTGCCCGGCAGCAGTTACCACGGCATGATGATCCTGTCGAAGGCGCAGATCCACGACCTGGCGCGCGAGGGCTGGGGTGTGTCGTGCCACAGCATGACCCACTGCGGCGTCACCTTCGAGAACGGCGAGGTCGAGGTCGCCCGGGCGCGGCGCGTCCTCGAAGAAACGCTTGGGATCGACGTGCCCATGTTCTGCGTGCCGGGCGACAACACTGGGCACCCGGCGTCGCTCAAGTACGCGCCCTCGGCTGGGTATACGGCCATCATGACCATCTACGACCGCGTAAATACTCGCAGCACCGACCTCTACCACCTGGGCCGGGTACCGCTGCACACCGAGTACCCCGCGCCGTTCTTCTCGGTCTACGATCCATACAAGCGAATACACCAGGCCATTGATATGGGAGGATGGATCATCGACTATTGCCATTGCCCGATGCCGGACAAGCCGATCCATCCGGCCAAGGACTGCACTACTCAGGAACTCGAGCGGCGTTTCGCGACGGTGCGCGAGATCGGCGGCGGCCAGGTGTGGATTGCGGAACCGAACGAGGTCGTGCGCTGGTTGTCGTCCGAAAGCGCGAGCAGGGAGCTGCGGAAGTGAGACTCATCCGTTCTTCGCGCATTTCGTTTCCTCCTTGTCGTGCTCGTGCTCGTGCGCGTAATCGTAATCGTAATCGAGCAAATGGAATATCTCCGGATCTCCAGTGCTTAAGACTACGCGGCTTCCCGCGACAGATTGCCCTTGCAGGGCCGGCGCATGATCGCGCCGCTGCCGCGGTTCAGCCATAGGAACGCTCCTCGTGACCGAGGTTGTTCGTTTCTTCGATTACGATTACGATTACGCGCACGAGCACGAGCACGAGACAGGAAAGGACAGGAAATGAGCAACGAATTGAAGCCGGCCCAGTGGGGCGCGAAGGCGCACCTCGGGGAAGTGGGCAAGCTGCCCACGCCCTTTCCGAGAGACATCGGGCCGAACGCAATGAAGTATGTGCGGGAGGTCGTGGAGTCGGGTCTGACCGCCGACATGATGGGCCGTTTCGAGCTGGCCTTCGCCGAGGCGCTGGGCGTCAGACACTGCATCGCGACGCCGGGCTGCACGCCGGCCCTCCACGTGCTCGCGCTGGCCTGCGGATGGGATCCCGGCGACGAGATCATCATCAGCCCCGTCACGGACTACGGAACGATGCACGGTTTCGTCGCGGAGGACATCATCCCCGTGTTCCCCGACACCGCGCCCGGCAGCATCAACTTCTCACCCGATACGATCGAGCCGTGCATTACGAACCGGACGCGCGGCATCCTGTGCGTCCACATGACCGGCATCATCAATGACATGGACGGCATCAACGCGCTCGCCGCGAAACACGGCCTGATGGTCATCGAGGACGCCTGCCAGTCCGTGTTTGGCGAGTACAAGGGGCGCGTCGCGGGCGCCCTTGGCCACGCGGCCGGGTTCTCGTTTGACGCCGAGAAGACCATGGGCTCGGACATCGGCGGCTGCATGGTGACCAACGACGACTCGCTCGCGGAACGGGCCCGTTACATGGGACAGAGCCGCGGAGCGGTGATGAAACCGCATTACGGGCGCCTGCACGCGGAGGCGGGCTACGCGTACCGCATGCCGAACTGCACGGCGGCCATCTGCCTCGCCCAACTCGAGGTCATCCGCGAGCAGGTCGCCCATCGCGACAAGATGGCCCGGTTGCTGTACGGCCTTCTGGACGAGATACCGGGTGTGACGCCGTTGCGCATACCCGATGACACCAACGTCTACTCCTGCTGGATGGCGGGCTTCAACATCGACAACGCGGCGTTCCGGTGCTCCACGGAGGAGTTTGCGACTCAGGTCGCGGAGGCGGGGATCCCCGGCGCCGGCACGGGCCGCTACTACCTTATGCCGGAGGCCGTGACGTATCTCGAACGCAACGCCGCGGCGGTGGTGAAAGTGTATCCGTACTCGTCGCCCCCGGCATCGCGCGAATACTCGTACTCGATCGCCAATTACCCGAACGCGGTTGCTTTCCTGGACACGTTCGTCCGCTGGTCCACTTTCTGCGAGAAGTATCAACCGGAACACTGTGAGCTGGCCGCGGCCATTGTGCGTGAAGTCGCGGACAGGAACCTAAGATAGGCTGTAGGAGGACAGAATACCTTCAACCTTCAACCTACAGCCTTCAGCCTACAGCCTGTTATAATGTGGCTTCCAATCTACGTCCAGGGAGTATGGAAAATCCATGTGTGCAGTCCGGACATCGAAAGCGGGATACGCGCCACAGATTGTCAAACCACGGCAAACTGTGACGACGGTCGCCAAGGAGTTGTGGGTGGCGGTCTCGGGTCTGGCGCTCGTGTTGTTCGTGATCGTCCATCTCGCGGGGAACTTCACTCTTTTTGCGGGTCCCGATGCGTTTAACGCCTATTCGCGCCATTTGCATTCGCTGGGCGTGCTGCTCTGGTTGGCGCGGCTGGGCCTGATTGCGGCGTTTGTGACCCATGCCGTCTTCACCGTATGGTTGTTTCTTGCGAATCGCGCCGCGCGAAAGACGTCCTACGCCGTTAGCAATCGAATGGGCGCCCGTATTACGGTCCGACATACGGGCGGCACGGATCTGGCAAAGCTGACGATGATATACAGCGGCGCCGTGATTCTGGTTTTCGTCGCGCTGCATTTGTACGATTTCACTTTTCGAAATGCAGAGGGCGCTGCGGGGGCAATCGCGGACGGCGGCAATGATCTTGGGATCTACGGGCTGGTTTGGAACTCGTTTTCCAGGCCGAGTCACGCCATCTTTTATGTGCTGTGCATGTGGGCTTTGGGATTGCATCTCAGCAACGTCATCTCCACCATTTGGGTGACTCTGGGCGTGCTGACGGATGCGGCGACGCCGCGAGTCAATCTGTTTGCGAAGGTGGTCGGCGTATTGGTGGCGTTAGGTTTCAGTTCGATCCCGATCTACGTACTTGCGGTCAACTACTGGGCAGGAGTCTAGGCGGCATGCTGGATGGCAAGGTTCCGGAAGGTCCGCTCGCGGAGAAATGGTCCCGGCGCAAGTTCGAGATGAAGCTGGTCAGCCCGGCGAATAAGCCTTCGTTCACCGTGATTGTCGTGGGGACCGGACTTGCGGGCGCGTCGGCCGCCGCTTCTCTGTCGGAGTTGGGCTATCGGGTGAAGGTTTTTTGCATCGGTGACAGCCCAAGGCGGGCGCATAGCATTGGAGCACAGGGCGGAATCAATGCGGCCAAGAATTACCCGAACGACGGCGACAGCGTGCTCAGGCTCTTCTACGACACGATCAAGGGCGGCGATTTCCGGGCACGCGAGGCCAATGTGTACCGTCTGGCGGAGGTCAGCGGCAATATCATCGATCAATGCGTGGCGCAAGGCGTGCCATTCACTCGCGAGTATGGCGGACACCTTGATAACCGCTCGTTTGGCGGTGCGCAGGTGTCGCGCACGTTCTACGCCAACGCACAAACGGGGCAGCAATTGCTGCTCGGCGCCTACGGCGCGCTGATGAAGGAAGTGGGAGGGGGGAACGTCGAACTGAATACACGGCGGGAAATGCTGGACCTGATCACAGTTTGTCGTGATTTGACAAACTGTGTGGCGGACCAGCGCGCCGTGGGCATCATCTGCCGCAATCTGGTTACTGGCGCGCTCGAAACCCATATGGCCGATGCGGTCGTTCTGGCCACTGGCGGCTATGGAAACGCCTATTTCCTTTCCACCAATTCCGTGTTGTCCAACGCAACGGCGATCTGGCGCGCGCACAAGCGCGGGGCTTTCTTTGCCAATCCGTGTTTCACGCAGATTCATCCCACGTGTATTCCGATAAGCGGCGAACACCAATCGAAACTGACCTTGATGAGTGAAAGCCTGCGCAATGACGGACGCATTTGGGCGCCGCGCAAGAAGGGCGATACGCGTCCGCCCAATGAAATCCCGGAAGCCGAGCGGCATTACTTTCTCGAGGAGCGATATCCGAGCTATGGCAATCTCGCGCCCCGCGACGTCGCATCGCGCGCGGCAAAGCGCGTTTGCGACGAGGGCTTGGGAGTAAATGGCGGAAACGCTGTCTACCTTGACTTGCTTGGCGCCATCGCGCGAGACGGGATAGCCGCTCTTGAAGACAAGTACGGCAACCTGTTCGAGATGTATGAACGCATCACGAATGAGGATCCACGCCAAACGCCCATGCGGATCTATCCCGCGGTGCATTACACCATGGGCGGGCTGTGGGTCGATTACAATCTCATGAGCAACCTCCAGGGACTCTATGTGATTGGCGAAGCGAATTTTTCCGATCACGGCGCGAACCGGCTCGGCGCAACCGCGCTCATGCAGGGTTTAGCCGAGGGCTATTTCATTCTGCCCACCCCCATAGGCCACTTT
>CAZPMT010000122.1:0-17696 GCA_964587655.1 uncultured Nitrospiraceae bacterium
ATTTAGTGGCCGCGCCCCGCCGTATCCGATGGCCTACTCGCGCCGAAATATGCAGCCCGGCGGCAACTGTCGCGCTTTCCCCTTTACCCAAGTAAAGGGTTGCGGATCTTAACCCCTGAGATGCGTCCAAAATCCCTATCCGCGGCCCAGATTTCGCGGACACCGTGCTGTTGACACAGCGCCGCCACGCGGGCGTCGTGAACCATCGTGCCCGAAATGCGCCCTTTCGTGATGATCGAACGGAGATGAGGCCAATAACCCTCCGATTCGCCGAGAAGCACCAACCTCGGCGACTCCATCCACGCTTCGACCTGATCGATGGCTTTGCTGACCGGCGTGGGCGGGGAGTAGATTCGCGGGTGAGTGACAACGGCAAGGAATTCATGAATACAGGGCCACGGAATCGCCCAAGGCGTCACGCCCTCCGCCAGTTCGGCCACCCGTGCATAGGCAATGTCGTGCCAGGTTGCGTCTTCCCGGTGGGCGTAGACCAACACGTTCGTGTCGACGGCAATCATCCGCCGCGCCCTTCGTAGGCCGCACCGCGGATTTGCTCCCAAGAGGCGCCCGAGAAGTCAGACCGTAGTCCCTTGCCCTTAAAGGTGGCCTTGCGCAGCTTGAAGGGATCGCACTGCTTATGCTCCGTCAGCGCACGGCGCAGCCCTTCCTCGACCAAGGCCTTCACAGTCGTGCATTCGTCATGCGCCACGCGCCGAGCTTCCTTGTAGAGAGCATCAGAAATATCTATGGTTGTTTTCATATGGCTAACCATATCCCATAATATGGTTGCCTGTCAATAGCGACGGGGCGAGGGGGCGAGGTCCGCCTTCAGCTTTGCCAACTTCTCACGGTTCTCTCCCGCCGACTCAACGACCGTGGGTTTTCCTCTCCACCCATGTTCCGTGAAGGGCCTCGCACGAGGGCCGCGGAAAGGTCAAGTGAAGTGCCGCGTAACCGTTCAGTCACAGTTGGATTCCCTTGCACAAGATGATTCTCTCATTCGTCCACATTCTCGAATGTTGAATGAAAATCCGTTGCGCTTAGCACAGTGTCGTAAAGACCGATGTCTTCACCTTCATGTTTGTTGATGCCGGTATAGCTCAAACTGGAATCCTCATATCGTTTGAACTTATAGACCGCGTCATTCATCAACCCGCTATTAAAGACGTCGAGACTGACGAGCAACTCAAAATCCTTCACGGTCAAGCCGGTGATTTTTTTGAAAAGCCCAGGCTCCAGTTGCGCGATGACATCTTTGAGACTCCGCTCCCGGTAATCGGTCAGATACATGAACACCGGAACACGGGTAGCGAATTTGATGAGCTTTTCCTGAATCTGCTTTCGCTTGCTCTTGTATTCTTTTTCCTCGTCGGTAAGCTTCTTCTTCTCTTTTTCGGTAAGCTCTCTGTCGTTGGCTTCTTTCCTTGTTTTTTTCACAGCCTCCGACTTGTTGATAATGGTTTCTATGTCCTGATTCAGGCTACGGAACCCCTCAATGCTCATAAGGGCATCCAAGGCTTCCTTATTATTCATCAGGCGCTGCAAAGTGTTGTTATCCACATTCACCAGCAATGCGCTTTCCCATCGCCGTGCCAGTAATGTTGCGGTCGTTCCGCTCATGGCCATATCCAGAATGCCGGCAGCATCGATCTGTTTCATGGAACTGCCATCATAGGCCAGCACGGGCAGGAAGCTGATGAACTCCTCCACCTTTTTCTCCGGGTTTGACTCATTAACATTCAGGCGGCAACTGTAATCGGCGATTTGCCGTAACGCCCTATCCGGCGCGAAGTCAAAGACGTAGCATTCCTCTTTGATGATCTGCTCCCGGTTCGGTGCGGTACTGTCCGGATTCGTAATGGCCCAGGGAGATTGTACGCGGAACGCGGCTTGGAAATACGTCTCGGGAGTGGACAGATTACGCAGCATGAGAATGCCGGACCATGGTCGTACCGTAACCCCGGTGGTCAGTTTCCCACAGGAGAGGGTGATCGTCTTGCTTTTCAGGGGATCGTCCATTGCCTCCTGTACGGGCGGCAATGCTGCAACACCGATCCCGGCGGCACTTCCCGCCGCAACGATCACTTCATAATCGTGATAGAACCTGTTCTGCTTCTTCTTCAGGAGGTTCCGCATGGCATGACACGAAGCAACACTGGGCAGAAACCAGAAAGTATGCGACAAGACATTCAGCAGGCGGACATCCGAGAAAGGCATCGGCGGCTTTTGGGCGCCCAGCTTCAGGTTGTCAACGGTGGTTGCCATAAACGAGCCCCGGATTAAGTCCAGCCACTTCTGCACCTCATCCTGATAGGTGAACTTCGCTTTATGCCCATCACCCGTAGCGGAAAAGAAGACATTCAAATCGAACTCGTTGAACTCGCCCTGCATAGCGATTTCGCGGATCGAATCCGGCAGTTGATAGGTCAGCAGCACCATGCGAGGCAGTGCTGCGTAAGGGTTGTCTTCGGCTTCCCAATCCTGCTTGGCCCGCTGTTCATCCGAATAGGTCCAGTTGAAAATCTGCTCCTCGATAAACTCGCCTGACGTGATGGCCCGAAACGGTGTGCCGGAAAGATACAGATAGCCGTCCGTCGTGATCGGCATGAGTTCTTCGTCATAATCCTCGATGCCTTCGCCTTCTCCAAACTCGATTTCCTTCTTGTCTTCCGCTTCAAAAAGCTCCTTGGCGTTTTCGCGCCAGGCTCCGTAATGATATTCGTCAAGGATGACGCAATCCCAGTTGGTTGTATGAACCCACTCGTTCTTGGTCTTAATCCCGCCCGTGCTTTTGTTTTTCCCCAAGTAATCCTGAAAAGACCCGAAGCACACAAACGGCTTCTTCTTATCCGCATCCTCATACGATAAGCCGTCCGGCGAAATAAATTGCCAGCCCTTGAAATCAATGTGGCCTTTCAGATCTTCCTCCCAAGCGCTCTGCACCGCCGGCTTGAAGGTCAGCACCAGCACCTTGCGCCATCCCATTTTCTTGGCAAGCTGATAGGCGGTAAAGGTCTTGCCGAACCGCATTTTCGCGTTCCACAGGAAGTGAGGGGGCTTGTCCGTGTTTTCTTTTCTGAAACTCTTGAAATAGACAACGGTCTTTTCCACCGCCGCTTCCTGTTCCGGCCGCATCTTGAAATCAAGTGAACGGTTTTCCTCGTTCATCTCTCCTGTCTTGAGAGCGATGATGGCCGCCTTGACTTGATCCACCGAACACTTGAACCATTCCCCCTTTACTCTCTGTACACCGACAATCTGTAAATAGCGGTGAACATCATGATCGACGAAGACCGTGCCGTCATTGCGCATCGCGGACTCTTCCAGAACGATCCGGTACGGCGGCTTGCCAGGCCTCAGCGTAGGATATTGCTGCGCCACCCGTGCCTGAGCATCCACAGTGGTATAGCCGATTTTCAGCAACCCCACGTACTGGGGATTCGTGTCCTCGTAGGCGTAGATTGTCGGCTTGGAATCGGGCCGTGGCGGGAAGAAATTGTCAGCGCGCATCAGACGGTCCCTTTAATTTCTTTCCAGGGATTGCCGAAGGCAGAAAATTGTCATCGGTCACCACCTTCTTGCCCGTTTTCTGTTCCAGTTCAAGACGGGCTTTCCCGGCGATTTTTCCGCCTTGCTTGCCGGCTTCGGAGTTTTCTGTCATGCCCGTTGCCACAACGCTTTCAGCAATCTGGCGGGTCGAAAGTTCCGCAAGGGCTGTGAAAATAAGCTCGGCCTCGCTCATATGGTCGCGCAGGTTCTGGGTTTTGATGCCCTTGATTTTCTTGTGCTTTTTGACCGAAACCCCGCTCCATTCCTGATGAATGATATTGGTTAGAATAGCGTATTCATCTTCGCCTTTAATCTCGTGTTCTTGCCAGTAATCGGTCAGCTTGTTGCGGGTTTCCTGCCCCATCATCCGCTGCTGAATCCATTTTTCGCTTCTGCCGTGCTGTCGCCAGTATTCCCTGGCGCGGTCAAGGGAACGGGCAGGGTCGCTCATGTCCTGAATGCGCTCGTAGCCCACCTTGGCAAGCCATAGTTTTATCGGTTCTGCCTTGGGACTGGGTACCGATTGAATAATTCGTAGAAGTGTCTCTGGACTGGCTACATCGGTCAGGTATTTTTTCCCGTCAGCGGCCTCCAGTTTCAGTTGGTGACAATTTGTCACCGACTGACTGCCCTCCTTTTTAAGTCGTTCCTTCAGCTTGTTCCAATACTTCCGCGCGGTCTGATAATCCGGTTGCTGAATCAGCACCGCGATGATGTCCACCACAGAAAAAAACCATGTCTCAAACTCTTCATCATAAATCCTGCGGATTTTATAACTTTCAAAAACTGCAAGGGCCTGTTCTTTATTCATTGTCAACCTCCATCGGGCGCACCATGGACTCGATCTGCTTCAGTTCGCTTTCCGCTTCGACAAAATCGGTTTCGGCACGGGTCGGCTGTTCCAGTTGCCGCTTGCGGAAAGTTTCAAATTCTTCGTGAGACTTCTGTAAGGCGGCATCGTGCGTGATCGAACCGGCATGAGGAAGAATGTCCCGTCCGGAGATCTTCAGAAAATCGTCCAGCTTGCCGATCCAGTCCCGCATGGTCATGGGCTTGCGGTTCAACGCCTGAATCTCGGCAAACTCCAGATACATTGTCACAATTCGGTTGAGCATATTCAGTTCATCTTCCGCCAGATAGTTTTTGGCGATATCCGTTTCGCTCTTGCGGATGGCCGGCCCGACCCAATTGGTCATGCCCATGTTGGGTTTGGTGGCGTCGGCTCGCCCGTAAATCACCTCCGCCGCCGTTTGACCATGCGCCGCCCAGTGCATCTTGTTCTGGATGACTCTGAAAAACTCCCGCGAAACTTCCGTCCTGGGGTCGTAGTCAATGCTCGTGGCATAGATATCCAGCACCTTGCGCCAGAAAACCTTTTCGGAAGAGCGGATATCCCGGATGCGCGAGAGCAGTTCCTCGAAATACCCGCCGCCCCCAGCCTGCTTGAGGCGTTCATCGTCCATCGTGAAGCCCTTGATGATGTACTCGCGCAGACGCTGTGTCGCCCAGATCCGGAACCGGGTGGCAATCAGACTCTTCACCCGGTAACCGACCGAGATGATCATATCCAGATTGTAATACTCCAACTCCCGCTGAACCTGCCGGGAACCCTCTTGGCGAACTGACAAGAATTTCTTGTGAGTTGCGTCCTGAGCCAGCTCGCCTTCTTCGTAAATATTTAGAATATGCTGGCTTATGTTCTGCTGAGTGGTTTGGAACAACTCCGCCATCACCGGTTGCGTCAGCCAGAGCGACTCATTTTCCAGACGCACATCCAGCTTGATCCGCCCGTCCTCAGATGCGTAAATCAACAACGAACCGGCCGGCGGGGGAACTGGTTTCTTCTTACTCATCGCTCGCCTCCATCGGGCGCACTATCTTCTCGATGAAGGCGATCTCACTCGCGGAGAGAGCATATTTTGCGTAGAGATCCTTGTCCGTCCACTGCCTGGTCCACTTCTGGGTTGGGACAAAGGTGTAGACCTTTCGCGTTGTGTTCTGAGACGGCTTGTGTAGCTGAATCAAAAAGCGAGTCAATCGACAGGAGAGGTAGGACAAGACGCACTCGGCCTGATGTTTTGAGTCTAGCGGGCCAATGCACAGATACGTCTCGGACGAGATGCTTCCTGGCTCCCCGATGAATGGAGTGCTGATGACCCTGTTCGGATAGGTGTCCTTATTGCCGGTGCCTGGAGCGGCGAAGCCGACAAAGACCTTCCACTTATCGATGAGATGGGTACCAGTGTTAATGGATTTTCTTGGCGTGTACCCCGTTCCTCCTTTTTGATAGATGAGAACGTCACCAGCAGCTTTGGCAGCCTTGCCTTTGAAGATCGAATCAAGCCCGAACGGCCGTCTGGTACTCACCAACCGATCAAAACGCTTGCTTTCGGGTAGTGACAACGAGTTCGATGCAACATTCTCACGAGCCATAACCTTCTTCAGAATCGACAGACCTTCGTTGTAGCGGATGAACACGTCCGCACCCTCTTCAAGAAGCGAACGATGGGCTGTCGAGACAGGCCAGTCCTTGAAATGGGTGGTGACTCGGCAGGTCCCGGTGTTGTCCCGGACCCAGAGGAAGTAACAAACGCCGCCCTTGAGGCCCACCCCTGGGAAGACGTCCGATGCCATGAGGTAGTCGTCGATCGAGCGCAGCCGATCATCCGTAAGCATGGATTCTCTGAACTCATCAAGCCCCTTGCCACCGGTAAACCAGCGTGACGGAATGATCATCACGAGATAGCGCGGTGCCAGTTTCTTCGCCTGGTCAACGAACCGGTTGTAGATCGGGGTAGCAGACGTGCCGCTGCCCCCACCGTCCGACAACTGGTAGGGTGGATTGCCGATGATGACGTCGAATTTCATCTTGAATATCTCCTCGGGGTGCTCGGTGTGGATGAACTCGTAGGCGTGGGTTTCGAGTTCCTCGCCGCGCTCGTAATTGGCTTCGTTCGCTCCGCAGAAGGTGCAGCGGCCGTTTTCCCAGGCGTGCTCGGTGCGCTCGAAGCGGATGTTGCCTTCGGGTCGGTCGAAGGTCTCGCAGACAGAATACTTGCCGTTGGCCGTCTTGGAGCAATAGACCGAACGGCGCGAGAGCAGCGATGTCAGTTCCGTGATGGCGAGGCCGTAGAGTTGGTTCTTGAAGATGTGGTTGACGCGCTCCTGCCGCTCGGGGATTTGCGTTTCCAGTCCCGTGTCGAGCCGCTTGGCGATTTCGCGCAGGAACACGCCCGTCTTGCAGACGGGATCGAGGAATCGGGTGTTCTTATCGCTCCAGATTTCCGAGGGCAACAAGTCCAGTATCTGATTGACCAGTTGCGGCAACGTAAAGACCTCATCGTTGCTCAGATTGGCCAAACAGGTCAGCACATCGGGATTGTAACCATTACTTCTCTGCATCGGCGAGCCTCAGAAAATGCGTTAGGGGGAACTCCTTAACCGGAGTAGGAAGAAAGACTTTCTCTCCGAGTTCAGAGAAAAGCGGTGCCTCTCTCATACCTGCGCAGTAAAGCAATTCATGGAAAGCAAAGTCTCTGCGTTTGATCATGCTGCCGTTGAAGGGCGACCATTCGGAAAAGATGATCGGCTGTGGGTCTTCACCCGCTGTCTTCAGGGTAAGGGCATCGCCCCAGATGATATTTCGCTCAAGGATGTAATTGACCGTATTCAGGCATTGCTCTCGGAATAGGCTGGCGTAGTGCCTGTCGAAAATGGCAAAAAGGCGCTTGCGACATTCAATGACATTATCTTCCAGAATATCAATACCGTAGATAGAGGACACGGCGAGAACGGCATTCCGTTCGTAGTCTAATAGCCTCTTGCCATAACGGGATTCAACGACGCACAGTTTACGCTCAAGAATTTCCGTCAGAAAATTCCCCGTGCCGCAGGCAGGTTCCAGGAATCGGGACTCTATCCGCTCCGTCTCGTCTTTCACCAGATCAAGCATGGCATTGACCTCCCGCTTGCCGGTCAACACCTCGCCATGGTCGGCGACTCGTTTTCTTGAGACAACCTGCTTTTCCATCAATTCTGAATCCATGTTTTCATTGCCGGTCATTGTAATCCATGTGCCGCCGGATGCACAAAGCCTTTTGAAAATGTTGTTGACCGCATCTTGTCGGCGAAACAGCGGGATGCCGGGGCTGACACGAACGCCTTGCGCAGGTCCGGGAGATCTAGGGAGAGACCACCGATCTAAGTAAATAAGGCAAAATCCCTCACCGTAAACGCGCTTAATGCTAATATCTCGCGATTTTGTTAATCAAATCACCCTTGTTTCCCACGCGATATGTACCTCGAAGCCCCAAACGCCGCACTGTCGAGTAGCGGCATCGCGGACTTTGCCTCGAGCAGCGGCGGACCACATTTGTCGCACGCGTTCGACCAGGCTTCGTTCCTGACCCCTCGTTTCGCAACATGACCCATATTCTGACTTCTGACTTCTGACTCCTGACTCCTGTCTCCTGTCTTCTGTCTTCTCCACTTGTCCCGTGCGCCCTGTCCAACGGCCTTCTGTAACCTCTTCTCCCGCAACCCGTAAGCCTGTATGACCGCTGCCTGGACAGTGGAACGCCGTGGGCTAATATATAGAGGGTGTTGATGGAGCAGTGCAAAACACCCGCCGGTACCGATGCTACCGCAGAGTCAGTAGGCGGACGCCCCCTATTTGCGCCATTTTGTGCCGTCGGATTATCCCGGCGCCACTTCTTTACTTGCCATACTTCGCGGGCGGCGGCGTCGAGGACTTCCGGGGCGTCGATCACGCCGCGTGGGGAAAACCGTAAGTGCGAAGCGGCCGAGATTCCAGATGAGATCGGGGGACCGGCTACGCGGAAATGTGCGCCAGGGGCGATCGCGTCGGAGGACGGGTCGGGTAGAACGGCCCAATCGATTCCCTCTTTGGGATGCGACATATCGAGGAGCTGCTGTCCGGAGACATCGAAGACTAGAATCTGCTGGTCGGCAATTAGTAAGGAGATATCCTGCCAGGTCATGGCGGCTGTTTCGTAGGGGCAAGGCTTGTCGGCGGCACCGCGTGGGCTAAAGGCATAGGCGGCGCCGCGGACACCTTCACCGGCTCCACAGTTGCGGTTCATTTGACACTCTTGAGCCTGCTTGATAGAATCCATGTCAACAGACAGCCGAACGATACCGCAAGGTGGGTTTCACAATGGCGCACAGAGGCCTTCTCAGGGACCTGGGAAGGCTTTTTTCTACATCAGAGACGACCCGATGGGCAATCAGGGAAAAGTGAACAGCGAAGCAACGGTGGTCTTGGACGCGGAGGCCATGTCCGCGGCGATCCGGCGCATCGCGCGCGAGATCGTAGACGCAAACGCGGACACGGGTTTGCTGGCGTTGATGGGCATCTTGCGGCGGGGACGTCCGCTGGCGGATCGGATTGCCCAACACATCGAGGAGATGACGGGGACTCGTCCGCGCGTGGGAACACTGGCGACGACGTTGTATCGCGACGATCTCCGGGCCGGCATCGGCATGGTCAAGCCGCGCGTCGGCGAGACCCATTTTGATTTCATCATCGATGGCCTCACGGTGGTTCTTGTGGACGACGTTCTTGCCGCGGGCCGGACCATCCGCGCGGCCATGGACGAGGTGATGGACTACGGACGCCCGGCGCGGATCCAGTTGGCGTGCCTTGTGGACCGCGGCGGCCGTGAGCTTCCGATCCAGCCCGACTACCTGGGCGGGACCGTTGCCGCGGGACCCGGCCAATATGTGTCCGCGCGATTTCTCGAGACCGACGGTGAAGACGTCGTTCTCTTGGCGCGCAAAGGCGAGGAGCAGGAAACGAGGAGTGTGTAGACGGTCATGAGCGGCACGGCGACGAAAGCCTGGACGCGCAAGGACCTAATCGGGATCGAAGACCTCACCCGAGGCGAGATCGAGTTGATCCTCAACACCGCTCCCCAGTTCGTGGCCGTTTCCGCGCGCGAGAGCGGGATCAAGAAAGTGCCGCTGCTCCAGGGGCGGCTCGTCGTCAACTGGTTCTATGAACCTAGCACGCGCACCCGGACCTCTTTCGAGCTGGCCGCGAAACGCCTCAGCGCCGACACCCTCAGCATAACCACTTCCGCGTCAAGCATGGTCAAAGGCGAAACGCTCCACGACACCCTGGCCAACATCGAGGCCATGCACAGCGACATCGTGGTCATCCGCCACAGTTACGCGGGCGCGCCACACATCCTCGCGCAACGTCATCCCTCGCACATCATCAATGCGGGCGACGGCCGCCACGAACATCCCACGCAGGCCCTGCTGGACGCGTTCACCATGCGCGAGCACTTCCGGCGCGTGTTACAGGATGAAAAGACAGAACTCGACGGCGTGCGCGTCGCCATCATCGGCGACATCGCCAACAGCCGCGTCGCACGCAGCAACATTTGGTGCCTGACGAAGCTCGGCGCGAAGGTCGTTCTGTGCGGTCCCAGCACGCTGATGCCCCCGTTCATAGCGAAAATGGGCGTCGAGGTGACGGGGAACCTGCGAGAGGCCATCCGCGATGCCGACGTGATATATGCGCTCCGCATCCAGTTGGAACGGCAGAAGAACTGCCTGTTCCCGAGCCTGCGCGAATACATCCGGCTGTTCCGGATCGATAAGGAATCTCTGAAAGCGGCCCCGGAACACGTCCTCATAATGCATCCCGGTCCGATAAACAGGGACGTCGAACTGGCCGCGGAAGTAGCCGACAGTACGCGGAGCGTCATACTTCGCCAAGTGACGAACGGCGTGGCGGTGCGGATGGCCATTATGCATCTGCTCGTCAACAGCGGACGCATCGAGCAGGCGGCATCACCTCAGGAGCGCGGCGCATGAGTCTTGTCATCAAAGGCGGACACGTAATCGATCCGGCGTCGGGCCTTTCCGCCAAGAAGGACGTGCTTATCGAAGGGTCAACCGTGGCACGCATAGGCGATCGCCTGAAAGGCGATGAGGTCATCGATGCGAAGGGCTGCGTCGTGTGCCCGGGCCTCGTCGACATTCACGTCCACTTCCGCGAACCGGGCTACGAATCCAAGGAGACCATCGCGAGCGGTAGCCGCGCCGCCGCGCGGGGCGGGTTCACGTCCGTGGTTCCGATGCCCAACACGGACCCGCCGATCGACAACGCGGGCATGGTCGAGTTCGTCATTCGCCGTGCCCGCGAGACCGCGTGCATCAAGATATGGCCCGCGGCGTGCGCCACGAAGGAACGCGCCGGCAAAGAGATGACCGAGATGGCCGAACTGCGCGACGTGGGCGTCGTAGCCGTCACGGACGACGGTTCGGACATCGCCAGCAGTTGGGTGGCGCGGCGTGTGCTCGAGTACGCCGACATGTGCGGTCTGACGTATCTCGCGCATTGCGAGGATGCTTCGCTCGTCGAAGGCGGCGTAATGAACGAGGGCTACGTCTCCACGAAGCTCGGCCTCCTCGGAATGCCCAAGGCCATGGAAGAGATCATGATTGACCGAAATCTCCGCCTCGCCGCGCTCACGGGCGCAAAGATCCATATCCAGCACGTGACGTCGATGGAGGGCATCGAGATCATCCGGCGCGCCAAGGCCCGGGGTGTGCGCGTCACCTGCGAGACGGCGCCGCATTACTGGACGCTCACCGACGAGGCCGTAACGGGCTTCAGCACAAACGCGAAGATGAACCCGCCGCTCCGCGAAGCCGAGGACGTGTCCGCGATTCGCGCGGCCATTGCGGACGGAACGATAGACTGCATCGCGACCGATCACGCGCCGCATACGGTCACGGAAAAGGACGTCGAGTTTCAACTGGCCCCGTTCGGGATTGTCGGACTCGAGACCGCGCTGGCATTGACGATCACCGGACTCGTCGAGCCGGGCGTCATCTCGATCGAGCGCGCCGTCGGCCTCATGACCGCCGCGCCGGCCTCGATCCTCAACTTGCCGGCGGGCGCGCTCCGCGAAGGCGGGCCTGCCGACGTGACAATCTTCGACGCGAAGGCGGAATGGACGGTTGATCCGGAGGATTTTGCGTCCCTCAGTCGCAACACGCCGTTCGCAGGATACAGACTCCGTGGACTTGTTGAGGCAACCGTCTGCGACGGGCGTGTAGTCTTCTCGCGCTGACCGATCCCAATTACACGGTGACTTCAGCTGCCGAATCTGGCTTGAAATTTCGGTTGTACCAACTGAATTTTCAATGTATACTCCACAGTATGATTACGCGTCAAAGAGAGATCGATACACTACGGGGGCTTCTCAAGCGCCACCGGGTAGTGGGTATTGTAGGTGCGCGACAGGTAGGTAAGACGACGCTGGCGCGAATGTTGGCGGAGGCATGGCGGGGGGAGGTCTCGTTTTTTGACCTCGAAAGCCCGGAGGATCAGGCCCGGCTCAGCGACCCGATGTTGGCGCTAAAGCCGTTGGGTGGGCTTGTCGTCATTGACGAGGTCCAGCGCCACCCGGACCTCTTCACGGTATTGCGCGTTCTGGCGGATAAGCCGGCGCGTCCGGTGCGCTTTCTGGTGCTGGGAAGCGCCTCCCCCGAACTCCTGCGGCAGGGGTCGGAGACATTGGCCGGGCGCATTTACTATCACGAGATGAGCGGATTCGCGCTGGATGAAGTGGGTGTGGAGCGCCATGATTCCCTTTGGATTCGCGGCGGCTTGCCTCGGTCCTATCTTGCCCGTACCGCCATCGAGAGCCACGAATGGCGGCAAGGTTTCGTGCGAACCTTCCTTGAGCGCGACCTCCCGCAACTCGGCGTAGGAATCAGCTCCACGACCATGCGAAGATTCTGGACCATGCTGGCCCATTACCATGGCCAGGTTTGGAACGCGTCCGAGTTCGCCCGCTCCTTCGGCGTTGCGGATACGACGGTCCGAAGTTATCTCGACCGGCTGACCTCCGCGCTCGTTGTCCGGCAACTCCTGCCGTGGTACGAGAATGTCTCCAAACGGCAGGTCAAAGCGCCCAAAGTGTACATTGCTGACACCGGGCTGTTGCACGCCCTGCTGAACCTGCGCACGCACGCCGACGTCGAGGCCCATCCGAAAGTGGGGGCATCATGGGAAGGTTTCGCAGCGGACCAGGTCATCCGCCAATTGGGCGTCGGGCGCAGTGAGTGCTTCTTTTGGGCGACGCATGGCGGCGCCGAACTCGATCTGCTCGTTGTGCGAGGCAACCGCCGGCTCGGCTTCGAGTTGAAACGCTCAAGCAGTCCGCGCGTGACGCCTTCCATGCGTTCAGCATTGAAAGATCTCCGGCTCACGCGTCTTGACGTCATCTATCCCGGAGACAGGGTCTTCCCGTTGTCAGACAGAATCCGCGCGGTGGGACTCAAGTGCATGGCGGAAACCGTGCACCGTTTGCGATGAAAGGAGTGTCAAGATTGGGGGATTCGTGGTGATCTGGCAGGGCGTTGTGATATAGTGAGCGAGATTCGATGCTGAAGCGATCCAGGACAAACGCCGTGGTGGACGATGTCACACTAGTGAAGGCCGCAAAGCGATTGGCTAAGCGGTTTCATGCCACAAAGATCGTCCTTTTTGGCTCTCGGGCGAGAGGAACGGGGGACGAAAGAAGCGATGTGGACCTTCTTGTCGTCGGCCCACTCCGGCAATCTCGGAAAGACCTTTTGCTGGACATGTACCGCGAGCTGGACGGCCGCGAATTCGGATGCGACTTGGTGCTGTTGAGCGACGACGAATACGAGATGGATCGCCGCGTGCCGGGTACAGTGGCTCGAGCCGCCGCCGTTGAAGGAAAAGTCCTCTATGAGCGCTCCCGCCGACCTGCTCATTCGTAAAGCCGGACAGTGGCTGGTCCACGCCGAGGAAGACCTCGTGGTCGCCCGTCACACGCTGACCCCTGAGATCGAGTTGTCCGTTGCGCCTGATTGCCTACCATGCCCAGCAGTGCGCCGAGAAGAGCCTCAAGGCCGTTCTTGTTCTTCAAGGAATCGATTTTCCGTATACGCACGACTTGTCTCGCTTGATCAGACTGTGCCCGAAAGACGCTTCGTGGATCCCCGTCGCGACGAAAGCGGAATCGTTGACGATCTACGCCGCAGCAACGCGGTATCCGGGTGGCGAGTTGGAGGTTACGCGTCGTGAAGCCGTTGCGTCAGTGAAGGTTGCCTCACGACTCCGAACACTGATCTGCGAGGACATCGTGCACCGAGTCCGGGAACAGCATGGAAGGTCGGGCCTTGCCATTCTTGCGCTCGACGCGAACGTCAAGCTCAAGGATTGAGCTACCACTCGACGACGAAACCGATTCGCCATCCGTTGCCTTCTTGATTGGACATCGCTGCAAGGAGCCGGCATGCGCCACGCCAGCCTTGAGCGGAAGAGTTCACAACATTGCCAAGCGGTGTCCGGCTATGCTAGATTCGCCCTTCGAAAGGGCTGAAAAATGAAAGCGGTACTGGCACTTGAAGACGGAAGCGTGTTTGAAGGCAACGCCGTGGGCGCTGAGGGCGAATCGTTCGGCGAGCTCGTCTTCAACACGAGCATGACGGGTTATCAGGAGATTCTCACGGACCCGTCCTATGCCGGGCAAATCGTCACGATGACCTATCCGCTCATCGGCAACTACGGCTGCAATCCCGAGGACGTCGAATCGCGCAAACCCTTCGTCGAGGGCTTTGTGATGCGCGAGTGCTGCCTGAAGCCCAGCAACTGGCGCTCAAAGCACACGCTCCCGGAGTACCTTAAGGAACACAGCATTGTTGCGATCGACGGCGTCGATACGCGCAAGATCACGACGCTTCTGCGGACGAAGGGCGCGCAACGAGCCGTCATCAGCACGACGGAGCTGAATCACGACAGCCTGGTGCAGAAGGCGCTCGACTCGCCGTACATGTCCGGCAGCGATTGGGTGAAGGCCGTGACAATTGACAAGTCCTACGAATGGAACCCGGAATCGCAGGGTACGTATCGCGTTGTCGCTATGGACTACGGCATCAAGTACAACATTCTGCGCCTACTGGAGAAGTCAGGTTGCCGCGTCATCGTTATGCCGGCGACGACAGGCCTCGACGAAGTGTTGCGGCAGAAGCCGGACGGCGTGTTTCTGTCGAACGGCCCGGGCGATCCGGCCGCGCTGCCGTACCTTTATCCGACGCTCCAGGGGCTGTTCGGCAAGGTCCCGATCTTCGGGATCTGTCTCGGGCACCAATTGCTCGGCCACGCGTTCGGCGGCACGACGTACAAGCTGAAGTTCGGACACCGCGGCGGTAACCAGCCGGTCATGAACCATGTCACTGGAAAAGTCGAGATCAGCGCACAGAATCATGGCTTCGCCGTGGACGCGGACAAACTCGATCCGGCCAAGGTCCTCATCACCCACACGAACCTGAACGACCAATCCGTGGAGGGAATGGAGCACCGCGAGTATCCCATCTTCAGCGTGCAGTATCATCCCGAGGCATCCCCGGGTCCGCACGACAGCCGGTACCTTTTCAAGCGTTTCCTAGAGCTAATGGAAGAGCGAAAAGCAGGCGCATAGCATCCCCCTAGACCTGTTCCGCGCAGCAGCGCAAGAGGAGAGTTCCCATGTCAGACAACACTGCATCGGTCATCAAGTTCGCGTCCGCGAAAGTGAAGGAATTGCGGCGGCACGCCTCCCTGCCCGCGAAGTTCGAGAAGCTGCTGCAAGGCTTTCCGATGGACAAGATGTTTTCCGGTAAGACCGTCGCCATCAAGATCCACGTGGGCGGCGATATCGGGTTCACAACCATCCATCCGTTGTTCATCCGCATCGTGGTGGACGCCGTACAGAAGTCCGGGGGCAAACCGTTCCTGACTGACGGCAGCGGGTCGCTCCATCACGCGAAGGCCCGCGGCTATACCGAAGAGGTCCTCGGCGCGCCGCTTATCCCCGCGGCGGGCATCGCGAACAACTACGCCTACACGAAAAAGATCGACTACCGTTCGCTGAAAACGGTTGATCTGTGCGGAAACATCGTCGACGCCGACGCAATGATCGTCCTGAGCCACGGCAAGGGACACGGCAACAGCGGGTTCGGCGCGGCCATAAAGAACCTCGCGATGGGATGCGTCGCCCGGAACAGCCGCGGCAAGATCCACAAGCTCCAGGGCGAACAATTCGATTGGGACCCCGACAAGTGCACGCGGTGCCGCGCGTGCGCCGAGAACTGCCCCTCGCCCGGCACGATCACGTTTGACGATAAGAACAATCTCAAGTGGTTCGATCACCACTGCCGGTACTGCCGGCATTGCGAAGAGTCGTGTCCGACGCAGGCCATCAAGATCGACTCGAACGGAACGGAATACTTCCAGCACGGCATGGCGCTCACCACGCGCGAGGTCCTGAAAACCTTCGATGCCGGCCGCATTCTGTATATCAACGTGCTGCTCAGCATCACGCCCTTCTGCGATTGCTGGGGCTTCTCGACACCGGCGCTCGTGCCCGACATCGGGATCCTCGCGGGAACCGACATCGTCGCCATCGAACAAGCAAGCCTCGATCTGATTCGCGCGGAAGATTTCATTCCCAGTTCGCTCCCCGAATCCATGAGTCTGCGCAAAGGGAAACACCTCTTCGAACAGATCCACGGCAAAGACCCCTACCTCCAAGTCACCTGCGCCGCCGAACTCGGACTCGGTTCCCGCGAATACGAGCTAGAGACAATCGAGTAGGGCTTTCGGACACCTGGTGGGAACGAAGCTCCCAGACATGGCCGGCACTTGCTCCCGTGCGGATACCAGCTCGTGCTATAATCACGTTGAAGCGCGGAAGGCACATGTTGAAGACAACACGCTATTTTGAAGAGCAGGTGCTCCGTAAGCGGCCATACATAAGACGTGAATGGTGCGAGCGTGCGATTGCCGACCCTGACTATAGCGATCAGCAGCCGGACGGACGTTTCAGGAAGTGGTTATTTGTCGAGGAACTTGGGAAATACTTGCGAGTCGTGTTGCTGGAAGACGGCGAGACAGTGTTGAACGCCTTTCCGGATCGCGGGTTCAAGGAGGTCGGAGAATGAAGTGCAGCTATTACCCCGAAACCGACACACTCTACATTGATCTTTCCGACAAGCCCAGCGTTGACTCCCAAGAGATCGTGCCAGGTGTCGTCCTGGACTTCGATGACAATGGCCGACTGGTTGGCATCGACATCGATCGCGCCACGCACCTTATCGACTTGTCCCACGTGGATCTTACCGCTCTGCCGCTTGCCTCGCTGACCTTGACAGCCGAACCCACAGCCCCTGCCCGTTAGAATTGTTGCCAGAAGACTCGGCATTCATGTAGATTCGAAGTCCGATTCGGACGGGATCCTTTGGCCATACGTTCCTTGACTGCTTCGTGCGAGATGCCTTGGCCCGCATCCAATTCCTTGAGTCCTGCATCCACCTGCATCTTGAAGTGGATTTCCGCCAACACGTCGTCGGTGGTCACGTCCTCCGGCATAGCCTCAATCAAGCGAATCACCTGTTCCTTCACGCCTGACATATTCTCTCTCTCCTCTTTCCACCGCACTTGCGCTCTCGCGGGAACAGCAACATTCTACCACATTCGCTCTCCGTTCCGGACTGGTCCGGAACGTACGGGAACAAGACCTTCAGCCGCCTTCTTTCGTGACGGCCTCGGCGATGTTTTCGGCGTTGATGGCGTAGTGAGACGCGGACCAAGTTGCTTGGCCGTTCCTGATAAGGATCAACTGTGGGGATTTGTGTTCGATGCCGAGGCTCTCGGCGATGGCGTTTGAGACGGGCCGCGACTCGATCACCTTCACCATAATGAATTCAGGTCCTCCCGTGCCGGCCTTAGCGATGTATCCCGTCACAGCATCATGCGCGCCCGCGGAGATGGGGCACGTCGTGCTGTGCTTGAATATGAAGAGCGGCTTTGTCTGCGAGGCGGCCAGACAGGCTTCCCATTCCTCAATCGTGGCGATTTCTTTCAAGATACACCTCCTCGCGGAACGTCTCCCGCATATGAAATCCGGTTTCACGCACGCCGTCACTATAGCACAACGCGGCACTACACGAGACGCGACTCCCCAAACAGACGTCGAGTGGGACAGCTCATCAACGTGCTTCAAGAGACAGATTCGCGGCGCACGACGCCTAGCAGATCTCTGAGCCTGTGAACTTTTCAGTTTCTTGCGTTGAAACGTTCATAAAATGACTGCGCT
>CAZPMT010000123.1:0-17559 GCA_964587655.1 uncultured Nitrospiraceae bacterium
CGGACCACCCTCAACGAGGCCGCTTTCTGCCTGCACGACATTCTGGACGACCTGGAGATGATGTTCCGCTCCCGCGCCGAGGCCAAGGGGTTGCGGCTTCTTGTTGATCGGGACGAAAGCGTGCCGCGTTGCGTGACCGCGGACGAGGGCAAGCTGCGGCAGGTCTTAATCAATCTTGTGGGGAACGCGGTCAAGTTTACGGAAACGGGCGGGGTTGCCGCGCGAGTACGCGCCGAGGCGATCGAAGGAAAAACCGTGGAGGGCAAGAAGTCGCTGCGCTTGGTGACCGAGGTGGAAGATACCGGGCCGGGAATTCTCGATGAGGACCTGCGCCGGATCTTCGGTGCGTTTCAGCAGGCGGAGACCAGCGCGAAGGCCGCTGGCACCGGGTTGGGGCTGGCCATCAGCCGCAGGTTTGTTGAATTGATGGGCGGTGAGCTCACAGTCACGAGCCAGGTGGGCAAGGGCAGTTGTTTCCGGTTCGAGGTACCGCTGGAGCCGGCCGAGGACGTTGCCGAGCGGGAGGAACCAGCATCGCGGTGCGTCGTCGGTCTGCGATCCGGCGCCGGGCCGTTTCGAATCCTGGTGGTGGACGACATACCGAGCAACCGCTCCGTGCTGGGCGAGCTGCTCCGGCCCGTGGGCTTCGAGGTAGCAGAGGCGAGCAACGGCCTTGAAGCCTTGGAAATCTGCGAGCGCTGGTCGCCCCATGCGGTGCTCATGGATATGCGCATGCCGATCATGGACGGCTACGAGGCTGCCCGGCGGCTCAAGTCCACGGAGGCGGGCCGAGCCACTCCCGTCATCGCCGTTACGGCCAGCGCCTTCAAAGATGAGGAAGCATTGGTGGTGAGCACCGGCATCGAGGCCTATTTGCGCAAACCCTTCCGGGCGGAAGAACTCTTTGAGGCGCTGGGGAAATGCCTGGGCCTGCATTATGTCTACGCCGATGAGACGGCCGAGATCCCCGGCCATCCGAAACCTCCGCCCATCACGAAGGAAGCTATGGCCGCGCTGCCGAAGGAGCTGATTCGGGCGATGCGGCAGGCCGTGGCAGAAGGCGACATGGCCCGCCTGGCGGAGCTGATCAGTCAGGTGGAAACCTTGGACAGCGCCGTGGCCCGTGGGCTGCAAGCGCTGGCTGATCGATACGACTATGAAAAACTCGGTGAATGGCTGGAGAAAGGGGGGAGAGACAGTGGATAAAGAACCGGAAAGAGCAACTGTCATGGTGGTGGACGATACCCCGGCTAATCTGAAGCTCTTGCAGGAAATGCTGCAAGCCAAAGGCTATCGGGTGCTGGCATTTCCCGGCGGCAAGATGGCGTTGAGCGCCGCGGCCAAGAGCCCGCCCGACCTGATTCTCCTGGACATCACCATGCCCAGGATGAACGGTTTCGAGGTGTGCGAGCGATTGAAAGCCGACGGAGCGCTCAAGGAGATCCCCGTGCTCTTCATCAGCGGCCTGACCGAGACTTCAGACAAGGTCAAGGCATTTTCCGCGGGCGGCGTGGATTACGTGACCAAACCGTTCCAGTTCGAGGAGGTCATCGCCCGCGTGGAGACCCATCTGCGCCTGCGAAGGATGCAGCTCGAACTGGAGAAGCACAATCTGCATCTGGAAGATTTGGTCAGAGAAAAGGTCGCAGAGATCTCCGACTCCCAACTGGCGACCATCGTCGCGCTGGCAAAGCTGGCAGAATCCCGGGATGATGATACGGGGAACCACATCGAACGCACGCGGACTTTTTGCAGGGTTCTGGCCGAAAAACTGCGGGACAATCCCCGCTATGCAGGCAGTATAGACGAAACCTTTGTTGAAACCATCTGCCACGCCGCGCCCCTGCACGATGTCGGCAAGGTCGGCATCTCGGACAACATCCTTCTCAAGCCCGGCAAGCTCACCCCGGAGGAGTTCGAGATTATGAAGACCCACACCATGATCGGGGCAAATACCCTGCAAACCGCACGCAGCAAGTATCCGAGGAATGTGTTTCTCAACACGGGTATCGCGATTGCGCGCTCTCATCATGAGAAGTGGGATGGGAGCGGCTATCCCGATGGGCTGAAGGCGGAAGATATCCCCCTCTCCGCCCGGATCATGGCCGTAGCGGATGTCTATGATGCCTTGCGGTCGAAACGCCCCTACAAACCCGCCTTCACCCACGAGAAGAGTTGCGAAATCATCATGGAAGGCGCCGACCGGCACTTTGACCCTGCGGTGATTGATGCTTTCAGGGCGGTCGAGGCCGAGTTTGCCGAGATCCGTAACCGAATGGACGATGGTGCAAGCTGAAGAAAGGAGGCGATTCCGATGAGCGTCAGCCAAGCAACCATTATGGTGGTGGACGACAACCCGGCCAATCTGAAGCTCTTGCAGGAGATGTTGCAAGCCAAGAGCTATCGTGTGGCGGCATTTCCGGGCGGCGCGATGGCGTTGAACGCCGCGGCAAAGAACCCGCCCGATCTCATCTTGCTGGACATCAACATGCCCGGGATGAACGGTCTCGAGGTATGCGAGCGCCTGAAGACGGATGAAGCGCTGAAGGAGATCCCCGTGCTCTTCATCAGCGCCCTGACCGAGACGTCAGATAAGATCAAGGCGTTTTCCGCGGGCGGCGTGGATTACGTTACCAAGCCGTTTGAGTGTGAGGAAGTCCTGGCGCGCGTCGAGACGCACATCGCCCTGCGACGCTCCCGGATGGAAATCCTTCGCAAGAACCAGGAACTTGACGCCAGCTACACCAAGCTCAAACAACTGGAGGAACTGCGAGAGGCGCTGACGCATATGATCGTGCACGATCTCCGCTCGCCACTGTCTGGAATCGTGGGTTATCTCGATCTCCTCCACGCCGAAACCGCGGAGAGCCTCTCCGAAGAGCACAGGGACTTCTTGCTCCGAGCCAAGGCCGCCGCCACGGAACTGACGGTTCGCATCAATACGGTGCTTGACGTGAACCGCCTCGAAGAAGGAGCAATGCCCCTGAACCTGGTGACCGTGGATATCGTGGAACTCGCGCGGAAAGCCATTGCGTCCCTCGGCGGCCAGTCTCTGGATCGGCACATACTGCTTGAGCCGCCGAAGTCCGCTGTTCAGGCTAGGTGCGATCGGGACCTCATCGAACGCGTATTCGCAAATCTCTTGCACAATGCGGTCAAGTTCTCACCGGAACATTCTACAGTACGAGTAGCCATAGAACCCGGGGAATCCGTTGTTCGTGTTGCCGTACGGGATGAAGGTCCCGGAGTTCCTCCCGAATACCGGAGCGCAGTATTCGAGAAATTCAAACAGGTAGAGGCATGGAAAGAGGGCCAAAGAAGGGGCACCGGTTTGGGGTTGGCGTTCTGCAAGTTGGCCGTTGAAGCCCACGGCGGCTCCATCGGAGTGGATTGTCCCGCAAGCGGTGGGAGCATCTTCTGGTTCCACATTCCGACTGGGCGGGCGTGAGACTGAGCCGATCGCATCGACCAGTCCTCTGGGCGCCCAAGCGCCATCCGAAGGGAATCACTCCGTAGCCGAGTCATCCTTGACGCGCACTTCTCTGGAAGTCAACAGATGGCGTAGTCGCTCCACCAAGGAGTCATTCAGGATCGCCCCGTGCCGGACCAGGAATAGTCCTCCGGAGTCGTATACGTTTTCCGCCAAGATCATCCCGCTGCCGAGATCTGATGCAGCCACGGTCCTGAAACCGGTGAGACTCGTTTCCTCGAAGAACTCCTCGAGGTAGGCCAAGGCGAGGGGGAACAGTTCGGGATCATGGACCACGCCCCGCTTTGCAGCAAGATATGCCTTGGTGTCTTCACGGCTTTCATTTTCCCCGGGGAAAGTCACAAAGGTATCGTAGCCGTCGCAGATACGGATAATCCGCGCCCCCAATGGAATCTCCTCGCCTTTCTTCCTTGCTGGAAACCCGGTGCCGTTGTAGTTCTCCGCATGCGCTTCCACAAGGTTGGCGACGGGTTCCGCCCCAGGAATCTCGCCCAAGAGAGCAGCGCCAATCAAGGGATATCGTTCATACAGTTCCCTATCCTTTCCCTGAAGTCGCCATGGGGCCGTTAGACGAATCCGGTCGGGTATTCCGAATCGGCCGATGTCATGCAAGAGAGCGGCCATCTTCAATTGCAGCAACTCCTCGCGCGCCAGACCCAGGCGCGATCCCATGTAGGCGGCCATGTTCTCGACACGGCCCACGTGGCTCTCCTTGGCCGCTCCAAACTGTGACACCAGATTGGCGAAGACCCGGACAAACCCCAGATACCCGGCCTCAAGCGATTCCTGCCGTTTCTCCAAGCGCGCAACCGCATGCTCGACGCTTCTCGTTGCCTCGGCTGGTTCGACCTCGTCGCTGGATGCGGCCCGCTCCGTCCGCGCCGACGAGTCAACCTTCCGATCACGGCTCGGAGCGGACGAAGATCGCTGGAGGTAGAACTCCACCTTTGCCGCGAACACCTCATTGTTAAGGGGCTTTTGAACGAAGTCCGTAACCCCGCGCGTCATCAAGTCGAGTACGAGTTTGGGCTCAGGGACTGCGGTCATGGCAATGACGACCGGAACGTGGCCTTGTTCTATCACGTCCGTGATCAGGCGGTGCCCGTGTTTCCGGGGCATCGACAAGTCGCTAATCAGTCCATCGTAACTCTTGCAGCGCAGCATGTTCTCAGCTACAATTCCATCCTCGGCAGTGTCGGCGTGAATTCCGAACTTGCCTAGCGCCCGCGAGAGGAGAAGGCGAACGTCTTCATCGTCATCCACTACCAGCACCCGATATTCGGGTAAGCCCAGAGATCCCTGCTTTTTCGACATCTTACTCACCTCCGCTCAGGTCAACAGGCTGGTTGTGCCGCTATTCTACTCGACGAACAGGTCTTCTCCAACTCGCGTGCGCCCCGGTCAATTCCCTTTTCGGACCGCCTCTGCTATACTTCGACAAATCGCGAAAGGTTCTTTCGATGAATCGCCCTCACGAGATCCTGGCGTGCCACGCTGACCGCATCGCCTCGCTGGCCGCCGAAGTGTGCGATATCGAAGACAAGACCGGCATGCTCTTGGACCTGCTTCGATTAACATCCGAATGCACGTCGAGGGGCACTCCGGTGGACGTGACGGCGCTGCGCGAGAGCGGGCTGGACGATCCCCTTATCGCGAAATTGCTCCGCGCCGCTCTTTTCGAATACATCGAAACTTTCCGGAAGGAACTCGACCCAGGTGAATTTCCCAGCGCCGTCCTGTCATTGCGCGCCTGCCTTCACCCGGCCATTTCACGCCCGTCCGTGAGTCCCGAAGACAAGGAATTCTTCAGCCGTCTATTGACGTGCGACTGCCAGGACCTCATGCCTGAGCATCGCCGGCTCATGCACCTGTTCGAGGACGTCGTACTTACCTTTCAAGACATTGTCTACGTGCACGATTTGAGCGGAACGCTGCTCTACATCAATCACCCAGGTCTGAAGCTGACCAAGTTCTCCGCGGACGACTTGCGGGAGGGCCTCTCCGTCTACGACTTCATTGCGCCCGAATACGTCGACCTGATTGAAACCCGCCTCGAGTCGCCAGGAGCAGTCTCTCGAACCCCCTACGTCAGCGAGATATACACCAAGGACGGAGAGCGGATCCCGTTCGAATTCACGACGCGCTGCATCAATCGCGAGGGGAGCATCGCAGGCGTAATTGGGCTCGCAAGCGACCTGCGTCTCGCGCGACGCCTCGAGACCGAGATTCGCAGGTCAAACCTGTACCTCGACACCATCGTGTCGCACGCTCCTGTCGGCATCGTACTCACGGACAGCCAGTGCATGATCCTCGACGCGAACCCGGCCGCCGTCTCGCTGTTCGGCGCTCCGGGATCGAACGCCCTCGTTGGAAATCCCTTCTATGGCCTTTTCGAACAAGAGTCTTACGCGTTGCGCGAAACCCTTTTCGGCGCGCTGGCCGACGAAGCAGAGGGCCGCGTCACCCACTCGCAAACCACCGCCTTCGGCGCGGCCATTAATTGCGACATGAACGTGATCCCCCTGCGACAGGAGGAAGGAGGCTGCGTCGACAGCCTCCTGATCCTGATGACAGATCTCACAAGTCAGATCGAGCTGCAACAGAATCTCATCCAGTCCGAGAAACTCAGCGCCATCGGCGAGATCGTGGCGGGCGTCGCCCACGAATTGAACAATCCCCTTACAGGCATTCTCGGGTATGCCCAGTTGGTGATGTCCGCGAAGGTCGAGCCGTCCCTGAAATCGCGCCTCGAACATATCGTTTCAGAGGCGGAGCGCTGCCGGCGGATCGTGCAGAATCTGTTGAGTTTCGCCCGCCACTACGAGTCCGAGAAGTCCGTCCACAGCGCCAACGACATCCTGTCCGAGGTGCTTCAACTCCGGGAGTACCAAATCCGCATCGACGGTATCGAACTTGAGGTCCGCTGCGACGCGCACCTGCCCAATGTCTATGTCGACAGCCACGAACTTCAGCGCGTTTTCCTGAATATCATTAACAACGCGCAGCAGGCGCTCACCGCCGTTGAAGGAAGGGCAAAGAAGCTGACAATCAGCACCTTTGAAAAGGACAACTGCGTCCAGATACGCTTCGAGGACAACGGCCCCGGCGTTCCAGAGAGCATTCGGTCGAGGGTCTTCGACCCCTTCTTCACCACAAAGGGAATCGGGGAGGGAACGGGCCTCGGCCTCAGCGTGTCCTACGGCGTCGTCAAAGAGCACGGGGGCCGCATAGACCTCGAATCAAAGGACGGCCAAGGCGCCGCATTCACGGTCGTCCTGCCCATACCCGGGAACGCCTGCTGAGATCCCGTGCGTTCGTCCGCGCCCGTCTCCATCGACCGTCACTACTCGCAGTGCTTCGGTATCGGCAACGCCTTCCCCGCGCGTGAGGACTTTTCCGAGGTCTCGATCACCGCGATGACGCGCCGCGCGCTCTCGGGCGTTACCGCCAGCGGCTCGCCGAGCAGCAGGTGATCTGCGACGTTGCGGTAGTACGCGTGCCAGTCCGACGGCAGGTACTTGACATTGGATTTGAGGCAGGTCCCGTGTCCGTAGCTGACCACCTGGAACTTCTCGTCACTCTTGTCGAGGATCGCGCCCAGCGTACCCAGGATCCGCCACCGGGGCTTGCCGATGGCCGCGAGCTGCGATAGCTCGACGTGCGCGCTGCATCCGTTCGAGAAACGCAACACCGTGCTGCAATGGTCCTCGTTCGTGACGTCGTGCCACATGCGCTTGAACTGGAAATGCCCGCACACCTCGGTTATCTTCGCCGGGACCAGTCCTAGCGTCCAATCCACCACGTGCGCGCCCCAATCGTAGAACGCCCCGCCCGATATCCGCTTGTCGGATCGCCACCAATAACTAGGGTGATTGTACCCGCCCATCGCTACCTCAATCTGGAACACCTCGCCGATGAGGCCGCTCGCGATGGCGTTCTTGATCGCCATGTAGTCGCCGTCCCAGCGGCGGTTGTGAAACACGCTGAGCATGCGCCGGTTTTTCTTCGCGGCGGCGATCATCGCGTCGGCTTCCTTCACGGTGATGCAGAACGGTTTCTCCGTTATCACGTTGCAACCCGCGTTCAAACACTGGATCGCCAGCTTCGAGTGAACATTGTGTTCGGTGATAACAGTGACGAGTTCGACGCCTGACTTCGCCAGCATCCGGGCCGCCGAATGGTACGTCTGAATGCCGGGAAACTCCTCGATTGCCTCATCGAGACGCTCCTGCACAAGATCGCATGCCGCGACGATCTCGAGACCGGCCGCGCGCATACTCTCGAGATGGAGCTTCCCCATCTTGAACGATTTCCCGTAGCCGATGACGCCCACCTTCAAGGACGTCCGCTCCTTGCGGCCAAACGTCCAGTCCACGCCGCGACGCACCATCTTCTGAAACTCGGGGTGGGTCAAGGCGCGCTCGTCATGCCCGAGGGCGAGGTAAAAGACCCTCCCCTTGCCGCACGTCTTCGTATACGCCATGGGTTGCGCCTTGCCCTTCCACATGGCCGTGGCCAGCACCGTGACCGCATCCGGATCGAACTTATCGAGCAGATACAACTCGTCCGTGATGCGGAACGTCTGCA
Organism: uncultured Nitrospiraceae bacterium; assembly: GCA_964587655.1. Taxonomy (GTDB): domain Bacteria; phylum Hydrogenedentota; class Hydrogenedentia; order Hydrogenedentales; family SLHB01; genus CAZPMT01. Next base: position 8,078 of record CAZPMT010000123.1, read on the forward strand.
TGCGGCGCGTGATCATGCTGTCCTCGCCGGAGATCGTGACTGGAAACTCAAAGACGGGACTGTGCGTCGCGAACGTCCCGCCCAGCATCTCCACGTAACCGGCGTTCTTCTCGAATGACGCTGCCGCGCAATGAAGTCCGATAAACGACCCGCCGCCCTTAACGAAACTCGTCAGGCCGCTCTCCTGATCGCGCGTCAGGGTCCCCCCGCCCGTATACACAACAACGCCATCGAACTTGGCGATGGATCCCTTCTTCAACGAATTCGCATCGGACGTCACAGCCACGTCGTAACGGCCCGTTGCCTCCAGCAATCCCTTCACGATCTCAGCACAGCGATCAAACGGATGCCACACGCCACCCACCAACATGAGGAGCTTCTTCTTGGCCATTGCTTTTTCCTTCCCAATTCCTCTTGCCCGCGATCACACAATCGCAAGATTCTATGCCCTCCAAGTTCCCAACGCAACTCAAAGGACGCAGACTCCGGCGGCCCGGGCGTGTCAAACGGCCATGAAGTTGCGGAATACCCGATTTGACTTTTGCGAATGCGGGATGGCAAGATCTGTGCTCGTTGCGTCCATGCGAAGGTTGTCGGACGACTTCTCGCTCGCCGCCGGAGGCGGACGACGGACGCCGGAGGGAGCTTTGAATTTCTGATGTGCCGATTCGTCATCCGCGTGTGTACCGATATCCGATGATTCACGTTCGCGTTGGTGACTAGGGTGTGACCTGTTTTGTCCAACATGTATTTTGAGTTTGCCGCAGTTCTCGTGTTCATGCTTCTGGGGGCACTGTTCCTTATCGGGGGTCTCGTGTTTGGGTGGCTTGTGCGCCCGCGCAAACCCTCGGTGGAGAAAAGCACGATCTACGAGTGCGGCGAACCGACGATTGGCTCGCCGTGGATCCGTTACAACAGCCGGTTCTACACGGTAGCGCTTGTGTATCTGCTGTTCGACGTTGAAGTGGTGATCCTCGTGCCGGCGGCGCTGGTCTTGCGTGAAATGGCGGGAGCGGGCGCCGCGTGGGCCGCGCTCGTCGGGCTTCTGGTCTTTCTTGCCGTTCTCACGCTTGGCCTCGCCTACGAATGGTTCTACGGCAACCTCAATTGGATCGGGGAAGCGGGGATGTCCGTCACCGAAGCGGACCAGGAGAGGGAGACGCCATGACCGACGCGCCCGCGCCTCTTCCGGTGACCGATGCCGAGCGGCTGCTTGCGGAATGCGTCCGCGAACCGCGCGACCTGACGCGCTATCTACACTATCTGCGCACCGCGCGCAAAGAAGGGCTTCCGCTGTTGGTGGCGCCCTTGGATGCCGCTGTCAACTGGTCGCGCGCGAACGCGATCTGGCCCCTGACCTTCGGCATCGCCTGCTGCGCCATCGAGATGATGGCCGTGGGCGCCTCGCGATTTGACCTCGACCGTTTCGGCGCGGGGGCGTTTCGTCCGACGCCACGCCAGGCGGATCTCATGATCGTTGCCGGCACCGTCACGCACAAGATGGCTCCGCGGGTCAAGCGCCTGTACGATCAGATGCCCGAACCGAAGTACGTTATGGCCATGGGCGCGTGCACGATCGGCGGCGGACCGTATTCGGTCCACGGGTACAGTGTCGTGAAGGGCATTGACCGGTTTATCCCCGTTAGCGTGTACGTGCCGGGATGTCCGCCGCGTCCCGAGGCCCTAATCGACGCCATTCTCTGGCTCCAGCAGCAGATCGCGCAGGAACGGCCCATCTCATCGCGTTACTTCCCGAAGAGATGGCGCCAGAGTAAGGACTCGCACTCATGACGCTGCAGGAAATCCATACGCGCCTGCGCGAACGTTTCGGCGATGCCGTTCAGGATTGGCAGACGCCCGAGACCGGCGATGCCTGCATCCGGGTCGCGACGGCGGCGCTGCACGAGGTGTGCGCCGCTCTGCGCGACGAAGAGGCCCTGCGGTTCGATTTCCTGCGGCTTATATCGAGCGTCGACCGCACGGAATGCCTGTCATCCGTATATCACGTTTATTCTTATGTCCACAATCACGAGGCGGTGTTGCGCGTCGATCTGGATCGCGGCAACCCGCGCGTCGCGTCCGTGACCGATCTGTGGCCCTCCGCGGAGTGGCACGAGCGCGAGGCGTTCGACATGATGGGCATCTTTTACGAAGGAAATCCGAACCTGAAACGGATCCTCCTGCCCGAAGACTGGGCCGGATATCCGTTGCGCAAAGACTACGTGGCGCCGAAGGAATATAACGGGCTCACGAACGAGTAGAGCCCGGAAACGAATGAAGCCGATGATGACGGAGCACAAAGATTCGCTAAGGACCGAGGAACTGCTGATCAACATGGGTCCGCAGCATCCCTCGACGCATGGCGTGCTGCGCCTGATCGTGCGCACCGACGGCGAGATGGTCCGTGAGACGTGGCCGCAGATCGGCTTCCTGCACCGCTGTTTCGAGAAGATCGCCGAGTCGATCAACTACGCGCAGGTGGTTCCATACACGGACCGCATGGACTATCTCGGCTCGATGAACAGCGCCGTCGCCTTCTGTCTGGCAGTCGAGAAGTTGGGCGGGTTCGAGGCGCCGGAACGCGCGGCGTACCTGCGCGTCATTATGTCCGAGTTGAACCGCATCGCGTCGCACTTGATGGCATTCGGCACTTACGCGCTCGACTTGGGCGCGTTCACGCCGTTCCTGTACGGGTTCCGCGAACGCGAGATGATCCTTGCCGTCTTCGAGAAGATCAGCGGAGGCCGCCTGCTCTATCACTACCCGCGCGTCGGCGGCGTTGCGAGAGACATGACGCCGGAACTCGCCGATGAGATTCGCGCGTTCCTCCGGGTCATGCGACAGGTCTGGCCGGAGTACAACACTCTGCTGAGCGAGAACCAGATCTTCGTGAAGCGCACCGCGGACGTAGGCGTGATCACACGCGAACAAGCCATCGCGTGGGGCTTGACGGGACCTTGCCTCCGCGGAAGCGGCGTCCAATTTGATCTTCGCAAGCAACACCCGTACTCACTCTACGAGCGATTCACGTTCGACGTTCCGTACGGAGAGGGGCTCAAGGGCACGGTAGGCGACTGCTGGGACCGGTATTGGGTCCGCATGGTCGAAATGATCGAGAGCTGCAAGATCATCGAGCAGGCCGTCGAAGGTCTTCCCGAAGGACCGTTCATGAACAAGGTCTCGCGCGGCTTCGATCTGCCGTCCGGCGAGGCATACGTACCGTGCGAGAATCCGCGCGGCGAATTGGGCTTCTACATCATCAGCGACGGCACGTCAAAGGCATTTCGCATCAAGACGCGCGGCCCGTCCTTCTGCAATCTGTGCATCACAAATGAAATCTGCAAAGACGTTCTACTTGCGGACGTCGTGGCCATATTGGGATCAATCGATATCGTTTTGGGTGAAGTTGACAGATAAGACCGGCATTATTACATGGACGAATTCATACAGAGTTTCCACACCGCCGCAGTAGGCGCCTTGTGGCCTTCGCTGTTGCAGGTGCCGCTGTGGATCACGTTTGCGGTCGCGTATGCGGTCGGCGGGGCCTTGATACTCGCGTTCATGGCCGTCATGGCGCTGGTGTGGACTTACGGCGAGCGGCGCGTCGCGGGCTTTATCCAAGTGCGTCTCGGGCCGAACCGCGTGGGGCCGCAGGGCATCCTTCAGCCGCTCGCGGACGCGATCAAGTTGCTTGGCAAGGAGGATACCGAACCGGCGGTGGCCAATCGCGTGCTCTTTGCGGCGGCGCCTCTGTTGGTTTTTCTGGGGGCCATGATCCCGTTCGCGGTGCTGCCGTTCAGCGAACGGCTCGTGCTGGCCAACATGGACATCGCCCTGTACTACGTCCTCGCCTTCCAGGCCATCGAAGTTATCGGCATACTTATGGCCGGTTGGGCGCCGGGCAGCAAGTGGTCTCTGTACGGCGGCATGCGCCTCGCCGCGCAGATGTTGTCCTACGAGATTCCGATGGGGTTGTGTGTTCTTGTGATTGTTTTCCTATCGGGTTCGCTTAACCTGGGCGAGATCGTTAACTGGCAAACCCACGACGCGTTCGGATTGAAGAACCCGTGGATTCTTGGCTGGGCCGTCTTTCGGTCGCCGGCGGCGTTCTTGGCCTTCGTGATGTTTTACGTGGGCGGACTGGCCGCGACAAAGCGGGCGCCGTTCGACTTGCCTGAAGCCGAAAGCGAACTCGTCGCCGGCTATCACACCGAGTATTCCGGACTGCGATTCGCCTTCTTCTTCATGTCCGAGTACGCGGCCATGTACGTCATCTGCGCGCTGGCGACGGTGTTGTTCCTGGGCGGGTGGCACGGTCCCATACCGCGCCCCGCGCTGCCGGTAGATACGTCGCTCATCAGTCTTTGGGGCGAGGCCATCCGCGCCGGCCTGCCGAACGCCCAGTCTTTCTTCGGGAAGCTGGTGCTGTTCGTCAGCAGCCTTGCCGGGACCGTTCTGACACCCGCGGGGCTTCGCATTGTCGCCAACGAGATCATCGGCGCCGTGAACCTTATGGGCAAGGCGTTCGGCCTGTATTTCGTCATGATCTGGGTGCGATGGACCCTCCCGCGCATCCGCATTGATCAGGTTATGCATCTCTGTTTGAAGGTATTGTTGCCCATAAGCCTCGCGTGCGTGGTCTGGGCCTTGGTTCAGGTGGTGGTATTTCCATGAGCACCGGGACGCTGAGAGACGTTGCAACACAGGGCAAGCGGGTCCCTAAGAGGCATCCGCTCGCCCGCTACTTCGCTGACCTCTGGGCCGGCGTCGCAACGACCTTCCTCGGAATGCGCCTCACGATAGGCTACTTTTTCAGCAAGCCCGTCACGTTGCGTTACCCCGAGGTCCGTCCCGTCATACCGCCGGGACACCGCGGCCTGCATACCATCGACGAATCGAAATGCACCCTATGTCATCTCTGTCAGAACAACTGCCCGGTGAATTGCATCAGGGTGGATGGACTCGGCCGCGCCCGCGACACGCTCTTGTTGCGTTACGACGTCGACTATTCGAGATGCCTCTTCTGCAACATCTGCGCGGAAGTCTGCCCGACGCAATGCGTGTGGCTCACCGAAAAGTACAATCTGGCCGCCGGGTCGCGCGAAGGCTGTCAGTTGCACCTCGCGCGCCCGAAGCCAGACCAGGAGATAGCGAGTTTCAAAGCCGCGCTCGAACAGAAAGAGGTCGAGCGCAAGGCGCGGATGGCGCAGAAGGAAGCCGAGCGCAAAGCAAAGGAACAACAGGAAGGGCCGAAACCGGAATGAACAACGAAGCCGCTCAGATAGCGCTGACGGGCTGGCAAGGCGCGAACATCGCCTTCTGGGTCATCACGCTCGTCGTCTTCGTGTCAGCCTGCCTTGCCGCACTGAGCCGCAGCATCGTCCAGGCGGCCTTCGCGCTGTTCTTCTGCCTGTTGGGAATCGCGGGATACTACGTGCTGCTAGGGTCCGCGTTCCTGGCCGTCACGCAGATCATCATCTACGTCGGCGGCATCCTCGTCCTGCTGATGTTCGGTATCCTGCTTACTAATCGGCCGCTCCAGCGGGACCTTCCCTACTCGCCGGGGCTGTACGGTTTTGTCTGCTTGGCGGGGCTTCTCCTGCTGGGCGCAATCGAGTCCGTCATAGCGATGGTCCCGTGGCAGCAGGCTGCCGCGCTCTCGGTCCCGGCCAGCGACGTGCGCCCGATCGGGAAGATGATGATCACGAAGTACCTGCTGCCGTTCGAGCTCGCGGGCATCACGCTTCTGCTGTGCCTGGTCGGCGCGGCATATCTCGTACGGAGACGCGAACGATGAGTGAATCACTGGTCCAGACGATGGGATTCTCCGCCACGCATCCCGCGGGTCTGCCGATCTATCTGATCGTCGCGGCGATCCTGTTTGTTCTCGGGCTGATGGCCTGCATGCTCCGGCGCAACGCAATCGGCATTCTCATCGGCATCGAGTTGATACTGAACGCCGCGATTCTGAACTTCATGGCGTTCTGGCGCTTCCGCGGCGGTCTCGATGCCGACCCACTGATGTCCGGTCCGATGTTCGGCATCTTCGCCATGGTCCTGGCCGCATGTGAGGCCGCCGTAGCGTTGGCCATTCTCTTGAACCTGTACTTCAACTTCGGTTCCGTCGAAGTCGACAAGATACGACGGATGAGACACTAAGGCGAAAAAATGGACGATATCATAATGAGAAGTGCGTTGTTGATATTCTTCCTGCCCCTCGCCGGCTTTGTGTTTCTCGGCCTTTTCAACCGCCGCCTTCCGCGCCGCGGCGATTTCATCGCCACGGGCGTCATGGGCGTATGCCTTGCTTTGTCGCTTTACATATTCTTCAAAGCGTGGCAGTCCCCGGAACCGCTGCTCGTCAACGTCACGTTCAACTGGCTGCCTATGTCGGCGGGCTTCAACCTAACGGGCGGCATCATGGTGGATCGTCTCACGGCGGTTATGCTGGTCGTGGTGAACTTGGTCAGTTTCCTGGTCCATCTTTTCTCGGTCAAGTACATGGAGGGCGACGTCCGTTACGGCCGTTACTACGCGGGCCTGTTGCTCTTTACGACTTCGATGCTCGGCCTCGTGCTTGCCAACAACCTTCTCTACCTGTACATCTTTTGGGAACTCGTCGGCCTTTCCTCCTACATCCTCATCGGACACTGGTTCGAAAAGAAGTCCGCTTCCGACGCCGCCATCAAAGCCTTCATTACGACCCGCCTCGGCGACGTCGGCATGTTCATCGGCATCATGATCTGCTACCACCAAGTCGGGTCGCTGCAATACGCGGACCTCTTCGCCGCCGTCGAGTCGGGAACGCTCGCGGGCGCGTGGCGCACGATCGCGGGACTGGGCATCTTCTTCGGCGCGATGGGCAAGAGCGCGCAGTTCCCGCTGCACGTCTGGCTCCCGGACGCCATGGAAGGCCCGACTCCCGTCAGCGCGTTGATCCACGCCGCGACGATGGTGGCCGCCGGCGTGTACCTCACGGGCCGCATGCTGCCCATGTTCGACCCGCCGACGCTGCTCTTCATCGCATACATCGGCGGCTTCACCGCGATCTTCGCCGCGACCATCGCCCTTGTCCAGGACGACATCAAGAAGGTCCTCGCCTACTCGACGGTCAGCCAGCTCGGATACATGATCCTGGCGCTGGGCGTGGGCGGGTACGTCTCCGGACTGTTCCATCTCACGACGCACGCCTTCTTCAAGGCGTGCCTGTTCCTCGGCGCCGGCGCGGTCATCCATGCCATGCACCACGAACAGTCCATGAGCAAGTACGGCGGACTCCGCCACAAAATGCCCGTCACGACCGTTTTCTATCTTCTCGCGACGCTCGCCCTCGCGGGTTTTACAGGCTTCTCGGGGTTCTGGAGCAAGGACGCCATCCTGGCGGACGCGCTGGCGTTCTCGATGCTGCACGGCCATTGGTTCCTGCCGCTGGCGGGTTTCGCAACCGTGTTTCTGACGGCGTTCTATATGTTCCGCCAGTTCTTCCTCACGTTCACCGGCAAGCCGCGCGATCATCACGCCTATGACCACGCACACGAGGCGCCGTGGCAGATGCTCCTCCCCTTGATCATACTGGGATCGCTGGCCGTTGTCGGCGGCGGTTTCGGCGGATGGTTCGGCGCGATGAATCCCGTACGTTCCGGCGTCGAGCAGGTCCGTTCCTTCAATGCCATCGGCTACACCAGCCCGTTTGTGACCAAAGCACTTGAGCACGCAGCGCCGGAGCAAACGCATGAGGCCGCGACTCACGGCGCGCCGGAATCGGCCGGCCACGGAGAAGGACACGGCGGCCCGGAGGCCGAGGCACGGCACAAGGCGCACTACATGGCCATGGGATTGTCCACGATCCTCGGACTCAGCGGCATCCTCCTCGGCGCACTGATGTACCTCCAACGAAAGGACGGGAAGACCGTGTTCAACCCGGCCACGGTGGCGACGCGGTTCAGGCCCGTGCACCAGCTTCTCTGGAACAAATATTATCTCGACGAGATCTATATGGCCTCTTTCGTCATGACTACGCGCGCAATCGGGTGGGCCTCGGCTGTCTTCGACCGCACCGTGATCGACGGCGTCGTCAACCTCGTCGGGTTCCTCGGCTGGGCGTGGTCCTACCTCGTCGAGATCTTCGACCGCTACGTTGTGGACGGCCTGTTCGTGAACGGCTCGGCGCAAACGACGTCCTACCTCGGCGGCCGGCTGAGCCGAACTCAGACGGGCCTCGTCCGCCAATACGTAATTCTCACAGTGACCGGAATGCTAATTATCGCGGGACTTTGCGCGTATGCCCTTTACAGGATATGACGATCGAAAGGTATCGCGACAGAAATGGCAACGAGGATGATGATCTGCGATAACTGCGGCCAGAAGGGATCTCGAACCCGGAGGATTACGAGAACCTACGGAAAAGGCAGCAATCTCGTGCTCATCGAAAACGTCCCCGTGGTCACTTGTCCCCATTGTGGCGAGAGTTACCTTGCTGCGGAGACGTTGCACGAAATCGAACGCCTAAGAATGCATAGAAAGACATTGTCGGTCGCGCGAAAAGTCGAGGTAGTTCATTTTGCGTGACCATATCAGGAACAGGATGTTCTAGAAGCCATGGACAAAGCGCTCTTAACTCTGATTACGTTTCTGCCCTTGGTGGGCGGGGCTCTGATGCTGGTCATCCCGTCGCGCTGGCCCAACGCCATCCGCGCGCTGGCCGTCGTGACGAGCGGCGTTGTGTTTATCCTGACGCTGTACTTGTGGCGGATATTCGACGCAACCGCCATCGTGTCCGGCACGGTCTACTCGGGCTATGATGCGCGCACCTTCACGGAAATTCCGTGGATCGCCTCGTACAGCATCTACTACCGCCTCGGCGTGGACGGCCTGTCGGTCATGCTGATCGCGTTGACGGGCCTCCTGTCATTCCTCGCGTGCTTCTCCGCATTCACGATTCAGAAACAGGTAAAAGGCTTCTACGTCCTCTTCATGCTGCTGATGACCGGCATGATGGGCGTGTTTGCCGCGCTGGATTTCTTCCTCTTCTACGTGTTCTGGGAAGTGATGCTGCTGCCGATGTACTTCCTCATCGGCGTGTGGGGCGGCCCGCGGCGCGAGTACGCGGCGATCAAGTTCTTTCTCTACACCCTGGTCGGCAGCGTGCTGATGCTGATCGCCCTCTTGATGTTCTACTTCGACAGCGCCGGCAGCGCGGCAGCCGGGGCGGGCGGCAAAACGTTTGACCTGCTGACCCTCGCCTTGATCGGCCAGGGGCGCGACCCGAACGGAATCGAGTTCACCCCGTTCGTGCAGATCACGGCGTTCATCCTGCTTTTCATCGGTTTCGCGATCAAAGTTCCGCTCTTCCCGTTCCACACGTGGCTTCCTGACGCCCACGTCGAAGCCCCGACTCCGATCAGTATGATTCTGGACGGCGTGCTCCTGAAGATGGGGGGCTACGGCATCATCCGCATCGCCTTCCCGATCTGCCCGGTCGG
>CAZPMT010000124.1:0-17523 GCA_964587655.1 uncultured Nitrospiraceae bacterium
AGGGATCCTCGCGGCGATACTGCTGCCGGCGCTTGCCCGCGCGCGTGAGGCGGCGCGGCGGAGTTCGTGCCAGAACAACCTCAAACAGTGGGGTATTATCTTCAAGATGTATTCGAACGAGGCGAAAGGCGGCAAGTTTCCCGGGATGTCGCGGACCTTTCATCCGGCGGGAATTCCGGCAAGCCCGGACATGTGGCCCCTGTACCCCGAGTACTTGACCGATGCAAAAATCGCACGTTGTATATCGGACAGCGGGGCCAGTCTGCTGAAACTCGGCGTTGAGTTCGAGCAGGGAATGCAAGAGATCCCGGCGCTCATCCAGTCGGGCGACGCTACCACAGCGTGTCTGTTGTCGTACATTACTTGGGCCAGGTCATACACGTATCTTGGATATGCCACGCGGACTCCCGCACAGGGGAAGGTGGCATATATTCTCTGGGGGCAGGGTTTAGGGGCTGCCGCGATGGGTTCGGGCTTGTTCCCGGGGAGTCCGATGGACTTAGGACCAGGGTGTCCGTCCGTGGCCGCGTTCCGATTCGAGGGAAACATCTCCGCCTACACAGACAAGGTGATCAACGATGGGGACGTTGACACAACGCAACGGAGCGACGCTCAGAGAATGGAAGAGAATGGGGCCTTGACGCCCGATACACTGTATGCGCTTCGCGACGGCATCGAGCGGTTCTTCATCACGGACATCAACAATCCGGCGGCTTCGGCGCAGGCCCAGAGCACGATCCCGATCATGTGGGACACCTGGGCTTGGACGGCCTATGGCGACGAGTGGACAGACATGGATCCTCAGGACCTCGCAGCGGCCGTGGCCATCACGAACCACGTGCCGGGCGGGTCGAATGTACTTTGGATGGACGGCCACGTCGAGTTCGTGAAGCTGTGGGATAGGTACCCGGTTAACAAAGCGAGCAGCGGAACCGGCAGGAACTGGCCGCATGACATTACCTTCGGCACGAGTGAGTAATGTGACGTGGCGCATCCACGCGTGGCGCCGATGCGGACGAAACTGGCCGCTGGCAACTCGGAAAACCCAAGAAGGCTGGTCGTGATTACAGATCGATGAGTTGACATGACAATTGGCCTGCGGTACAATGTCAATAAGGGTCTTAGGGCTTTGCAGAGTGGCGTCATACATGGGAAAGGAGGGATTTGATATGTGCAAGGGCAGTGTCTGGCGGTTCTTCGCAACATCGGCGGCAATGGCGGCGCTGGTTTTCCCCTGTATGGCCGTTGCTGTTGTCGTGGACTACAACACCTCGACTGATCTGACGGCTACGACCGTTCTGGGTATTCAACACATGGTGACGGCCAGAGGCTACGGCGATGGCGATGGAAATGGCGCCGGATCAACTTTCCAGGCGCGCCTCGGAAACGGCCTGCGCGACGGTATCGAGTTCTCCCTGTTCGAGTACGTTTACGCGAACGACTTTGCATCGTTGCCGGACGGAGCACTGAAGACCCGTCTTCAGGACTTGCACACCCAGGCGGTGGCGAAGTTCAACTCGAATCTCGCCGCACTGGTGGACATCATCGACAAAGACGTGAACGACGGCCTAATCTGCGGTCACGGCGTGTGGGGCACGGACGGGGGCTCTATGGCGGACAGCGGCGTCTCGCCTTCGTTCGAGTTCCCGGATTGCGCCAGTAACGTCCGGAATGGCTACGTGCTGGATGTACTGGCCCATGTGACTGTGGATTACTATCTTGACTACGCGGGTAGTTGCTTTTGGTTCATGCTCTATGTGGCTCTTGGCAACTACGATTTTGCTTCGGATCCGAACTTCGACAACTCGCTGAACGCCGTGTTCGGCCCTGGTGGCGATATCGACAACGACAGCGTGACCAATCTTGCGGAGATCAACGCCGTTGACGCCGACATGGTGGCGGTGTTGGGAGGGAACTACAGGTCAGGGTCCCGAAGTCAACGCGATCTTGCTTTTGGATGGTACATCGACAAGGCGGTTCTGAATCAAGATTACGCGCCGACCATGGTAGGCGGCGAGGGCGAAGGTGAGGGTGAAGGTGAAGGTGAAGGCGAGGGTGAAGGAGAAGGTGAGGGCGAAGGTGAGGGCGAAGGTGAGGGTGAGCAGATCCTCTATATTGTTGCCAGTCCTGGGCCGGGCTTTATCGAGGAAGAAGGTTCTCTTTCGCTTACGGCGCCCGCGGGAGGACTGAGCTACGAGTGGCACTTCAACGATGCTCCCATGAGCGACACGGATCGGATCACGGGCACGCACAATCGAGTCCTCAGGTTCAACCCCGTCCTGAACGATGACGAAGGGACGTACACCTGCGTGTACGACGATGGAACCGTAAAGACGCTCGTCGAGACGCCGCCGTTCGTGCTCACCGTTCTGCCCCCGGGGAGCTTGCCAATCGCGGGAATGGCGGGTCTTTGCCTTGTGGCCGCGGCGTGCCTCGGCGCGGGTGTGCGTTTGGTAACCCGGAAGAGAAAGTAGGCTTCCGTAAGACAATGTATGATTGTGATTGACGGGCCGTTGAGCTTAATGCTCAGCGGCCCGTACTTAAGAAACCGGCGTGCGAAATCAGCCGAGCTTTCGCCGTAAAGGACAACATCGAACCCGCTCCTAATGCGTCACAACGCGAAGGACGGGATTTCCGCATGACATCCTGCCGAGCGGGAGTGATTCTCCTGCATTCCAGTCGCGCCGCTGTCAGGCATCGCGCGCCGATTGCTGGCGCTTGGCATTGCAGGTTATCATCGGTGGGTGGGGTCTATTCGTGATTCAAGGGACTATGCAGCCAAGTAGTGGAAAGGGTTGAGTGATGCATGAATCCCATTCGCAAGAGTCCAGCATTCTTGGAGGGCACATTTTCTCGGATATGGTGATCCTGCGGGATAGTCGCAGCGCTCGCGTATCGAGTTGGGATCGTTCCGGGGCCAATAAGGACTTTTGCCGTGTCCGAAGCGGTGAGACACTGGAGCTGGCCGGCATTCCGGGCGCGGGTTGCATCCGCCACATCTACTTCACGATCACGATGTCCGAGAGCGTCTTCGGCGATCCTCGCTACTTGCGCGACATGGTTCTCCGGGCGTTTTGGGATGGCGAAGACGCGCCCAGCATCGAAGTGCCTCTTGGCGATTTCTTTGGGCAGGGACACGGCTGCGTCCGGTTCTTTCGATCGCTGATGATAACGGTGAACGAAGGCGCTGAGTTGGTGGGAGGAAAAGCCTCGACGCTCACCGTCGGTTTCAATTCCTATTTTCCCATGCCCTTTTCGAACGGCGCCAGGCTCACTCTGACCAATGAGGGAGACTATGATGTGGCGTCGGTGTGGTACCACATCGACTACGAGCAGTTGCCGAGCGTGGATGGCGGCGTTGGCAGGTTTCACGCACAATGGCGGCGCGAGAATCCTACCGTCGCCTTTGGAGAGGTCAAGAATGTTCCGCACAACGACCTATGTAATCTGGATGGCAAGGAGAATTATGTCATTCTTGAGGCGTCGGGCCACGGGAATTTCGTGGGCTATTTCCTCAACGTGCACAACTTCTTCGAGACTTGGTACGGCGAGGGAGATGACATGATCTTCATCGACGGCGAGAAGTGGCCGCCGTCATTGCACGGAACCGGCACTGAAGAGTGCTTCGGCGGCGGCGCCTGCCCCAATATCGAGTACGCGGGCCCATACACCGGGTTCCACCTCGTGGGCAATAAGAACTACCTCGGCAAGACCTCGATGTACAGGTTCCACGTCGCCGATCCGGTGCGGTTCATGAAATCCATCAAGGTCACAATCGAACACGGGCACGCAAACAACTTCGCAAACGACTACTCGAGCACGGCGTTCTGGTATCAATCCGAACCCCATGGCGTGTTTCCCGCACTGCTCCCCCGAGCGGAGCGGTGTCCCATCCAGGGCGATGACCCCCACGACCGTGCATACGCCGAGTTCCACCGGTTCCAGGCGAGTGTGGGCCGCTGCCACAAACTTTACGCCGAGAGACACATCGAACTCACTGGCGCCCTCCGGAAGGCCGTGCTCGAGGACTTGCCAGCGGAGATCAAGAGGGCGTTCGATTCAAGAGATCACGTCGAGGCCGCCCGAAAGGCCGCGGAAGCGAATCGGTTGCTCTGCGAGTTCCTGGACGGGCACGAAGCGCGGTAATCAGAGTCAGAAGTCATCAGTCAGAAGGTTTGCGCTGGGCGGAGGCTAGACGGGTATGGCTGAATTCCTGGTCGGTTGCGATGTGGGGACGGGCGGGACCAAAGCAGTAGTCATGGCGCTCGACGGGGAAGTGCTCGGCACACATTTCGTCGAGTATCCGTTGATCACGACGAAGGGTCCCAATGAGAGTTTCCACGGCGCGAAAGCTGAACACGATCCTGACTGGTACTGGAATGCCGTGGCGACGACGATTGGCGAATCCATTCGCCGATCCAAGGTGTCATCCGCGGAGATCAAGGGCGTGTCGATTAGCGCGCTGTCCCCGGCGTGCATTTGCGTGGATCGTGACCTTCGCCCGCTTGCCAACGGGCACATTTGGATGGATCGGCGCGCGACTTCCGAGTGTGACTGGATTAAGGCGAACGTGGGCGAGGATCGTGTGTTCAAGCTGAGCGCAAATCCGGTGGACCCATATTACGCCACGGCCAAGCTCATGTGGGAGAGGAATAACCGGCCAGACCTGTACAAGAAGACATACAAACTCCAGACCGCAGCCGATTACCCTTGCATGCGGCTTACCGGAAAGGCCGTTACGGACTACTCGAATGCATCCCTTATCGGGATTGCCTTCGACATTGTGAACCGGAAGTGGGATACGGGACTTCTCGAAGAGATGGGCATGGACCCGGCGAAGTTCCCTGACCCATATCCCTGCGATGAGGTTATTGGAGAGGTGACGCGAGAGGCCGCCGAGCAGACGGGGCTGGCTGCCGGCACACCCGTGGTGGCAGGCACGGTCGACTGCAACGCCGCCTGGGTGGCCGGAGGCGCCACGGATGCCGGCTCGACCCAGCTTGTCATGGGAACCGCAGGGGTGCTGGGCGTAGTGCATGAGGAACCGAAGTTCACGCGGCACATGATCACGATCATCCACACCGCGCACTCGAGGAAACTGTACACGACGCTGGCAGCCCTTGTGTCCTGCGGGGCGCTAATCCGTTACTTCCGGGACAACTTTGGACAACTGGAACTCGCCGCGGAACGCATGACCGGCCAGGACGCCTATGTCATGCTCAACCAGGAGGCGGCTCACGTGCCCCCGGGAAGCAACGGGCTCATCTGCCTGCCCTATTTCATGGGCGAGCGCACCCCGATATGGGATACGCATGCGCGCGGTGTTCTTTTCGGCCTGAGTCTGGATCATGGCCGCGGGCATGTGATTCGCGCCTTGATGGAAGGAGCCGGTTACGGCCTGCGCCACAACTTCGAACTCATGCGCGAGAGCGGGGTGAAAATGAACCTGCCCATGGTGCTAAGCGAAGGCGGCGCAAACAGTCCCATGTGGCGGCAGATCATCGCAGACATTCTTCAAGTCGAATGCGTGTTTGCTGCGTCATCGAAGGGCGCCCCGGTGGGCAACGCGGTAGCCGCGGGCGTGGGTTTGGGACTCTACAAGGACTATGACGTGGTCAAGCAATGGGTCAAGTACGGCGAAAAACACACGCCGATTCCTGAAAACGCGGCGTTGTACGACCGATTGTACCCAGTCTATCGGAACATCTATCCCCAAGTGCGGAGTTCCTTCCGAGACGTCGCGCAGGCGCTGCACGGTTAACGGGGCCTGGATTGAGTGTAGAAGGAATGCTGAAAGCGTCCCAGGAAGCCGCGCTGAAGCGCGCTGGAGAGGTACCGGATGTTGCGTCCACCCCTGCTGAAGCAGGGTGCAAAGAGGATCCCGCTGAAGCGGGCCGAATCCTCCAACGGCGAAGTCCGTCTCGCGGCGAGATCAGCCCTCTTGGAGGATCACAAAAGCAAGCCCGGCCCCGGTATTGACGAGGGCGGTCTAATATTCGGGCGCCTCTTGGAGGATCACAAAACCAAGGCCCCGGCTTTGCGGGAGGTGGTATGACTTTCAGGAAACGCGGATTCACATTGATTGAATTGCTGGTCGTTATTGCGATCATCGGCATCCTTGCGGCGATACTGCTGCCGGCCCTTGCCCGCGCACGAGAGGCCGCGCGCCGATCGAGTTGCGCGAATAACCTCAAGCAGTGGGGGCTCATCTTCAAAATATACTCAGGCGAGAACAGGGACAAGTTTCCTTCGGGCGCCCAGTACGAAGGCAACATCCTTGGTTTGGGGGTGAATGGCGCCGTCCTTTACCCCGAGTATTGGACTGACCCGAAGATCGCCATTTGCCCGTCGGATTCCAAGGCGCAAGAGGGTAGTTTCGCCGACTACGTGCAGTCGGTTCAGACAGCCGCTGGACGGCGCGACGGTTCGCCCGAGGGCGAGGCGTGCTTCGGCGGTTTGGTTTCCGAGCCGTTGTCGTACGTCTACATACCGTATGCCACCCGCACCGCATGTCAGCTTTGTGAGGTCTTGGTGTGCCGGTTCGCTTGGGCGCTGACACTGACTTGGGGCCAGTACAGCGCCAGCGACCTCGACGCTTATGGGTGTAGCAGCGGAGTACAGTATTCGCTTGGGCTGTTCGACGGGGATATCCCGGGAAGCATCATGACTCAAGCCGGGGCTTTGGGCGGCGTCGATGTAGACGGGTCTCCGATGCCAACGCAATACCACTTCTTGCGCGAAGGCATCGAGCGATTCTTCATTATGGACATCAATAACCCGGCGGCGAGCGCCATGGCGCAAAGCACCGTTCCGATCATGATGGACGTGTGGTCCGCGACGAGCGCCTTGTCCACGGCCCTCGGGGTCAACGTCGTGCAGAACTTCAACCACGTGCCGGGCGGGTCAAACGTCCTCTACATGGACGGCCACGCCGAGTTTCTGAAGTACCCGTCTGTGTTCCCGGTGGCAAATCAGCCTGACACGGTCAACGGGCAGGCCACCTACAAGGCTATGGGCGCCGCCGGACCCATGAATCTTGGCGAAGCGCTCGCGTTCACCGGATTGGGTTGATCCGGCGTCACATGAACAAGACAATGCAGCAGGTCCGCGTATGGTCAAGATTCCCGTCTGCGGTTTAGGTTCACCAACAGGAAACGCTTGCTTGTAAGATTAGGGCAAGCCTGCCGAAAAGCCAGTTACGCAACTTCCGCTGTCACCTGTTACCCTGGTTCGCCACGCCAACGATGGAATTCCGTACTGAGCTGGCACGGCGCCGGACGCGGACTGTCACGGTTCTCAGCGATACTTGTCGAGGAAATGGAATTCCTGCTGAAATTGGCTCGTGAGATCTGTGGCGCCAGGGGCGCCAAGGTTTACCTTGTCCACAATGTAGATCACTTTGACGCCGGCCTTCTTGGCGACCGTCTTGGCCGCCGCCTGAGCCGCCTTTCGGAACTCGGTTTCGGCAGTCGCGCGCGCCGTTTCGATCTCGCGGTTTCCGGCGAGCGCCGCTGCGAACGCTTCGTTCAGCGCGGCAAGCGATTCCTTCTCGTTGCCGGATCCCCTCTTTTCCCGCAATGCACTGAGCTTCGTATTGTACTGTGCGGTCTGTGTCTCCATTGCCGATTGCTTTCGTTCCTCAAGGTATTTCAGAAAAGCATCGTTTGTGCCCGTGACCTCAAAGTTGACTTGGCCCGCAGGCTCGCGCTTCGCGCTCAGGGCGGAATATAGAACCGGGCGGCTCTGCTGGCCGTTATCCCCGGTTGTTTCGTAGGTTTGCAGTCCCATGTCAAGCAGCGCGGAAACCGGCGAAGCCCCATGAATGGAGTCCGCAGTCACGGATTCCGGACCAAAGCTCTGGAGGAAGGCTGTCATTTCGGAAAGCCGGCCATCACCCGCCGACCTCATGCGGCGGAGGATTCGCGACGGTTCACGTTTCGCGTCGTACAGGTACCGCAGGGCCAGGCGGTCCGCAAACTGGTGCTCGTGCGGCTTGTAGTTGAACACCAGAGCGCCCGGCTGCGCTTGTATGACCCCGCCCACCCATACCGGGTTTGGATAGAAAATGTAGTATTGGGAATAGGTCATGTTACCGCTGGTGTATGTCATGGGGTTGTTCACCGAGATCGCGGTCCCGGCCGCAGCCAAGGCCACCATTAACAGGATGGACACCGTCTTGGCGGTGACTTCGCGTTTGTGCACCTCGGTCGGGTGCTTCATTACAATGTGCGCGATTTCGCGCGTCCATTCCGTTTCCAGTGCATCCTGAGAGTCCAAGAGCTCGAGCATTCGCGTCGAGACGAAAACGGACCCATCGCTGAACGCCCGGCAAATGGGAACACTCGCGTGGATCACGTTCACTTTGAACTCAATACCCGGACGCTCGCTCACCTTGCGAAGACTGTCCCAATAGGATTGAAACGCGGCGGTGAGTTCCGGGCTGTCCTGGATGACGTACATCTTTGAGCATTTCCCAGCGTTTTCCCGCGAGTTTCTTCTCATTATCCCCTAAGGCCGGAGGAAGACTCTTGAGTTTTGCGTACTCGTCTTCCCATTTCGCTGTGGTTTCGGCCTCGGTCTGCTTCTTGCCCGGAGGCGTCTTGGCCGTTTTCTTGGTCGCGGCCATGGCGCTGGAGGTCAGCAACAACGCCGTCAAGACCATCGCAAGTAGTCTCTTCTTGCTAGAATTGTATCGTATCGGCTTCATGTCTATTTCCCTCCTTGCGCTACGGTCCGCTCGGCTTGAAGATTCAGCGGATACTCCCCGATTGTGGCGCCGGTCTTCTTGTCGACGGCCACCAGCGTCGCGGGCGCGTTCAGGTCAAGCGCCTCCGAAGGTACGTCTGCTATCAGGACATGCGAGTATGCGGGCGCCTCAGGCCACCGCGGCGTCGGCAGCGCCATCGATTCCCCGTTCGTGATGCGCGGCTTCAACTCGCTCTGGCCTTGTTTCAGCGTGAACTCCACGTCTTGCGGAAAATCCGGCCTGTCGCCATAGGCCTGGTACAGTATCCGGACATGGCCGACTGCACCAATGCGGAGCAGACGGCTTTTCTCAGGAGCGATTCCGTAGCGCTCCAGTGCCAGCACGTGCAACACTACCGCCGCCGAAGGCGTGATAAACACACCATTGTTCTCCAGCGGCTGATTCGAGCCAAATGCATACAACCCCGCGACATCGTCCAACTTGCCCTTGTGTGACGTGGCCAAGGCCAAGCCCGCGTCGAGGTTCTTCGCGGCAAGAGGGAGTTCCGCACCTGCGGCAAACGCCCGGACCGATTCGCTGGTAACCATCTCATACTGCAGTTGCGAGCCCAACGCTTTGAGTCCAACGTCCAGCACCCTATTGACTGACACATCCGATTTCCAAACTGCCTGATTCTCCTTGTCAAGCAACGTGGCGTGAACCGTGGCGTTCAGCATGGCAGGCCCGTCTTTGGCTTTTTCGAGTTTGATCTCCTTTGCGGGGTCGGTCTCGAAAACGAGAAGCCCCTGGAAACCCTCCGGCACAGCCGTGGGCAGGCCGGTCTTGTCATTGGTGAGCACCTCCGCCTCCTGAAACACGCTCTGCGCGCTCGCCGTTAACGCATCCTTCATTGATGCCCCAACGTCATAGTCCATCGTAATGCCGGTATATTTCAGCTTCTGCTTGAACTTGTCCAACCGCGGGTCAAGGGCGACTCCGATCTTTCCTGCTACTCGGTACTGCGGACGAGCCACATAGCCTCCATTCGGGAGTCGCTGTGACACGGCGCATCCCACAGAGACCACCGCGATAAGCGGTAAACTCAATGAAATGCTGAACAAACGTGGGATCTTTCGCATAGGTACTCTCCTCCTTCCGCCCTCGCTTCCGACAACGCCGGGAGTCATAAATCCGCAAGCCGCCGGAATACGCCCGGAAACAGACACAACCCCTCCATTACGCAAGACTATCTGAGATTCCTTTCCTTGTCAAGATACCGAATTGTGCCGATGAGCGGCTGATTCAAGGACTAAGTGCAACGGGGGCGGGTGGCCGGCGTGAGTGGAAATCGCTCATGAGGGAACGGTATTGTTCCCCTGGTGGAAGCGACGGGGAAAGCGAAAAGGAGACGGGTATGCTGCGAGTCGGGTGCATCATTACGGCCGTGATGGCGGCGCTATGTTTTGTCGGATGTGCCACAGAAGATAATGAGGAAGCCATAGCGCCACAGGTCGCTCAGGACTATTCCAGTGAGCGCGTGATTCTCACGCCCAAACCGCCGAAGGCGCCGCGCATCAATGGCGCGCGGATTTTCGGCGTGCGTCCAGGGTCGCCCTTCCTTTTCCGTATTCCCGCTACGGGCGAGCGTCCGATGCAATTCGCGGTGAACGGGTTGCCCGACGGATTGTCCGTGGATGCCGCCACGGGCATAATCACCGGGGTGATTGTGGATCGCTCGCCGCGCATGTACAAGGTCTCGTTTGTGGCCAAGAACGATCACGGACGCGCGGAACGGGACTTCCGTATCGTGGTGGGTGATAAGCTCGCGCTTACTCCGCCGATGGGATGGAACCATTGGTACGCTCATTACGACCGCGTGACGGACGCCATGACGCGCACGGCGGCGGACGTGATGGACAGTACCGGCATGGCCGACATGGGCTATCAGTATGTCAATATCGACGATTGCTGGATGAACGCCGAGAAGCAGCGCGATCCGATGCGCGTGGGGCCGTTGCGCGACGACGCGGGCAATCTCATTCCGAACAAACATTTCCCGGACATGAAGGCATTAACGGATTACATACATGCAAAGGGGCTCAAAGCGGGCATCTACATTTCGCCGGGTCCGGAAACCTGCTCTGGTTTCGCGGGCAGTTACGAGCATGAAGGTCAAGACGCGCAACAATTCGCGGATTGGGGATTCGATTTTCTCAAGTATGACTGGTGCTCGTATGGCAAGATCGCCAAGAACGACGGTCTTGAGGAATTGAA
This sequence comes from uncultured Nitrospiraceae bacterium, assembly GCA_964587655.1. Taxonomy (GTDB): domain Bacteria; phylum Hydrogenedentota; class Hydrogenedentia; order Hydrogenedentales; family SLHB01; genus CAZPMT01. Next base: position 10,961 of record CAZPMT010000124.1, read on the forward strand.
GAAGCCGTACATTTTGATGTCGGGCTATCTCAAGAATCTCAACCGCGACATCGTGTTCAATCTGTGCCAATACGGCATGGGCGACGTGTGGAAGTGGGGAGAGCTTGTGGGCGGCCACTGTTGGCGCACCGCGGGCGACCTGGGTTTTGAATTGAAGCAATACCACGATGTTGCCAGGCGCAACGCGGCGCATTCCGAGTACGCCCACCCCGGTTCGTGGAATGATCCGGACTATCTTCAGATCGGGTTTGTGGGTAGCGCGAAGGAGATGGGCGAGCCCAAGCCTTGTCCCCTTTCTCCAAATGAACAGTACTCATATATGTCGTTGTGGTGCCTGATGGCCGCGCCGCTGGTCTATAGCGGAGACATGACGCGGTTGGACGAATTCACGCTCAATGTGCTGTGCAATCCGGAGGTGATCGATGTGGATCAAGATCCGTTGGGGAGGCAGGGCGGCCCGGTAGTCATCGACGGCGCGCGCGAGGTATGGTGCAAGCCGATGGAGGACGGATCGATTGCCGTGGGGCTTTTCAACCGCTCCGAACAGAAGCAAGTTCTTTCAGTGGCGTGGCAAGAGATCGGCCTGCAAGGCAAGTTCCGCGTTCGCGACCTGTGGCGGCAAGAAGAACTGGGTGCGTTCGACAACCAATTCAAGGCGGAAGTGGGTCGGCATGGCGTTATGTTGGTGCGCATCCGGCCAGCCGGCAAATAGTAAGGATGGACTAGGAAACACGCAGGATGGAATTGAACTACATCGACATCGTGGTTTTTGTTGGGTTTGTGGCGGTGGTGGTGGGAGTGAGCATGTACAAGAGCCGCCGCGAACGCACCAGCGAAGACTATTTCCTGGCCGGCCGGGGCCTGACATGGCCGCTGATAGGCCTGTCCATTGTCGCGGCCAACATATCAACCGAACAATTCGTGGGCATGGCCGGACAAGGCGCGGGAAACGTGGGGCTTGCCGTCAGCAACTGGCAGCTTACAGGTTCGGTGGGAATCGTGCTGGTGGCGTTCCTTTTTCTCCCGCGTTTTTTGCGCGCTGGCATTTACACGATGCCGGAATATCTGGAATACCGGTACAACGCTTTCGCGCGTGCGATCATGGCGGCGTATATGATGGCGGTGTACGTGCTTGTCACAATCGCCACAGTGCTGTATTCGGGGGCGCTTACGCTGGAAACCATCTTCGGACTGCGTTTGGTCTATGGTGTTCTGCTGATAGGCGGAATCGCGGCGGTCTATACGGTGTGGGGAGGATTGAAGGCGGTGGCTTGGGCCGACCTGATTCAGGGCATCGGCCTTCTGCTGGGCGGGGCGCTCACCTTGTTATTGGGACTCCGTGCAGTGGGCGGAATATCGCCGTTCCTCGCTCATAACGCGGATCGGCTGCACATGATTCTGCCGGCGGATCATCCGGTACTGCCTTGGACGGGTCTGCTGGCCGGCATATGGGTTCCCATTTTCTACTATTGCGGGCTTAACCAATTCATTGTGCAGCGCACGCTGGCCGCGCGCGATCTGCGCAGCGGTCAAATGGGCATCATGTTCGCAGCAATGCTCTGGGTTCTGGTGCCCTTTGTGATTGTGATTCCCGGCATCATCGCGTATCAGCTTTACGGCAATGAGATGTCGAAGCCCGATGAGGCCTATCCGTTGTTGATACGGCATCTGATCCCGGTAGGACTCAGGGGGTTCATATTCGCCGCTATCGCCGGTGCGGTGATTAGCTCACTGGCGTCCATGCTCAACAGCGCCTCGACCATCTTCACCATGGACTTGTATCGGCGCCATTTCCGGCGCGATGCGCCCCAGGCGCGCTTGGTGGCAGTGGGTCGCATCGCCACGCTAGTGTTTGTGGTCTTGGGCGGTTTGGTGGCGCCTTTCCTGGCGAATCCGCGCTTCGGCGGCGTGTTCAACTTCATTCAGGAGTTCCAAGGTTACATTTCCCCAGGAATTCTGGCGGCATTTGTATTCGGGTTCGTGGTTCCGCGCGCGCCAGGCGGAGCAGGCGTGGCCGCGCTCCTGTGCAGCGCGCCCATCTATGGCCTTCTGCAATGGCGGTGGAGCGGCGTGGCCTATCTGAACCGCATGGCCATCACCTTTGGTCTGGTGATTGCCGTGATGGCGGCGATTACGGCCATTGCGCCCCTGAAAGCACCCAGAGATATGCCGGTCCGGAATGACCTGGACACAAAGCTCTCGCCCGACGTCATGGTGGCCGGCGCGGCGGTGATTATGGCGGTGGTGGCATTCTACATATACTTCTGGTGATGCGCGCCATTCCAGGCTCACGCACTCAGGCTGCTCGGCCTCCAAGCATAGACCTGTGCCCAGTACGGGGAATTCGCAGCTTAAGGGTATCGTCCCAAAAGACGCCGAAATCGGACTCACGCGTAAGGGGAGCGTCGATCTCCTCAGGAGGATACGCGAGGAACATGGCTGTGGACGCAAACATGTTGTTCTGGTTGCACTTTAGCGTACTCGTCACTTTGTACATTCCCGGCGCAGTGGGAGCGAAATCGCACGCGACACGTTTCTCCGTTCCTGCGGGCAACTCGATGGCCGTGCGTCGTTCGGCAAGTGTCTTTCCCTCGTCGTCCTCCACCTTATGGTGTTTTCAGATTGGAGATTGGGGAGCCCCGTGTTTAACGCAAGGGCTTCCGTCTTGTACGCTGATCTTGTACCGAGCCGTAGCGGAGGGCGGATTAAGACCGTCGGCCTCTGGGTTCCGACCCCTCAGGCGCTCAGTTCAGGGTCGCTATGACTTCTCTCGTCACTCAGCTTCGGCTTTGGGGTCAGTAGCGATACAATCACTACCACGATAAAGCCCAGGGGGATCGTGACAAGCCCCGGCTGGCTGAACGGCACGGGCGAAGTCGCGGGATCCCATCCATACACGTTGGTGTACGACTCCGCCGACATCAGGACCCACGCCAGCGAACTCAGCATCCCGATGGTCACCGCCGCCGCGATGCCCTGCTTCGTCGTGCGCCGCCAGAAGAGCATCATCACGAGCGCGGGCAGGTTCGCCGAGGCCGCTATGTTAAAGGCCCAGCCCACGAGAAAGCTGACATTGAAGTCCTTGGACACCACCCCAAAAACCATTGCGATCACCCCCAACAACACGGCTGCGCATTTTCCGTATAAGACCTTCTGGTGATCGTTCATCGGCACGCGCAACACGTTTTCCAACAAGTCATGCGCCACCGCGCCCGAGCCCGCCATGATTAGCCCCGACACTGTCCCCAGCACCGTCGTAAAGGCGAGTGCCGAAATCACCGCGAACATCACCTCGCTGAACGAACGCGCCAACAGCGGCGCCGCCATGTTCGTGTTCGTCACGTCCATCGCCCCGCTCGTCATTGCGCCGAGGCCGAGGTACAGCGTAAGCATATAGAAAAACCCAATCGCCGCGATCCCGACCATTGTACTCTTCCGCGCCGACGCCTGATCCTTCACCGTGTAGTACCGAATCAAGATGTGCGGCAACGACGCCGTCCCACAGAACAACGCAAGCATCAATGAAATAAAATCGAGCTTGTCCGATAACTTCGGCGAATTCATGCCCTTGAAGTAGCCGCCGGGAGTGAGCAACTGCGCCCCCTGTTTGTACTTTGGTGAATACGCCGTCGTCGTAACGCCCTGCGCGTCCTTCAGGGCCACTTTCTCCCACGTGACAACGGTAGACTTGCGGAATGCGGCAAGAAACTGGACGGGCCCGACAGGACCGGTCGTTTCACCCGCCCCATCGCCAAGATCGTAGATGGCGCCCACCGGCTTAAAGTCATTGCTCGCCGACTGCGGCTTGCCGTTGACCAATTTCTCTCCGCTGGGAAGCAGGGTCAACGCCTGCGTCGCCTGCCACGTCCCTGGCGTCGGCCCCGAAGGCAGAACGGCATCGGTGTTCCAAACCGTCACCGTCCCGTCCGCCGCCGTGCTGCGCGCAAAGGGCTTTCCCGCCCACGGCGCCTCCTCGATCTTCTCCCCCGTCGCCCGCAACTCTTCCGGCGTCGCCATTCGCGGCTTCGCGCCTTCTGCCAGGCCCCTGCCGAGGATCAGCACCGTCAATACCGTGCAAAAGACAACCAGCAGAAACCCCTTAATGAATTGCACCCACGTCGTGGAGACCATCCCCGCCGTCACGATGATAAGCGTTACTGTCACGCCGACGAGCAACACGCCTACATAGTGCGGCAGGCCGAGCAGCGGCGTCACCAATGCCCCCGCGCCGACCATTTGCGGGACAAGATAGAAGGCGCTGATCACCAGCGTCGAGATTGCCGCCGAGAGCTTGACCGCGCGCGACCCGTAGCGGCTGTCGAGCGCGTCCGCAAACGTAAACTTGCCAAGCCGCTTGATCGGCTCCGCAATGACGAACAGCGCGACGATCCATCCCGCGAGATAGCCGACGGAATAAAGAAATCCGTCGTACCCATAGAAAGCAATCAACCCGCAGATTCCGAGAAACGACGCCGCCGACAAATAATCCCCCGCGAACGCCACGCCGTTCACGGCCCAATGGATCTGCCCGTGTGCCGCGTAATAGTCCTTTGCGGATTGCCCCTTGCGCCCCAGGTAGAACGAAAGCCCGAGCACGCTCGCCACAAAGAAAACGAAAACGCTAATCGCCGTATACGAGGTCGCGTACGTCATGCTTGGCCGTCCTTGCCGCCATGTGAACGGCCGCACAGCACCAAGTAGATCGCCGCGAGTATGAACGCGGCCCAGATCAACCCGAGGCCAAACGCAATCGCCCAGTTCACGCCCCCCGGCGCCTCTGCCGCGAGCAGCGTGGGCCTGAAAGTCGCCAAGCCGATGAACCCGGCATACAAGACCACATACACCGCGAACAGCACCAATCCATACCGCGCGTTCCGGCTTACGAGGTGCGGGTGCTCCCCGTGAGACTTCTCGTCATGCATGCATAGCCCTCCCAATGGCCCGTAGTAAAGCAATCGCGAGCGCGCTTGTCAACGTCGTCCAACGAGCAGGTATGATGCGCTCCCTCGGGAGACCAAATCATGAGCAATGCCACCGCACCCCTGCCGCAACGGAAGTTCATTGAGGCGCTGCGACGCGACCTGCGGCAGCCGGGGGGACATGGTACTTGATTCTTGCGTTGCGAGGCGATTCGCAATAGAGTGGCGCTATGGCACGCTTGGCACGAGTTCCGGCGTTGCGTCGTCACGAAACGACGCGCCGTCCCTGTCCATATCCTTGCCCGCGCACCGATTCTCTCTTTGTTTCCGGTACTTTCCCAGGCGTTACGGTCCCCTTACGCGGACCCATACAAAGTGTCAAGGGTTTCGCAAAGTGATTTATCGGCAGTGGTTTGTGGCTCGCAAGCAGTTGGACAGTGGTTGCACATACGGAAAGTGCGTTGTCAGTTGGCATGGAGAGAGCGCTATTTGCGGCGCGTCGTATGATCGCAGAGCTTATGATCGGGCACTTGCACGGTCAGCAGGCGGGTCGTCATGGTACCCGCTACTCAAGCGAATGCGGATTCAGGGAAAATCGGTTACGCCATCGGCCAGACAGACCTTGCTCAACATCCAGGCGCGGCTGCCGTCGGGTTGGGGATACTGGACGAATTCCACGTGACCGTCCAGGAACAAGATGTTGGACCCGGCGGTATGGTTGATTTCTTCCGGGATCACCTTCCCTCCTTCCGTGCGGAAGGTATCCCAAAGAACGGGAATATCGGAGGTGCCCAAAGCACTTCCCGCGGGCGCGTTGATATCGGTGATAAGGAAACGCTCGATGCCTTCGCGCAGCCGCATCACGGTGATTGTCTGTCCGGTGCTGGGCAGGACGGTGGAAATATCGCCCCAGCGGCTGGTGTAGTTCAACGTTGGCGGAGATGCATCGCTGCTATCCAGCAGGTTGCCGATGGCTTCGGAGTCCGCCCGGGTCGTCACCCATCTCGGATCCACCATGTATCCCCAGTACACGTACGCGACATCCGGAGTTTTCGGCCAGGTGGTTTTTCCGAATACCGGATTGTTCCCGGGGGCATCCATCCAGCTCGGGTCTACCGGGAGCATCATCTTCTCGGGATCTTTCTCCGTAGACTCGATGAATACGTCGTTGGCTTCGGACGGGCAAAAGATCACGAGCAGATCCGGAAGGTACTCCGGATACAGCGTTGCGCCGTCAAAACTGCTCCAGCAGCCTCGATCTGCAGCGTACGACGAATTGTACGGGACGAACCGCGGAGGATAGTAGTTCCCTCTATCTTCGATCGCATACGTCATAAAGGATTGGCCCAATTGACGCACATTGTTGGCGCAGTCGGCGCGCCGGGCGTTTTCGCGCGCGCGCGACAGCGCCGGCAACAACAAGGCCGCCAGGATACTGATAATCGCGATGACCACCAGCAATTCCACCAAGGTAAACCCTGGCATTTTCCTCATGAAGGTTCCCCTATACATCAACCACGATGTTATAGCGGATTTGACCTCCTGTCAAGTTCTCCGCCAGGAATTCGCGGGATCGCTTTCAGGGCGCTCGACCAAAATCCGCACGTAAGGATTCATCTCGCACGCGGCGCGCCCCTGGTGCAC
>CAZPMT010000125.1:0-17393 GCA_964587655.1 uncultured Nitrospiraceae bacterium
GATCCCTTCCCCTTGCTACTCTCAAGATATCCCCCTCGTCACTGAATGGTTACCGGCAATTTCGGGGACGCCATAATCAGCTTTGCCGCTTAGCGGTTTTCTGCGCGCGGCGCGCTACAATGAGGTCCGACTTCACAGCGCCATCGGATTCGTGACGCCTAAAGACTAACTCTTGCCACGAAGATGTGCATATGGTCTTTTCACTGCATTGGCGTTCGGCCGCCTTCAATATTCCATCCGCCGACCCGCAGCATAGGTTTGGCGCCTTCGAGGTCAGCCGTGGCGAACACGGCCTTGATTATCCGGCTCTCGCCGCGAAGCAGAGAGAGATCGTTGTCTTCCCAGTAACATGGCGCCACTTCAAACCCATCCGCACCCTTTGTGATGCCGAGGTTGATGAAAAACGCCAAGTGGTTAGTTGGATTTTCCACGGTCGCCGTGGCGATGGTCTCGTCGCCTTTCTGTTCGATCGCACATGAGGCGTTCAAGGCAACCCTGGGCAGCGAGCGCAGTCCGGTCAGATCCGCAACCGACTTGGCATTGATGGCGAAGTTGCGCCAGTCATCAACCATCTTTCCGGGAGCGTCAGGTACCGTGGACAGCCAGTAGAGGTTGTCCGACACGCGCGAGCCGGTCGCGTTCTCGAGAGTCAAACGGAGGAAATGCGTCTTGCTCAATCTTTTCGGCCATTCGATGGTGAAGGCCTTCGTCTTGCCGTCGGCGGACACGTCCACCACCGCCTCTCGGGCGTATTTCTCATTCATATCCGCATTGAACACTTTCGCCGTGACCTTGAGCCCGGCGACGTTCTCGTAGAGGCTGTTCACGACCCAGATCGAGTGGTCGTCGTAAGAATACTGGACGTGGAGGGCCTCGCACGCCTTCTTTGCGCCGTAGTAGCCTCCGGTGGCGGCGAGATACCAGTCGATGTAGTGCCAGGTCATCACGGCGGGCCATGCCGCGTCGTATTTCCACGCCGTGATGCCAAGGGCGTCATATTTGTTCCGGGCGTAGCTCTCGAACATCGCCCGTGCGCTCTCGTAGTTCATCACTTGCGCGGTCATGCAGAAATCGTCGATGCCCGTCGGCTTGCCGTACCGCGCGTTCAGCGCTTTGACGGTCGCTCCAAAGTAGTCGCTCCCCTGAATAACGGTGTGAAACGACATTGCGCTGCTCCACAGCGGCCACAGGTCCTTTTCAGGAATCATGCGCCGCACGCTCTCAGCCTGCACCACGACCCCGCCAATGCCGCCCGATTGCGCGAAACCCCAGGCCCGTTCCTTGTAGGCGGTGTTGTAGTACCGTGAGGGATCGGCATACGTCCAAAGCTCGCGCGTGCCCGTGCGCGTGCCGCCAGTGTCGAACCGGTCCTCGACCTCGAATGCCCCGGAATGAGGCTGATACGTGCGGTCCGGCGCGTACTTGGCGATGATGCCGCGATAGGCCTCGTCGAGCGGGTCGGTGGGATAGGTTTCGTCGTGACCGAGGAAATGCACGAGGCTCGGGTGGTTTCGGATGCGGAGGATCGAATCCCTGATGCACGCGACGGCCAGGTCTTCGTCGGGGATGCTGCGCCCGAAAAGCTGCTGCGTGACCATTACGCCCAGTTCGTCACAGATGTCGTAGAACTGGTCGGTCTCGCGAATCGAGAACCCCTCGGAACGAAGCATGTTCAAGTTGGCTTCTCGCGCGTAGCGCACAAGCGCCTCGTCGCGCTTGTGCGTGAACCGGAGCAGCATGTCGTTGGTCATCCACGCCCCGCCGCGGATCAGGACGTCCTTCCCGTTGACCCTGTATCCACGCCAGCCTTCTCTATTGATGTACGTCGTGGCTTCCCGGATGCCGAACCGTGTCCCGTCGGTGTCGGACACGGCTCCGCCGGTCTCCGCGACGAGGGCGATGCGATACAGCTCTTGCCGGCCTAGCGGATTGGGCCACCAGACGCGCGGGTTCTTGATGTCGAGTTGGGGAAACTGCCCGGGCGTGAAGAATACCCACCGTTGTTCCTTGGGCTCGAGTTCCACGGCTTGGCTGAACTTGATGTCTTCGATTGTCCCGGTGAGCGCGACGGCCATGCGCTTGTCGGTCAGGTTCGTCACCTGAACCGACGCGGTAAGATGCGCCGTGTCCAGCGACGGCAGGTCGAGTTTCGTGGCCACGTACGGATTCCGGAGGAGGACCGGTCCTGAAGTCGTCAAGTAGACGTCGCGCCACACGCCCATGTTGAGGTCCGGCGGTTGCGGGTTATGGTCGTCCCAACCGGTCGTGGCCTCGACCTGTTTCGTGCGGTATTGCTTGTCGGGGAGTTTTCCAGGCGCGGAGATCTCCACGGCCAGGCAATTCTTCTGTCCCGGAAGCACAACACCGGACACGTCGAACTCGAACCGGCGAAACATGCCGACAACCGCGTCGTCACCGGCTACTTTGGTCCCGTTTAGCCAAACGTTTGCCCGGTAGTTGATGCCATCGAGGTGAAGCCAAACGTGTTTGCCGGCAAAGTCCTTCGGCGCATCGAAGACGGTTCGATACCACCACGAGGGATAGAACGGGCTGCTCTCGTCCATTCTGAGCCACCGTTCCGGTTTGTATCCCGGAATCGCCTTCAAGTTCTCGCCGTAGAAAGGATCCGGATAGACGCCGTTGTCGACGAGCGCGGCAAGAACGGTCCGGGGTACGACCGTCGGATACCACCCGCTTGCGTCCAGATCGGCCGCGGACAAGGAAGCCCCTTGAGGATTCTGCAACCGGGCGGAAGACTGAAGCTGCCAGCCCTCGGCAAGTCGAAGAACTTGCCGTTCAGCGTCAGCGGCAAGCGCCAGGCCTAGCAACACGAGCATCACGATTGCATGAGAGAAAGCGGTGAGTGACTTCACGGTGTATTCCCCTTCTTCTGCACTGAAAGCTGCTATCTTACCAAGACATGACGGCCCGCGAAGGCCCCGCATCCGCTACTTGCCCGCCGCTTCGTCCCGCACCGGCAGGATGATCGCGCTCGGATGCTCCTTGTCCATGTATACCGTGTTCTTCGCAACGCGCAAGTCATCCTCTTTGGGAAAATCGTCGCCGGTGTTCGGGTTCTTTTCGAAGCGGGGATAATTGCTGCTCGAGACCTGCACGCCGATGCGGTGGCCTTTGTTCACGATCAGGCTGATGGACCAGAGGTCAATATCGAGTTTCACGATGTCGCCCGGTTTGACCGGTTCCACTTTGTAGAACCCATTGTGGAACTTCATACGGCGAATGTTGTCCAGCATCAGGATTTCCTTGCCGTCGGGATAGATGTCCACGAACTTCGCCGCGAAATCCGTGTCGGGCGCATCGCTCGAAACGTAGAGAACCACATGGATATTGCCGGTGACCTCGAGGGCCGCGTCGAGCGGTTCCGTGGCGAAGCGGAGCACGTCGGGACGGCTGCTTACCACGCGCTGGTCAAACGGCCCGGCGGGAATCGTCAGGTTCTGTCCGCCCTTGGACGGACACGGGTCCTTGGGGTCATAGGTGTACGTCGCGCTGCCTTTCGCGTCGGGCAACGCCGCGGCCAGCTTGCCGCCTTCCACAAGATAGTAAGAAGCCGCCTTGGTGGGGAACGGCGGCCAATCGTTCGCGGTGCGCCATTCATTGCCGGGCGCGTTGTCTTCAACCACGTCGCCCAACGTGTAGTAATCCACCGCGGGCTCGGTCATGATTCCGTTCTGCTCGCCCTTGAGCCAATACTGCAAGAACCGCAAGGTGTACTTATTGAAATCCAGCGAGTCGAAGTTGTCGTGCAGCGTGAGATCGCCCGGATCTTTCTTGACCCCGTGCAGCCACGGCCCCATGATCAACTTCTGGTTGCCCTTGGCGCCATCGCCGCCCTGGTGCTGCCGCGTCACGAAGTTATTGATCGTCCCCTGCTGGAAAATGTCAAACCACCCGCCCACATGCACCGCAGGTGCAGTGATCTTTGACGCCTGCTCTTCCGCGTTGAAGCCTTGCCAATACACGTCGTAGGTGGGATGGCTCTTCCAGATATCAATCACCCAATCGCTCTTCTGGCCTTTAATCCATTCCTCCGCCAGCGACTTCATGAACACGCCGCCCTGATACGCCGTCTGACCGTAGAACTTCGATGACGCAATAATGATCGTCTGGGCGGCCACGTCTCTTGTGGCGGGAGCCATCTGTATCTGCGTGATGCCCAGCGCAGACATGCCCCAGGTCCCGATCTTGCCGTTGCACCACGGTTGCTGCTTCACCCACGCCACCGTGTCCGCCCCGTCCTGATGCTCGCCCCAGCCGTCATCCGCGAAGACCATGTCTTTGCCTTCGCTAGCGAAGCGCCCGCGCGCGTCCTGGATCACCAGGGCCATTCCCATGCCCGTGAACACCGGCGACACCATGGCGCCCTGGCTCTTGTTGTACACCGTCCGGACCAGCACGACCGGAAACGCCGGCCCACCGCTCGACGGCAATATCACATCCGTGGCCAGTTTCGTGCCGTCCTTCATCGGAACCATCACCGTTTCAGACGAGCCCGCCGGGACCAGGAACAACCCAATCAAGACAACCGGCAACAGCAGACGGAATCGTATGTTCATACCTTCTTCTCCTCAAGGATTGGCCGTGAAGCGGGAACCACAGGGTTCTTTCGCCAGGGCGCGCATTCCAGCCGGTTACATTACAGTTCTCTCCCGCCCCGATCAACCAGGCCGGGCTTGGATCCGCCGATCTGCACGGGCACTTGCGATTCAGGCTATAATGCACGCGTAGGGTTGTCGCTGGATATAGGGAGTCACGTTGCGGATGATCTATGAGGCGGAATTTGAAGCTGTGTACAGGCACGTTAGCGATCTGCCCGCCTTCTCAGACCACGAACATCATCAGACCGATGTCTTCTTTGCGCAGGGCATGTCGTTGGACAAGGCGCTCGCGAACTCATACGTCGGATGGATTTGCCGGCCGCCTGACGGCTCTCCGGAGGCTCGCGAGGCGCTGCTCGATAACGCGCGGTTCAACTCTTACTTCGTCTGGTTCGAGAAGGGCGTGCAGGCGGCGCACGGAATCACCGAACGGATCACGATGGACTCGTGGGACCGTATCTCGGCGCAAATCGAGCGTGCCCATGCCAAGGACCCGGACTTCCATTGGAAGGCGCTGGAGAAACACGGATATGAGCGGCTCGTCCTGGACACGTATTGGAATCCGGGCGATGATAACGGACACGGAGAGCTCTTCGTGCCCGCGTTCCGCATCGACAAGTTCATGTACGGACATCACGCCGAGGCCGTGGCGCCGGACAACTTCGTTCCGTGGGCGCGTTACGGCTTCCCGGGAGGATCGCTTGATGACTATGTCGAGGCCATACGCGACATCATCCGCATGAGACACGATGCCGGAAAGCTCGTCGCGCTCAAGTGCGCGGAGGCATATCACCGTCCCATAGACTTCCTGCCCGACGACCATGAGGCCGCGAGGGGCGTGTTCGGCAAGCATCCACGGGAGACAACTTCCCAAGAGCGCCTGCTGTTTGGCAACTACGTTTTCAATCGATGCTGCGAGCTTGCCTCCGAACTCGACGTCCCCTTCCAGATTCACACGGGGCTTGGCCAACTGCAAGGTTCCGAGCCGATGAAGCTCATCGGCATCATCGAGCGGCACCCGCGGACGCGGTTCGTGCTCTTCCACGCCGGGTATCCGTGGACGCATCAGGTCGCGGGTCTCGCGCACAACTACAGGAACGTCTATCCGAGCCTCACCTGGACATCGACCATTTGCACTTCCGCCGCCGTGCGCGCGCTGCACGACTGCATCGACGTCACGCCCTCGATCAACACGATTACATGGGGCGGCGGCTGCTGGATACCAGAGGAAAGCGTCGGCGCTCTGCTGGCGTGGCGCTACGTTGTCGCAACCGTACTGGCTGAACGCATCCACGATGGCCGCTTATCCGCGGCGGATGCACGTCTCCTCGCAAGAAAGCTGATGTTTGAAAACGGGTGGCGCATATACATGCACGCCTGACGCCTTACCTTCCGGAAGAGGCGAGCTCCGTTTCCCTTCTCTTCAGGACGCAATTGAGCCCCTGTCCTTCCAGAGGAAGTAGAATGGGATTGCCGAGAAAATGAGGAGAAGGCCGATCCCTGCGTTGCCGGGATCCTGATATATGGTGACGGTGACGAGGACTACGCAGAACAACACGAAGAGCGCGGGCACGACGGGATAGCCGGGAACGCGATAGGGACGCGGCGCGTCGGGCATGGTACGGCGAAGGACGAAGACGCCGAAGGCCATCGCGCCGTAGAAAATGAAGGACGCGAAGATGACCATGTCAGTGAGTTGATCAAAGGTTCCGCTGAGCACGAGGACCGAAGCCCACACGCCCTGGATGATGAGGGAACTGGCGGGGGTGCGGTAGATGGGATGGCAGGCGGCGGCCGTGCGGAAGAAGAGTCCGTCGCGCGCCATGGCGAAGTATACGCGGGAGTGCGGCATCAGTTGGCAGTTGGTCGCGCCGAACGTCGACAGGAGAATGAGTACGGCTATGAAGGTCGCGCCGTGAGTCCCCAGCAGGCCGCGCATGGCCTCGACGGCGACGATGCTGTTCTGCGATTGGGCAAGGGCAGCCATGTCGCGGACGGGCATCACACAGAGATAGGCCGCGTTGATTAGCATGTAGACGACGACGACGGCCGCCGTGGCGATAATGAGCGCGATTGGGATGTTCCGCTTGGCGTTGCGGACCTCAGCGCCGAGCGAGGTGATGTTGGTCCAGCCGTCGTACGCCCAGAACGCGCCTAGAAACGCCGCGAACATTGCGCCGAACAGGCCCAGCGAGGTTGCGTAGTGCGCGGCTGGGTCGGCCAGAATGGGGCGAAAATGGCCGGCCCCGCTATCGCCGAGAGTTACGCCGAGCACCACGACGACACCGATGCCGAGCAGTTTCAGGCACGTCGAGATGTTGGCGATTATGCCGCCGAAGACGACGCCGAAATAGTTGGCCGTGGTCAGCGCGAGAATGGTGGCGATGGTGAAAAGCTTTACGCCGAGATTGTCGAGCGGGAAAAACATGCCGAGGATTGACCAGTGCTCGTACAATTCCGGGAGCCGCGGAAATGCGAAGAGCGAGTTGGCCGACTGGCCGAACACGTAGGCGATGGAGGCGATCGACGCCGACTGGATGACGGTGAACGAGGCCCAGCCGTAGAGAAAGGCGAAAGCACGTCCGTACATGCGCTTGAAGAACTCATAGTACCCGCCGGGCTCGGCGATAAGCCCCGCGACCTCGGCGTTGCTCAGCGCTCCGAGCAACGTCACTACGCCCGCGATGAGCCAGCACGCCAACAACAACCCCGGCGACTGCACATCCGCGGCCATGGGCGCGGACTTCTTGAAAACGCCGGAACCGATCATATTGCCGATGATGATCATCGTCGCAGTGAACAACCCAAGCTTCGCGGCCAGGCCCGACGAGTGGATCTCGACATTCCTGTTCTTCATATGGAAATGCTCGCGGTGCACCCTTGTATGTGGCCGTTTTCCAGGATCATTTGCTGGTCGGCCAGGCGGGCGGCTTCTTCGCGGTCGTGGGTGACGTGAAGGATGGTAACGCCGTATTGGGTTTGGATGCGTTTCAGGAGGTCGCGGACTTCGACGCGGGTGTCGTGGTCGAGTGCGGCGAGGGGTTCGTCGAGGCATAGGATGCGCGGGTTGGCCGCGAGGGCGCGGCCCAGCGCGACGCGTTGCGCCTCTCCGCCGCTGAGCCCCGCGGGCTTTCGATCCAGGAGATGGCGAAGCGCGAGCACTTCGGCCAGTTCGCCGACCCGCTGCGCGATCTCCTTGTTGGAACGCTTGCGGATATAAAGCGCAAACGCGAGGTGATCGCGGACGGTCATGGTGCGGAACAGTACGCTTTCCTGCGGCACGTATCCGATGCCCCTTTCGCCGGGTTTCAGGGCCGTGACGTCACGATTCATCACGATGATGCGCCCGGAAACCGGACGGCGCAGCCCGCAGATCGTTTCCAATAGGGTCGTTTTTCCGCAGCCGGTCCTTCCCATGAGTATTGCATAGGCGCCAGAGGCTACATCGAAGGACACGTCGGAGAGGCTAAATGATCCGGCACGGACGGTGAGGTGTTCGACGTGGATCATCGGCGGTTCCCCGGTTCGATGCGAAGGCTGTATCCGGTAACCCTGATGATGGCGAGCAGGAACACGGCGGCCGCGACCATCATCAGCGAAACCGCGACCGCGGCCTCGATGTTGCCCACGCTCAACTCGAGGAACACCGTCGAGGAGAGCACCTCGGTGTGACCTCGGGTGCTGCCCGCGAAGACAAGGATCGGACCGAATTCGCCGAGCGCGCGCGCCCATGCAATCGTTCCGGCAACGATCATTCCGCCGCGGACCTGTGGCAACACTACGCGCCAAAACGCCTGGCTGCGGTTGCACCCAAGCGTCAGCGCCACCGCCTCGCACCGCGGCGAGATGTCGTCGAACGCGACGCGCATTGTCCGCACCGCAAACGCGCAGGCTACCATGAACTGCGCGAGAATGACGCCGGGAACCGCGAAGCTCACGGTCGTGCCGGCGTGATGTGCGAGGAAGCGTTCGAGCCACTTGCCGGCGGGCGTGGTGAACAGGATGAGGAGAGCAAGCCCCACCACCAGCGGCGGCAGCACAATCGGGATGTCGAGGATGGCATCCAGTAGGGCCTTGCCGCGGAAGTCGCGCCGTGAGAACAGGTAGCCGGTCGGCACGGCGACCCACAACGAAAGGATCGCGGTGATGGTGCACGACACGAGGCTCAGCTTGATGGAGTAACGGATCTCCGGGCTGGCCAGGGCCGCGCGAAAATGCGAAAGAGCCGTGTAGTTGGCCATGCCCGCAATCAGCGCCACGATCATCAGGATATAGCCGCCGCTGAGCACGGCCAGGACGATATAGAACGCGCGATCCGAGCGAATTCGTTCGATGGGACCCTCGGGCGCGGCCAGGTTCATGGAACGACCGGCTCCTCGAATCCCGCTTGCCGGTAACGCTCGCGCGCTTGCGCGGATTGCAGCGCTTCGAGCAATCGCCCCGCGAGTTGCCGATGCTCCGACGCGGTCCCGACGGCGTAGGTTTGAACGGCGATCGCGTTTGAATACGGCAGCGGGATCACGTCGAGCTTGTCCGGCTGACGAACGGTGTTAGCCCGATAGACAATGACCGCATCGAGCGCGCCCGTGAGCAATTGGTTGACCAACATGTCGGCGGTCGGCGTGTGGGACACCGCGTTCCTGGTAACGCCCTCATACAGGCTCTGTTCTTTCAGCAACTGCGCCGTCAAGGCGCCCAGCGTGCTCTGCTCCTCGTTGGCCAAGCCCAGGCGCAGCCCATTCCGCGACAGGTCTTCCAGTTTTCGGAGGCGGAGCGGATTACCCTTCGGAGTGGCGATCACTATGCCGGTTTGTGAAAGCTTGACGGGTGGCGTGAAGAGCTCCGCGACACCTCGCATGAAGGAGAGATCGCACGTGTGATACACATCGGGCCGGCTGCCGGTCTTCATCTGCCCCAAGAGAACGCCGCAACCATTGTAGACCGTCTTGATGAGACATCCCTCGCGGACCTGAAACTCCTTGAGCGTCTCCTCGATGCCCAGACGGTTGACCGCGCCTGAGAAATACAGCAACTCTGGCGTCTCCGCCCAAGCGTCGCCGTCGACGACCGGATACCCGAGTTTCGCGAACGAGGTAAGACCTCGGTCGCGCGCGGACACGTAGCGCGCTAACCGCAACGCGGCCATGGGCTGCCGCGAACACTTCAGCACGCCAATCGTGACGCACTGGATGAACTTATCGGCGTTCTCGAGCGGAATCGCCTCGAGTTCCGGATACTGCTTGACGGTCGAGTCCCAGACTATCGCGGCATCCACCGCGCCAAGTTTCACATCGTTGGCAATGTCGTTTACCGTCGGCTTGAACACGCCCCGTGCGCGCGCTGCTTCCGACACCGCGTCCCACAGGCCCGACGCCGTCAGCAGACTCTTGGTCGCCTCGCCGATGGACGCCGCCTCCGGCGAGCCAAGCGCCGTGCGCAAATCCTCTCGCAAGAGGTCGCGCGCCGATTGGATCTGCCTGGGATTACCCTTCGCCACGGCGATCACCGGCCGCTGATAGGCGAGCGGGATGGCCTCGTCAACGAGTCCCTGCTGCCGCGCAATGTCGATGTGCGTGGCGTCCGCGGCGAGATACAAGTCGCCCTTGCCCGCCACGCGGATCTTGCTCAGCAATGCCCCCGACCCCGCATACTCGACCTGAACGGAAACGCCGTATTCCTCGCGGTACCGCGCAACGATCTCCGCAATCGGCGCGCGAATCCCCGCCGCGCAGTATAGAAACAACGCCCCCGGCTTCCCATCGGACGTTGAGGGGGCCATCACCCGGCCTTGTTCAAGAGGCCACCACAACAGCGCCGCCAATGCGACTACGGCGACAATCGAAATCAACAACACCTTCAAAGGTCCGCGCATGGGTCAATGCTTCCTCCTCCAAGTCGGGACCCACCAATGATACCTGTCCTCGCCCCATGTGGGCAATTATCATAATCGCCTCGCATCGGCAGGGGCGAACTCCTGCTCGACCGGACGATCGCGTAGACGCTGCAGCGCACGAATTCCGGGTAGTTCCAAACCACGTGCAATCATTTCAAAGTGTGGCGCCGCGGACGCACTCAACGCGGCTGCTGAGGTCGTCCACGAACACGTCGTCCGCGCCGAGGTCCATGATCTTGCGGACCCACTCGACCATCGCGTCCTGGTAACCGGCGACGTTCGGACACGTAGTGTACATATTCTTCGCGTCCTCGGATTCCCAGAAGCCCGTGCGCGTCAGGTTCCCGCTCGCGTCGACCTCGATGAACTCGGAATGGTCTTTCAGGTTGATGCCTTCGTAGGTCATGTTCGCGAAGCCCTGGTGGAACGTCACGTAAGGAAAGCAGCGGACGCCCAATGCATGACAGCGGTCGAAGAAGTCGCGGTTGACCGGACAGTGTGTGACGAACGCCACCTTGGACTCGGCAAGGGCGGCCCAATCGCTGACGCCGCCCATCGCGTACGACTCCGATTCGACAAGCCAGTCGGGCGCCGACTCGCCGATATCCATCTTCTGCGCCAGGGCGGTCCGCGCCTGCCACGCTTCGGAAGAAACTCCCGCCGCTGCAAGGGCCGGGAAAAAAAAGAAGATGATGAGCCGCGCATGTGTCATCGTTTGACCCTCCCAGGGCAATTATACGCTTCCCGGGCCGCCGCGAACAGGCCGCATGCTGTCAGATCGCTCGCACTCCAGCGTATTGTGAGGGGATGACTTCCTCGCTTGTCTTGGACTTGCCGTCCCATGTTGGTTGGCGTGTCAACCCAAGCCTGGCCAACTTCGTTTGAACGAAAGAAGGGGCGTATTGTAGAATCCTGTTTGCTATGTTGGGTGAAAAATGCGAGGAGACATGGAAAATGCGTAAGATCAAGAAAATGGTTGCCCTTACGGCCGCTTTGGCCCTTGCTTTCGGCTGCGGCGCCCCTGTAGGGTCTGGAGCAGAGGCTAAGCCGACCAAGTCGGACGCGAAAGCCGCGCCTGCGCCGACGAAGGCGGCTCCGGCCAAGGACGCGCCTGCGAAGGCCACGCCTCCTCCGGCTCCGCCCCCGGCTCCTTCGCCAGCTACCCCCAAGCCGCAGGCGCCCCCGGCCAAGTCGCAACCTCCCATTGCCAAGAGCCAACCACCGAAACCCGATGTGAATGTAGTGGAGAGTTGGGATTATACCCAGCTTGAGCCCGAGAAGTGGGGCAACGTCAAGTTCCCTGGCAACGTCCGTCAGAAATGGCAAGACGGCGCCGCGTTTACGATGTGGGAAAGCGGGATCGGGCCGGATTTCCGTTCAGTTGGAATGAAAGCTTCCGATTTCAGTGCCATTCGGGTCACCGCTAAGGCGTTCCGGACGAAGGATGGCCAGAAAAAGACGCGTGTCCCCATAAAGTACCTTACAGCGTTGTGGGCTTCACCAACTGAGGCGAAGGTCAAGCAGCCGTTTGCTAAGGATCGTTCTCTTGCGTTCAAGCCGGTCGATCCTCAGAACACACTTGAGTGGACCGCAGATTTGAAGGGTGCGCCGAAGTGGAAGGGCCAGATTGACCGCTTGGCCATCGCCATCGAGCTGCCCGAGAAGCTTAAAAAGAATGCTAACGATCGCTATCTGCTCGTGGTCCAGAGAGTGGAGTTCCTGAAGTAAACTCCTTCAGCCGGCCGTGGAGTTTGCGTGCGAAGCCCTTGGAGGATTCGTCTGGTGCGAGTGACGCTCGTCAGCCGGGTTTGCACGGCGAGCCTTATTGCGATTGTGCTGCTAGGGATGGGCTTGCGCTGCGTTGACTTGGACGCAAGCCTCTATGGCGACGAGATTAGCACGTACCACCGGGCGAAGGCGCCGCTGGCCTATAGTGTGGCGCGCCTTTCAACGCCTCTGTATGAAGTCCTCGCCCACCTGTCCATTTTGATCGTCGATAACGAGTCGTTCCTGCGACTGCCGGCGCTTGTGGCAGGGGTCGGAGCTATCATAGCTGTCTATTTTGTTGGGACGTCGCTGGGGGGGGCCGCGGCTGGCTTGGTGGCGGCCAGTCTGCTGGCCACCTTGCCTTACCACGTGAACCAGAGCCAGCATGCCCGGTATTACGCGCTGATGACGCTCGCGGGCCTAGCTTGGGCCGCCCTCTTGAGCCGGGCTGTTGAGCGCGGGCGGTGGGGACCGTGTGTGGGTTATACGGGGCCGGTCTTCCTGGGTCTGTTCATTCACCAGTTCTGTATGGTGTTTCTGTTCTCGATGAGTGTCGGGGCCACAGCGTATGTTCTTGTCTCGCAATCCATTCCGGGTTTTGGGCCGAAGGCCAGGCGCCTTGCGGCTCTCGTCCTGTGCACCGCGGTGGCCACATCGGGCATCGCCGCCCTGTTCGCCTACCAAGGAACGCGCTCTCCGCTGAACTTCATCGCGAAGGACAAGAGTGACATTACGCTTACAGCGGAGCACGCTCCCGCAACATCGCCTGGTTCTGAATCCAATCCGGTGTATCGATTGACGCCCGGGGAGTATATGGGATACCTGCAGGAAATGGCATCCTTCCCGGGCCAAGGCGGGGGGCAAAGATGGATCTATGTCGCATTGGCTCTTGTCGGCGCTTTCGTTACGTTCAGACACAGACCGGCGTTCGCCTGGATTGCGGCCGCAATGTTTCTTGTCACTCCGGTGCCGCTGTTTTTCCTATCCGTGACTCACAGTTACGCCGGCCGCTACTTCACCATGCTCTTGCCGATAGGCGCGTGTCTTGTGGCGGTAGGTCTGACGGGGTGTTGTGGTTGGGCCGCAGTCGGCTGCACTTTCCTAATAAGGCGAATCGTGACGCGTGCGAGGGGGCCTCAGGCCCACCGGGATGTCCGTGGGTTCGTGCACATTAAGGGCATCCTCGTTGCCATCGTGTTGGTGGCCTTGATCCCTTTTGCCGCGCGATCCCTAGGCCGCTACTACGTCTGGCAGCCTGAAGTGGACTACAAAGGGCTGGCGGAGTATATGACGCGCACCATGACGCCGCACGACGTCGTGTATTACGTGGACCCATCGAACCTCGGCATGTGGCGGTTTCGGACGCCGCTCGTTACGTACTACTTCAAGCGGTGCCTTGATTACTCTGGGACATCAATATCATGGTTAAACGAGTTTATTGGTACAATAGATGAAAAAGAGTTAACCCGGCTTGCGAGTGAGTTCCCAGATAGGAACATCTGGTTTATCGCCTTTCGGGGGCATCAGGGCAAGTGCGGCGCGCTGCTTGATCGGGTCTGCCCGGGGCATCGTACGTTCAACCGGCTCATGCTTTGGGTCTGGGCGCAACCTACCGTCAACATGATACGCAACGGCGGTCTTGAGGATGTGAAGCAGAGGGGCTCGGGGTCTGATGCCGCCGTCGAGGTTGTCTCCGGTCCAGATGCCTATACCGGGCAATCCTGCCTGCGTCTGCAGATCCTCGATGCGGGAGTGAAAAGCAAGCGGGCATCATTTCGCGTGAACGCGCCGAAGTATCGTTCGTCGTGCGTCCTTCGGAATCCGGGTTTCGAGGTGTGGCGCCCTGGAGCGCCAACGGGTTGGACGCCCGCGATGGGGCGGAAAAGTATCCGGCCATCGAGACAAGCGCATTCCGGCAAGAGAGCGTTGGAAGTGCAGGCCGGCGTGGACAAGGCGCTGCTCCGGCAGAGAGTTCCGACGGGTCTTGCGCCGGGACGTACGGTGGAACTGAAGGCCTTCGGCAAGGCCGACAGTCCGGGTCTGCTCTCCTTGGCTCTTGCCTACACGGTGGCCGGACAATCCCGCCGGGAGGTCGCCACGCATCCGGGCGACGGTGCCTGGGGTCCCATAGCCATCCGGGTTGGGGTGCCTGCGGAAGCCGAGCCGGACTCCGTGGCAGTGGAGATTGCACGTGAATCCAACGCCGCATCCAGTGTTCTTGTGGATGACGTCGAGCTTTCCATCGTCGACGTTGAGGAGAGCCTTGATCCCACCCGCTCCTACACGCTCTCCATGATGCTCCGGTACGAGAACCTTCGGTCGTTCTACGAGACTTCCAACCTCCAGGACGCGGCCTCAGTCATGTTGGCTTACCATACACCGGAAGGAAGAGACGAGCAGCGGCACCTTGATCGCTTCTATGGGTCGAGCGACTGGCGGTACGTGGCATTTCAGATTAAGCCGGGGGTCGATATTCCCATCGGATCAAGTTGGCTGCTCGTCTCCGTCGCGCTTTATGGCACAGGTACGATATGGATCGACGACGTCCAGCTTGAACCCCAGGATCACCCCACCCCTTTTACGGAAGGAACGCGTGTTCCTCACGACGAGATGCTGGCTCAAGGCGTCCCGGGCGTGACCGGAGGCTAATCCCAGAGGCCTTTGTACCAACTCAGGACCAGTCCGTCAAGGCCCAGTGTGGCGCTTCGGCCCTCGATATTGAACTCGAGCCTTGCCGAAACCGCGTTCTTCGGGATGGCGAGAGCCTTTGCAAAGTATTGCCACTCGGAAGGCGATTGCTCCGTGACGGCGACGGCCGGGTCTCTCTTGATGGCCGCGCCGTCCGCGCCGAGCCACTCGATGATGACGGCGCCCTTCGCCTTGGTCTTGTCGTCAGGGTTGCGCGGTTCGGGCTGAAATCTGACAAATCCGGAGACCTCTACGGCCGCCAGTTCTTCACTCGGTGGTTCGGTCAGGGAGACCGCTTCCTTCATCACCACCGCCGCTGGACCCGTGTTGGAGTCGACGATAGCCTCGATGCGCAACGCGGCGCGGCCCTCAATGAAACTGTCGGAGGCCCATCCCACCTTCACGTCCGGCCGGTTCACGTTCATGACCTCGATAGGATTCATGGCTGTTGTGTCCGCGAAGTCCTCTGCCGCGACCGTCGAGAGAATCCATGCGCGCGACGGGTACACGCTCAGGAGTTGCGCGGCGGCTTGGCACACAAACTTTCGGTCGCCGCCGTGATACCGCTCCTGCCAGCGAAGCTGCCCCGTGCCGGAGAAGAGGTTCATCCGCGAAAAACGGAGCCTCAGCCGGGCCGTGAGAGCGCTTTTTTTCGAGCGCTTGCGCCATTCCGGGTACGAGACCTTCTTGAGAACGTCTGTCGGCAACGGCGCAAACAGCGTCGTCACGCGCCCGGGCGGAACCTCCTTTTCTTGAAACTGCTCCCCGATCGCTCCGAATTGTACGTTCGTGGTTTCCGCATCCGGGACCGGCAGAAGCCGCAGGATCGCCTCGCCCGGCTGTGCATTCCGCATCATTATCTGCACGACGTTGTTCCGGAGCATGTTCTGATCGTCCGCGTAATCGATTGCGACGTCGCGCGGATACCGCTGCCCGACGTGGAAGAGCAACTCGGGATAAATCGGCACACCCCACCTTTCCGCCGGGACCATGCTCGGGAGCGGCTTAGCGTAAACCCACTCGGGAGTGCGGATGCTGTGCGTCGCGTCGATCAGTAACCCGCCGCCGAGAAACGCCGATGCAGCCATCAATGCCCAGTCCAACCGGCTCGATTTCCATTTTCCAGCGAGAAAGAAGAATAGGGGGAACACAAGTGTGGCGTACCGAATCCCATCTCCCGTGGAAATCAGGTTTACTGGAAAGATGCATATGACCGAGATCAACAAGGCCGTCGCCACGAAGCACGCGGCCATCCACCACGGGTAACGGTTGCGGTACGTGCACCAGAAAACGGCCGGGTAGAACCAGAGCAGTCCAGTCCCTGGGCCGAGCCAAAAAGCCCACAGACGCAGAGGTGTCATATGGCGAAACAGAGAGGGATTCCCGCCAGATTCAGTTGGAATGGCTTCAGCCGCTCGGCCCGCCAACTGGATGGGACCCAGCCGACCTAGCGCAAGAGCATCATAAAGAAGATGCGGCGCCAATGTTGCCGAATACAGAAGTCCCATCAGTAAGACCGTCTTGATGGAACGTCGATGGACGAAGTGCCAAAGGGCGAGAGGAAAGAACACCAACACCAGCGGCGGCTTGATCGCCGTCGCAACGCCGAGAAGAATCACGGCCCAGTACACCCGGAACCTCAACCCAAGGTAGATCGCTCCGAACAGGCAGAGCATCAGGAGCATTTCGGAGTTGACCCAGAACACGTAAGACGGCACGCCGCTAAGCAGGATACACGCCAATGCGAGCGCGAGCGCCACAGGTTGTTTGTTGGAATCGCTGAAGTGTCTATGCAGGATCCACAGTATGCCCGCAAAGCACAGCGCGTTCAGGACAAGGAACCCCTTCGCCTTGAAAAGCAGCACAAACGGAAGTGCTATGAACGAAACATAAACAGAGTGAGATCCCCACATCCTCTCCCCGGTCCAGGGGTTCTCCTTTGTGTTGTAGTCGTAAGGCGTGTCCAACAAGAACGTTTCAGGTGAAACAAGACGGGCCGCCGCGAGAATATCCTCCCGCTCGAACTTCAGATTGTGCGTCTCGATAACGCTCGCCACGGAGCCCAGGTACTCGTGGCCGTCGGTGGGGAGTTGGACCGGAATCGCGGCGATGACTCCCATGAGCGCCAGAAGAACGATGATGAGTACGACGGGAACCGTGCGTTCATTCCATGCAGGACGGGAATCAGTCTCTTTTGAAGACATGAGAAGCCACCACCAACCGCGTTGTCCAGGTCCCGAACCAGATCCTCAAGTCACTTCGGGTCGTGCATACGCTGGGTGCAATGGTAGCTTTTCAGGGTGGTGTCCCGCAAACGGGATGGGTCATGCCTTTCCCCCCGTTTACATCAGCCGTTGGAGGTCTTGCGGGACACCAAAATCCGCACGTAAGGATTCATCTCGCACGCGGCGCGCCCCTGGTGCACG
>CAZPMT010000126.1:0-17359 GCA_964587655.1 uncultured Nitrospiraceae bacterium
TCGCCAAATGGCAACGGTGATGAAGCGGAGTACGTGCTCGACGAAATGGCGCCCGGCTATGGACTTGTCGACGACAACGCGAATGCACTGCAATTGGCGATGAACGGAATCGACGACGACGGCGACGGTATGATCGACGAGGGCGTCAATCCGGCCTATCCCGAATACCTCGGCATGTTCGAGGGCGTTGATGAACCGGACGAATTCCAGCGCCTGAATCCGTACCGGAACTTGGTTGCCGAGAGTAAGATTCCAATGTCAGACGGTCAGACCCTCGATTCACGGGATAACAACGGAAACGACGCAACGAACGAACGAGGCGAATTGAGCGATCAACTCCTCCGGACCCGCGAGGAAGTCAAGCGCGTTGCGGGCATCGGTCCCGCGACGTCGGACCTCGTCAAGAACCTCATCACGCTGCACTCGACGGACAACAACAACCGGTTCACTGGGGCTACAGCGTACGATACGCTGTTGCCGCCTGACCCAATCCGCGGGCAGGCCGACTCGCGCCTGGTGTCCAGTGGCTTGAGAGTGGACTACAATTACGCGCCGGCATCCACAATCGCGCAGGCGTTTGTCTCGGATTGGGGACTGACCTCGCCGACACCGCGTTACGCATACACAAACGGTAATACCGATCCCGAAGCGCCGGCGCTTGCCTTCGCAACGGGCCTCCAACAGGAAGGCGTCAACGTAGCCCTCGAACCGGGCTTTACTGACCCGAACGACGGCCTAGTCTACCGTAGTCCTATCCATTTCAAGGTTGACACAAACGGAGATGGCGCAGGCGACGCTCCGGTCGTTGATCCTTACGACGCGAATGGCGACGGGTTGCCTGACAACACACCAGTTCCCTACCCGGCGGACCCGCAACTCCGCGCCTTGCAGTTGGCGACGAACATCGTCGATGGCCGCGACACCGATTACGCACGCACCACCGAAACAATGACAGCTAAAGACAACTGGTGGGAAGGAGAGTCAGGCGGACAACAGCGAAACATCACCTACACCATCGCAGGCTGTGAAGGCATCCGCATCACCGAGATGATGGTTCGTCCCGTCCGCCGCGTCGAAGGCGAAATGGCGAAGTTGAATGCGCCGTACAGCGAGTTGGCGCTCGACCCTCAACTCGACGCCGCCCATAGCAGTCATCAGGAGCCCGACGCCTCTGATTATTTCTGCCCAAACATATTGCCCAGTGCACACCCCGGATACATCGATTTCGATATGGGCCGTATGTACCTAGATGAACGGATTCGTCAGCTTGTGGACGTTGGTCTTGACGGCTACACATTCACTTTCGGCGCCCCCGCTCCTCCAAATTGGTCCCGCTACAGCCAGCCTTTGCCGAATGTAGGTGCGGGTAGCGGCGTAATCGGTCAGGACTCCGGAGTGACGACGGCGCGTGCGGGAATCACGGTTGGCGTGACCATGCCGGACGGCACCGCCCTTCCTGACCAGAGTTGGCCCAATATCATGCAGTTCCGCTTCGGGCCGGGTCCTGGACTACCTCCTGGCAAGTACTACCTGATGATAAACACGACCACAATCGACCCGGTTACAGGTCTGCCAAGAGTGACTGTCAATGACCAGTTTGCGGATCAGATCCGATTTGCCGTCAAGTACGCGAGCAACAACGGCAGCAGTAGCGATATGCCCATGAGGGCGGACCCAACCATGGGGGATCCTAACGGCCGGATGACGGTTGGAACTCAAGACATTCTCGCTGATATGCGTGATTCTTTCGTTAATGAGTTACCCTTTGAATACGATTTCTTCAGTGTTGACCGCCGATTCTCACCGCCCACGACACCTCTCAATGACCGCTCACCAAGAGTTGCTGGGCAAAATCCCGGCGAGCCATTGGGATGGGTGTTCCTGCCGACCTCCGGAGGTCCGGCAATTGGGCAGAACTACTATCCTCCTTCTCCGCTCATTCCCCCTTCTCCCGGTCCTGACGGATATGGCTACGGTCAGGACGACGCACTTACCGTGACGATCCCGCCATACGCGACAGGCACTAATCCTCAGGTCTATCTCTACGTCGCTATCTGCCCGGGCGAGGATTTCGACCCCGCTCTCCCTCTAGCGATCAATTTCTTCGATTTCAGCCAGGAGCCGGATCACGAGTGGGTCGAGATCGAGAACGTGACGGGGCATCCGGTTGACATTTCCGGCTGGACGCTCACCGTTGGCGGCGTGGACCAACAGGGCAGCGTCGTCACCAAGGACCGCGTTGATATGCGGATTCCAGACAGCATGACACTGGACGAGAACAGCCCCGTCATCCTTGAGTCTCGCCCGCCGAACGACCGGCTGATCCTGGCCGTGGATGCGTTAGATCGGTTCGGGAAAGATCCCGGGGCTTCGCCGGAACTTGACTATCCAGGCAATCCGAGCAATCTCCCGCAGAATGGGCTCGATGATGACGGCGACGGAGTCGCCGACGATGGTCCTGCCGACGCGGTCGGTTTTCCCGAGCTAGATACGACAAACGGCATCGACGACGATAATGACGGCTACATAGACGAGCCAAGGGTCAACCTTCTCAGGAACAACGGAATCGGATTGATACGCTCCAACCTGGATCAACTCTTTGGGAGGCCGCTCGGCTGGATGCAGTGGGACTTCAGTGAGATCTCATCGCCCAAACCGACAAACTTCAATCCGTGGGCGTGGCCGGAGCACGACTATCCCGGGAACCCATACGGCCTGACGCCAAACGGTATTGATGATGACGAAGACGGATTTGCCGATGATGGCCAGACTGACTCAGCCGGCCGTCCCGAGCCCGCAGGTATGCAGGCAAACGGTGATGATGACGATAACGACGGCTTCATCGACGATACGGAGATTCCCCTCGGCTTCTCCCCGTTCGACGATATGTACGCCGCGCGGCGCGTTGTTCAGTTGGAGATTGAGCACCTGACTTACTCAGATGCCGCGACCACGGTTGACGAGGTTGCCGGGTGGGTGCTTCGAGGAGGTGTGTTTCCCGATTATCCGGAACATGACGGCATTGACAACGACAACGATAACTCGATTCTCGCACAGGACAGTGTCGACAACAACGGGGACCTTTTCATTGACGAAGCCGACGAGGCTCTCGACGAGGGCGCGTATCTGATGGACACGAAGCAGGCCGGTGATCCTGGGCAATGGTTCCCGAAGCCGTCACCCGGAGGGTTCAACGCGCTGTCCATCGAGTATCTGACGTCCGTTTTCGATTATTCACCCGCCACGGCGCCGTTCCCGGAATATCTCGGGTCTGCCTCGCAACCGCCCGAATGGAAGGAATTCGTCGAGCGGCGGTTCTTCCCAGGCGACAATGTGATTGTTACGTTGTTTGAGGGCTCCCCGGACAAGAAGCGCGTCGTAGATCGCGTGACCTACACCGAGCGAGATGTGAGCAACCGCGCGATCTACGACGGCCTGCCCGTTCCCGTTACCGACCCTACAGGATTACCTCTTCTTTGGCGGCCAACGCTCTACCTGGACGGCCTCGCAGCGATTTACCCCGATAACCTCCGGTACATGAATTTCTGGCCGGGTAATACGATGATGTTGGACTTCTACCGGACGTTGGAGCGGAAGTATCACCCGCTGTACAACGGCGACCGGTTCGGCACGTCGAATCGGTGGGAGGCGACGGACGGGAACTATGACGACTGGTCGCATTTCCCCGTGGCGCTTGAGTCGCCTAACTTCAACGGCACCCCGATCGAACGCAACAGCACCGCGTTCCCGTTCAAGGACGATCCCGAGAACATGAACATCGAGGAACAGAATCTCACGTTCCTCAACCGAGCTCCCATCGAAAACTTCGATGGTCCACAAGCGATTGACCGCGTCGATGACCGAGGTAACGGCCAAGGAGGCGACTGGACCGGCGGCGCGCGCGGCGCCAATTGGAGCATCGTGCAAGGTGCGTATGTAGGCCTGGGTGGGGCGCCAACCACAACGGTATACAGGAATGTGCCGGATTCCGGCAGATGGAAGGATTACCGGTTTGCCTGCGATTTCAAACCATTGAGATATAGTGCGGCAGATCCCACGGACTTCGCGATAGGCTTCCGGGTCAGGTCGGGGAAAGGTGTCACTGGCCCGGGCGGGCAGCACTACCGCGTGCAGGTCCTTAACGACAATGGATTGACATACTACAGCATCTGGCACTCGAACGGGACAATGCTTGAGCCCGCGATCACCGACCCGGATTACTCACCGACTGGCTTTGGCCGGCTTGGACCTCCGTTGCGCTTCTACACTGACGTTGCGGATGGACAGTCACCCATGACGGTGGAAGTGAAGGTCGAGGGACACAACATCTATGCAGTGATCAACGGCGTTGTGCTTGAGACAACGATCCAGCCGGATTTGTTCATCGCGGACGGAACCGTTGGGCTTTATTGTGAACGTATCCCTGTGGCATTCGACAACGTGTACGTCATCACGCGCGACAAAGAGCGGGATCATCCGTATACGTCACCGGGCGAAGCCTTGACTCAGCCGTATCTCGCGTTTGACCGCACTTTCCATTACTCCGACACTGGTGAGTATTCCCCTGGGGATGACTCGATCGTTCGGGCACGGGATATTGTCTCCGGGTCGGGAGAGAAAACGGTTGAGTTTCCGCGTGGGCTTCGTGCGGGAGACTCGTATCCGCTGGATGTGAGTGCGGTGGAGTCGACGGCGGCTACGGATCGCGTGTTGCTTACGTGCGGTCAGGCAGATTTCACGCTGCTTTGGCCGACTTCCACTATTTCCGGCGACTTGACGGACCTGCTCGAATGGAGGCCGGGTGTCCCGTGGAGCGCGCCGCAAGCCTGGCGGCCCGTTTTCCTGTATTCGCTTGGAGAAACGTCGTTCAACTACGTCTATCGGTACAGCGGCGGAACCGTCAACCTAGCCGACGCCGATTCGAACAACTTCCTGTTCAACAACCTGCTGGCCGGCGCCTCCCTGCCCTGGCTTGCCCCGGATATGCTTTTGTCACGATACGGGTGGAACGATGCGGGATGGCGGAAGGACCCGCGGATCGTCATGTACGTGTCGGAGAATCTTAGCGGCTTCAATGCCGATGTGGCGTTTCGACCCGATCCCGCGACCAACCGTCTTCCTGTCTCGACGGAGGCATTGTTCGAATGGGACGCGGATGACGGTCTTGAAAACGGCCAGTATGACGTCTACCTCGATATGGGCGCGTACACGGATACGTTCCGCGATGGAGATCGCGAGTTGTTGACGAGTGCGGACTATAATGCCACGGATGGAGGCGGTAACCCCGTCGTCCCGGATGACAGAGGTCTCCTCACCTCGTTGGGGCGCGGCTTGTATGGCATCCGGCGCGCGCCGGACAACATCCTCCATTTGCCGTACTACGATGTAGATCACGCAGGCCTGCTCGATCCGTCGTCTTCCGGCGACCAAACGGTCGACGCCGCGTTGTTTACGGATGATGACGGCGACGGCAAGTGTTGGACGTTGAACCCAGGCGACACCGGCGTCACATGGAGTAATCTCAACCGCGGCACGCCGGAGGCTTTCCCAGAGATGCAGGGCGTGAGACCCGCCCCGGATGGTTATGTCCATTACGGCGTCGTGCGGGTCAAGCACAACTACCTGGCGCTGTATCTGCGGAACTGGACCGCGTCGGGTCGCGCGAACCGGTTCCTTGGACTTGTCCTGACGCCGCGAGACCGGACCTCCGGGCGGATCAACATCAACACGGTTGAGACGAAGGCGTACCCGGATACCCTTTCGGGAGAACCCGTCTGGCGCGGATTCAACGCGCTGTTGGGCGTGCCGGGTGTGTTGTTTGATGAATGGCAGCAGTATATCGCACCCGACGACGGCGCTACCACGCCGCCCGTGATTGGGCCGCGGTCCACCGATAGTTCTCCTCCGCTTCCCGCGCTGCCGCAGATTTCGACCGATCCTCCGCAGCTTCCTCCGGCCACGAACATGCTTGAGCGGGCGCGGATGATTGAGGTGGGCCGGCCTGGTACTCGGCTGCGCGCTTATGACAATCTGGACTATCCAAACCGGCGGGATGGGCGGTACTACGCATCGCTTTCCGAGCTTCTTGGCTTTGACAGCGAGTTCAATTATGACGTACCGGCGGGGACAACCGCCCTTCATCCGTTGACTATTAAACCACCGGAGCTTTCCGCGTCAGGAATCCCACAGAATCCGCAATGGTACGACGAGATTGCGACGCGGTTTGGGAAGATGTCGAACCTGATCACGACGCGGTCGGACGTTTTCGAGATCATTGTGACGGTACAGGCCGGGTACACGTTCGATGATAATCATGACGGCCAGATCAATTGGCGCAATGATAACGAGTTCATCGTAACGGCGGAGAAGAAGGCACGAAGCGTGTATGAACGGTGAAGGCATTTTAGATTTTGGATTTTAGATTTTGGATTTTGGATTATTGGTACAACTTGGATGGTCGCTATGAGCGCAAACCTCGGCCAATCATTGGAGCGCATGGTTAGGATTCCTGTAACTGTTGACGAGGTGTGCGCCAGCCTACCCGACCTGACTCCGGTCCTTGCCGTCATTCCCGCGAAGGCGGGAATCCAGCGAAGGGCGGGACTGACTTGTGGAGCGTGTGCGGTTGGATTGCGGGCGGTTCTGGATTCCCGCTTTCGCGGGAATGACGACTGGGATCGGTAAGGGTATTTTGGATTTTGGATTATTGGTACAACTTGGATGGTCGCTATGAGCGCAGACCTCGGCCAATCATTGGAGCGCATGGTTAGAATTCCTGAAACCGTTGACGAGGTGTACGCCAGCGG
Source organism: uncultured Nitrospiraceae bacterium (assembly GCA_964587655.1). Lineage (GTDB taxonomy): Bacteria > Hydrogenedentota > Hydrogenedentia > Hydrogenedentales > SLHB01 > CAZPMT01. The sequence goes on from CAZPMT010000126.1 coordinate 6,807, forward strand.
CGTACCCGACCTGACTCCGGTCCTTGCCGTCATTCCCGCGAAAGCGGGAATCCAGCGAAGGGCGGGAATGACTTGTGGAGCGTGCGCGGTTGGATTGCGGGCGGTTCTGGATTCCCGCTTTCGCGGGAATGACGGCGAGGAGCGGTTCTTGCTTGTCCGCGATAATCCAAAATCCAAAATCTAAAATCCAAAATTGACAAGGCGGCCGCGTGAGGACGGGGCTTCGCGACGATGCCGTGGAGGTAATGGAACAATGAACCGGTTCGTCAGACATACGGTAATCCTGGGGGTGTTGGCTTGCACGCTCGCCCTCTATTTCTGTCCCGATGCCCGCGCGGCGAGTTGCAGTCTGTACTCGCAGAACTTCGATGATCGAGCCGCGGTTACCGGTTGGTCCGGGGGCAATGGTGTGCCTTCCACGGAGGGTTGGGAGGTGATCGATGACCCGTTGAATCCCGGCGGCACGGACAAGGTGTATCGCCGGAACGCCGCCGTCGCAGTACCGAAGAGCATCTATACAGGCGGCGAAGGTGAAGGTGAAGGCGAGGGCGAGGGCGAGATTCTACCCTCGGAGTGGACCGACTATCTTCTCTCGTTCAAGTTCACTCTGACGAGGTCCCTCGTCACCGGCGCTAAAGTGTTTGTTTACCTCCGCTACACCGAGGGCGGAGATTACATACGAGTCGAGTTGAGCGACGCAGGGCTCACATTTGTGAGTCATGTGGGCGTTAACGACTACCCCCTGGGCGCCGCAGCGGTGACCTTCACGCAGGGCAAGGAGTATTCTCTAGCGCTTGCCGTGAGTGGGACGTGTTTTATTGTTCCCGTGGTGGCCGCCGCGATGACTTGGAGCCAGTGCGTGGTCGATGATACGGACCCGGCAACTCAGGACAAGGTGCAACCGATAACGGGCGGCTATCTGGTTGGGCGCGCGGGTGCCGGCGATGTCACGGTTACGGTGACGTGTTCCGGGCTCGCCACGGGCGTCACCACCTTTTCGACGCAGCCGCTGCCGCTGAAGGGCACTATAGGTTTTGAGGTCATGCCGGCCGGGACCTTCACGGCGGACCAGGTTGTATTTGACGACGTGTGCGTTGAAGCTCTCGGCGAAGGCGAAGGTGAAGGAGAGGGCGAAGGAGAAGGTGAAGGCGAAGGAGAATGCGATACCGGTAGGATAACAAAGGCCCGTTCACTTACCGCGCGCATCGTTCCGGAAGGCGGCGAAGTGATAGAGCTTGAAGTGGATCCCGCTAGCATAGTCGGCAACACATTAAATTTAACGAATGCCGGCTCGATTTCTTCGACTGACGGCAACGTAGTGGACGGCCATGCCACCATTGAACTCCTGTGGCTGGACACTGCAATTCCCGCATCCGGGGCGGCGGTGACTGGCAGCCAGTTGTTGATCGACACGATTCCTCCGAAGGTCTACCTGATCGGCCATGCGGAGCCGCAATGGTTGGGCATGCCCGATGTAGATAAGATTTTGATGATGCCGCCCGGCGGGCAATATGCGGCGCTGGGCTACGGTGGCCCAATTCCGACGGTGGGGCAGCAAGATCCGAGCGGGAACATTTGGAAGCAGCTCGATCCGTCTATTGAGACGCGCGCCAGCCATTCGCCTTACATCTTCTATCTACCCCCGCTCGATCCCGACCCGGCTGCGATCTACAACGTCGGGTCCGTGTCGAACGGGTACGTTGAAGACTCCCTTGATCTGCAGGTCACAATGGTTATGAGGGACCGGAATGCCTTCGATGTGTATGAAGGCAGCGGGGCGCGTCAGATGGGCGGTTTTGTCGGGGCCGCCACGCAGAGCGTCTTGCTCTCGCAGGCGATAGCCGGAGTGAGCGGCTGGGAAGGCCGGTGGCGCGTCTCCGGTGTGCCAGTCGACCCAAATGTTACGGTCGAAACAAACGCCGTCAGTGGCGCCGGTCCCAATACAGGCTACTTCCCAGGTATGGAGGATATAGAGGGCCAGGTCATATGGACGTTCAGTATTCAGGTGAAAGACACGCCCGGGGCTGCCACGGCGCTCTTCTCTCAGCTTATCCTTCAGGGCGATTTGGAGGGGCGGGATCGCGTCGGGAACAAGTCGAGCGATGACGCAGACCTAGCATTGCCGAATCTCCGGGTGCTGTGGCTGAGCGGCGACCAGATGTTGCGAGACATGGATTTTAGACCTTCGGGCAGCGAGGCCGGGCTCTATGGGTTTTCCTGGGCCTTGGGGACATCTCTGCTTGGCTTGACCTCATACGAGCAGGGCCCCGTGCCGATGTACACGTACCAGGTGTGGCAATCCGCAACGGCCGGGAAGCAGAACAAGGACGATGTCTATGAACCCTTGTCGGCCTGGCAACCCTGGAGTCCCACTGCGACCTCGCTGAGTCCAGAAGGGTTGAAGAACCTAGGCGTCGGCGATGACAACAAGGATCATTGGCTGCTTGTCACGGTTGGCGCTATGGATGAGGCCGGGAACGTTACGCTGTGGCCAAGTGACTTAGCGCCGACGGGCCCTGATGGCCTTCAGGTGCAATCCACAGCCGATAGGGGCCGGAATTGGTATCGCTTCTTCTTCGAGGGTGCGAGCTCAGTCGTAGACACGACGCTGGGGATAAGATTCACGTATAATCTCGCCGATAACCCCGACGGTCCCAACGCCCAAACGAGGGATCTTGGCTCCGCGACAATCCTCGAGTACCCTCCGGCGGGCCAGATTATCGTCGGCACTTTCGATGTCGATCTGGTTCGGTCCTCTGACTGCCAGAGCGCCTCTGTCATTCTGGAACTTGAGCGGGATGGTGAGATTAAGTTCCGCACGATTATCGATGCGGGTATGAATGAGCACGTTACGATAAAGCTGCCACAACAGACCGCTCTCAATGCGATCTCGCCTCAGCCTGAAGACGTGTTTCTCTCACCGCCCCCTTATCCGCCCTTTAGCCAGGTGCATTACCAGCGCGTGGTGAACTATGTGTTGCGCGCCACAACCGTTGCTACGTGCCTCGACGCTACCGGTCAGCCCGTCGATCTCGCGGACACGAGTCCGGCGAATTTCAGTTTCAAAGTAGTGCCGAAGTCGATTGAGCAGTATCTGAAGTCTTCGGGAGGCGAACAGCCTATCAAGGTTTTTGAGCGCGAGTGATCTGAGAGACGAACAGCTTGTGAGGAAATGTCGTCGCAATGCGCCCGTTCCCTCAACGAGGCTAGAACGTTGCGTCATTCCCGCGAAGGCGGGAATGACGCCGTGTTCAAGTTATTCATGTGCAGCCGCTGAGTGATTCACGGCGGCGGGGCGCGTGGCGGACGGGCAAGGGAGATCCATGGGATGATCGTACGTTTCGGGGCGTCAGGGCGGGGGCTCAGCGTGCTCTTTCTCTTGGAATTTCTCGCCGGCTGTGCGCCATTTCAACCTGCGGAAAGACCGGCACGGGTAACGCTCGCGAGTTCGCCGGAAAGCGGCGCCCAGGTGGAAATAGGCGGCGTCTCTTATGGGGTCACGCCGGTTGTGTTGGATACTCACCCGCCCGGCAGGACGGTGGTGGTGATGGTGAAGGAGGGCTATAAGCGCGCGGCGAAAACGGTGACGCTTCCCGAGCGGGGCGATGAGCGCATCGTGATCGAACTGGAGCCGCTTGTGGGGTATATCACGGTCGAGTCCAAGCCCACGGGAGCGCGGGTCCTTCTCGACGGTGATGAGTACCTGGGAGACACGCCGCTCGTTCACAAGGCCGTCGTCGTGGGAAAACACACGTACGAGTTGCGTAAAGATCGTTACAAACCGCTCTCCGCGCCCATCGAGATCCAGCAGGACTATCAGTACACTTTCGCCCAGGAACTGATGCCGATGGAGGCTACGTTGAGCGTCTTCACGCGCCCGACCGCCGCGAAGATCTGGCTCAACGATGCGATTCAGGCGCCAACGACGCCCGCTAAGCTGCAGATCGAGCCTGGGGAATACACGGTCCGGGTTTACGTCAAAGGCTACATTACCGGGGAACAGAACCTTGTCTTGCAGCCGCAGGAGGACCGCAGCATCGAGATCGCGCTCAAACAAGGCGACGCTCCGCCCGGGATGCTGCTTGTACCGGCGGGCAAGTTTGTCATGGGACTGAACGGCGGATCGCCGGATGAACGTCCGCAGAGGGAAGTGGATCTGGACGCGTTCTATATCGACCGATACGAAGTCACGAACGCGGAGTTCAAGCAGGTCCTCCCGCAGCACACGTTTCAGAAGGAGAAGGACAAGTGTCCGGTGACGGGCATTTCGTTCAAGCAGGCGAGCGAATATGCTCAGGCGGCAGGCAAGCGGCTGCCCACGGAGGCGGAGTGGGAGAAGGCGGCGCGGGGCATCGACGGACGCGAGTATCCGTGGGGCGCTGAGTTCAACAAGGATCTGTGCAATTTCGACGGGAGCGGCACGGGTGCGGTGGTGCGGGTTGGGCAGTACAAGCTGGGGGCTTCCCCGTTTGGGAGCCAGGACATGGCGGGCAATGCCTACGAATGGACTTCGAGTTGGTACCAAGCCTATCCTGGGAACACAGACGTGACCAAGGAGTACGGGCAGGTCTTTCGCGTGCTCCGTGGCGGGTCGTATACGACGGACCGTTTTCACGTCAGATGCGCGCGGCGGCATTATGACCGGATGGACGCGAGTCGGGCCGACTATGGATTCCGGTGCGCGAAGGATGTGGATAGCGGACCGTAGACGGCCCACGGATCGGTTTGCGCAAGAAAAGTGTGGCCCGGCGTCGGCAGGGTTGGTATACTAAGATTGGAGAACCGGAGGTCTCGCTTCAGCCTGTCTAGTGTGCAAATAAGGGCTTGTATGGCGGGTCTAGGAAAACTCTTGGCAAGCTCGCATTTATCTTGACAGGCGTCGTGTTGTGTACTACAATAGGCTTCAATAGGTTATACGATTTACGGTTCCGCGCATGTTTTCAGAATTCGCTGTATAGGCAGCGGCACGGCTTGAGGAGGTGCAGCCTGTGCAGGCGAGGAGGGTGTTGTGTGTGTTGGCCGTGCTCAACGCGGCCCAGCCGCAAGACCATAGTCGCGAGCGTGATTCTTTTGCCAGGGATGTCTGCTCTTTCCAATCGGACCTCCCTGGCCACGAATCGAAACTGGGGATGGTGAAGTAGTCTATGACAAATCTGCGGCGTTCGCGCGCGAAGAAGCGAGTCGTCTTGGATGTGGGTTCAAGCGCAATTCGCTTGTGTGAGCTGACCCAAACGAAAGCGGGCTATCAGCTTACCAAGTACTATCGCCGCGAAGTTCTTATTGATCCCCTGCTGGACGAGGAGGCGAAGAAAAAGCTTCGCGTGGACGGGCTCAAGTCGCTCTTGAAGGAAGCGAAGATCGGCACGCGTCGCACTATCTTTGCAGTTCCGGGCCGTTCGGTGTTCACGCGGACCCGCACGCTGCCGCCTGTTCCGGAGCACAAGCTGACACAGATCGTCCGCTATGAGATCCAGCAGCAGATCCCGTTCGCGTTGGATCAGATTGCGCTGGATTACCAAATCCTGAGCAAGACCGAATCCGGCGGCTATGACGTGATGATGGCCGCCATCAAGGTCGATGTGGTGGACAAGCACATCGACGCGCTGCGGGAGGCCCGGCGGAGCATTGACGCGGTTGACGTATGTCCCATCGCCGCCTATAACTGGCTGAAGCATATCGGCGAGTTTGGAAACAAGGGCGAATGCGTGGCGCTGCTGGACCTCGGAGCGTCGACCACGGACATCGTCATCGAGCGGGGCAGTCAGTTCCGCTTCACGCGTCCCCTCAATCTGGCCGGGAATGACATTACTTCCGCCATCCGCGATGCGTTCGGGATGAATTTCGCAGAAGCCGAAAAGCTGAAACGGGAACGGGGTTTCGCCCCGACCGGCGATCCGCAGCGCGACGGGAAACTCGGCGAGGTGATCGGGGGCGTGCTGTCGCGGCTTGTGACGGAGATCACCCGCTCTTTCGCGTACTTCCGTTCACAGCCCGGCGGGGGCTCAATAGATCGGATCTTGGTGACGGGTGGAGGCGTGTGTCTGCGCGGCATTGTTCCCTATCTCCAGCGGCAGTTTGGCGTTGAGGTAAAGATCGCGCAGCCTACGGCCGGGCTTGCGATTGCCCCAGCCGCGCAGGAAGTGAATGAACATCCGGAGCAGACGGGCGTGGTGCTTGGGATGGCGCTGCGCGGTCTCCAACAAGTGTCGATCGAGATCAACCTGATCCCGCCGCAGATCCTCGCTGCCGCCCGCCGCCGCGAGCAACTGCGGTACTGGGTCTTGACCTTTATCACACTGGGTTTCATAGCGGCTTCGGTCATTCCGGCGCGCGAGACCAAGGATCGCCAGATCCGCGATCAGATCGACACGCTCCGGCAGTACGTTCGTCAGTATGATCAGGAAGTTGCGGAGGACCCATCGCGAAGATCCGTGTACATCGATCAGTTGGCGGAGCAAAAGCGCGAGGTCGAGTTCCGGCAGAGGCAGCTTGGCAAACTGGAGGAGGCCTACAAGAACTGCCTGTTCTGGTTGGACGATCTGAAACTGCTCAACATCTTGCGGCCGGAGGGCGGCAAGATATGGTTAAGTTCGGTTGAGACGAGCGTCATCAGTCCCGGGAATACTCAGCAGGGACCTGGAGGTAAATCGGCGCCAAAGGGTGGTCTTGGATTTGCGTCACGCACTGGAGCCCGATCAGGCGTGCCAAGTACGGGATTCGGCTCGATCTACTCCGACGTAAGGGGCGGTGACTCCTCGCGGGGCGGAATGCGTGGTATCGGGGGGGAATCGAGCGGCGGACTGGGTGGTCTTTCGGGGGCATTGCGCGGTGGACCTCCCGGTCGCGGAGGCCCGGGCGCGACACCTCAGTCGGCTCAAGTGCCCGTGCCGAACGGGTACCGGATCTTTGGTTATGCGAAAGACCCCGACTCGCTTATGCTTTTCATCAAGCAGCTCAAGGAATGTCCCCGCTTCAAGGAGGGGGTTTACTACAATGAGGCGGACTTTGAGCAAGTCTACATGACGGAGTTGGAATACGCGCGAGTGCCGCAAAGTGGTGGCGGGCAGTCCTCGGGGGCGTCAGCGCCAGTTTCTTCATCAGGTCAATGGGAGACGGCGATCTTTTTCCAGGTGGACGTCCAATTCGCTCCGAGTCCAACTACAGGGGTCCCCGGCAAGGCTGGGGTCGGCGGCGCGCCAGAGGCGCCAGGCGAGACGAAATCACCAGGCTCGAAACGTATGCGGAGAGGGCGAGATTAGGATACGGTGATCGATGAAGCTGCGTAGAGAACATGTGATAGCCGTCTTGGCCGTGGGTTTGGTTCTCGCGGCCGTCGGCTCCGCGTACCAATTCTACTATAAGCAACGCCTCGCGCGGTACGCGGAGAATCTCCAGACGCGAGACAGCCTCGAGTTAGTGCTGGGAGACCTTGAGAAGACGTTCGAGAGCAAGGATCCCGATGGTTTGATAACGCACTTGCGCAATCAGGTCCAACCGCTTGCCGAGAAGGTAGTGCAGCGGGGCCAGTTCTTCAATACCGGGGACGCGCTTCAGATCGATCCCATTCCCGAAGGCAAATTGCTGCGTTTCTATTATGCTGACGAGTTCGTCAAGATGCTGAATGAGCTTCGTCAGGATGCGCTGTCGCGCACGCCCTACTGCTCGTATCCGGACGCAAACACGTTCGGTGCGCCGCGACCAGAGGAATTGGAGGGGCGGACCGTGACGGAGCAGCAGGTCAAGCAATGGCTTCGTCTCATCAAATTCGGTTCTGCCGCGGTGAGAGTGTTAATGGACGCGAAGGCGCTGTCCATCTACGATGTGCAAGTCTGGCCGGGGCGCGCCGAATACGACAACATGCTTTGGATGCGAACGGTAGGCTTGTCGTTTGTCATGCGCTACGCGGACCTAGTGGCATTCATAGATAAATTGCAGTTGGAGAACAGATACTTCAACATCAATGCCATAAGTATTCAGAACCGCTATCTGCGTTGGCCAACCGAACCGCCGGTCGAGGTGCAAATGCTATTGACTCAGGCTGATTACAACGCGACCGCCGGCACGCAGGCCGCGCCGCAGGCGCCACAGGCGCCGGGGGCGCCGGGACCGCCAGGACCGATGAATCCGATGATGGCGCGGTTCATGCGGGGGGGGCCTCCGGGCCCCGGAGAGCCGGGCCAGCCGGGGGCTGAGGCGTCGGCTCAGAACATGACCGACGCTCAACGTCTTGCCGACCAGGGATTCGGGCGGCGATCAGGGCGGATGCCGATTGAGCAGCAGACGCGGTGGAAGAAGGTAAGGAACTGGCTCAGAAACCATTACCTATGGCCTTTCTAGCCAACGAGACGAATCTTTCGCCCCCGCCGAAGGCGGGGTGTGGCAGGACAACGTGAGATGGACAAACTGCGCAAGTTTTTTGAGCGGCTGTGGTACAGCAAAGAGCGCGCTGTTCTTGCCATTATGGTGGGTGTCTTGTGCTGGAACGTGTACCGGGTGTGGTATCCGGTGCCGCTGCCTGAGGCGGCGGCGCACACCGCGCCGCAACGGGTATCCGAGGATGAGCCCACGGTGAACGTGCCGGGATTGGAGCCGCGCCAGACACAGGATTGGGTGACGGTCTATACGCCCGATCCATTCTGGTACTACTCGCAACTGACGGCGAATACCGAGAAAACGAAAGATGTGCAGGATGCCGGGATCAAGCTCATTCTCATAAGGAAAGTGAGGGATGAGTACCGCGCGCAACTTCAGACGGAGAGCTCGACGAAGTGGTACACCGAAGGAGACGCTTTTGAGAGCTTCGAGCTTCTCAAGATAGATCCGGACGCGGGAACTTGCCAGGTAAGGTCCGAGCGCCTGGGGAGAGTCATCACCCTTCGGCAGCCCTGAAAATAGAGTTGCTAATTGAAAAGAGATACGCTATAGTGACTTAAACAGCGGGAGGAAGACAACGTAATGAACATCGAGTTGTCATGTTACATCGCGAGGGCGCGCTGTTTCCGGCTCGCGTTGTGCGTCGCCCTTCTGGGCTTCGGCATGACGCCCTCAGCGGTCCAGGCAGCCGATCCGTCCGCGCCGCCGACAGGTTCTCCGTCGCCCGCGGCAGTCGAATCGGTTCCCCCGCCGGCAGATGATCGCGGCGGTATCTCTGAAGCAGAAGGGCATTTCCGCAGGGGCGTAGAGCTGTATAACGGCAACCTGTTTCTCGAGGCGTTGAGCGAGTTTAACCGAGCCCTTGCCTTGGACCCGCAGATGGAGAACGCCAAGGTCTATCGCGAGAAGTGCAACGGCAAACTGCAGGTGGGCGCGGCGGGGGGCGATCCGACTACCATGCCTGCGTTTGAGACAATGGATCCCGGGTCCGTGCAGACCGCCGAAGAGACGCCGCAGCTTTCCGCCGAGGAGATGAAAGTCAAACGGGTGGCGGAGCTTCTGAAAGCGGCGGAGCGGTATCTCGCCAATGAACGGTACACGAAGGCCGTGCAGTTATTCGAGGAAGTGTTGATAATCGCGCCGGACAATCAACGCGCGCAGGAAGGCCTGCACAAGGCGACCGTGGGCGCGAGTGCCGAGGCGTCGGTGAAATCCGAGAAAAAGGTCGACGAAGACAAGGCGAATATCCGGCGTTATATCGAAGACTCGAAGCGTTTGCCGGAGGGGGCCGACCCGACCGGTATCAAGCCGTATCGCATCACGGTTCCCATGGAGGAAGAGGAATACGTCGAGCCGCAGAAGAAGAGCGACATCGAGAAGATCCTCGAGTCTCCCGTCAGCATCGAGTTTGAAAACATCCACCTGAGTGAGATCGTCGAGTTTATCACTGACAGCTACGAAGTCAACGTGGTCATCGACGACCGCGTGGTGAAGCGTCTGCCCAAGCAGACACCCGCGGCTGCCGCAGGGGCAACCCCAGCCCCGGGGCCATATCCGGGTATGCCGCCAGCGGGCGGTCCAGCAGCTTATCCCATGGGGGCTCCGCCAAGCCAGGCAAGGGGGCTAGGGATAGGTGGAGGGGGACGAGGAGGAGACAGGCGTGACGCCCGCGGTCTCGGGTCGGGGCTGGCCACTCAACAGCTTGGCGCCCAGCCGTATGGGGGCGCCGGTGGCGCGCGTCAGGGAGCGCAAACGGGATACGGAGCGTATGATCTGGGGGAGGGCTACGTCACGGACGGAATTGTCCCTTACATCAATCTCAAAGATGTCACATTGCGCGAGGCCTTGAAGGCGCTGCTGCGTCCTCTGAACTTGGACTTCGCGGTTCAGCCGGGTTTCATCTGGATCAGTACGCCGCAGCGAATTCGCGAGGAGTCCTTCGAGGAGCTTGAGACGCACTACTACGAGTTGCGTAATGCCGGCGCCGAGACCTTGTTCAAGATTGTGTTGCGTAATCCTGGCGGCGGCGGCATGATGGGCGGCTACGGCGGCGGCGGCATGGGTGGCTACGGTGGCGGCGGCCAGGGCCAGGGCGGCTACGGCGGTGGGCGGGGCGGCGGCGGCTTCGGCGGCCAGGGTGGCGGCGGCTTCGGCGGCCAGGGTGGCGGCGGCTTCGGTGG
>CAZPMT010000127.1:0-17036 GCA_964587655.1 uncultured Nitrospiraceae bacterium
GGGTCATTCGCCAGCGAACGTGCGATCGCCACGCGCTGCTGCTGGCCACCCGACAGTTCGAGCGGCTTATGGCGAAGACGGTCGCCGAGGCCCACAATCGCGAGGAGTTCCGCGGCCTTGTCCATGGCGTCCTGTGTGCTCATACCCGCGAAGATCATCGGCAACGTGCAGTTTTCGAGGGCGGTCATGACGGGAATAAGATTGAAGGTCTGGAAGATGTAACCGATCTTGCGGCAGCGCAGCCAGGCAAGTTCATAAGCGTCCAGTCCGGAGATGTCCACCTCATCGATATAGACCTTTCCGCCGGAGGGTTTGTCGAGTCCGCCGATCATGTTGAACAGGGTCGACTTGCCCGAGCCGCTCGGCCCCATGATCGAGATATACTCCCCCGTCCTGATCTCCAAGGTGACCCCTTTCAATGCCATCAGGGTCTGTTTTCCCATCGCATATTCTTTCTTTACGTCGATGGTTTTCACAGCGTATTCGTGGCCGGCAAGGGTCGAAGCATCCGCCATAACGCACTCCTCGTTTCGCACGCGGCCGCCAATAGGCGCGTGCAACAATTCTAGCCAGACACGCCGGATATCTCCAAGAATCTATATCTCGGTTCGCATCGCGTCAGCCGGCGGCATCCGGCCCGCGCGCCGCGCCGGGTAAATGGCGCCGATCACGGACAGTACCGCGCCTACGAGAATCGCCGCCAGCAACCGCAGAAAGACCTGGCCCCATGGAACGACGTGGAGCAGATTCCCGTACTGGGCCATCCACGCAAGCAGCGACACAACCAATCCCAGCAACGCGCCCGCGACACTGCCGACCGTCCCCAGGAACGCCGCTTCGATGAGAAACAGCTTCACCACAAACCAATCCAGCGCCCCGAGACACTTCATTGTGCCGATCTCGCGAAACCGCTCCGTGACGCTCATGAGCATCGCGTTCGTAATCCCCACCGCGCAGACCAGCAGCGAAATCAGGATCAGCCAGAACTGCGTCGCCTTCCCGCTGACTGTCTCCGCGGCAACCTGCTCACCGGCGGCTTGCGCGGCCTGCGTCAGCACGCCGGATGTCATCACGGACGACAGAAAGGCGATCGTGAGGACGATTCCCGCCAAGGTTATGGCCGAGCGCCAGATCCGGACTCGCAGACTCCTGACGGCGATCCTCACCGCTTCCCTGTTCGGGAGCTTGATCTGCCGTTTGATCCCTGCGAGCCTCTTGGCGTCACCTGACACGGCGTCACCTTCCCTTGCCGGACACGCGGACTTCAAATCCCACCAGACCGCGCCGGCCCAGCGTGTCCATGTACCTTAGCACCGACACTTCGGATTCCTTCCGGCTTAACCGGAACTCGCGCGCCACGTACGCAATGATCTCGGCCACGGTTCTCCTGCCGTCCACCTGTCGGGCGACCTTTGTACCCGTTTCGTCCAAGAGGAGTTCCGACATTTTCGGAACCGCGAAGAACTTCCGCAGCAGCCGTATAGCCCGATTCCCGGCCTTTTCGTATACCACCATCATGCACCCGGTGTCCAGTTCAGTCATACGCACCGCCGGATTCACATGCGGCACGGATTCGAGCATGTCCTGTCGCGAGAGTCTGGGGCGCCGTGAGAGCATCAGATCCTACCATATGCAACCGGTCATGGAACCTTGACCGTATCCGCCACCTCATCCGGCAACCCGTCCCGTCCGCCGGCGGCCATGACCACGAACGCCTTGTCTTCCTCAGGGCAATGCCAGAGTACGCCTGCGACCTTGTCGCGCCGCAGGAAGCCGCGTCCGGTTACGGTTGCCGCAAAGCGCACAGCCCGATGCTCGCGAAAGGAACCCTCGTTTTTTTCCACCGGGCCGCGCCGCGACACACGCATCAGTTTTATCAGTTCTTCCGGCCATGCGTCCAGCGCCGCCTTCTCCATCCATTGAGAAGCAAGCGCCCAGCGCTCGACCCGCAGCCAGGATCGCCCGGCGGACCTGAACAGAAAGCGGAGTCTTCCCGGAGCAAGGTCCGCTTGCGCCAGATTATAGGGGGCAGGAACGGAAAAGGCAAAACCGTAAACGGACCACAAGGCCCACCCGTCATTGGAATGGTCCGTCATCGAACCCATTATCCGCCGGGCCAGAGAACGATCGGCCTCACCCGCCGGAAAAAGGATTTCCATGAGAACCATCCGGCCGCAGCCGCGACAATACGAGACCAGACCGTGTGCGTCCCGTTTGGAGCTCCAGGCGAATGGCACAACCGCTTTCTCTTCCCGCAAGCGTTTTGGAAGGGTCTCGGGATCTAGGCGGTCAAAGTGGACGGTCCCCTTGGAAGCCCTTGTGAGCGACCGCTGGTAGCGGCGAAGCAGGCCTTCAAGGTCCGCGGCCTTCCGCTTGGGGCGCGTCCAGCGGATCTGGAGCCGCATTTCGCGCCCGTCGTCGAGGCATGCATATCCCTCATCATGGGCGCCGTGATACGCACTCAACTCCCACGAGGCGGGCACGCTAATCCCAATGCCCTGCCAGCCAAATCCTGTGACGGACTCCGTTTCCATTGGAGGACACTTAGGTTAGAAGGAGTTGTTCGAGATCGCGCGGCAGGGGCAATCCCACAGCCCGGTCAGAAGCGGCGTACACGCTGCAGCGGCGACTGAGATCCGCCAGGTGCACCCTTAGTTTCCTTCTTCTTTTTCTTCGTCTCTTTGGCGGGCTTTTCTTCGACTTCTTGTCCGGTGACGGACGCCCAGGTCCGCTTGAACCATCCGCCCCTGGCCTTTTGCTCTTCGGCAGCCACGGTGCGCTTCACGGTCTCATCCACCGGCAGCCACTCGCCGTTGACGTTCTCCTCGGACTTGGTGGCCACGAACATGCTGCCCACGCGCACCCACTTTCCGTTGCGCAACTCATACGTGGCCGTTTCGGAACCCGTATCCCGCAGGAAGTTCGCATCTTGTTCAGCTTCACCGCGCTTGCGGTGCAACCGGGTAGTGTATCGTTGCTTGGCCACGGTCACGTCGGCGATATAGGGCACGCTGCTGGACTCCTTTTCCTGCATTGTAACCTTCAGACCGTCGCTCCCTTCCGGATAGACGTCATAACGCGTGAAGAAAGAGGGATTACGCCTCGTGACCTGCGCACGGCCCGCGAGGCCGGCGGCGACGGCGGCATCGACCTCGCCCGCCACAATCGCCTTCAACTCATTCTCGCGGTCTTGGGCCGTCTTCTGAACGGAGTCCGCTTCCACCGCGCCGCTGGGTTGGGGTTTCTCGTGATGGAACAAGCCCAACCGGGCACACGAAACCATCATTAGCATAACCAGTGCCGCGGCCGCAATACGACCCGTAATGCGTGTCATCATAACCCTCCTGGCATTGCTCTCATTCGTTCGCGCACAAGAAAACGCCCTGCCGAACAGGCATTGCCGGACATGATAGCACAGAACACGCGCCCCGCACACGCTACAGCATGCTGATGCCGCCGTCGACGGACAGCTTGAAACGGCGAGGGAGGCCGCCTGAAGACTTCCGAAGCGGATCCTCAAACGTCACGCCGTCCTCCGAAATCCGTTTGACGTCAAAACGGTTCTTCACCTTGCCTCCCTCTCTATAAACGATATTCTCAGGCTGCTGGCCAGGGTACGTGATCCGAAGGACGACCTGCCGCGCGCCCGCATCAAGACTCACGATAGACATCTTGTATATCACGAGTTCGCGCGTGACCTCTTCCCTCAAGTCCTTAAGCGCGGCGCTCGCCGGGTCCGCATCAAGCGATTGACTCACAAGATTCGAGGCCTCATCCAGCATCGTCCGGTTCCACGGAACCGCGTTCAACAGGGCGTTAACCTCTTTCCGGACCTGCTCGCGCGCACGGTCGAGCACTTGGCGGTTTTCGGTGGAGTCGTTCTGTGATACCGCGCCGACCGCAGCCCGTAGCGCGTCAATCGCCGGGCCGTTGCGATTTAGAATCGCTACGGCCGGGTTGTCGACTGAGATTACCGGCTTTGCGTTTCTCCCTGCAAGATAGCCGGCTATCCACCCTTTCGCCGCCATTCCCACGAAGGACAACACAACCAAGCCAACGAGGATAACCGCCGTCCACGCCACGCGACGCCCAAAACCAGACTGATGCCGAACCATCGAGGAGCGCCGGGACGACGAGCCAGCGAATTGGGACACCTCGATCTTCCGATCTTCGAGCGCGGTCGCGGCCTCCAGAAGGGGTTTAGCTTCGACCGGCCGCTCTTTCCCTCGCCAGAACTGGTACCACCGACGGGGAGATTCCTCCTTGCGCGTGAGGGCCGTCAACTCCTCCTGCCGAAACGCTTCAATCGCGTCGAGGACCTCGCCCCCGATCGCATACGTGGTGGTGCTTTGGCCGCCCAGGTCGTCCACCGTCAGTCTGCGGTTCTCATCCTTGGGCCGCCCCACCGGCTCGCCGCAATAACGGCATTTTGTGGCAAGGACGCTGATGCGCATGCGGCAGGTGGGACATAGCCGGAGTTTTTCGCCGTACTCATCTTGAGACGTTTCAGTCGGCACAGTACTCTCCCCAAACTACCACCGAGTTTATAGTACCCAATGGCGTCATGGATTGCAATGCTTTTCGCCGTCCCGCCAGGTTCCAAGGAATCGTTAGGCTACAGCCTTCAGCCTACGGCCTCCGAATTGCGGCAGCCGTTTCTTTTCTGCGAGAATACCGGGCACAGTACGATTAAGATGGAATCGTCTTCTTGACGCCTCGGTCGCTTCGACGAAGCCGAGCGCATCCTTGATGCTCGGCGAGGAAGCCTTGCGCGCGCGCACGGTTCCGAATCGAGGATGTCGGGTAGGCAAAGCCTGGAGGAGCAGAAACATGAAAGACAATGCGCGAAAAGGGGACAGTGTGGAGTTGAAGATCCTTGGGGATACGCCTTCATGGGAGTGGCCGGAAGATGCCGGAGAAACGCTCCTGAGGATTCTCCACAGCGATCAGGTGGGGAAATCCGACCGTCTTCTCGCTGTAGAGTTGGCGGGCGATTTCGTTGTCGTCAACGACGACCTTGTGGATGCATTGCTATCGATCCTCTGTAACGGCGACGAGTCAGACGAACTGCGGGGCAGGGCGGCGATCTCGCTTGGGCCGGCCCTTGAACAAGCCGATATTGAAGAGTTTGAAGACCCAGATGACGTGCCGATTAGCGAACGGATGTTCCGCAGGATTCAGAAGACGCTACCCAGCCTCTATGTGGATGCGGGCGTTCCTAAGACGGTGCGGCGGCGGATTCTCGAGGCGTCCGTGCGCGCCCCGCAAGACTGGCACGTGAATGCGGTGCGCGCCGCTTACTCGAGCGGCGACGATGATTGGCGGCTGACCGCCGTTTTTTGCATGGAGTACGTTCGCGGATTCGATGACCAGATCCTCGAATCGCTGGACAGCAAGAATCCGGACGTTCACTACCATGCGGTGTGCGCGGCCGGCAATTGGCAAGTCGATGCGGCCTGGCCGCACATTGCCGCACTGCTCACTTCGCGAAAAACCGACAAGCCCCTGCTGATTGCCGCCATCGAGGCGGTAGCCAGTATCCGTCCGCGGAAGGCTCTGGACATCCTCTGCAATCTCATGCACTCCAAGGACGAGGACATTGCCGAGGCCGTTTCACTGGCTATGGCCATGGCCGACGAGCCATTGGATGACGAAGACGATGAATCCCCCCGCCCGCATATCGGCCATTAATACGCGCGGACGAGACCGGGTTGATGGAGAAGAGGGACTATGGCGTTTCGATTGGGTGAATTCGTGGTTTACGGCGAACTTCGCAATACGCGCCATTACGAAACGTTCGGCGTGATCGTTTTGCGCGGAGACGCGCCGGGGCAGGAAACGGTACTGCGCATCGAGTTGACAGGAAACTGTGGGCGCGACCTGCAAGGGAAGTTTTTCCGTTTCACGCCCGGCGAGAACGACAAGGGGGACGCCGTCTTCCGCATGAAAGAGCATCGTGGTTTTCAGGATCGTCAGATTGGGCCGACTGGTACAATGACCGCGCAGGGTTGGGTGCGAACCTTGCCATGCTCCGCCGCTGAGTTCATGCGGCGCGCGGAACTGGGCGAACCTCCGCCGACCGAATGGAAAAACCGCCTGTATCTGGAATGGTATGGCCAAAACGGCCGCGTCGTTGTGGAAATGGCCGACGCCATTGTCGAGGAGTGCATACGCGAGCCTGAGGGAGAAGGCGACGAAGGAGAATGGACGCCTCTCCCCAATCTGGCCATACCACCTTTGACGGACGCGCGTCCGACACATGGACCGGATATCACGGTCTTTCGCGTGGACGACGGAGTGCACGTTGAGCACTGGACTCCCTCCCTTGAATCAGCCAGCCCGGAAGAAGAGAGATCGATCCCGGATGCGTTGCAGAGAGATCTCGACGAGCAAGCAGCCGCCATAGATCGTACGATCCACGAGGATGGCGATACGCCGGACGACGGCATGCAAGAAATCGAACTGATTGACCATTGCCTGGAGCACTGCACGGGGATGACGATGGCCACATTCTTGGCGGATGTGGGCCAACTGCCGCGACCGGAGGAGCTTGACGAAGAAGAGGTCGAGTCACAGCTCAAGGCCCTGCTCGCACAACTGGCCATTATCGGCGTGGCGCTGGACGTTTGTGAACACTTCACACCGCGCGACTGTTACCGCTTGCTGCTCGACAAGATCTTGCAGGAAGCAACCGCGTATCTGGAACTCGTGGGCACGGGCTGGGTGCAGCATGTGGCGACCCATGAATACTGTGCGGCCTGCGAAGCCGAGTTCGACGAAACCCAGGAGCCGTAATGACGACGCCGCTTACGCGTGAGCAACAGGCGTGGCGATGGCGGGGTCGTGTTGCGGCCAAAGTCAGTTGGAGGCAGAGAGGACAACCTCCGAGTTTGAGACGCTATGCACCTGATAGGCACAGGCAGCCGCGGTAAGCCAGCCCGCAGGACTTTTCGCAATCGGGTGTCTCCGTGTTCTGGAAACAGCAGAATCGAGATTAGGACGCCTCGTAGAAATGCACAACGTGCTGAAGCTTTCGCCTCAAAGGCGAGGGTTTTGACCCTCTCCAGGTGTGACAATAAACTGTAACTGCCCCTTGTAATCTGTTATCCCGCCGGGCGCGGCGTTAGTGCCTGCGCCTTCTCCAAGGACGCTGCAAACCCAGGACGACTGCCAATCCAATGAACATGCCGATGTCAGCCATTGCAGAGGCTGTTCGCGAGTCAACGAGTTGAACAACGCCGGAATGATTTACCTGAATCTCGATGAATACTTCACCGTTTTCTTCAACCGTTCGCCGACTTTCGGGCACTATCCAGCCAATCACGTTCTCACCCCTGTACCAGCCCCTATGCTCCTTAGACTCACTGAAGTAGTAAATCCCGAAGGCATTCGGGTCCGCTTCAGCCGGTATAGGAATCCGGACGCTGATGGCCTCGTCGAAGACACCATCTGGCCCGATGCGATAGTTCGGGGTTCCGGAACTCGCCATGAGAGGCGGTGTAATCTCACTATTAGATACGGCAATAACAGTCGGCTGGCTGAGAGCCACCTCTTTCACTTGCTCGACTCCAATCTCGAACATGTGACTTACCGGGCCTACCTCCTTGCCAGACGCAGTAAGAGCGCCTACAGTGACCAGAACAGTGCATCCCGAAGGCATGGCCGAAGCCGGGCTGAAGACCACCCAGCCGTCGCGATTGTCTCCAGCGGTCGTTTGCCGCCAAGAGCCGCCTTCCTCGAACCACCGATCTGCCCCTGCGACTGCCCAGACGGAATCCGCATCTATAGGCTCGTCACTCATGATTCGCACGGCCAACTCGGAGTAAGACGAGGCAGCCATAACCGGCAGGGCCTTCTCGTAGATACTCGCGTCAAGGAGCAGCGATTTCCCGAACCCGCGATGGCCCCTGTTAGACGCACTATACCCGCTCTCGCCGCAACTATTCCTCGCCCTCACTTTGTAGTCGTGATAGTGGTAGCTAAAAACCGGCGTGGAGTTGCAGTCTCCTGTGTAGTACTCGATGTACGGAGGTAATGCGCCGTAGTCGACATACGATATCCCCGGCTGCCAGTCGTCAATCGCCGCACCGTCCCGGTATACCTGATACTCGATCCCAGATCCCGAGACTGTGTTCCATGTTACGTGAACCCTATCTGAGTAAAAGTCGGTGGCTGACACGCCAGTCGGCGCGGCAGGCGGACTGCACTCTTCCCAAATCGAAAAGGTCGCGTTGCTGTAGTCGGTGACGCCCGCATCGCTGGTCGACGTGATCTTCACCTTGTAGTCCGTCCCGAGGGCCTGCGACGCCGGAACCGTCCAGTTGAACACCCCGTCGTTGTCCGTTGCCGACGAGATCGTCCCAACGAGCGCCCCCGCCTTGTACAGCTTGATCTCCACCTGCGCAATCGTGCCCGAGGACGTCCACGTAATGTCGTGACTCGTGTTACGCTGCCACGACTCGTCCCCGTTCGGCGACGCCACCGTGATCTGCGGCGGCACATCCTCTTCCCCGTACGCAAGCGTGTACGTCCCAGAAACGCCCGAATAGCCCCGTACCTTTAGATAGTGGTACCCGCTTTCCGTCGCCGTATAGTCGATCTTGGACCGGTTGTCCTCACAAGCATCGTCATTGGACGCCACCTCAGCACAACTGCCATTATGTAGCTCCAACACCGTGTCAAACGACGCCGTCGCTCCATCTCCGCAGCCGGTCTTGAATGTGTACGACACCCCCGCCGTCAAACTAAACCGGCACACATTGCATGCATAAGCTGCCACGCTTGACGAAAGCGTCTGCAAACTTGTGCCGATTAAGCTTTCAAAATCGTAACTTGGACACTGAATACATTCAACGGGAAGCACCGTCAGGCTCACTTGCCGTGCCGTGCTTCCTCCGTTGCCGTCGAACGTAACAGCCGCCTGGTACACGCCCGGACTGAGCGCGTTCGCATTGCCATTCACCGAGACCATCACAGTTCCTGAATTTGTGCCGCTTGTCGGCGAGACCGTCACCCAGTCCTTGTTAGTTTCGACCGTCCAGTTCAGTGTCCCGCCGCCAGTATTGCTTACTTGGTATTGCTTGACCTGGGGGCTAAACGGCCCGGCCACTTGGCCAGACGACACAAGGTTGTCCAGTGGCGTTACCTGCAGAATCGGTACCGGAGGAATGTCAAATGTCACGGCGCCCTGGGTCCAGGTAGCCGACAACGCCTGAGCGTTGGCATCGCTCAGCGAACGGGGTATTGGCTGATCGACAAACGACAGCACAGTCTGTCCCGTCGCGGTCACGTTCGCTTGAAAGCTTACCTGCACCAGTTGCCTCGTCCCCGCAGGGAAAATCGTCCCCGGACTGAGGGCGATCACTATCCCAACCTTGCCTTGGCCGGTCTGCGACGTGTTTTGCAGGAAGGTCGCATCAGATGGGACGTTGGAGCCCCGCGTTGCCGACTGGTAGGTCAGTTTTGTTGTGTCGAACTGAATGCTGAACGCGACTGCGTTCTCATTGCCCTGCGTATTGAGCACGATGGGAAGGCTAAAGGTTGAGCCAGGGGAGACCGTGGCGTCCTGTATCACCGCCACCCTTCCGTCCTTGGCTGCACCTTCCTTGTCGGTCGGTCCGCTTTGATTCTTGTTTTCCGCGTTTAAGAGAGCCTCTTCTTGCAACTCTTTGGACAGGGAGGTTGGCCCACCCACAGACTGCAAGGAATCTAAGCGGGCCACGTACCGACCTGCTTGAACCAGGTCATTCACGAGAATCTGCCCGTCGCCGCTGCTGGTACGCGGGGCGCAGTCCGCACGTGCGAACTCGCTGCCGGACGCAGGTGCCGAATCCAGACCGGCAACGAATCGGCCCTCTTGGACCAGGTCATTAACGAGGACCTGTGTGTCGCCACTGGAACGCGGCGCCACGTCCGCCTCGTAACCCGCCGTTATCGTCACTGTACCCGGCGTCCACGTGGTCGTCAACGACTGAGCGTTGGCGTCGCTCAGCGAACGGGGCACTGGCTGATCGACAAACGATACCGGGACCTCTACCGTGTCGCTCACCGTTGCCGCCGTGACGCTCACCCGCGCTATTTCGACCGTCCCCGATGGGAATGTCGCGCCCGGACTAAGCGCAATCACGAGCCCTAGCCGGCCCTGTCCGATCTGTGAGGTGTTCGGCAGGTACGTCGCATCGGCGGGAACGCCGGAGCCCCGAGCCACTGACGAGTACGTCAGCTTCGCGGCATCCCACTGGATACTGAACGAGATCGCGTTCTCGTTCCCCTGCGCCTTAAACTGAATTGCGAACGAGCCGCTCCCTCCCGACGGGATCGAGCTGTCCAGCACCTTGACCTCGCGTGGCGTGACGCCATCAGTAATCGTCACCGTGGTGGAACTTGGACTGCCCAAGCTTGCTCCGCTCGCACCGCTGAGATTCGCCGTGAAGGTCTCGTTGCCTTCGACATTGGTGTCGTTGGTGATGGGAACGTCGAAGTACTTGTCCGCGGCGTCTCCGTCCGACCAGCTCAGCGTCCCCGACCGCGACGTGTAGTCCGACCCGGCTGTCGCCGCGCCGTTGGCCGTCGCGTAGTTCACGCTGGCCGACCCGGAGGAGCCATCCGTGCGGCTGACGTAGATGCGCACGCTTCCGCCGCTCTCGGCCACCGTGTACGTCGAAGACTTGAACTGAACCGAACCCGTGAGCTGATCATTAGGACCGCTGATTGTCACCGTAGTCGAACTCGGGCTGCCCAGACTTGCCCCGCTGGCCTCGCTCAGGCTCGCCGTGAACGTCTCACCATTCTCGGCCGCGCTGTCGTCGGTAATCGAAACGTCGAAGTATTTGTCACCCGCATCCCCGTCCGACCAGTTCAACGTTCCGGATTTGGCCGTGTAGTCCGAACCCGCTGTCGCCGTGCCGTTCGCGGTCGCGTAGTTCACGCTGGCCGCCCCGGAGGAGCCATCCGTGCGGCTGACGTAGATGCGCACGCTTCCGCCGCTCTCGGCCACCGTGTACGTCGAAGACTTGAACTGAACCGAACCCGTGAGCTGATCATTAGGACCGCTGATTGTCACCGTAGTCGAACTCGGGCTGCCCAGACTTGCCCCGCTGGCCTCGCTCAGGCTCGCCGTGAACGTCTCACCATTCTCGGCCGCGCTGTCGTCGGTAATCGAAACGTCGAAGTACTTCTCACCCGCATCCCCGTCCGACCAGTTCAACGTCCCCGACCGCGACGTGTAATCCGACCCGGCCGTCGCCGTGCCGTTGGCCGTCGCGTAGTTCACGCTGGCCGGCCCGGAGGAGCCATCCGTGCGGCTGACGTAGATGCGCACGCTGCCGCCGCTCTCCGCCACGGTGTAACTCGAGGACTTGAACTGCACTGTCCCCGGCGCGCCCGACCGGTTTCGATCAAAATACTGGAACTTGTAGACCGCCGTTCCATCGCTGTACCCGGACTTCTTCCCGATGATTTTGATTCCGTAGACGCCATCTTGGTCCAGAAGCCCTGCGTCTCGCCAGTAGAGTATGGAGGCGCCCGCCGTGCCCATGCCCGCAGATCCGGTATATATCTCCCTGAGGTCAATGTCCAGATAATACTCATCTGCACTCGCACCTGAAGGATCGGAGTGCGAGGTGTACCCGAGCCAGGTGTCGTCCTTGTAAACAGCGTGGGAGCTATCGTCCACAGGTTCCTCAGCGCCCGTGGCGGTCGTCACCTTTACATTGTCAATCCAGACCCGTACCGGATCCACATGGCTGGGCAGCACGTTGATTGTTCCGGAAGTGCGCGCACTGTTGTTACCGGTATTGGGGTCAGTTAGACCAGCTTGGTCGATCTCGACCAACACGAAGACATAGTAATCTTCGGAGGCGTCCAACGGTATGGTGAAACTGGACACATTCGGATTCACCGTCATCGAGTCATCCGAGAACATGGTTATCGACGGATTGCCTTCGCCAATAAACGTGTCGGAGCCCGTGTTGAGCGTCGTGTCCCTGGACAGATACAGTTTGATCCCTAGTTGCGTGTCGTCGAGGTCCGCGGGACCACCGTTACTGAGCGTGAAGGGAACCGATGATGGATGGCTTCCCGCCGATATCGTGGAGGGAGAGAACTGGAAGTTGGAAACCGACAAATCCGCCTGAGGTGGCGGAGGACCCGCAAGTATTGAAAAACAGAATGTGTTGTCTGTTTCGTCTGTTTCGGTAACGACGTTATTGAAATCCACAATCGCGGGGAAGTAGGTCCGTGTGCCTTGGGAAGGAACAGTCCACTGGCCGTATGGTATCGTTCGAGTGACGCCCTGGGCCGTTTGATCAACCGGAAGGTCTTTGAGGTTCGACGTGCTGGCGCAAGACGTTCCCCTGTAAGCACGCAGGGTGTTTGCCCCAGCGTTACCGGAAGGTCCTTCGTTCCTGACGATGAAGGAGATTGTTACGGTAGCCCCCGCGGGCTTTGTCATTGAGCCGCCATCTGTCACGGTGTCCGAACCCGCCGAAGCAGACAGAATCCTCAGGTCGGGTAACGCATGAGCCGTTGTTGCTGCGACAAAGCAGCAACTGATGCACAGCATGGCGAAATGTGATCGGTTCCGGAACAGCATGAACATGGATTTTCCTCCTCCGCTCAGGTTGCACGCCCTCTTTTGCCCACGTACGACACGCTTGCCAAACCGTCAGAAAGCACAGCGCGCATGGCCGATTTCACAAAGAGTGGAATTCAACAGGTCACCGTCCATTTCTGACTTGTTTGGATTCCCGTGTTCCTGCTGGACTCCGCAGAACACAAGGTAATTGATAGAATAGCACATACGGGGGGGGTGTCAAGTGTTTTTCAGATTTCGGATAATGCGGGTTTTATGCAATTTCGGAGTTTAGGCCCGAGAATTGCGCGGGGGGCAGAGATGCGGAACTCGGAATGGAGAATGGGGATTGGAATCTGAAGTCAGGGGTGGTTGGGGGCGAGGGGAGCGAGAGCGGCGTTTGCGGTCGAATGCATTCGGTCTTCAGCGACTTGTGCCACCGCTCACTGTTTCCCGCGCCCCACTTGCTGTGCTTCTGATCGCCCATTTCCGTGCAGCGAGGGGATCTATCGTGACGTAATTCGAACCCTTGACCAAATGGCTGTCCGGAGAGTATAAGATAGGTAGAAGGCAGGGCCGGGGAAAAGGTTGCTCACGTCCGTCGCGCACCGCTCGCGCTGAGGCCTTGCACGCGGACGGCGGGCGAGTGTGGTCGCGACGTCCACGTCGCGTCTTGAAAGCCTGCGCAAAGCGGCGAGGACGCCGCTTCCACAGGAGGATGGTTCTATGAACGCATGGCGGCGTATCAGGTGTCCGCGTGTTGCGGCAGTGCGATTTTGCGGCGGCCTTGCATTATTGCTGGCGGCGGCGTTGTGTTACGGGGTTGAGACCAACGCGCCCCAAGCTTTTCAGGAAATCACGGTTGTCTCCGATGACAATTATCCTCCCTACATTTTCCGAGATCGACAAGGCGCGCTTCAGGGCATCTTGGTCGACCAGTGGAACTTGTGGCAGCAAAGGACCGGGATCAAAGTCAATCTAGTCGGCATGGACTGGGGCAAGGCACAGCGCTTCATGGCCGATGGCAAGGCCGATGTGATTGATACGCTCTTCTTCACTGAAAAACGGGCAGAAGTGTATGACTTCACAAAACCATATGCAACCCTGGAGGTGCCGGTATTCTTTGACAAACGGATCGGTGGTATCACAGACGCCGATTCCCTTCACGGTTTCACGGTGGGCGTCAAGGAGGGCGATGCCTGCATTGAAGTGCTGCGGCAACACGGAATCGCCACACTCAAGGAGTTTCCCAGCTATGAAGCGGTGATACAAGCGGCGGGCGCGGGCGATATCAAGGTCTTCTGCGTCGACAAGCCGCCCGCGCTCTACTATCTCCGCAAGATGCAGTTGGAGAACGAGTACTGGTACACGACGCCGCTGTACGTGGGCCAGTTTCACCGTGCGGTGGCAAAGGGCAAGAAGGAGCTTCTGGCCTGCGTCGAGTCTGGTTTCTTGAAGATCACCGCGGGCGAGTACATGGCAATTGAGAAGAAATGGATCGGATCGCCGCGCCTTATGGACTCGCCCCGTTTCCGGATCATCGTGTATTCGGCGTGTGCAGCGCTTCTCCTTGCTCTCGTAATGATTATATGGAACCGAACGCTCCGCGGAACAGTAAAGCTCCGTACATCGCAGCTCCAATCAGCCCTGGAATCGCTGCGAAGGAGTGAAGAGGAGTTCAAAGCGCTGGCCGAAGACTCCCGCGACGTGATCATGCGGTTCGACTCCGGCTTCCGGCACCTGTACGTCAATCCGGCAGTGACGCAGATGACGGGCATTCCCCGAGAGCAGTTCATCGGAAAGACCCACCGCGAACTGGGTTCTCCCGAAGACCTCGTTCACGTCTGGGAACGCGCCATCGGCGTTGTGTTCGAGACAAAGCGGACTCACAGAGTCGAGTTCACCATGGCCAAAGATACCTGCATCGACTTGGTTCTGGCGCCCGAGTTCGGCCACACCGGAGAGGTCAATGCCGTGGTCACGTCGGCCCGCGACATCACCGAGCGCAAGCGAGCGGAGGAGAGGCTCCGCGCTACGCTCGAATCCACCGCGGACGGCATCCTGGCGGTTGACGACAAAGGCCACGTGATCTTCGCCAACCGTCGATTTGCCGAGATGTGGCATATTCCACCCGACCTGCTCGAGGAAGGCAGCGATGAAGAGCTCCTGGCCTTCGTGATGGAGCAGTTGGTCGATCCCGAAGGATTCCTGGCGAAGGTCCGCGAACTGTACGCGTCGCTGCGGGATGATTTTGACACGCTCCTCTTCCGGGACGGGCGCGCTTTCGAACGGTACTCGCGTCCGCTCACCAGAGAAGACCGGATTATAGGCCGCGTGTGGAGCTTCCGGGATGCGACGGAACGGAGAAGATCCGCTCGATCGCTGCAAGATAGCGAAGCGAAATACCGCATGATCGTCGAGAACATCAACGATGCCCTCTACATCCACGATTTTGAAGGAGTCATTCTCGATGTGAACGAGAACGCCTGCAAGATGCTCGGCTACGCGAGAGAGGAACTAGTCGGCGCCACCGTGGCCAGGATCGACAGCGCGGAGAGCACGCGGCACTTCCCTGAAAGGCTGGAGCAGTTGCTTCGACAAGGCGCCGTTGTGTTTGAGGCGGAGCATGCGCGAAAAGATGGAAACCTGGTCCCGGTGGAAGTGAGCGCGAAAGTGGTCACGCGCGGAGGAAAGGGCGTCGTACAATCATTCGTGAGGGACATTGCCGAGCGCAAGCAGGCCGAGGAAGAACGCCAGCGGCTTCAGGAGGACCTGGCTCAGGCGCAGAAAATGGAGGCCATCGGGCAACTGGCCGGGGGCGTGGCGCACGATTTTAACAACCTTCTGCAGGCTATCACGGGGCACATGGATCTCGCGTTGCGCGATATTCAGTCCGGAAGTCCGGCGCACGAGAACCTGACCGAAGTGCTGAAGGCCACGGATCGCGCTACGACTCTCGTCCGGCAGTTGCTGGTGTTTAGCCGCAAGAGCGAACTGAGGCTCGAACGCGCGGATCTCAACGAGATCGTGGACGGCCTGATGAAAATGCTGGGTCGCATCATCGGTGAACACATCGACCTGCGGCTCAATCCTGAGAAAGGTCTGAAAACAATTTACGCCGACCCCGGTCAGATGGAACAGGTCATTATGAATCTCTGCGTCAACGCAAGAGACGCCATGGAGAAAGGGGGCGAACTGACCATCGAGACGCGGAACGTCCATCTCGACGCGGAACACTGTCAGCATCACGTGGACGCAAGAGAGGGAGACTACGTCCTGCTTTCCGTTTCCGACACGGGTACGGGCATTCCCGAAGAGGCATACGAACACATCTTTGAGCCGTTTTTCACGACGAAAGGCGTGGGGAAAGGGACGGGGCTGGGGCTGGCGACGGTCTATGCAATTGTGAAACGTCATGGAGGGTTCATCGATTTCTCGAGTGGGGACGGGCGAGGCGCCACTTTCAGGATTTATCTCCCAGTGTTTGAAGGCGCGGGGGAGACACCCGAAACTGGCTCGAAAGGATACCAGTTCACGCCTCTTGGACATGGTAATACGCTCCTGTTCGCGGAAGATGACGAGCAAGTTCGCAGGCTTACGACTGGGGTGTTGGAAAGAGCGGGCTACCGAGTGCTGTCGGCGCGTGACGGTGAGGAGGCGCTTCTTGTTTTCGAGCAGCACGCCGACGAGATTGATCTGGCATTACTGGACGTAGTCATGCCCAAGAGAACCGGGCTGTCCGTCCTGGATGTAATTCGCCGTTCGAGGCCGGAAATTCCCGTGCTGTTCTGCAGTGGATACAGCACTGACGTGTTGGGAACCGGCCTGACGGAGCGGAAAGACTTCGAACTGATACGCAAGCCTTTCCAGCAGGACGATCTGCTGAATCGAATAGGCCGGCTGATCGAGCGCAAACCTTCACCACCGTAAGAAATCGACAGGCTTTCTCACCTCCCGTTACTGGTAGCCGATTTCGGGTGACAGCGGGATATTGCTTGGCATGAAGCTCGCGCTCCCGCGTGCAAGCTGGAGGCCCTCCGAGTCCACCACTTCCGCTTCGGCGATCAAGAGCCTTCGGGAACGATGCACGACCCGCCCCACGGCCTTCATCTCCCCTTCAGTAATGGGCCGCGTCAAATAGGCGTTGAAGGAAACGGTGAGAACAAACACGTCCTCGACCAGCGAGTTGGCGGCGAAGAAGGCCGCATCATCCAGGAGTTTGAAGTACGCAACGCCGTGGACGGCGCCCGCCGCGTGAAAGAAATCCCGGCGCACCGAAATGGCCACCTCGGCGGTTCCGTCTCCCACTCGCATCTTCGGCGCGTAGAATTGATTCACCGGAGCGCCGGTGTACATTCGTTCAAGTTTTCGATAGTGTTCCTCGTGGCCGCTCAACAGTCCCTCCCTCCTCTAACCCGGATTTCTCACCACTTGTAACAAATCGGGCCGTCAGATGTAGTATAAG
>CAZPMT010000128.1:0-16979 GCA_964587655.1 uncultured Nitrospiraceae bacterium
AGAGCTATTCACTGCAAAGGCGAAGGAGTTGTCCGATCACCGGTTTGACGCTAAGGAAGACGGCGAGTTTAGGAAACAGGTGACACACAAGATGGATCTTCTGCGGACGTTCCGTGAGACGATCGCCGCGGAAGTCTTCCCGGAGATCAAATCCGACCTCAAGCACTGACAATAAGAACCTGAGGGTTCACAAAGCTGATGTGGCTCCGCGCCTTGAAGGTTAGAAGAAAGGCTGGTTCCTTCGGGCGCGAACCAAGGAAACCCGGAAATGGCTACTTGCAGGCACTGTGGCGCTTGGCATATCCGTCCCGATGACGTCTACTGCGCCAGATGCGGGAAGACCGCTATCGGTTTTGACTTCCTTGACGGCACCCAGTTTGTGCCTGTGCCTGACAAGGACGAGCAGATCGATGTGAGGGTCAAGGTCCGAAATACCGGGCAGGCCTGCGCCGACCTGCTCATTCGGACACAGCCGCTGAGCGCCCTGGCCGGCTTCGAAGGGCTTCCCCTTGAGTTGCGAATCCAGCCCGGCGAGGAAGATGAACTGCGGTTCCATGCACGTTTCAAGCAACCGCCGGTTTCCGGACGGCATGAGATCGGCGTGTCTTCAAAGGTCCCAAATGTGTCCAAGCGCATCTGCTTCTACAGTGTTAGCGCCGCGGACCTCCAGATGAAATTTGCAGACACGCGCGACGAGATCACGATCGTCAGAGACGAAAAGCTCGAATCCGCCATCGAACTCTTTAACGGAGGAGGGTGTTCTGTCAAGGTGACGTGGGAAGAGTTGCCTCCGTGGCTGAATGTGGCGGCTCCCGACGCCGTTGTATATCCCTTCTCGTCGGTGTTTGCCCCGTGCACCATAGACCCGGACAAAGCCGATGATGACACCTTCATGGGGACCGTGAGGGCCACGCTCGCCAAATGGGAGAACACTGCCTTCACGGTCTACGGAGACAAGAGCATCGAGACTCCTGTGTTCGTGCGCGTGAATGGGCCCAACCCCCTCATACTCTGGGAAAGGGGTGACAAGCTCGTCGAGATCGGGGATGAGATCAACCTTGGCCGGCTTGTCCCGTGGGAACGCCGCCGCGAGCGGTTCCTCTTGCGCAACGCCGGAGGCATCGAGCTGCCCGTCACGGCGCTGTATTCACGATTCGCCCACGACGACCCGGCGCTGATCGCGTCGTTTGACTACGCCGTCGGCCCTATCCCGGCCGGCGAAGAGCGAGGGTTCCATCTCTGTATAGACGCCTCTTTGCACCGCGAAGGCCCTCCCCGTCCCCACCCAATCATGCTCGATTTCGGTCCGAGCGGACAAAAGGAAATTCGCGTCGTGTTCGAGGTCGCCCGGATGAGGCCTTACGGGGGCATCCTCGCGATCGATTTCGGGACCTCGTACTCGTGCATCGCAAAGTGCGGTTCGGTGACTTCTCCTGCGGAAGTCATCCGGCCTCCCTCGCAAATGGCCGAGGTCGGAACAGGGGGGCGTCCGGCCCCTTATGTGCCTTCGGTGTTGTATTTCTTTTCTCCCGAGGACTACCTGTTCGGTCATGAGGCCAAGGAATTCTGGGCGCGAGCCGACCCCGGCAACAGCGTTGCAAACATTAAACGCGCGCTCACGGGGAAGGGCAGAGTCATACGCGAACGCCAATTCAGTCCGGATGAACTGGTCCGCATCATGATGCGGGAACTGGTCACGGCGGCGTCTCGGGACCTGGATCGCCTGCCCACCGAACTCATTGCCACCGTTCCCGTGAGTTTCTCCGAGCAGCAACGGAGCGTAATCCGCAGGGCCCTCCTTGAAGACCACTGCTTCTTTGGGAATCGCAGTGTGACGGTCATTGACGAGCCAACCGCCGCGGCCATGCATTATTACTTCACTCACATGGACGAGTTCCGAGGCGCCAGCAACGGCAAGCCCAAGAGGCTGCTTGTCTTTGACTTCGGCGGCGGTACGCTCGACGTCTCCGTGCTGACGCTCACCGAGGAAGGCCTTGATATCCTCGCACGCCGCGGCGACCCTCAGTTGGGAGGCATCGATCTCGATCGAACGGTGGCCATCGAGATGGCGGAGCGGATCTTGAGTCGTTACCCCGCCTTCGAGCTTCAAGCCATAGCACTTGGCCGCCATGAGTTCGAGGCCAGATTCGGCAACAGGACCGAGATGCTCAGAATGCGCATCACCTTTGCGGAGAAATCCGAGAAGACCAAAATTGCGCTTTCCAGAGGAGGCGCGGAAGGTTACGAAATACCCGCAGCCGAACTGCTTGACATCAACGGCATATTCCTTTCTCTCGAAGGCGGCGCCAAGGATTTCAAGGATACGTTTACGCAGGAGGACTTCGTGAAGATCATAAGCGATCGGATCGAACGAAGCTTGAACGTCCTCGACAACGCCCTCAAGGCCGCCAGTCTCTCCCGCAACGACATTGACCTCGTACTGCTCACGGGCCAGGTCTGCAAGACCGAATGCCTCCGCAAGCGGGTCAAGGAGTATTTCAAAGGGACTCGAGCGAGATTTCCCGACCACGAAAAAGACAAGTTCGATGTGAAGAGCTGCGTGGCCATGGGCGCCGCTCGGTTCGCGCAGGCCCTCCGCGGCGGCAGTCTGCGAGGAAGACACGTCGCCGCCGGAGTCGGCAGGTATGGGTATTTTGTCTGGGAAAAGCATGAACTGCGGTTCATCACTGTTCTGTCCGAAAACCACGAGTTTGGCGAGGAAGGCAAGACACCCGTCCAACTCTGCCTCAATTCCGAGGGCGAGTCCCGCTGCGAGATCTTCCAGAACTTTGGTGATGGCGATGTCATGAGGGAAACGAACGATCCCGATTTCTACCGCGTCGGTGTTGTTCGCGTGGTAAGGCGGGACCTTGCGAACAAGGAGGCGGAACTCTATATCGGACTCGACGAGAACGGGAACCTCACCGCACGGATGGAAGGAACGCGCCTACCGGTCGAATTCGTTCCCGCCGAATCGGACGAGGTCTGGTGATGTACATGTTGCATGGAAATGGCGCTTTTTCGGAGGCCGTCAGCATGAACCTCCCGGCTGACACGCTAGGTTTGAACGTGTCTGCAGTACAGGCCTCGCTCTCGGATCCAGTGTCGGATCCCAGGCTGAAGGCCGCCCCGCAGATACCGAGGATATCCTTTCCTACGGCAAGAATGGTCTTGAAACGACAACGCGTTACGTGAAGGAGCATCAACCTATGAACGCCTCGCGGGCACTCATCATCGTATTCCTGATTGCCTGTCTCGCATGGCCGTGCCGGCTCTTGGCGCAAGAAGACAATCAAGCGAAGATCGACAGATTGTTTCAGGAGGCTGACCGGCACAAGGCGGACCGCGACTTCATGGTTTCGGAGCGTGGCGGCCGCACGGAAGCGAACTGCTACGAGGATATTCTCGCGCTTGACCCGGCCAACAAGCTGGCGCTCGACGGTCTCAAGGCCATCGAGCAGTACTACCTGGGCCAGAACAAACAGAGCATCGCCGCACAGGTTGCGACGATCATCGACAAGTACGAGAAGAACGCGCCACCCGAAACGCCGCCCGCCCCTCCGCCGCCGACGCCAGAACCGCCGCCCGAGGCCAACAATACAGTAAAGACGAACACTCCGGCGATACCATCCAGTGATGTCGGAGACAAAAAAGAGACTCTACCACCGACCGGGGTTCCTCAAAAGCCTCCGGGCGCAGGCACGGATCACACAAAGCCTCAGCCACTGTTTCTCGACGATGTCACAAAGGATATACGGAACATTCCACTGAAAGACCGGACGGCCGCCCGACTTCGCGACCTGTTGAACAAATACCAGGACAGTTTGCGCGGGAATCCAGGCAGCGCCGAGGATGCTGCCGCGATCGCTCTGCTGCAAGCTGAGATCCTGAGGAAAGAGGAGGCGCCGGCCGCGCCTGTGAGCAGTCCACAAGATTCTGTGCAAATTGAGCAGTTGTGGCGCGCGATAGACGCGGTCAAACAGCAGCCTCAAGGAGACAGATCCCTGGGGATCGCTTTGCTTGGATTATTGGTGGCCCTCGTCGCGGGCGCAGCCGCGGTGGCTATCTGGGTGAAGCTCTACAAGTTCATGGAATCCCAAGAAGTACAGTACACCAACATTGGTGATGCCATAGGCTATGCTAGACAGGTGGCCGAGAGTGCAAACAGCAGGTCCGCGAACCTTGCTGGCAAAATCCAGCACCCGGAATCGGGGAAGAACACTGAAGAGAACGAGAAGTTCCAGAAGTGGACGGTTAACAGCGTGAAGACCCTTGACACCGAGATGCAGAGCATGAGAGGACAAGTGATCGAACTACGGTCGTCCCTTTCAGCAGGCGTCGCCAATGTCAAGAGTGAAGTCAGGATCGAACAATCGAGAGCTGCCAACAAACTCCAAGAAGACATCGTGACGCTTAGGGGGAATATAGAAGAAAGCGTCAAGCGCCAACTTGATCCTGTACTCCGTTTCCTTGCTGAAGAAATCAGGAACGAAGTGGAGTTGTCCCTGCACGAGGGGCGCGCGTGGATCGCCCAGCAGGTTATTCCAGGCGACGCGTCGCAGAAAGCCCTGGACACTGCGTGCTCTTTAGATTTGCTTCTCAAGTCTCTCAAGGATCTAACTGCGAGCACGCCGGGCTTTGAGGGTATTGCGGCAAGCCTTGCCCAGTTCGAAGCGTCTCTCGATCGCGAGGATCGCAAGGCGTTTTTCAGGTGCGCCCGCACTTCGGCCTCACTGAGAGAGCTTGAGTCGCTTGGAAGCGAGGTTTTGAAGCCGGGTGCTGCTATCGACCTCGGGAGTAAGGACGTGCTGCGCCTTCGAGAGCAGGCGAGGCTGGTGCGGCAGGCGATCACGGGAGAGGGAGTTGCGAAGCATCTCGATCCTTGCGAGATCTGGAACGGCCTCGAGGGCGAACTGCTGGATGCATTGAGAGACGTCATGGTCGCCTCATACGAGAAGAAGTTGAGTCTGGCGGTCGAATCGAAGGTTCGTCTGCAACTGAGGAGAATCGGAATCGAGCCCATGAGTATCACGCTCAAGTCGACCCGCGTGAAACCCAGCCTCCACGATCCCGTGATGTCGCGGCCCGCGTCCCCGGGAGCGGCGGCGGGTGCGATAGTCCAAGTGATCGAGCCCGGCTACCTGCGTGCGGACACACGGGATGTCATCCGTAAAGCGCGCGTCGTTACGAACACGCATGGATAGCCTATTTAAGGAAGGCGTCGCACTTTCCGGCCGCACTGAACCCGCGATAAATGGTTCAACCGCGTCTTGGGGGATTGACACGAGTGCATCGCATCCGACGGCTGCCAACTCAGGTCACTGCGCGGCTCTTTCCCGTGGCACCGTCAGCTTCTTTCCGGCGTGCAATGCTTGTCCGGGGCTTAGATGGTTCACTTTTTGCAGTTGCTCGACGGAGACTTTGAACCTCTTTGCCAGGGTGTACAAGGTCTCTCCCTGTTTGACGGTGTAGGTCTCGTACTCGATGGAACCGCCCTTCGCTTTATTGACGGAACTTCGCTTGTCGTTCGCGGAGGCCGAGTTAGGCTTCGCGGACGCGGCCTTCTGTGCCGCGGATGCCGTCCCTTTTGCCGGGGGTTGCAGCGCCTTCTTCTTTGTGGGGGAAATCGAGATCGCGTCGGAGTCGGAGACTCGCATGCCGTCATTCGCCTCAGATGACGCTGTTGCGTCGCGCGCAGCCGTTCCTGCTGGGACCTTGGACCCGGTAGGCGCCCTCGCACTGTTGCCCCGATCCGTTTCCGGCGCGACACCCGTATTGGGGAGTTTCGCAAGGCACATGTCCTCGCTCGTTGTCACGTCGGGAGTGGGCAGTGTTACCAGCGAAGACAGCCGCAGCCAATGTTGCAGCCGGGCCAGGCGCAGGGCGCTTTCGTCAAGCGCGGTGTCATCCAGCTTGCCGCTGCTGAGCGACTCGCTTATCGTCCGGCAGGTCTGTCTTATGCACTGAGGGTCCGGATTGCAGATCATCGCAATATCATTGCCCGCCCGCAGCGCCGAGACCGCGGCAGACCCGACGTCTTGGCCGATTGCGCCCATGTTCAAGTCGTCGGTCATGACCAGACCCGAGTACCCCCACGTTTTCCTGAGGAGTTCGGTCACCAGTGCACGCGAAAGAGACGCAGGCACCACGCTTGCCCCTCTCTCCAGTTGGGGACAGGCTATATGGCCCACCATAATGGCCGGGATTTGCTGGCGCACCGCCTGTTCAAAGGGCCACAGAGTTCGTCGAAGCGAGTCGCCTTGTTTTGTAAGCAGCGCCAACCGCTGGTGCGAGTCCTGTTTCGTACCGCCGTGCCCTGGAAAGTGTTTGGCAACAGGAATCACGCCGGCTTCCATTACGCCTTTCGCGAAAGCCAGCCCCATGGCTGTAACGAGGGCCGGACTACCTCCAAAGGATCGATCCTCAATGATGTGTGTTGCCCCGGGTTCCGCGATGTCCATTACCGGGGCGAGAATGATCGCGATGCCTAGCCTCCGACACTCTGTCCCATAGCGGCGGCCAACCATACAAGCATCATTTGGGTCGCCGCCAGCTCCGATCTCAGCCGCGCTCGGACTATCCGCAAGGTTGAGCCGGTTGATTCGACCACCTTCCTGGTCCACCGCGATGAGCGGCAGGTCAAAGATGTCTGTTCCCAATCCGGCGGCGCGCTTGATGTCAGCGATAAGGCGTCGCGTCTGCTCGGAGGAGCGAATACTGTCACCCATCAGCACCACGCCGGCGGGCTGCACCTCACGCAGCAGTTCACGCTCAGCCGCCTGCAGGGATGCGCCGCTGACAGTCACAAAGAGGTGTATGCCGGGCCGCTCATCATTCTCGTTGCCGGCGGGATCTCGAGGCGCCGCGGGACTTCGGCCGCAGAGGGCGATCCAGCATAGCGGGAGCATGATCACCGCCGCCCTCAGAGGCCGGTATTCCATGTGTGTAAAGACCATCTTGCACCTCCTATCCTGGCGCAAACGGGCACATAAGACGCCAATGGATAGCGGCTACAACTGCTCGCTTGCAGCGCCGAACACAGCCTGACACAAGGAGCCGTTACTTTCCACAAACAACCCCATCCAGGGGTCCCCAGTTCGCAATGGCGCTGTGAGAAACCCGGATTAACGGATGACGACGTTGCGTACCGTCGTGTAAGCGTGCCAGAAGCTCCGAACCGTATCGAGGGTGCGCTCATCTAGCTGGATGTCAGAGTAAGCGGACACGACGTAGAGGTTCGTTAGCCTGATCGCATCCTCGCGAAGGCCTTCGAGAATAGGGGGAAAGGACTCGATGAACTCGAACGGGGTCTGGTCGGGACGGCGCGGGACGGCGAGGTCTTCCGCAAGCGCGCAGAGCGCCGTGTAGCAATATTCGACGACGCCTTGCGGAGAGAGCTCCTTGCTCAAGACGGGATCGCCCATCGGGTTCACGAACTTATTGGACAACGCTACGTGCCGGCTGACGCGGCGGCGCGCCGTGAACTTGGGCGCGGACGGGAGCCGCAAGAGCCGCTGCAAGAGACGGTCCAGGGCTGCAAAGAAACGCGCCAATGCGCGCGGGACTCGCCCGGACTTGGCGGACATGGCCAGAGCACCGGCCCCGAGAAATCGCAGCGCGACGTATGCGCACACAAGGCCGGCGGCGATCAGGACGACGTTTTCCATGATACCCAAGTACCGCATGAGTTGCGGGTAGCGAAGCGCCATCGCCTCCGCCAGACTCTTGGCGGCGGCCGCGGACTTCGCACTTTCCCCTTCCGCAAAGGCTTCCTGATAGCCGCCGTCAAAGGAGACCAGGCCGAGCGGCGCCGGTGCGTGCGGCCCGGGCGTCTTGAGCGCCCCGATGATCACTACGGCGACCATCGCGTACCCGAGGCCTATCCAGAAGGGGCCGATGCCCGGCGGAATGCGCACGTTCCGTTCGCGGAAGTACTCGCGCAGTCCCCCCAGGCTCGACAGCATCAGCAGCGAAAGCGCCGACACGGTGTAGGCCAGCAGACATACATTCGCGCGGAACGCCAGGTCGATATCGCCGTTGTGCAACACCCACTGGCCGGCGGCGAAGATCGCCATCACCGGAATGGACATGTAGAAAACCGATATGCCGGGATGACGTTTCGGCAGGCGTTTCGCGGCGACACCCACGGAAGACTTTTTCGCCTCGGGCTTCTTCCACTCCGATGGGTCGTATGCATCGAGTTCCATTTTCAGAATGTAGGGTTCGTCCTTGCGGGTGCCCGTGTGCAGCGGGCGTTTCATGACGGCGTTATGAACCCGCCGCGCGGT
Organism: uncultured Nitrospiraceae bacterium; assembly: GCA_964587655.1. GTDB lineage: Bacteria > Hydrogenedentota > Hydrogenedentia > Hydrogenedentales > SLHB01 > CAZPMT01. The sequence continues at coordinate 8,289 of CAZPMT010000128.1, forward strand.
GCCCGTCAGGATGCCGATCTCGCCCGCCGTGACGTTTTCATCGATGCAGCATTCGTGGGTCAAACGATTCGCCGCCCACCAGATCAACGCGACGACGGTCATGTTGAACAGCGTCGCCAGCCATGGCCGGTTCATGAAGTTGTTCGCCACGGATCCGATCTCGCCCGTTGTGGCCAACGTGTACAGACCCGTGACAAGCACCAAACCGAAAATATAGAGGATGGACTCGTCGCGCCCGTCCCGCGCGATAAGGCGGTTCAACGCCACCACGCCCACCACCAGGGATAAGGCCACAAGGCGTATCGTGTTCTCATAGAGACGGGCAAGCCAATCGACGTTTCCCAGGGACAGATATACAAACCGGACGTCCAGCAGAAACGCGATAACCGAGTAGACCATCACGAAGACCATGATGGGCGTCAGGGTGTCAATGATCCAGTCGGTGGTCGTTCGTATTTGCAGGCGGCGCTTCGAGGTAAACGCTTCGCTCTTGATCGACTTGAAGTCCGTGGCCGCTTGCGGTCGCGGCTGCTGCCGATCCGCAACGCCGCCGGCCATGAGAGTCCTGAAGTCCGTAGGGCCTTCGTGAGAGGGCTCGATGGGTTCAGCGTCAGTGTCCGATTTTGGCGGGAGAGATCTCATGGAGATTCCGCTCGTGTTCAATGTGAAAACAATGGATGTTGTGATTCGCCAGCAACGCGGCCGCTTCGGGATATCCGGTCGCGTTGGCTATCAGGAAGACGGACACGTTGAAACCGGAAAGCTTCATTGATGCAAGCGTCAACGCGAGTTGTTCCGTCACCTGCGGCACAACGGGGAGCAGGGCGGCGTCGCGCGGCAAGCGTTCGTATTCCGACAGGATGACCTGGTCGATCGTGAGCCCGTTCGTGGGGATGACGCGCGCGAGGTTCTCTACGACGTATTGCGCCTGGGCCGTGGATCGAAGCGTGGGCACCTGAAGCGGGTTGAGACGGTTCGACTCCGCCTCCCCGACCACGCATTCCTTGACCTCGTAACGCGAGAGGGCATGGCGGGACTCGACCTCGTACCGCGCGATCTCCGCCGCATCTCGCGCGTTCGTGAGCATGCCCACCTGTTCGCCGGAGACCTGGAGCAGGTACGCGATCGAAGCGGTCGTGGTGATGGCAAGTTCCATCCGCTCGTCCTTGCGTTCAGGCACGTAGCTGTCCTCATGCAGATCGAGTATCAGGGTGCCGCCGCTGACGCTCGACGGTTCCTGCACTTTCGAGTACAACTGGCCCGTGCGCGCGGAGGCCTTCCAGTGGATGCGATTCAAGGGATCGCCTGGCATGTACTCGCGCGCGCCTACGATTCGCGTCGGGTCGTCATATATGCGATTCGAGATGCGGACCGGCCCTTGGGGACGCCTGGCCGAGACGTTGAACGTCTCGATGTAGGCCACGGTCGGCAGAACGGAGATGTAATTCTGTTCGCGGCCCGTCCGGAAGCGCCTTTGCAGGCCGAACAGGTCGCCGGATTCCATCGAGATGGGGCCGATGCGGTGATATCCGCGCCTCGGGCACGTGAGACTGTAACGCATCGTCACGGAACGGCCCGGCATGAGGATCGTCAGGCACGCATTGTCGCCGATTCGCGCGAAGTCCCCCGGGTAAAGGTCCTCGAAGAAGATCCAGGGAATGGGAAAGCCGCGCCGGTTCGTCACCGTCACCTCGACGCCTGTGGACTCGCCCTGCTGAAGGATATTGCGGCTCACGCTGCGCTCGCAGTCGAGGCCGGACAACCATGCCACGCAGGAAAAGTGGGCGAGCGCCACGAGCAGAAGGAACGCGTAGATGGCGAACGCCATGTAACTGCTATGTGCAAGGAAGGCCGTGCCTAGCGCGACGGCGCCGCATATGAGCCAAAACGGATTCTTCATGAAATCATCATGAAGCGATCAAACGGCGATTGCAAACGCCCGAGGCGCACGTAGGACTTGAGACCACAGCAAAGAACTGGCGCCGGTTGATTCCGTGGTCGCGGCGTCCTCGCCGCGTTTCGCCGCACATGCTTCACCTCAAGCGGTTCTTAACAAAAACGCGGCGAAGACGCCGCGGCCACGGAACCGCACGAATGCTAAGAAGCGCGCGCGCTCCCCTTGTGTGCAATTGCGTCCTATTCCGATACGCGCGGCCCCGGATCCATCGGAGGGGCTGTCACGGGCATAACCGGGCGTGGAGCCTGCTCCTCTCCAGGGGCGGTCTCGTCGACGGTATCCTCTTCCTTATTCGCGCCCAGGACCCGGCCGATGGCCTCGTAGTCGCGCTGAATAGGCGCCTCGGAACTCGACCGTTCACGCAGATAGGCCAGGTAATCACCCATCAACTGGCCTTGCTTCCTGGCAATTGCGCCCTTGCGCAGGTTGGGTTCATCCTTAGGCCAATCGGTCTTCCAGTTGTCCTCGGTCGGCGCGGTTTTCTTTACGAGTTCGATGAAGTACTGCTCGCCGCGGAATCCCCGCAACGGTCCCGCAAACGCACCGGGCTGCTTGTTACCAACAGCTTGATAGATCTCGCTGGTTTGCAGCATGAGATCGCCGGCGATGAACTCCTTTTTCGCAAACTCCTTGCTTTCCTTGACCTCGAGGGCGAGTTCCGGAAACTTCTCGACAACTTCCTGAAGCGAGTGCGCCTTGGCGGCGATATCGCCGGCCAGCTTCATGATCTCCTCAGAGTGCTCAGGCGACTGCCGAATGGCAGTCGCGGCATCCTTGGCGACGCGATCGCGTACCGCTTCCAAGGGTTGTGGAACGGGCGGCACGACCTCCGTCACCTTGGCAACGTACAGGTTCATGCGGGCTTTGATTACCTCGGAGAAGTTCCCTTTGCCGAGCCCGGCCAACCCTTTCAGAAACGCGAAGGTGTCCTCGGGCGCGACGTTCTCCACGGCCGTGCTTTCCGCGGAAACACCCTTGGCCGTGAGGACCGTGAGACCCGCTTGCGCCGCGGCAGCATTCAGATCGCCGCCCTCTTTGGCCTTCGCGGCGGCCTGTTCCGCCTTCTGCTCGCGGGCGCTCTTCTCCGCGTCGTCCAACTTGGAGCGCACGAGGATCTGCCGCGCCTTCACGCTCCGCGCACCGCTCGTCTCGTTCGTCTTTTCTTCTTCGACCTTGAAAATGTAATAGTCAGTGCCGGATTGGACAACGTCGCTCACGGCGCCGACTGCCATCTTGAAGATTCCCGCCACATATGGCGGGTCATTTGGGCCTTGGTCCACCCAGCCCATGTCTCCCCCGTTGGCCGCGGTCGGCGCCTGCGAATACTTCTTCGCCAGTTCGGCGAAGTCCTCGTTGTTTCGCGCGCGCCCGAGGATCTCATCCAGAACCCCTGGCCGAGGGGGCTGCAACGACACCGCCACGAACTCTACGTCATTCTTCTCCGGGATGGCGTACTTGTTGGGATCCTTGTCGTACTCCGCCTGGATCTGTTCGGGCGTGGCCTCGACCTTCGGATCTATGGCGACGTACTTGACCTGGAGCTTGGTGAAGTTGTCCTCGAACTCCTTGCGGATCTCGCTGTCCGTTACGCGGGCCGGAGCCATAACGCGGCGCAGAAACACCTCGCGCGCAATCTGCTGGCCGAGTTCTGCCCAGATGGGATTCCAATTGCGCTTGGGATCCATTTGCACCCAGGAATTCCAGAGCGTCGGGCTGAAGTTGCCCTGTTCGTCCTGAAACGAGGGTTCCTTCCGCAGACGTTCCTTCAGGAAATCCAGATCGACCGCGAAGCCGGTCTTTTGAACTTCGCGGCTGAGCAACGCCGAGTCGATGAGGCCATCGAGGACGCGTTCCGCCGTTCCGTCCTTCGCCATTTCCTCGAGCGTCGGCGCGCTGCCGCGCCGGCTCCTCCGTTCGCCTTCGGCCCGCAGGCGCTCCTGAAACTCGCGCACGGTGATGCCGGTGCCTCCAACGGCGGCGACGGTCGCCACATCGGGGTTCTTTTCCATCGCCGCGCGGCGCGAGCTACCCGTGGAACCGCCCCAGTAAACAAACGTCGGTATGATGATGAGGCAGATGCCGATCATGATCGCCCGCATATGCTTACGCATCCAGTGCATCATGATGCGAATGCCCTCCAGCCTGTCAGGGTTCTCACTCCGTGGACTTGCGGGAAGAAAACCCGTGGAATTAGTCACGATCCAAAAACGCCAAAGCCTACCATAAGGCGGCAATACGGTGCAACACGGAAGCGGGTACCATGATTCGCATGTAAGAGCAAACCGAACAGCGTTCGGCATTCGTGCGGCTCCGTGGCCGCGGCGTCCTCGCCGCGTTTCGGCGGACACACCTTGCATCAAGCGGTTCTTGACGAAAACGCGGCGAGGACGCCGCGGCCACGGAGCCAAAACCCCGTTCGTTGGATTCATGGCCGTCCGACAATCATTCCCGGTCGTCCGTTTGGACAAACCGAGGGGATTATGGTATAAACAGTCTCACTTCCTTGCGAAGAGACGGGCGCAAGCGGGCAGCGGATATCATGTTCATGACAATGGTTCTGCAACTGTAACTGGACGAGAATACGAATCAGCCGAAACCGAACCTGACGGGAGCAACTACAATGACGAACAAGAACCAATGGCCGACCACAAATCGCATCCTCAAGAACTGGGTCGAGGAGATGGCCGCCCTCTGTCTTCCGGATGACATCGTCTGGATCGACGGCGGCGACGAGCAGCGCGACATGCTTCGCGAAGAGGCCTGCCGCGTGGCCGAGATCATCCCGCTGAACCCCGAACGGCACCCGGGCTGTTACTATCACCGGACGGATCCGCTCGATGTGGCCCGCACGGAAGACAAGACGTTCATCTGCTGCCAGAAACAGGCCGATGCGGGCGCCACGAACAACTGGAAACACCCCGAGGAGGCGTACACGGAGGCCGCGGGCTTTCTTCACGGAACAATGCGCGGCAGGACCATGTACGTAGTGCCGTTCTCGATGGGTCCCGTCGGCTCGCCCTTCAGCAAGATTGGCGTCGAACTGACCGACAGCACATACGTCGTCCTGAACATGCTGATCATGTGCCGCGTCGGCAAGGAGGTCCTGGACACCCTCGGCCAGAGCAACGACTTCACCCGTTGTCTGCACAGCAAGGGGACCCTCGACCCCGACAAGCGGCGCATCCTCCACTTCCCCGAAGACAACACCATCTGGTCAGTGAATTCGGGTTACGGCGGCAACGTCTTGCTCGGCAAGAAGTGCCTGGCGCTACGTATCGCGAGCTGGATGGGGCGCCAGGAGGGTTGGTTCGCCGAACACATGCTAATCATGGGTATCGAAGAGCCAAACGGCCACGTCGAGTACGTGGTGGCGGCATTCCCGAGCGCCTGCGGCAAGACCAACCTCGCCATGCTGCTGCCGCCCGAAGGCCTCAAGAGCAAAGGCTACCGCATTTGGACCGTCGGAGACGATATCGCCTGGATTCGCCTCGATACCGACGGGCGTTTGTGGGCCGTCAATCCCGAGGTCGGATTCTTCGGAGTGGCGCCGGGCACGAATTGCAGGACTAACCCCAACGCCATGGCTACAGTGCGGTCCAATACGATCTTCACCAATGTGGTCTTGGCGAAGGACGGCACGGTCTGGTGGGAAGAGGGCGACGACGAGCCACCCACTGGCGCGCTCGATTGGCTGGGCCGCCCCTGGCACGCCGGCATGACTGACGACAAGGGCAAACCGATCGCCGGCGCTCACGCCAACAGCCGGTTCACCGCGCCCATCCGGCAATGCCCCTCGGCCTCGTTCCGCATGGAGCACCACCATGGAGTGCCCATCTCCGCGATCATCTTCGGCGGGCGCCGGAACACGCTCGCGCCGCTCGTGTATGAGTCATTCTCGTGGAACCACGGGGTCTTCGTCGGCGCAAGCATGGCCTCGGAGTTGACCAAGGCGCAATATGGAAAGCACGGCGAGGTGCGCCGCGACCCATTCGCGATGCTCCCCTTTTGCGGATACAACATGGCCGACTATTTCAAGCACTGGATCAACATGGGACGCATAATCAGGGGCCAGCCCAAGATCTTCCACGTAAACTGGTTCCGTCGCGACAAAGACAACAACTTCCTGTGGCCCGGCTACGGCGAGAACCTTCGCGTCCTCGAGTGGATCCTCCAGCGTTCCCGCGGGGAAGGGGAAGCCGTGGAAACCCCCATCGGCTACGTCCCAGTAGCCGACGCACTCGATATGACCGGCCTCGAATTGAGGCCCGGCGTTATGGATGAACTCCTCAAAGTCGACCTCGACGCCTGGGGAAACGAAGCGGACGAGATCGAGCGGTTCTTCAACACCCTGGGCACGCGGATGCCATGGGAACTCCGTAACGAACTCGAAGCGCTCCGCAGGCGTCTCGAACAAAAGTAGACTGTAGGCAGTGGGACGGTTTTCCCCTACAGCCTTCAGCCCAACTCTTAGAAAACCCTTGACAAACAGGACAGTTCCGTCTATCATATGGATGGATTGACTTGGGCAGGGCGCAGTCGGACAAGTAGTGTGCGGTTGTGGGCTTAGGCGTTGTCACACCATTCCGAGAATCTGAGATTGCCTTGGGAAAGGAGGTGTTGGGGGGTGTTGGTTTGGTTTCAGGCAGTTCGCAGTTCAGCAGTTGAAGTGGAAGTTTGGAGAAAAACTAACCTAATTGGAGGACTTTCCACATGAAAAAGGGATTTACCCTCATTGAACTGCTAGTGGTGATCGCCATTATAGGGATCCTAGCGGCAATCTTGCTTCCGGCGCTTGCTCGGGCTCGCGAGTCGGCCCGCCGGGCCAGTTGCGCAAACAACCTCAAGCAGTTGGGGCTCGTAATGAAGATGTACTCGAACGAATCCAAGGGACAGAAGTTCCCATCCATGGCCTGGAAACAGTCCTGGCAAATCGACGACTTCAACGCCGTGAGCGGTTACCTGAAGTGCGGGTACGGGAATCCCGAGTCAACTAACGCCGAGTTTGTGTTCGACGGGCCGGCCATATACCCGGAGTATCTCACGGACATCAACGTCATGCTTTGTCCGTCAGGCTCGATAGCCTCGACCCGCGTAAAAGACCAGAAGATCTGGAACGACCAGGACGCCCTTCTCGCGGGAGATGACAGTGTTATCGATCCCTGCACCTTCACGGCCGAATCGTACATGTACGTCTCCTGGGCGCTGAGCGGGCGGCCGGGAGAGGACTATCTGGTCGCGAACGCGGATGCGAATGATCCCGCAATCAATGCCCAAAACGTGCTGGGTGGAACGCATGTCGACACCAATTTCGTCGCTATGATCATGCAGCTGCTCACCGCGCAGCAGGCCGCCCGCAACACGACCAACACGTACGATCATGACGTCGATTTCACGACGGCCGCCGGCAAGGATGTGACCCTCTACCGTTTGCGTGAGGGCATCGAGCGGTTCTTCATTACGGATATCAACAATCCGGCCGCCAGCGCCCTAGCGCAGAGCACGATACCGTTCCTGTTCGACATGAGCAGCGCGACACCTGGCGAGTTCAATCACCTTCCGGGTGGCGGAAACGTCCTGTACCTGGACGGCCACGTGTCCTTCCTGCGGTTCCCGAGCGATTTCCCGGTGACGCGCGCGTTCGTGAGTCTCGTATCAAAGTTCTGATGACACTGGGGCGGATTTCCGCCACAGGCCTGAAACTCAAGTGGCCCCTGAGGAGACTCAGAGGCCACTTTTCATTCTCCGGAAGCCGCCGTAGCTGGAACCGGCAGCAAAACTTGCCCTGTCATTGCGAACGAAGTGAAGCAATCTAATGTTACCCTCACCAACCCTCTGGCATTCGGTAAAATGGACTGGATTGCTTCACTTCGTTCGCAATGACACGGTGCGCGGCGCCTACCGCCCCCGACGGGCAAGAAACCATCGCACGGACTCCATGTACGTGTAAACCACGGGCGTGATGTACAGCGTCAACAACTGCGACACCATGAGCCCCCCGACCACCGCCAGGCCGAGCGGACGCCGCGATTCGGAACCCGCTCCCATCCCTAGCGCGATGGGCAGCGTACCTGTCAACGCCGCCATGGTTGTCATCGTGATCGGGAACGGTTGCACTGACTTCCAGTGGCCCCTCCGCCATGCGCTCGCGAACCTCCCAGAGGTGCTGCTCCGGCAGCGTGAAGGTAACGTAGATGGGCATGGTCTGCGTGATGATCACGGGCGGCGTCGTGTCATTCGCCTTGACGGTGTTCCCTCTGTTAACAAGCAGGCGGCCGGTCTTTCCCTTGATCGGAGAAGCGATCGTGCAGCAATCGAGCTGAAGGTTCGCGTCCGCAATCGACGCCTTCGCGCCGCGTATGGCTTCGTTGGCGGATCTTATGTTGGCCTCTTCCGCCGCGACGGACGATTCGAGCGTTCGTGCGCGACAAGTCGTACTCGGACTGAGATACCATGCCCTTCTTCAACAGGGTTGCGTCGCGATCCAGTTCCGCCCGCGCGTTTTCCGCCTGTGCCTTGTTCCGGGCGACATTCGCCTTGGACAGCTCCAATTGCGCCTCTGCCTTGGCGAGGTTGGCGTTCGCCTGTTCGAGGGCCACCTCGTACGGCCGAGGGTCTATGGTGAAGAGTTTCTGACCTTCCTCCACAACGCCGCCTTCCTTGAACCATACGCCGACGAGTTGCCCTGAGAGCCTGTGAAAAAATGCCCGGCGCGAGAAAAGGCTTGACATTTATAG
>CAZPMT010000129.1:0-16656 GCA_964587655.1 uncultured Nitrospiraceae bacterium
CGGTCGACTAATTCGACCTCGAGGGAACCTTTTGCCCCGCCGCGCGTATGCCTCAGCCCTGATAGCGCTCGGAAGGGCTCGGATGGCCGTGTCACGGCAGCACGAGCCCGCTAGTCGCGATTCTGGTTGTCACGGCAGAAATAGCTTTCATGGCCGTGATACTTATCGTCGAAGATGATGGCTTTCTCCGCGACGACGCGGAGATGATGATCCAGGATTTGGGTCACGATATCCTCTCGGCCAGCGACGTCGACGAGGCGCTTTCGCTGCTGCGTTCGCCCCGGCGGATCGATGCGCTGTTTACCGATATCTACCTCAAGCGCGCCGTCCGCGGCGGCTATGAGATTGCGGATCAGGCCATCAAGCTGCGGTTGAATTTGCCGGTGCTCTATACGACCGGCACGACCATCGACGACAAGATGAAGACCTTGTTTGTCGACGGCGCGCACTTCCTTCAGAAGCCGTACACCCGATTTCAACTGCAAAGCTCGGTTGAAATACTGCTCGCACCGGTAGCCTTAAGTCCTGCGTAATCGATCCGCCAAGCGGGGCGAACCTACATTATCGGGAGAAATACCTTGACCCTTGCAGATGATGGGACGAGGGCACGCATCGGCGTCCCCGAGAGCACTGGAGACGTCATGCCGAAACAGGCCGAAGACGTCCTGCTGAAGGCGGGCGCGCTGCAGAGCGCGATCTTCAACAGCGCCAATTTCTCCAGCATCGCCACCGACGCCAAGGGCGTCATTCAGATCTTCAACGTCGGCGCCGAACGGATGCTCGGCTACACCGCCGCCGAAGTGATGAACAAGATCACCCCGGCCGACATCTCCGACCCGCAGGAAGTGATCGCGCGCGCAAAGGCTCTAAGCGTCGAACTCTCCACGCCGATTACGCCAGGCTTCGAGGCATTGGTGTTCAAGGCCTCACGCGGCATCGAGGACATCTACGAGCTCACCTACATCCGCAAGGATGGCAGCCGCTTTCCGGCAGTCGTGTCGGTCACGGCGCTGCGCGACACTCAAGGCGCAATCATCGGCTATTTGCTGATCGGCACAGATAACACCGCGCGCAAGCAGGTCGAGGCAGAGCAGAAGCAGCTCGGTCAGCGCCTGCACGACCAGCAGTTCTACACGCGCTCTCTGTTCGAATCCAACGTCGACGCGCTGATGACCACCGATCCGCTCGGTATCATCACCGACGTCAACAAGCAGATGGAGGCGCTCACCGGTTGCACGCGCGACGAATTGATCGGCGCGCCGTTCAAGAACTACTTCACCGATCCGGAGCGGGCCGAGACGGGCATCAAACTGGTGCTGAGCCAAAAGAAGGTCACCAACTACGAACTCACCGCGCGCGCCAGGGACGGCAAGGAAACCGTGGTGTCTTACAACGCGACCACCTTCTACGATCGGGACAGGAAACTGCAGGGCGTGTTCGCCGCGGCGCGCGACGTTACCGAGCTCAAGCGCTTCGAGCAGACGCTGCAGCAGACGAACGCCGAGCTGGAGAGTGCAACCTCCGTGGCGGAAAAGGCCAACCTCGCGAAATCGGACTTCCTTTCCAGCATGAGCCACGAGCTGCGCAGCCCGCTCAATGCCATCCTCGGTTTCGCCCAGTTGATGGAGTCCGATTCCCTGCCGCCGACGCCCGCCCAGAAGGAAAGCATAGCCCAGATTCTCCAGGCGGGGTGGCATCTGCTGAAACTGATCAACGAAATTCTCGATCTCGCGCAAATCGAGTCCAGAAAGGTGCCGCTGTCGCAGGAACCGGTGTCGCTGGCCGAAGTCATGCTCGAATGCCAGGGCATGATCGAACCGCAGGCGCAACAGCATGGCATCCACATGACCTTTCCCCAGTTCGTCATCCCTTGTCTTGTCCAGGCCGATCGGACTCGGTTGAAGCAGGTTCTCATCAACCTGCTTTCCAACGCGATCAAATACAACTGCGAGCAGGGAACGGTCGAGGTGCAGTGCTCCGTGAGCACCCCTGGACGCATTCGCGTCAGCATCAAGGACACCGGCGCGGGACTGTCTCCTGAACAGGTGGCTCAACTATTCCAGCCGTTCAATCGTCTCGGACAAGAGGCTGGCGGCGAGGAAGGCACAGGCATCGGCCTCGTGGTGGCCAAAAAGCTGGTCGAACTGATGGCGGGTGTAATCGGCGTGGAAAGCACCGTCGGGGTGGGAAGCGTGTTCTGGTTCGAACTCGACTCGGCTGATGCGCCGGAATTGCCCGTTGAAGGAACCGAACCCATAGCACCTGCCAAATCAGAAGTCCGGAGCGGCACGCGGCTGCGCACCCTGCTCTGTGTAGAGGACAGCCCGGCTAACCTGAAGCTGATCGGGCAACTCGTCGCGCGCCGCCCAGATATGAGCCTGCTGACCGCGACGAACGGGAATAGCGGCATCGAACTTGCCCACGCCTCCCAGCCGGAGGTGATCCTGATGGACATCAATCTGCCTGATATCAGCGGCTTCGAAGCCCTGAAAATCCTGCGCGAAGACCCGGCCACGGCGCACATTCCCGTCGTTGCCATCAGCGCAAATGCAATGCCGCGCGACATCGAGAAGGGTCTCAATGCAGGATTCTTCCGGTATCTCACCAAACCAATCAAGGTCAACGAGTTCATGGATACGCTGAACGAAGCATTGGCATTCGCGGAAAAGGCGGCCCCATAGCATGGTGAGTGCAGCCGACATTCTCAACGCCAGAATCCTGGTCGTCGATGATGTGGAAGCCAACGTCCGTTTGCTCGAGCGCATGCTGCGCGGCGCCGGCTATGCTTCCGTCGCCTCCACGATGGATCCGTACGAAGTCTGTGAGCTCCACAGAAAGAACCGCTACGACCTGATCCTGCTCGATCTACAGATGCCCGGCATGGATGGATTCCAGGTGATGGAAGGCCTCAAAGAGATTGAGGCCGGCGGCTACCTTCCCGTTCTCGTGGTCACGGCCCAGCCGGATCACAAGCTGCGCGCGCTGCAAGCCGGCGCGAAGGATTTCGTCAGCAAGCCGTTTGATCTGGTCGAGGTGCTCACGCGCGCCAACAACATGCTCGAGGTGCGCTTGTTGCACATGGAAACCAAGAACCACGCCAAAGTGTTGGAGCAGACGCTGCGGGAGGTAGAGGAAAGCCGCGAGTTGATCCGCCGCCAGAGCAGCGAGGTCAAGACCCTCTACGATAAAATCGTAGTCGAGCAGAAGCTGTCAGAGAGGCTCCTGCTCAACGTGCTGCCCCATGCCATTGCCGAACGGTTGAAAGGGCGCCGCGAGGAAATCGGCGACGGCTTCGCGGAAGTCATCGCCGATAGCTTCCCGGAAGCAACAGTGTTGTTCGCGGATATCGTAGGGTTTACGAAGTTTTCCATTGGTGTGAGCCCCGAGCGGCTCGTGGTTCTTCTCAATGAGATTTTCTCCGATTTTGATACCATCGCAGACAACCGTGGCCTCGAAAAAATCAAAAGTATTGGCGATGCGTACATGGCTGCCGCCGGACTGCCCGTACCCGTGGACGATCACGCGGTGCGGGCGGCGCACATGGCGCTGGATATGCTTGACGCGATGGCCCGCTTCAATGAGCGCAGCGGCTACGAATTTCATATTCGAGTCGGCCTCAACAGCGGCGCGGTGGTGGCGGGCGTCATTGGCAAGCGCAAGTTCATATACGACTTGTGGGGCGCCGCCGTGAACACCGCCAGCCGGATGGAATCCCACGGCGTTGCCGGACATGTGCAGATCACGGAGGCCACCCGGTCGCGCCTCGGCGAGCCTTTCCTGTTCGAAGAGCGCGGCGCCATCGACGTCAAGGACATGGGTGAGCTCCGAACTTGGTTCCTGACCGGCAGGAGCAGCGCGTTGCTGGGATGACGCACGGAAACGCCGAGGGCGACACGCTCCGTGGCCATGGGAGGCGGCATTAGGCTGACGGGGATCGCAAAGCGTTTCTGGAAATTCCATGTGTCATGACCCTACCGATTCTGCGTCCGGAGTCGCGAGCGCCACTTGATCCGGTTGCCGGCCAACATGTATCGTCATTCACTCAGCGGATCCGCGGTGTCGACTGCTTCGTGCGTAGGCGCCGGGTCCGGGTGTGTCAGAACGACCAGGTACCTCCATGCAGATCAGAACGACACGGCGCGGGTTCATCCGCGCTGGCGCGCATGGGGTCTATGCGGGCCGGCTGGCGCTGAAGGACCTGTTTGGCGGCGTCCCGCAGCGGGCGCGCGACAAACGGAACGCGTGCATTGCACACGCCTATCTTGAGCACGGCTACACCATGAAACAGATAGCCAGCTTCCTTGGTTTGCACTATAGCAGCGTGAGCGTCACTATACATAAGGCGGAGCGATGAACCTGATAATTCAAGACCTGACTCATCTGCCCCCGCCGAACCGGGGCACCGCCATCCCAGCAGGAAGAAAGGAAAGAACGTATGAGAGAATCAAGCAAGGAATCGTCTCCACTCTGGCATACACTCTCAAGGGAAGTAGTGTTCTCTCAGTTGGAAACGTCGCCCGCTGGGTTGAGACAGGTTGAGGCGGCCCGGCGTCTAGCGGAATCCGGTCCGAACGAACTGCAAGCCGCTCACCACATTTCCCCTTGGAAAATCCTCCTTGAGCAGTTCAAGAACGTGCTGATTATCATTCTGCTCGCCGCGGTGACGCTCTCCGCCTTCATGGGGCATGGTATCGAATCCATCGTGATAGGCATCATCGTGCTGTTTTCGGTGGTGTTGGGTTTCGTGCAGGAGTATCGCGCCGAACGCGCTATCGAGGCATTGAGGAAAATGGCCGCGCCTACGGCGGCCGCGCTTCGCGATGGAGAGGAGATTGAAATCCCAGCCCGCGAGCTTGTGCCGGGCGATCTCGTTCTCTTGCGGGCAGGCGACAGAATCCCGGCCGATCTCAGGCTTGTCGAGGCCGTCAATCTGCAAATCGAGGAAGCCGCGCTCACGGGCGAGTCGGTTCCGGTGGAAAAGCACGTCGATTCCCTCGCCAACGGCGAACTTGCCCTGGGCGATCGCAAGAACATGGCCTACGCAGGTACGGCAGCCACCTATGGGCGGGGCAGCGCGGTCGTCGTCGCCACGGGTATGGACACCGAGTTCGGCAAGATAGCCCGAATGCTCCAGACCATCGAAACGGGCAAGACCCCGTTGCAGGAAAACCTGGATCGAGTCGGTCATGCACTGGCACGGGTTGCATTCGTGGTCGTGGCGGTCATCGTTGCCCTCGGCCTCTTCCGCGGGCAACCGTTCGTCGAAATGCTGATTCTCGGCATTGCGCTCGCCGTGGCCGTCGTTCCCGAGGCATTGCCGGCAGTCGTCACGATCTCTCTTGCTATCGGGGTGCAAAGGATGGTCAAACGGAACGCGTTGATGCGCCGTCTGTCGGCGGTCGAAACGCTCGGCAGCACGTCGGTCATCTGCTCCGACAAAACGGGCACACTGACCAAAGACGAGATGACGGTTCGCAAGGTCCTTGTGGCGGGGCGAGTGCTGGATGTTTCCGGCGCGGGGTACGAGCCGCACGGACAGTTCTCGTGCGACGGCCTCTCAGTCGAACCTTCCGGCGCGCTCCGGACGTTGCTGCAGGCCGCCACGCTCGCCTCGGATGCACACATCGTTCACAACGAGCAGGAGGGGCGCTGGCGCGTGAAGGGTGACCCGACCGAGGGTGCATTGGTGGTGGCTGCCGCCAAAGCGGGGTTGAAGAAAACAGACCTCGACGCACAGTTTCCCCGCGTGAACGAGATTCCGTTCACATCCGAAACCAAACGTATGACCACGCTGCACACGGGACCGGAGGGCGTCGTTGCCTATTCCAAAGGTGCGCCGGAAGTCATCCTTGAGACATGTTTGCGTCAATTGACATCGGATGGGGCAACGCCGCTTGACGCTACGAGCCGGGAGGCGATTCTCGAGACGGCCCGCCAGATGGCAAGCGACGCATTGCGCATCCTTGCGGTTGCATCCAGGTCTGGCGCGACACTGGAAAACGCCGAACATGAAATGACGTTCCTGGGGCTGGTGGGCATGATCGATCCGCCCCGTCCTGAAGCCAAGGCGGCGATTCGTACGTGTGAGGATGCCGGTATTCGCCCCGTGATGATTACGGGCGACCACCCCTTAACCGCTCAGGCGGTGGCCCGCGAACTGGGCCTGCTCAAGGCGGGACGCGTTGTGACCGGAGCGGAACTCGAAGCCATGAGCGAGGCTGAGCTTGACCGTGAGGTGGAAAACATCGAGGTGTATGCGCGCGTTTCTCCTGCGCATAAGTTGCGGGTGGTCACGGCCTTTCAGAAGAAGGGCCACATTGTCGCCATGACGGGCGACGGGGTGAACGATGCGCCCGCATTGAAGAAGGCCGATATTGGGATCGCAATGGGCATCACCGGGACGGATGTGAGCAAGGAAGCCGCGGCCATGACCCTGACCGACGACAACTTCACTTCCATCGTCGCTGCAGTCGAAGAAGGCCGGGGCATCTTTGGCAACATCAAGAAGTATCTGATGTACCTGCTCTCGTCCAACATCGGCGAGATCGGCCTGATGGCGGGCGCTTCAATCGCGGGTTTGCCGCTGCCCTTGAGCGCCGTCCAGATCCTCTACGTCAATCTCGCCACAGACGGATTGCCGGCATTGGCCTTGGCCATAGACCCGCCAGAATCCGACTTGATGCGCCGCAAGCCTCGAGACCCGCGCACGGGCGTCTTCACGCGGCCGGTCGTCGGTTTGATGGTGGTGGGCGGATTATGGTCAACGCTGGTGAACTTGGGCATATTCGTCTGGGCGTTGAACTCGGGCCGCAGTCCTGAAGAAGCGATGACGATGACGTTCGTTTCACTGGTGCTGATTCAGTTCTTCAAGGCATACAATTTCCGCTCCGACCGCCACTCCGTGCTTAATCGCCCCTTTGCCAACAAGTGGCTTAACGTGGCGATTATATGGGAGTTGTTGCTGTTAGCCCTGATTGTCTATGTGCCGTTCCTGCATGAGCCGTTCGACACGTTTGCTCTGCCGCTGATTGATTGGGTCATCGTCATTGCCTTGGCCCTCACGATTTCGCCCGTACTGGAGGCCGCTAAGTGGCTGGAACGGCGTGGCTGGCTTGGGGGGGCGAGCTAATTCCATCGAGCATGGTCCTCCCGATCAGAAAGGGATTGCCGTCGCAATCTGAATTGCCCTTACCTCCAGTTGCCATCAGAGAGAGGAGTCGACACGTAATGGAAAAGCAAATCTGGATTACCTCACAGGGTGCTCTTCGGGGTCTGGCGATTGGAGTTACGGTCTCGGAATCCATGGGGAAGGCACGATGAGTACGACCATTTCCGATCTCGCACGTGGCCCGCGCGAGCGTGTCCGCGTTTTCATCGAAAATCGGCGCTTCGAAAGAGCAATCACCATGCTGATCGTTGCGAACGCCATCACGCTTGGAATAGAAACCTCACCCCCGGTCGTCGCACGCTTCGGCGATTTGCTTTACGTATTCGACCGCACGGTGCTGGGAGTCTTCGTGGTCGAGTTGCTGTCGCGCTTCTTCGTCTACCGCAGTCGCTTCTTCCACGACCCGTGGCGCGTGTTCGATTTCGTCGTCGTAGGGATCGCGCTGATGCCCGCGGGCGGTGCGTTCGCCGTCCTGCGCGCCCTACGCGTGCTGCGTGTGCTGCGGCTGGTTTCGCTGGTGCCATCGATGCGCGGGGTGGTCGGCGCCCTGCTCACGGCATTGCCGGGCATGGCGTCGATCATTGGCCTGATGGCGCTCGTGCTCTACGTATCGGCGGTAATGGCCACGAAACTCTTCGGCGCGATCGCGCCGGAGCTCTTCGGCCATCTCGGCGTCTCGCTGTTCACGCTGTTCCAGGTGATGACGGTGGAAGGCTGGCCCGACATTGCGCGCGGCGTCATGGCGCAGTCGCCGTATGCCTGGATCTTCTTCGTCGTCTACCTGCTCATCGCGACGTTCATGGTGTTGAACCTGTTCATCGCGGTGGTCGTCAACGCGATGCAGTCGCAGGTCACAGAAGACCTCAAGGGGGAGGGAGATGCGCACACCCGGTTGATCCTCGACGAGGTACGCGCGTTGCGGCGAGAGATCGAGGCGTTGCGCGGGCCTTCCAAATCGTGATATCATGCGGAGATAGACCGATGGGCCCGCCGTCGTCCCCGCCGTCGGCGGCGGTATGGAACCAGTGCCCCAGGCGGTGCGGTTCATGAGCGCGCCAGCAGCATCAACTTACCGCGAACGCTACGCGGCTTGACCCGCGAACGAGGAGCGTAGCGAATGGTTTGGCTTTGGATAGCATTCATCAGCTTTGTACTCTTGATGTTGGCGCTGGACCTGGGGGTCTTTCATAGGAAAGCCCATGTGGTTGCGGTGAAAGAGGCCCTCGTGTGGTCCGCCGTGTGGGCCACGCTGGGGCTGATCTTCTCCGTGTTCGTGTACTACGGGTATGAGAACCACTGGCTGGGACTGGGTAGTTCGATCGATGCTGTCGACGGGGTGATCAACGATGGCACGACGGCAACGCAGAAGTACCTGACCGGCTATGTCGTCGAGAAGTCGCTCAGCGTGGACAACATCTTCGTGATCGCCATGATCTTCGGCTTCTTCGCGGTGCCGCCGCTCTACCAGCACCGCGTGTTGTTCTGGGGCATTCTGGGCGCTCTACTCCTGCGCGGCGCGATGATCGCTCTCGGGGCGAAGCTGATCGCAGAGTTCCACTGGGTTCTGTACCTCTTTGCCGTCTTCCTGATCCTTACGGCGATCAAGATGCTTTTCCTCAAGACAGAGCAGACCGATCCAAACAAGAACGTCATGGTTCGGTTGACGCGACGCTTTTTCCCGGTGACCGCCAGGTTTCACGGCGAGCACTTCATCGTTCGTGCCGGGGCGCCCGCGTCGTACGAGAGCGAGGCCCCCGGTGCGCCCGCGATGCCGGACGAAGTCGTGGAGAAGGCTCGGCCGGGAACGCTGCTTCTCACGCCTCTCGCGCTGGCCCTCGTCATGGTCGAGACAACCGACCTGATCTTCGCTGTCGACTCGATCCCGGCCATCTTTGCCATCACGGGCGACCCCTTCTTGGTCTTCACTAGCAACGTGTTTGCGATCCTGGGCCTCCGGTCGCTCTATTTCGCGCTGGCCGGGATGGTGAAGAAGTTCCGTTACCTCAAGGTCGCGCTCGCCTTGGTCTTGATGGTCGTGGGCGTTAAGATGCTGCTTGCCGAATGGCTGAAGCTCGCCCTCGGGAAGCACTTCAACCTGTACTTGCTGATGGTGGTGCTCGTAATCCTGGCAACCGGGGTCGCCGGTTCACTATTAGCTGAACGCCGAAACAAGAGCCGCCTAAGAATCCGATGAAGGGAAAGGACACGTCGGACTCGTAGCGGAAAGCATGCGGCTTGGGGCGGTCGGATATGTTCCGCGAAATTCAGTCGTCCACACGCACGCGTAGGCCCTCTTTCGTTCAGTTCCGCTACAAGAGGGAATCGGCGAGACGGGCCATGCCCTGAAGCGACTTGAGTAGCACCGACCGTTGATTCCATTCCTGCAAGGTGAGCGTCCGGCTATCTGCAAAATAGCGATCCTGTATCGCACGGAGCGACGCGACGGTCTCGGAATCATAGACCATCAAGCTCACTTCGCTGTTCAGCACAAAAGAACGAATATCCACATTACTCGATCCAATGAGGGCAACGTTCTCATCAACGCTCATGTGCTTCGCATGCAGAAACCTTGGCTGGTAGACATGGATGCACACGCCCGCTCGCAACATTTGCTCATAATAGGACTTCTGCGCGAACAAGACGAACTTGAGGTCGCTTTTCTCGGAGACGACCAAGTGTACCTCCACCCCACGCAGCACCGCGGTCTCCATGGCCTGCAACAGGGACTCATCCGGAACGAAGTAGGGGGTAGTGATCACCACGCGCTTGTGTGCATTGTGCAGGAGTGCAACCATGACCATCTGCACATTGGCCCGCCCATAGCCCGGGCCACTGGGCAGCACCTGTGCCAGCGCCTTCCCAACGGGTTGGTGCCTTGGCATCAGAGTGGAATCGGTGATGAGACTCCCCGACTCGAAGTACCAGTCAGCCAAGAACACGACCTGGAGTTGCGAGACGACGGCGCCCCGGATGCGTACAACCAACTCTTCGTTGACGATTCCATTCTTGAGGTCTGCGTCTACGATATTCTGCGACCCGATATAACCGACGCGGCCATCGATTACGGCGATCTTGCGGTGGTTGCGCAAATCGAATCGAACGGTCTTGGCGCGTAGGAATCCGACGGGAAGCATTTCCAGAACACTCACACCGTTGGCGCGCAGTTGTGGCGCGAGGCTCTTCAGCGCTGTCCAGGACCCGATCGCATCCATGAGCACGCGACAGGTGACTCCCCGCTGCGCCGCACGGATCAACGCGGCGGTCACAGCGCGTCCGGCGGAATCATCGGCGAAAATGTAATACAGCAGATGAACGCTATGACGGGCGGAATCGATGTCTCCAATCAGCCTTTGGATGGATGCATCATAGTCGTCAAGCAGTCCGATATGATTCCCCGTTTCTACTCCGAGTTCCCCCAGCGCCTCGACGATGCTCACCGTATGCCGCAATTCCGGCGACATGTCGGGGAGATCCGGCGCGGTGTGTTGCCACTGTGCTTCTGTCTCGTGAATGCGCTCTGATGCCTTCATGAGTATCCTGATCCGCTTTTTCGGCAGAGAGATCCGGCCGAAAAGGGCGTATAGGATCACGCCGATCATTGGAAAGAAGAAAATCAGAAGCAACCAGGTGCGGGCGGCGCCAGGACTCTTGTGCTGCGGCACGTAGAACAACATAACGATGCAGATCAGCCACTCGACGAGCAAGTAGATCGTTTCGCCCCATAGAAGGAGCGTGTCTAGCGTAAAGGCCATGACCGCAGTCTCCGAGTCTCAGCAGCAGTGTGCGCATATCATACCGGTCCGGTCGCGGGCTGTCGAGGAATGAACGAACAGCCAAACCAGCGAGACGCCGGACATTCGGAAATGGAAATGGGGTCAGGTCATTTGCGGCAGGATATTTGCATGGCCAGACCACTTCGAATCGGGTTTGCAGGGGCGCTTTGTCACGTGACAAGTCGCGGCGACCGTCGCGAACGCATCTGCGAGGACAATGGGGATCGGAAAGCGTTTCTGGAGATTCCATGTGTCATGACCGATTCTGAGTCGGGAGTCGCGAGCGCCACTTGATCCGGCTGCCGGCCAGCACGTATCGTCAGTCACTCAGCGTATCCGCGGCGTCGACTGCTTCGTGGGTAGGCGCCGGGTACGGGTGTGACAGAACGACGAGGTGCCTTCATGCAGATCGGAACGACACGGCGCGGGTTCATCCGCGCGGCATCCGTATGCGCCTTTGCATCATACATCGGAAGAGGAGTCGCCGGCGCGATGGAACAGAACGGCACATCCGATGGTATGAAGATCGATACCATCGAGTTGGGTTTTCCGCTCGCGGACTTCCACGTGCATCTGGACAACAGCACGATTGACGAGGTCCTCATGCTTTCCACCGAGCGCGGCGTCAAGTTCGGCATTGTCGAGCACGCAGGAACAAAGGAGAACAAATACCCCGTGGTCCTCAGCAATGACGAGGAGTTGTCGGCGTATCTGAAGATGCTCGACGGCAAACCCGTCTACAAAGGCGTCCAGGCCGAGTACAACGACTGGATGGGCTGCTTCTCGAACGGCGTACTCGATCAACTCGACTTCGTGCTCACGGACACAATGACCTTTCCCGGCAAGGACGGGCGCCGCATGAAACTCTGGGAGAAGGACTCCGACATCGGCGAACCCAATGACTTCATGGACCGCTTTGTGGACTGGCACATCGAGATCCTGTCCTGCGGGCGCGTGGACATCCTTGCGAACGTGTCGTGGCTGCCGACGCCGCTCTCCTCGGACTACGACGCGTGGTGGACCGAGCCGCGCATGCGCAAAGTGATCGATGCAGCTCTCAAGAAGAACATCGCGATCGAGATCAGTTCCAGTTTCAAGTTGCCAAGAATGCCGTTCCTCCGGATGGCCAAGGCAGCGGGAATCAAGTTCAGCTTCGGCTCGAACGGACGGTATCCGAACATGGGCAGGCTCGACCACAGCATTCTCATGGCCAAAGAACTCGGCCTCAAGAGTTCGGATATGTTTGATCCCGCGGCGAAACGGCACAAGACGGACGGCTAATGAGTTAATGCGCGACCTCATTACTGTCCAAAACAGATCCAACGCAGAGACGCAGAGGACACAGAGAAATGCGGAGAGGTCCATCCTACGGGTCGCTATCTGGCAAGACCTGCCCTTGAGACCAAGAATCCAGGGGCTTTGGCTGTGAGATTTCTGAATTGAACAGCAGAAACCGAAGACGTTTTTCTCTGCGACTCTCCGCGGCCTCTGCGTTGGTCTTCAGTCGACTAATCTGGACAAGACTGGCGCGACCTCTTCATCCATGCTTCATGGAAGTGATAACTCGACCGAGACCTCGATTGTTCCTTTCTCTCCTTCCTTTCGGAATGCGATCCGCTTCTGCTGAACGTTCCCAATTACCGGCAGGTCGTCGATGCGGATCGCGCAACCGGCGTCCGCCTTCAGCTTTGCCCGGCCTCGCGCGAAACCCGCAATCGCGATCCCCATGCACTACGGAAGCATCGTAGGAAAAGCCGATGACGCCCAACGCTTCAAAGACCTCCTCAAAGGCAAAGCGGAAGTCATCATCAAGAACCACGAATGATTCGCTCGGGAGTGGGGGAGAGCGTGCCTACTTGCCCGGTTTGCCGCCGTCCAGGAGCTTCAAACGGATGTCCTTGAACTGGACCGTCATCGGCGGACCGCTGTGCAATTGCAGCGCCAGGATACCGGAGAAATCCTGCTGCTTCGGGTCATTGTCGACCACCTGGGCCACGACCCGGCCGTTGACCTTCAACGTGATCTCCGGCCCGCGGCAGATCAGGTCATACTCATGCCAATCCTCGAGCCGGAACCGCGCGTCCCCGCCCGCCCCTGCGATAGCGGTGACCGTCTTTTGACTATTGACGTCGAAGACCGCCTTCTCCCCGCGCCACGCCAACGTCTCGCGCCCATGCTCATCATACAACCGCACAAGCCACGGCGTACCCGTATTGTTATCAACCTGATACCCGCGGCAATCATCCCCAATCTTCCCGTCGAAGATCTCACTGCGGAACTGAAAGCCGCAGTTCACCTCCTGCGAACTCAAAATGCGATGGCGCAACTTCAACTCGAAATCCCCCAGCATGCCTCCCTGGCAAACCAGATAATGATTTCGATCCGTCGGATGCTCAGGCGAGATCTTCGCAGTGATCGCCCCATCCTCGACCGACCAAAAACTCATATCCGCCGCGTTCCAGCCCTTCAGCGACCTGCCGTCAAAGATCGACGTGAACCCCGCCTCATCCCGCAACCCCGGCAACGGATCCATCGCCCCCACGACATCACCTGCCGTGCCACTGACGTCCACCGCCTGCCTCCCCGCACACGACACCAGACAAACAACAATCCCCATCAACCCAATAGCGCCAACCCATACCCTTTTCATCAGTAGCCTTCCTCGTCAAGCAAGACTCTCTTGGCCAAGCAACACCGAACCGCACGGCATCCCAAACCAAGTCCACCCTCACAGCAAGTATGCCGCGAAACACAACAGTGTTCAAACGATCTGCACGGTAGCGCAACGCAGCGATCTGAAGTGTAAAGGTGAAGGATAGATGGAGCAACTTAGCGGGGTCTGCGGCGGCGAAGTTTGCTTTGCTCTTTGCGTCTTTTCAAGGATTCTAGTAAGATTGCTTTCTTGGTTCGATGGGAAATCCGAATCTGCTCATCAGACTTCCTGGCAGCAAGCCACCAGGCCTAGCGAGAGGAGGAACATATGGATTGGGGACAGGTTCTTTCAAACCAATGGACAGTCGCTATGGTAGCTACACTTGGCGGCATCGTTCTTGTGCCCCTGTTGCGCCTGGCTTTGGACTTTCTCCGAGCTCGCATTGGTCATTTCTCTGGTCGATACCTGAGTCTGAGTTGGAATCCAGACCGTACGTTCGTGCATGTCGAGGAAGTCCTATGCGCCCATAGGGGAAACCGGATGGCGGGTACAATCCGAGGCGTGGCAACGCTGAAGAAGGACCCCAACACCAACCAATACGTGCGTAGCGAGGCAAACCTTCGGAAATACAAGTTCTCAGGAAATGTAGAAGATCGTTTACTCGTCTTGTCGTATAGGAGCAGCCTTAAGGCTGTGCGGAGTGCGGGGTGTATTTCTATTGAACCAGAGAATACCGGTCTGCTGTTCTTTGGAGAATGGGTCGGTCTTGTAGACAAAGCGGTTCTGTCCGGGGAGTGTCTTTGGCGCATGTTGGGACGAGAGGAGCGCTTAAGATCCGGGACGGAGGCGTTCCTCCAACTGGCGGAATCGCTAGCCAACCAGTATGCAGCAGCGCTTGATCGACAAGATCGACGCGGCAGACGAAGCAAGACCTCTATCCCACCAATCAATGATCAGTCAAGAGAGCCCAAAGAAGTCGTTGATCTTCCTGGAGGCAAGAGTGTGACTGTACCTCAGAAAGACCTGATAATGCTCGGCCGAGAGTACATCAGGGTCATGCAGCTACAGGCTCTTCTGGGGTGAAGAGCTTTCCGTCTGATCGTTATTAGCCGCTGCCAGTTCGGGCGAAGTTTGTTTTGATCTTCGCGTCTTTGCGTTGAGATTGAAATGGCGTGCGGACGTCCTATACGTCGCGCTGGCGACAGCGATATTGATTTTCCTTGCGGGACGTGAGAAGATGAGATCATCATGACGACAATCGTTGAACAGATCGTGGGGCAGGTCAAGTCCCTTTCCGCAAAGGAACTCGACGAGTTGCTCTCCTGGCTGGCGGACTACGAACTGGAACACTTGGACGAGTGGGATAAAGAGTTCGAGCGGGATTCCCAAGATGGGGGATCTCTGAGTTCGGTCTTGGATCGTGTCCGCGCGGATATCGCCTCGGGAAGGACGAGGCCGCTTGATGATTTCATTGACAACTCCTGACTTCTGGACCTCCTACGCTGCCTTGCCCCCTGAGATAAAGAAAAGAGCCAAGGTCGCATATCGACTTTGGAAACAAGACCGTCGTCACCCTTCCCTCCGGTTCAAGAAAACGGGCAACGTCTGGTCCATCAGAATCGGGGATGGTTATCGGGCTTTGGCTATTGTTCAAGGGGACACCTTCTACTGGTTCTGGATCGGAGACCACAATACCTACAAGAGGCTGGTTGGTAGCCTGTGATTTCTAATTCCAAAGCCGTAAGCAGAGAGCGACTACTATTGGTTAATAGTTAGTTTAGTGTGATTTTATCAAATAATTGTCTACTAAACACCCCTTGTTTCGCAAAATCACACCCTTTCTGAAGCCCGAGATCCCAAACCCGAGACCCAAAACCCGAAATCCACTCCGTTGATCGCCTTGTCACGGGCCAGTAGCCACTTCCTAGCCGCGCAAACCGCCGGCCACCAGCCACTTACCTACAGTCCCTAGCCTCCAACCTCCAACCTGACAGCGGAACGCCGTGGGCTAATATATAGAGGGTGTTGAGATCGCGCCGATTGGTTCTGTAGCCGCGGCGTCCTCGCCGCGTTCTCGTCAAGAACCGCTTGACGGAAGGTGTTTCCGCCGAAACGCGGCGAGGACGCCGCGGCTACAGAGCCGCACGAATGCCACCCATGACGAAGCGGAAATCACTTGTGCACCGCGGTACGTTATGGCACACTGACGCCGCCGGGGATACGGAGGCCGTTTCTCGCGGCGGGCAACCGGCCAAGGGTAGAGGAAGGAGTGGAGACGTGGCATATCGGAACTTGGTTACAGGCGGCGCGGGATTCATTGGGTCGCACTTGTGCGAACGACTGCTGGAGACGGGGGAGGAGGTTCTCTGCCTCGACAATTTCTTCACGGGACGCAAGGACAACATCCTGCACCTGATGTCGCACGCGAGATTCGAGATCATCCGCCACGACGTTACGCAGCCGATACTGATCGAGGTCGACCGCATTTACAATCTGGCCTGCCCGGCCTCGCCCGTCCACTATCAGTTCAATCCCGTCAAGACCATCAAGACGAACGTGTTGGGCGCGCTGAACATGCTCGGCCTCGCAAAACGGGTCAGGGCGCGAATCCTCCAAGCGTCGACCTCCGAGGTCTACGGCGATCCGAAGCTGCATCCGCAGCCCGAGGCCTACTGGGGCAACGTCAATCCCGTCGGAATTCGAAGCTGCTATGACGAAGGCAAGCGCGTCGCGGAAACGCTGTTCTTCGATTACCACCGCCAGAACAAGGTGGACATCCGCGTGGTGCGGATCTTCAATACCTACGGTCCGCGCATGCTGGTCGACGATGGGCGCGTAGTGAGCAATTTCATCGTCCAGGCGCTCCGCGGCGAGCCGATCACGATCTACGGCGATGGCAGTCAGACGCGCTCGTTTTGTTATCCGAGCGACCTCGTTGACGGACTGAACCGCATGATGAATTTCGAGGGCCTCACCGGGCCTTTGAATATGGGCCATCCCGGCGAGTTCCCGAACGAAGAACCCGCCCAGGACGTAGTGCGCCCGCCACCCAGCAAAGCCGA
>CAZPMT010000130.1:0-16636 GCA_964587655.1 uncultured Nitrospiraceae bacterium
TTTGAGCGCGGGAGGAGGGTCCCAATAGCCTTCTCCTGCGCTTTATTCATGTGGGGGCGATGCTGCATACTTCGGGCTGAAACCGTGGCCGCTGAACTCGGGGAGTTTGCATGAATCCGAATCCGTTCTTGGGCGTGTTTCTGCATGCGTTGGGAGGATTTGCCGCAGGGAGTTTCTACATCCCTTACAAAGGCGTGCGGAAGTGGGCATGGGAGAGTTACTGGCTGGTCGGCGGCGTGTTCAGTTGGCTTGTGGCGCCGTGGGTGGTCGCATGGCTGACTTGCCCCGATCCGGTCGGCGTGCTGCGGGCCGCGCCGCTGGGCAGCCTCTTCTGGTCGTACGCTTTCGGGTTGCTCTGGGGCATTGGGGGTCTGACGTTCGGTCTGTCGATGCGTTACCTGGGCATGTCGCTCGGGTACGCGTTCGCGTTGGGGTTCTGCGCCGCGTTCGGCACGATCATCCCGCCGATGTTCAACGGCGAATTCCCGATGCTGCTATCGTCGGCGTCGGGTCTGATCACGCTGGCTGGCGTGGCGGTGTGCCTTGCGGGGATTGCCGTGTGCGGCATGGCGGGCGTATCGAAAGAGCGCGAGCTCTCGTCGGAAGCGAAGAAGGCGGCGATTCGCGAGTTCAGTTTCGTCAAGGGCGTGTGGGTAGCGGTGTTCGCCGGGGTCATGAGCGCGTGCATGGCGTTCGCGATCCAGGCCGGCAAACCGATTGCCGCACTCGCCGTCGAACACGGTTCCCGCGACCTATGGAAGAACACGCCCGTGTTCATCATCATTCTCGCCGGCGGTTTCACAACGAACTTCATCTGGTGCGCGATCCTGAACATTCGCAACCGGACCGCGGGCGATTATTTCCACGCCGACGGCGCTTCGTTGCCCCTCAACTACTTGCTCTCGGCGCTGGCCGGAATAACATGGTACCTGCAGTTCATGTTTTACGGGATGGGCACGACGAAGATGGGCCGCTACGACTTTTCGAGTTGGACCATACACATGGCGTTCATCATCGTCTTCAGCAACATATGGGCCATCCTGTTCCGCGAATGGAAAGGAAGCAGCCCGAAAACCCACCAGTTGATCCTGGCCGGCATCATCATACTGATCGCGTCGACGCTGGTCGTGGGCTATGGGAACTACATCGCCGCGGCACTGAAGTAACGCCGGACGCATAGGAGGAGATCATATGGAGCGTGTACGGATTGCCGTAGCGGGATGCGGATCCGTTTCCGCGCACTACCTGGCCAATTTGCGGAATTGCGCCTCGGCGGAATTGGTAGCGGCGTGCGATGTCATCGAGAATCGCTTCCGCGAGCGCATGACAGAGTTTGGCATTCCTACCGGATTCGTTTCCGTCGACGAGATGCTCGCGGCGGCGGACTTCGACCTGCTTCTGAACGTGACGAGCATGCCCCCGCACTACGAGATCAACAAGAAGGCATTGAACGCCGGGAAGCACGTCTTCTGCGAGAAGCCGTTTGCGCACTCTCTCGATCAAGGCGCCGAACTTCTCGAATTGGCGAGGGCAAAGGGCGTGCGTCTGTGGGCCGCGCCGACAGTCGTCTTGAGCCCGCAGTTTCGCTTTATGTCCGAGACGCTTGCGAGCGGGAGCATAGGCAAGGTGTTCGCGGCGCACGCGTGCTACGGTCACTGCGGTCCGTCATGGGGCCCGTGGTTTTACAAAGAAGGCGGCGGCAGCATGCATGACCTCGCCGTCTACAACATCACGACGCTGACGGGACTTCTCGGTCCAGCGAAGGGTGTCGTCGCACTGATGGGCGCCGCCGTTCCCGAACGCACCATCGAGCACGAGAACGTACGTGTGACAACCGACGACAACATGATGCTCATGATCGATCACGGTGATTCCGTGTTCTCGCACGTCCAATCCGGTTTCGTGTATTTCGTCCAGAACGAGGATCGCACGATCGAACTCATCGCACGGGGCGGCGCAATGAATCTGCTCGGTTGGGATTGGGAACCCAAAGGCGTGCAGATCAGACTCGAATGCGAAAAGGCATGGCAGATCCGCTGCACCATCTCGCAAGGCTACGTCTGGCAATGCGGCGCCGCTTACGCAGTTGATTGCCTAATCTCCGGTCAGGAGGGAATCCTGCGTCCCGAACACGCTCTACACGTCGTCGAGATCATGGAAGCAGCGCGCAAGTCCGCCCAGACCGGCGAGCGCATTCCCATAACGTCAGCGTTCCCGTGGCCGGTTGCAGGTTGACGTTCCGTCCGGACGGGGCCTACCACCTCATTTCCAAGAGGGGAGACGCGCCTCCGTGGCCGCGGCGTCCTCGCCGCGCTTTCGTTAAGAACCGCTTGACGCGAGTTGTATGCGTCGAAACGCGGCGAGGACGCCGCGGCCACGGAGCCAATCGGCGCGAGTTCTGAGGCGCGGTCTCGAATCGTCCAGCATATAATTTTGATCTCCCGTATCCCCCCCCTTGACGAAGCGGGAAATCATGCCTATAATGCGGTCCATGCTTGGTGGGATCGCTGGAAACGAGGTAGAACGACGCGTCGCGGCGGGTCTCTCGCGGGCGCCCGTGGCGGCGAAAGCCGAAGCAGATAGGGAACACCTGAGGGGTCAATGAGCGTAATTTTGGATTCTTTACGGAGTCTCGATTCGGGAGGGACGGAGCCGAGTGGTGTTACTTCTCCGAGGCCGGCGCCGGATGCGCAGGCCGATATGATCACGACGCTTCAATCCTCCGTTGTGGCGTGGAGCACGCAGGTAGAGGACGCGTACGCGCGATTGGCGCAGCGCATCGCCCGTGTTCAGGAGGAGATGAACCTTCAGGCGGCGGCTGAGGCCGTTCGAGAGTCTGAAACCGCTCGCGAGCAGGCCGCCGCACTCGAAGCGGCTGAGGCCCGCGCGGAAGCGCTGGCGCAGGAAGTGGCAGAGCGAGAGGAGGAACTCGCCGGGGCGACCCAGCGTATCGCGCAATTGAAGAACGAGGCGGGAGCGTTAACCTCCGAGGTCTTGCGCCTGCAAGAGGCCCTGGACGAACAGATCGTCGCCGGACGGCAGCAGCAGGAGGACTTGGACCGCGTGCGGACCGCGCTCACGAGTGCGCGGGATCAGCTTACGGCCGCGCGTTCGCTCTCGGGAAGGGCCGAGGAGTTCAAGGCGCTGCTCGAGACGGAACGCGTGCGCGCAAACCGGTTCGAGGAGCAGGTTCGCGAGAAAGAGGCCGAAATGGCCGCGGCGGGATACCAGATCAAGATGCTCCAGGATCGACTGGACGATCTCGCGAATGAGAGCCGAAAGGAGATCGCGGGCTTGCGATCCGAGGTGGACCTGCTGCGCCGCGCGAATGCGAGCCTCGGCATTCCGGGCGGCCCGGCCCGGCCGGGTTCGGAAATGGCCGCGGCTGACGGAAGACCTGACGGCGGGCACAAACGGCGAATGGGGGACATGCTGGTCGACATGGGTGTCTTGACGGAAGGACAGTTGACGGCTTCCCTGCGCGAGCAGCAGGCGAAGCCGCAACGGCGCATCGGCGGCATCCTGGTTGAGAATGGCTATGTCTCCGAAGAGTCCGTTGCCCGTGTCCTGGCCCACCAATTGAGCCTGCCGTTTGTCCGGCTGGCGCCGGAAGTTGTCGACGCCTCAGCGCCGCGGCTTATCAACGGCCAGTTGGCCAAACGTCGGCAGTGCATTCCCATCACGGCCACGTCAGACCGCGTCGTGCTGGCGATGGCGAATCCGCAGGACTTGATCACGCTGGACGACGTCAAGTTGTCGAGCGGCCGCGCGGTTTCACCGGTCGTGGCCACCGGCTCGGACATTGTCGCGGCCATCGGACGCTACTATGGACTGTCTTGACATGGCTGCTAGTGTAGTGATTCAAAATTGAGGCTACTTATCTTTGACCTCGGCGGTCATTGCGAGGAGGGCTTCCAGCCCGACGAAGCAATCCCCTGACCCGTGGAAACAAGCCGGGGGATTGCTTCGTCGGGCTGGAAGCCCTCCTCGCAATGACAGTGGCCGTCTTTCTTGCGCGTCAGATAAGTTACCAACAGGATGACTCACTACACTAGAGGCCCCTGCGGCAAGGGCCGAAGCAGCAAGAGAACCAAGAAAGCCTGATGTCTTTCGCGCAGCGCCAAACGTCCATCGAGGAGGATCCATATGGGAACCATCAACCGGCGTCAGTTCATGGCCCACGCGACTGGCCTCCTTACCGCCGGGGCCGCCGCGCCAGCACTGGGCAAGGCGCAGGCGCCCGCGCTAACTGCGGATGCGATGCGCCCGCTGGGCAAGACGGGCATCGAGGTCTCGCTGCTTGGAATGGGCACGGGCTGCAAGGCCTGGGATCACAATTCGGAACTGATACGTAAAGGCCACGACGCGTTCATCAACGTCTTGAGGCGTGCGTACGAAAAGGGGATCCGTTATTTCGACATGGCCGATATGTACGGGGCGCATCCATATATGAATGAGGCGCTGAAGTCCTTCATCGACCGCGACAAGGTCACGCTGCTGACCAAGACCTCGTCGCGCGAACCGCGCGTTGTTCGCGAGGATATCGAGCGTTTCCGGAAGGAGCTCGACACGGATCGGCTGGACGTCGTGCTCATGCATTGCGTGAGCGACCCCGACTGGCCGAAGAAGCTGAAGGGCTGCATGGACGTCCTGTCAGATTTCAAGGCAAAGGGCATCATACGCGCGCACGGGATCTCGAGTCACAACCTCAAGGCCGCTGAATGCGCCGCCGAGACGAAGTGGGTGGACGTGCTGCTCGAACGCATCAACCCATTCGGCCTCAAGATGGACGCCCCCCCGGATCAGGTCGCCGCCGTGTTGCGAAAGGCGCACGAGAACAAGAAGGGCGTTCTCGGGATGAAGATCGCCGGCGAAGGTCAGTGCGCCGACCGGATCGGCGAGTCGCTGAAGTTCGTGATGGGCTTGGGTTGCGTCGACGCGATGCCCATCGGTTTCCTGGACCCCGCCGAGGTGGACAGCGCATTCGATCATGTTGCGAAAGCAGCCGCGGCCCTCGCGGCGCCGGTCAAGCCGTAGAACCTACCTCGCCGAGCCACTCCACAGTTTGTCAAACCCCGGCAAACTGTGAGGACCACGCCACCGCCTTGCGTATGCCTTCGACGAGAGGAGTCTTTGGATTGTAGTCGAGCAACGCGCGGGCCTTGCCGATATTGGCGACGTAATGGGTCACCTCGCCTACGCGCGACGGCTCGACCCTCATGTTGACGGGAACGCCGAGGGTTTCGCCGATGCACTTGGCCATCGCGATCAGCGTGGCGCCTTGTCCGTAAGCGAGATTGATCGTGTGGTTTTTCCCGCGACGGCTGACGAGAAGATCGATGCCGCGGCAAATGCCGTCCACGCAGTCGTCGACGTAAGTGAAGTCCAGCGTCTTGTCTTCCCCGTAGATCGTCACCTGTTCTCCCCGGCCGATCTTGCGGATGAACAGCGGGATGACGCGCTCCATGCGCTCGATGTCGTTGTCGTAGCGGCCGTAAACGTTGCTGAACCGAAAGACCAGATAGGGCATCTCATAGCACTGCGCGTACGAATAGACGAAGGCCTCCCCCGCGATCTTGCTCGAAGAGTACGGGCTTTCGGTGAAGGCGAAATCCGCGTGCGACTCCTCGGTAATGTAGCGATGGATGTCGCCGTAGACCTCGCGCGAACTGCTGAAGATGATGGGCGTCTTGTTCCGCCGGCAGAATTCGAGCACGTTGAAAGTCATAGTGACGTTCTCGAGTGCGCGGTCGGGCTGTTCCACCAATTCGTGCACCTTCGCGTGGGCGGCGAGGTGCACGACCACGTCCAAGTCCGGAGGATAGTCCGCCTGGCCGATCCCCCCTTCGAAATTGCGGTAAGGCATGCTCAGGTCTTGAAGGAGCGTCTCGATCTTGTCCGTCCACGTGTTCGGACGGACGTCAACGCCGAAAACGAAATGGCCCTCCTCGATCAGCCGCAGACCCAGATTGGAGCCAATCTGGCCGCTCGATCCCGTGATCAGTACCCGCATGCCCTTCTCCTTGTCCACAACCGATCATCACCTGTTAATGAAGGGTGTTTCAGTAAACGCCAACTCTTTAAGCATATCGGAACCGAGAACTTGACACAACCCTCTCCATTCCTATACGATCCCACTGCAATTGCCGGATGGCCTAATTGGTAGGGCACCTGACTCTGGATCAGGCTAGTCTAGGTTCGAGTCCTAGTCCGGCAGCCATAAGCCTAGACTCGGCCCGTTGCCGATTCCCTTTGTGCGGCCCGTTCATCTAGGGGTCTAGGATGCGAGATTCTCAGTCTTGTCACAGGGGTTCGACTCCCCTACGGGCTGCCAATTCTTTCTCATCTTCCCCTTCGTTGCCGATTCCGTAGTCTGACCTGAGTTTTCATTTGTCCCGCCATGTACCAACTGCCAGCCGCCGACGACCATCCGCAATCCCGCGTCCGCCATCCACTTACCTACAGCCTACAGCCTACAGTCTCCAGCCTAACAGCGGAATGCCTTGGGCTATATATTAGAGGGATGTGATTAACACCCTAGAGAATGGCATGGCGGAGAAGGAATAATGAAGGGATCTCATGTTGCGACGGCTTCCAGGCCCGCCACATGAACTTCCGCGGCATATACTGAATCATCAGAAGTACTTGAGCGCACTGTATATGGCTGATGGCTTCATCTTCAGTGTTTGATCGATCTCGGCATAGCTCAGATATCCACACTGCTGGCACAACTCAGGATCATCCGAATACCTGCAACACTTGTAGACGGCGCCCTTTTCATATACCGAGCAAACATCCATCGGCCGTTTCCAATCGTTTCTCAACGCCGATTGCAGTCCTGCTCGAGAGTTCAGAATTCTGAAGTGTTTCCGAAGGTCCAGTATCTCATACAGGAGGCGGCGCCGCTCATCAAGCTCGATATAGAGTTTGTCGCGTCCATAATACGGCGTATGAAAATAGAAGAAGATCCCGCGAATGTGCTCCATGCCGTGCACGTATTTGCAGAACTCGCGGATGTCATCCTTATTGCAGTTGTTGATCGTGTAGTTGACAAAGAGCGACGCGTGGGCTGAGTCCTGAATGTTCCCCATGATTCGGTTGAAAGACTCTCCCCGAAGCGCATCATGGGTGGCCCGAAGTCCATCGACACTGACAAACACCGTGTCGGCCGACGTGCGAATGGGAAGAGTGCCATTCGTATAGACAACGACGGTCAGAAACCCGAGGCCATGGGCGTAGTCGACGACATCATCGAGGCTGTGTTTCCCATCACGCCAGATGAACGGTTCGCCGCCTTCAAGATAGAGGCAGCGGCCGCCTTCGCGGTAGAAGGCCTCGATCGCGGCAGTGACTTCCTCGAAGTCCAGGTCTTTCTGGCCGCGAGCAATCAACTTGCAGTGCCGGCACCGCAAGTTACAGCGGTTGGTGAGAACCAGCCCGCGGATAAGCGGCATTGTCTTTCTCAGAAGATGGTGGCCAATAACGTATTTCAGGCCGTACAACGAGGCTTTCATGCCCATTTTCACCCGCGGCGATAATATAGGTGATGCTCGGCCAGAAGCAAGGCCGCTGTTCGACGTTCAGCGCGCACAGCGATTTCCGCTTCCGTCATTCCCGCGTAGCGGTTACCCCGGCGAAGGGCGCGCTACTTGCTCTCTTGCGACTTACCTCGGTCAGAACCCACCGGAATATCATGTAGGGATCGATTCGACGGCGTCTTGGCGAAAACCACGTGATTTGCCGTGCCGAGGGCCATGAGCGCGAGCAAGAGGGCAAGAGTCATGATAAGTGAAATCGCTGGAACAGTGACCTCGGGCTCAGAATGGCTTTCGTCGGTCCTGGGGTCGGAACCGTACGACACTTCCTCCGAGTCGGAAAAGCCGTCGTTGTCTGAGTCGGCCAAGTAAGGGTCGGTCCCGTTCTGGAACTCTTCGAGATTGCTGAGCGAGTCTTGATCCTCATCGTCGAGGGCGTCCGCGGGACTGTTTATATTGAACGAATGAGTCGATTCCCACGCATCGCTCATGCCGTCGGCATCGGTGTCCGAAGCCGGGAGGATTTCGAGCATGAGGATGCCACCCGCTTCGAGTATCCATTTGCGCGTGTAATCTGAGCCTCGAAAGCCTCCGTAGAACAAGCGCCCTTGAGGCGTAACGGAGTAGATCTCGTAGGTACCGGTCCCGAGGCTGTAATCGGAGCGGTTCACAGTGAAATCCGCCGTGTGCGGAGCCAAATTGTAGTTTGTCATGAAGACGCCCAGCGTTCCATCGGCGGCGCGAAATGCACTGCCCAGAATGACAGGCTGCGCGAACGCCTCCCCGAACATGACCACATCCTGCGTACCGGATCCCGTGTCAGGCGGGCGCAGGTATTCGCCGTACACGAGGAGTTCAGGCACGGCATGGCGATAGCGGATTAGTTCCCTGAGGTACTCGAAATCACGAAGTTTGTCCTGAGAGAACGGCGCAATGCTGGGCGCCTTATCCTCATAGATCGTAGCGACGTTTCCGTGGACGAATCCCCATCCCTGGGCGAATCGGAAATGCAGGCTGCCTATGACGCTATAAGGAACTTGGGTTCCCCCTAAGCAGCCGATGTAATCATGTATCGTGGCGGCTATGATGGGGATTGGAATGCCGGTCTCGACCGAGCCCCGGAAGACGTCGTCTCCGTACGACCAGTAGTTCACGGAGTAAGCATCGAAGAGGTCGATTCCCGTATCGCTTCGGTGTTCGGGAGTCATGGCGAATTCCGGGCGTACCGCGCGCGCGGCGGCCCGAGCAGCCGCGATTTGCGAGCGATACCCGTCGATCCACCAGCGACCGCCCCCGCCGGGGTGGCCATGCCCAGGATCGAAGCACAGCCTGGATGAAGGATAGAGGTCGCAGTATTGGTCGGTGGTTCCCGCGTCCACCAATGCGCTTGTGATGCTCACATACTTCCCCCGCCATGCCTCGGACCCGACACACATTTTCCACTCGCTGAATTCGGGACTATAAAACCACGCGCCGTTCAGCGTCTTGGCCACGCCGTCCGCACGTGTCCCGGAACCATCGTCTGAAGCGCCCTGGGGCCATCCGTGGGTATTAGTGTAAGGGCTCGAGTGAATCCCACGCGCGTTGAGTTCCGCAACGCCGTCTACGAACTCCTGAGGGATCGCGGCGTCCGGCAGGCCCGAGCCCCAGCCGCGGAGATGGCTTGCGACTATTCCCTCCCCAAAGAAGTCCTGCCATCCTTGGACGGAAGCGACCACCTCCGATGCAGACGAAAACGTGTCCAGTTCCGTAAACAGCGAAATGGCCAATGACTCTCCGAGGTCATGGGGGAAGTCCGTCCGTGTGCGAATCGGGCCCCGGCTGCACCACGGCTGGGCAAGCAGCCAGGAGCGATAAGACCTCGCCGCGTCAAACCAATCCCCCACAAGCGGCCGGAGACGAACGTCATAAGGAGGCGTATAGGTTACATTCGGCGAGGTGTTCCCGGCGGGATAGTGCCGCCAGAGGAGAAGCGTCCGGCCCAGGTATGGGATCATCGTCAGCCCCTTGGTGTACCCAACCGAGTCCGTTGAGCGCAGGAACAATCCTTGGCGGGAATCTTCGTCGTAAACTTGCATCCACTGCATTTCCCAGGAGCCGGGATGGTTTCCGGGCAGCCCCATGTCGTCGCGCAACTCCGATGCCCCGGTCCCGCCGGCAACACTGTTGACGTGGGGATTGCGCACGAGCAGGCCGCTGTGTATCGGCACGGCGGCAATATCGTTCTCGGGGGTATCCCCTATCGGGTTGAGCATAAACACGGGGAAATCCAGTCGCCACAACGCGTCGCCCATTCCTGAGGTCGTGACCGTCGCTTGCCACTGCGACTCGAAGGAGTCAACGGGTAGGGTAACCTCCACATTCACCGTAGCATGCCCGCCATTGGGAAGCGGAAAGGCCGTCCAGTCAAGATGGAGCGTTCGCACCGTCCCAGTATCCACGAGCGAACTCGAACGATAGCCCGCGACTGAAGTGGCCCAGACTTCGTCAAAATCGGCAGACCAGTCAACATTCGGCGGCGCGGCGGAAGTATCCATCACAATCAACCGCCACAGGGGCGCCTCGCCATAGAAACTCAGAGAGAAAGCGTTCTCCTTGTCCGTCAGCGACACGAGTGCATAGGTAGCCGGTTCAAAATCAAGCCGCACCAGAGATCCTTCCAGAAACTGGGCATGAGCGGGCAGAATGGCGAGAACGCCCAACAACACACAGCCAAAACGCATCGCGCGGGTTCTTCCCATGATAGTCCTCCTTCCTTGTTTTCGCTCCGCTCTGTTGAACACCGCCTATTGGAATGGGTTCCCGCTCGCAAGCGGCATCCTGTCCCGCATAGCCGAACCGCGCCAGAACGCATTGGGCCACCGGTTCCAACGCCGCAAGCCGGGCGCCCTTCTTCGTCACGTGCACTCCGCGCTCCAGTCCGCAGTCGATTCTGTCGTAATCTCCTGCACAGTTGATTCGCGATCTATGTGGTGATCCGATATCATGTTGTTCGCGGGAATCGGAAGAAGGGATTCTTGAGCGATGCTTGTGCGTGATGATGTTGTCTTGATTGTGATTGACTTGCAGGATGGGTTGCTGCCGAAGATCTCGGGTGCGGAGGGCGTTGTCGAGAGGGCGATCAAGCTCATCCGCTTTGCGCGGACCCTTGATCTGCCCGTCATATGGACCGAGCAGTATCCAAAGGGTCTCGGAGTCACGAATGAGAAGGTGGCGAAGGAGCTTGAGGGGTTGACGCCGCTCGAAAAGGTCTCGTTCGGTTGTTTCGGAGGTCCCGGTTTTTCGGAGGCAGTGGCCGCGACGGGCCGGAGGCAGATCCTTGTTACCGGCATCGAGGCGCACGTGTGCGTGATGCAGACGGTCCTTGTTGGCCTGTCGATGGGCTATGAAATCTACGTTCCGAGTGACGCGGTGGGGTCTCGTTATCCTGGCGACTATGAGGCGGGTATCGCACGGATGCGGGCGCACGGCGCGGAAATCGTCACGACTGAGATGGCGATGTTCGAGGTCCTTCGCGCGGCGGGAACGCCGGAGTTCAAGAAGGTACTGCCGTTGTTGAAGTAGTACTGCAAGTAGTATTGGAGACCGCGCCGGTTGGCTGGATCCGTGGACGCGGCGTCCCCGCCGCGTTTTCGTGAAGAGCCGCTTGCCGCAGGGTGTGTGCGATGAAACGCGGCGAGGACGCCGCGTCCACGGAACAGAAGGAATGCCGAGATTAGTGAGGGAAGACGAATGATAACGGAAGCTTTGTGCGTCGCGGGAATGGTGTTGCTGGTTTCGGTGCAGGCGGCCGCGCAACCGATCGTCACGGCGTTCGATGACGACGGAATGATCACGGTGAACGGAAAGCGGACGCTCATCATCGGGTCGTACTATGAGGCGAAGTCGGATCGCCCCTATGCGGAACTGGCCGAGGCGGGGTTCAACCTCATCCATACGGGTACGGACAAGGAGGCGCTGGATAAGGCGCAAGCCGCGGGCCTGATGACGTGGATCTCGGTCGGCGCCATCGATCCGCAGAATAAGGAGGCTACCTCGAAGTCGATCTCGGACGCGGTCCTGAAAGCGAAGGAGCATCCGGCGCTTGCGTTCATCGAGACCGTCGATGAACCCGCGTGGTCATGGTTGAAAGCGGAGCAGCGTGTCCCGTGGCAAGTCCTCGCGGATACGTTCGCGGTGATCAAGCAGGCCGATCCGAAGCACCTTGTTTACGTGAACCAGGCGCCGACGAATCTTGTGAAGACGCTGCGCCAATACAACGCGGGAACGGATATCGTCGCTTGCGACATCTATCCGGTGAACCCCGGCGGGCTCATGTCCATGTTCGCGCTGTTCCCGGACGGCTACCAGGGCGACCTGAACAACGAGCATATCAGCCAGGTCGGCGAGTACGTGGACAAGATGCGTCAGGTGACGGGACCGAACCGGCCGCTGTTCATGGTGTTGCAGGCGTTCGCTTGGGAAGCGCTCACGGGCGAGAAGGACGCCGTCGAGCGGCGCGAGGAAAAGATCGTCTATCCGAGTTACGCGCAGAGCCGCTTCATGGCGTTTCAGTCGCTCATCAAGGGCGCGAACGGGATCATCTACTGGGGCAGTCACACCATGCCGCAACCTTCCGACGCCTGGACGTCCATCAAGCGCGTGACGCGCGAGGTTGCCGACCTCGCCGCGCCCCTGGCCGAGCGCAACGCCACCATGAAGATCGAGATCGACTATCACGAGATGGGCCACTCGGTGGATGACGGCGTGCAAACGCTTGCCAAGACACACGACGGCAAGCTGTATCTCTTCACCTGCAACGCCGACAAGAATCTCTGTAAGGCGACGCTGTCCAGCCTGGGCGATTGGAAAAGCTGCACGGTCCTGAATGAGAACCGCACACTGCCAGTCGAGAACGGCGCCGTCACCGACACGTGGCGCCGCTTCGACGTGCACGTCTACCAACTGAGTAAGTAACGGGCCTTCTAGATCAGATCTTCGAACTCGTCGACCAGATCTTTGAAACGTTGCATGGCGGTCGCGACCGGCTTCGGTTTTTCCATGTCGACGCCGGCGTCGCGCAGCGCGTCCAACGGGTACTTCGATCCGCCTGTCCGCAGGAAGTCCAGATAACGGTCCCGGTCTTTCGGGCCGCCATGGAGCACTTGCTCCGAAAGCGCGATGGCCGCCGCGAGTCCCGTCGCGTACTTGTAGACGTAGAATGCGCTGTAGAAGTGAGGTATGCGGACGCACTCGAGTTCCAGCGAGTCATCGATCTCGAATTCCGGGCCGAAATACAGATCGAGCAGGTCCGCGTATTCATCGCGGAGAGATTCGAGCGTCAAGGGATCGCCGCGCTCCGCTACCGCGTGTATGACCTTTTCGAATTCCGCGAACATCGTCTGCCGGATCAGCGTGCCGCGGATCTCGTCGATCTCGCGGTTGATAAGAAACGCCCGCGACGGTTTGTCCTTCGCGCGTTCGAGGAGATAGTGGTTCAGGAGCTGCTCGTTGAAGGTGGACGCCACCTCGGCTACGAAGATGCTGTAGTGATAGTCCTGGAAAGGCTGGCAGCGCGCGCTGTAGTGCGTGTGCATCGAGTGGCCCGCCTCGTGCGCGAGGGTGAACACGTGATCGATCACGTCGTCCTTGTAGTTTAGGAGGATGTACGGCGGCCCGGCGTATCCGCCGCCTGAAAAGGCGCCGCTCCGCTTGCCCTGGCTCTCATAGCGGTCCACCCACCGGTCGTCCGTCAGGCCGGCGTTCAACGTCCGGCAGTACTCTTCGCCCAGCGGTCTGAACGCCTCACAAACCACGCTGACTGCTTCCGGGTACGGAGTCCTCTTCCTTGGGAGCTGGACGATGGGGACATAGTTGTCGCAGAACCGCAGATCTTTGAGCTTCAGCGCGCGGCGCCGGATGTCGAGATATCGGTATACGGTGTCGAGATTGGCGTGAACGGCCTCGATGAGGCTGTCGTAAACCGACCCTGGGATCCTGTCGGCGAACAAGGCGGCTTCGAGGGTCGAACCGAAGTTGCGCACCCGCGCTTGGTACACGTCCTGCAATACGGAGGAACTCAGCGTGGCCGCCAACGTATTCTCATGGGCCTCGTAGACGGCATAGAACTTGTCGAAGGCCTCCTTTCTGACCGAACGCTTGGGGGACTCGAGCAGGCTGCGGAACGAGCCCTGGGTCAACTCGATCGTTTCGCCGCGCTCATTCTTCACCAAACCGAATTTCAGATCCGCGTCGCTGAGTTGTCCGAAGACTTTTCCCGCCGTGTCGGCCACTTCTCCTTGCATCGCGAGAACGCGTTCCTCGGCCTCGGACAGGATGTGGGGCTTGTATCGCAGTAGTTTTTCGAGCTGGAAGCGGAAAGGCTTCAGGACCGCGGATTTCAGAAAGCCGTCCATCCGCTTTTTCGGAATCGCCTGGATCTCGGGCGGGATGAAGCTTGCCGCCTCGTTTGCCATCATGGCAAGGTGGCTGTACCGCGCGAGCATGCCCTGGTACGTGCTGTTGGCGACGTCCTCGGAAGCTTTGAGACCGGCGTAGTTGCCGATGAGCTCGGCCTCCTTCTCGAACTCGACCTGAAAATCGTAACAGGCTCGAAGCGCCTTCGCCGATCCGCCAAGCTTTCCGCGAAACGATGCGAACTTCGGAATCTTCCCCTCGAGTTTGTGAAAGGCGCGGTCCCATGCCGCGTCCGACTTGCACAGCGGCGTGAGATCCCATGTATCGGCAACGGGAATCTCGCTTCGCAACGGGGTCTTCTTCGTCTTCGTCATGATCTCTTCTCCAATATGCACGGAAGCGGGATTATACAAGGTTGAACCGGGCTTCTCCAGGCGAGGTCATGGCTCGGGCGCGTGCACGTGACACGCGGCGGAATGGCCGGGGCCCACCGCTACAAGGCGTGTATCCTTCACGCGACAGATCCCCGTGCAATCCGGGCAGCGCGGATGAAAGTGGCAGCCCGCGGGCGGGTTGATGGGACTGGGCACGTCGCCGTGCAGGACCTGTCGTTGTTGTTTCGCGCCGGGCTCGGGGATCGGCACCGCGGAGAGCAGCGCCTTCGTGTAGGGATGCACGGACGAGCGGAAGATATCGTCCACGGAACCCGTCTCGACGATGCGGCCGAGGTACATCACCGCAACGGAATCGGAAATGTGACGGACGACGCTCAGGTTGTGTCCGATGAAGAGGTAGGTCAGTCCCAGGCGGGTCTGGAGATCGGCCATCAGATTGAGTATCTGCGCCTGGATCGAGACATCCAGCGCCGAGACGGGCTCGTCCGCGACGATGAGATCCGGCTCGACGGCCAGCGCCCGCGCGATGCCGATCCGCTGGCGTTGTCCTCCGCTGAACTCGTGCGGATACCGGTCCGCGGCCTCGGCGGTCAATCCCACGAGATCGAGCAGATCAAGAACGCGCTCCCGCCGGCGCGCGGCAGTCGGGACGATGTCGTGGGCCGCGAGGGCTTCGGACAGCACGGAATGTACGGTCATGCGCGGATTGAGAGATCCATAGGGATCCTGGAAGATAATCTGCATGCGTTTTCGCAAGGCACGGAGCGCGGCCCGGTCGAGCGCGGTCGCGTCCGTGCCCTCAAAGAAGATCGTTCCGGCGGTGGGTTCGATCAATCGCAACACCAGCCGGCCCGTGGTCGTCTTGCCGCTGCCGCTCTCTCCGACGAGACTGAGCGTCTTGCCGCGCGGTATGGCGAAGGAGACGCCATCCACGGCGCGGACCGCGCCGGACACGCGTGAGAAGACGCCCTTCCGAATGGGAAAGTGCTTCACAAGGCCCTTGACGGCGAGAAGCGGAACGTCTTCGTGCGGACTCACGGTACGCGTTTCTCCTTGCTGTCGTAAAGCCAACAGGCGACGGTGTGTTCAGGCGCAACGCTTATGGTCGCGGGTATTGTCTTCTTGCAGACCTCCATGCAGTGCGGGCATCGCGGATGAAACCGGCACCCGGAGGGGAACCGCGTGGCGGCGGGCACTTGACCGTGGATCGTCCGCAGGGGCTGGCGCGTCTCGCTCATCTTCGGGATCGATTCGAAAAGGCCCGCGGTGTAAGGGTGTTTCGGGTTCGCGAAGAGTTCGCGCAGGGGCGCTTTTTCAACGATCTTGCCCGCATACATAATGGCAACGACGTCCGCCGTCTCGGCCACGATGCCGAGGTCGTGCGTGATCAGGAGTATGGCCATTCCGTGCTCGGCCTGGAGGGCTTTCAGAAGCTCGAGGATCTGCGCCTGGATGGTTACATCGAGCGCGGTCGTGGGCTCGTCGGCGATCAGAACCTTCGGGTTGCACGCGAGCGCCATCGCGATCATCACGCGTTGACGCATTCCGCCGGACATCTGGTGCGGATAGTCGTCCACGCGTTCCTCCGGCGAGGGGATGCCAACCTTATCGAGCAACTCGATGGCCTGTGTCCGCGCTGTCTGCTTTGACACGCCGCGATGAAGGCGGATCGTTGCGGCAATCTGGTGGCCCACGCGAAAAACAGGATTGAGCGAAGTCATCGGTTCCTGGAAGATCATGGATATATCATTGCCGCGAACTGCCCGCATCTCCTCTTCGGTCAATTGCAGCAGATCCCGTCCGTTCAGCAAGATCTGGCCGCCTGCAATGCGCCCCGGAGGCCGCGGAATCAGGCGCATGATCGACAACGCCGTCACGCTCTTGCCGCAACCGCTCTCCCCGACAAGCGCAATGGTCTTGCCCGCGGGGACATCGAACGAGACGTCATCGACGGCCAACGCATCCCCGTCGTCCGTGACAAAGTACGTTTTCAGATTCTGAATTGCCAGTATACCGCTCATGAAGTTATCTCATAACGAACAAGGACAAATCGGGAACCGCCTGCTGTCGAAACCAGATTATTAGTCCAACGCATGGCGGTCAATGCCGTGTTTCTTGAGGCGGTATTGAAGGGTCTTGTAGGTCTTCGTCTGCCTTCTCAAACCATCCCCTGACTTCCTCCCGTTTCTCAGAGCGTGTACGGAAAGTGTCCGCGCCGTTCACATGGGGAATCGCAACCTATCTGGAAGCGCTGGCCATGTAGGTCCGGTTACAAACCGGACCCTGGAGTTTCTACATTATCATGCTGCG
>CAZPMT010000131.1:0-16455 GCA_964587655.1 uncultured Nitrospiraceae bacterium
CGTGCACCAGGGGCGCGCCGCGTGCGAGATGAATCCTTACGTGCGGATTTTGGGGCTATATTTTCTCTTGACAACCTGTGGTAAACCTGCTATAGTTCGGCACTGGATATTGTGGGGTTGGATACTGTGGAGTCCGAATTGCGGAATTTCGGCGCCAGGTCCATCGTTCGTGGTCCTTAGTCCGGAGACGGAAGGAGGGATGCAGAGAGCCGGAATGAACTTCTCCAAGGACCGCTGAAGCTATCGATGTGGACATAGATCGAGGTGAATCGTGCGCGTTGCGCACGACTGTTGAGGACCGACGGCAAGACGCGGGGTTGAATTCAATCTTGATGGTTGCCGAAGGCTTGAGCGGCGCGAGTGCCGCTCCAAAACGATAGATAAAGGAGACTACGCACGATGCGTAAGAGTTTAGCGATTCTCATTATTGCAGTGACGGTTGCGCTGGCTGTGCCGGCGTTCGCGGACCTGCAGAATGTTGTAGTGGGTGGTTCAGTTCGCATTCGCGGCAACTGGTTCATGAACAACGACGAGATGAACACGGCCGCGTTTGTCGAGCAGCGCACCCGTCTGAACGTTCGCGCGGACTTCACGGACAAAGTGAGCGCGTTCATCGAGGTCGACGACTATTCCATTTGGGGCGAGGATTTCCGCTCCGACTACCTTACCGGCCTTGACTACCGCGGGGCGGGTAATGTCGCGTTGTATCAAGGCTACATCGAGGCGAGTGAGATGTGGGGCACAGCCCTGAAGGCCCGCATCGGACGTCAGGAAATCAAACTGGGCAGCGGCTGGCTGGTCGGGACGAACGACAAGAACGCGTACTTCAGTGGTTTGTCCTTTGACGGCATCCGGTTGACGTACGCGACGGATCAGTTCAGCGTCGATGGCATATGGGCGAAGCTGGCGGAGAGAAGCCCGCTCGAAGAAGATGGCGACATCGACCTGTACGCCATCTATGGCAGCTATCTCGGCATCGAGAACGTGACGTTGGATGCCTACTGGCTGTTCATTCGCGACGCTGCCAATTACTTTGGCAGTCGTGACACGCACACCGTTGGCCTCCGCGGAGCCGGTACGGTTAATGCCCTTGATTTCGAAGCCGAAGTAGCCTATCAGTGGCTGGATCTGGATGACGCTGACAATTCGGACGCCTTGGCGGCGAACCTGGAAGTCGGTTACACCTTCGACATGAGCTACTCGCCGCGGGT
The DNA here is from genome assembly GCA_964587655.1 of uncultured Nitrospiraceae bacterium. Lineage (GTDB taxonomy): Bacteria > Hydrogenedentota > Hydrogenedentia > Hydrogenedentales > SLHB01 > CAZPMT01. The sequence goes on from CAZPMT010000131.1 coordinate 1,212, forward strand.
TTACCTGGGCGGCGCCTATTTCGAAGGCAGTGACGATGACAGGCCGTTCAACCGCCTGTTCTCGAACTGGGAATACACCATGTTCGATTTCCTCGGCGAACAGTCCAATGCCAACATGACCAACTTCTGGACGGTGCGCATCGGCGGCAGCCTGAGTCCGACGGAAACGCTGACGGTTTCGTTGGGCGCTGCTTATTTCCAGTTGGTTGAGGATTTCAGCGTTGACGCACCGTGGTGGTGCCGTGTGGACGACCCTGGCGATGAACTGGGTTGGGAAATCGACGCGTCTCTGTCGTATGCCTACACCAAGGATCTGTCGTTCCAGGCCGGCTATTCACACTTCTTCACCGGTGATGCGTTGGACAACAACCTCATCGGCGACGACGACACCGACGACTTCGACTATCTCTATTTCCAGACGAAGCTCTGCTTCTAAGATCGAAGCGGCAACCTGAACAAGAATAACAGACCCCCGTGGGAAACCGCGGGGGTTTGCTTTTCATGCTCCGCGGGCAGCGTGGGTCATACGGCTGCACGGGCAGCGGAGCGGCGGGTGAACATCTCATCGACAAAGACCCCCACGAGAATGGCGCCGCCGATGACGACGTATTCCAACTGGCTCGGGATCTGGAGGATGTTCACGAGGTTCTTGAGCACAACGATGAGTGAGGCCCCTATTACGACCCCGGGAACCGTACCCGATCCGCCGCGAAGGCTGCACCCGCCGAGCACAACCCCCGCTATTGCGTAGAGTTCATAGAAGCTGCCAAAATCACTGGGGCCGAGCGAGTTGACGTTGAAGGCGATAAGGAGTCCGCCCATGCCGCTTAGCAGGCCGCAGAGGGTGTATGCCGTGATCTTGACGCGGTCGACGGGTATGCCGCTGAATCGTGCGGATTCCTCGCTGGCGCCGAGGGCGAATATGTGCCTGCCGGGCGCGGTGAGATGCAGGTAGGCCCCTTCGATGACGGCAATGGCGATCATGATGACGAATGGCACGGAGATGAAACTCGCGTCGATGTTCGGTATGAAGCCGCTGCCGAGCCATTTCAGTGTGGGAAAATCGTTGCCGAACCCGCGCGTGATGTCCTTCGCGATCAACCGCGCGAGCCCTCGGTAGAAGAAGAGGCCGCACAATGTCACGACAAAGGGCTGTATCCGGCCCTTCGTGACCAGGATCCCGTGCCACGCCCCGATGACGGTTGCCATGCCCAGCGTGATGGGAATCGCCACAAGGGGATGCCAGCCCATATCGCGCAGGAGAATGGCCGTGACGATGCCGACCAGCGCCACCACGCTGCCGACGCTCAAGTCGATGCCGCCGGTGATGATGACCAGGGCTTGCCCGAGACTCAGAATGCCGAAGAATCCTATGAGCGGCAGTATGTTGCGTATGTTGGACGTGGTGAGGAAACGAATGGTCTCGTGGGCGTAGGCTTCATAAAGACACGCGAAAACGATGAGGCACGCGAGGAGACCGGCAAGCCCCAGAATCTTTCGCACGTCAACTCCTCCCCCCGGGTTTTCACGGGATCACGTTTTACCGGTGAGCTGCTTGAGCTGGGTCCAGAACTCGTCGATATTCTCTTTCGTGATGGTCCGTACGGGAATGATAAGCTGTTTGCTTGGAGGGACCATGGACTTGTCTCCCTTGGCGAGGGCCACGAGAAGCTTGACGGACTGGTAGCCGAACTCGAACGGCTGCTGGACAATGGTCCCGGAGATGTGGCCGTCCTTCACGCCCTGGAGTGTTTCCTCCTCCTCGTCAAAGCATACAATCTTGACCTGTCCGAGTTTTCCCGAATCGCGCACGCCGTTGAGAAGCGCCGGGCCGTTGTAGCTCCATAAGCCGACGAGACACGCGAGGTCTTGATAAGCCACGAGCGCGTCCTGCGCGTTGGACTTGGCCTTCAAGCGGTCCGTCTCGTCCGTGCGTGTGGCGATGATCTCGATGTTCGTGCCCTTGAGCGTGTCCTCGATGCCTTTCTTACGGTCCTGCGCGTTTTGAGCATCCAGCGTGCCGACGAACAACATAGTCTTCCCGCCGTTCGGCAGTGTTTTCCTGATCAACTCCCCGGCGGCGACGCCGGCCTGATAGTTGTCCGTTCCGATGTAGCAAAGGCGATTTGACTGGGGCGCGTCGGAATCCTGCGTTACCAAGTTCACCTTGGCGGCGGCGTTGTTGAGCATGCCGGTCTGGTTGGCGGGGTCTTTCGGGCTGATCGCGATGCCAGAAACACCGACCGTGATCATGTCCTGCACGATAGTCTGCTGCTCCTGCGCGGTTCCCGTCGAGGGAAGCCGGAACAACACCTCACAGCCCAACTCCTTGGCGGCTTTTTCCGTACCTGCCTGCGCGATCTTCCAGAAATCGGAGGGATTGTTAGTGACGAAGGCCACCCTTACTCCCGTTGAAGGTCCGCAGCCCACCAGGGCTATGGTGACGGTTGCAAGAAAGACAAGGGTTCTCATCGCGCATCCTCCCCGTTCCGTTGTGTCCGCACAAGTCTACCAACCCATGCGCGGCAGATCCAATCAGCCGTGCGCGGCAATCTTGATCTCTAGGGGCTATCCCAAGACCGCCGCGCCCGTCTAAATACCGTGCTCGCCACGCGCACCGTCATTCCCGCGCAAGCGGCAATGACGGTGCGGGCGCGGCATAGGGTATTTCCGGTCTGGGATAGCTTCTAGGCTCTTACTGGCCCGATGTGTGACATGTACGGGAGCCGGTGCTATCATGATTGCGAGGCGTGGGTAGGATCGAGAGTGGAGGAAGAGTGAACGATGAAGGTACAGGATTTTGCGTACAACGTGGCCGGGCGGACAATCGACTTGCTCGAGGAGACGCAGCACTACAGAATACCGGAAGAACTCCGGAAACAGGTGCTGGCAAAGATTCAGGACGAGATCGATGATCTGCTGAAGAAGTCGAAGTAGACGCGGGACGGCGGTTAGCGTTGTTTCTGGGTCCCGTACCACTGGCTTCCGCCGTGATCGAGGTGCAATACGGACAGTCCGGTGAGTCGGGTTTCTTCGCCGAATTTCTGGCGGATGTGGAATCCGAACATCCAGTCTGCCCCTTCGAAGTTGTCCAACTCGATGTAGGGGATTTTTTCCATGCAGGAGCGGCGGACGCATTGGAAGAATCCGATGGGGACGCCGTCGGCTTCGCGGCGGCGCAATTCGCCGGGCCCGTTGATGAGCCGGTCCCAGTCCCGCCACGGCTCGATCTCGCCGAGAAGGACTTGGGCGGTCTCGGACGGGGTAAGCATCTTGCGACCGTCGGTGCAGATGAAGTGAGAGTTATCGGCCACCTCTTCCAAGCGCGCAAAGGTGTCGGGCGGAAGGAGGATGTCGGAATCGAGCAGCAGGATCCATTCGCCAGATGCGACGCTCAGGGATTCGTTAATGAGGAACCCTTTCGATCTGACGTCGCCTTCCGCGAAGGGTGCGCGAACGATGCGGAGTCCGGGGTGGATCAGCTTCATGCTCTCGATGATGTCGTCCGTCGCGTCGATCCCGGGAACGTAGCTGATGATGACTTCGATCTTTTCCGGGTCAATGCCGTCCTGATGCGCCAGACACGTCAACGCGGCTTGGAGACGCCTCGAGTACCGCGTGCTGACGATGATGACCGAGTACTTGATGCGGGCGAGTTCGGCGGCCGCATCCTTCCGGCCCTCCCACAGTAGCACCGTCTGCGTTACGATGGCCCCGTCGATGTTCCGGAGGACGATGCGGGGTTCGAGCACGCCGGCAAGACGCAGCGGCACGTACTGGACGTCCTCGAACTCCGTGGGACGGATCGGCAGGCCGTCGCGCAGGAGAACGTAGTGTCCATCGGCATCCACGTGGAGCGCGATCTGGTGCATGTAGGTTTCCATGGGGCACATCAGTTTGCAGTGCCGCCCGAAGCTGAATCCGGCGAAGTCCGCGATGCCGCCGCCGAGGGTGACGGCGATGGTGAACGGCGGTACGACCCGGGCCAGGATGGTGCTGAGCTTCTCCGAGTTCGTGAAGGAGTGCCAGCGGTTCCCGCCGGGCATGTGATGGGTCCACTGATTTTCGATCTCGTAATCGGCTGAATCGATCTCTCGCGTCGGCGTGCTGTTGCGGAGGATGCTGTTGGCTTCCTTGGCCAAATCAAGATAACCGCCGGCAAAGGCTATGCGGTCCGCGTCCATGGGATCGTAGTACTTGGGCTGGCGCGCGCAGAAGTACATCGGGGACGGCACAACCGCATTCTCGATATCTTCCGCGCCGGGCACGGCGATCCTTTGCGGCACGACCGTCAGTCCGGGCAGGGCGCGCTTGAACCATCTGGTTTCGTGGTCGCATATCCGCTTGAGCGAGCAGCGCGCGCAGAGCGGCCCTAACTGTCCGTCGGCCTTCTTGCGGCTCCGCTCGACTTCGCGTTCGTAGGCGGCCAGCGATTCTTCGAGGGGCTTGGGTTCGCCGCGTGCTACGCGGAGCTTTCGCGTGAGCTTGCGCCACACGAGCAGACTCAGGTGCCGCCGGCGCCCCTCGAGGATCCATTGCAGGAGCTTGCTGTCGATATACGATGTATACCATGAGTTTCGTCCGAGAGGTATCGTGACGGCTTTGCCCGCGGCATTGGGACTGCATTTGAAAATCTTTGCGGCCAGGTCGTAGGCGACTTTGTGGTATTGCTGATGGTCCAGATAGAACTGAGTTGAATTCTCCGCGCGAATGAGGTTCTCGGGCCACACCAGGCACAGCGGGAGAAACAGGAGATTGGCCTCGACGCCTCGCGCATCCAGTGCCTTTGCGAGGGAGTTCATCTGGTCAACGGCGCGCCGGCTCTCCTCGTCGTTCGCGCTCGGCGGTTGATCGAGAAACGGGTTCATGAGCGTTACGTTGGCGGCCACGACGCCGGCTCGGGCGATCCTCTCCGCAGTTTGCTCCGGGTCGAAACGGGCGGGGAAAGGCGCCTGTAACTGGAGCCGAATTGGAAGTCCCGCGGCGTTGCACGCCTCGAACCACTCGTCAAGATGTTCCGCTTGCGCCACAGTTTGTCGTGGTTTGACAAACTGTGATGCGGGCGTCAGGAATACGTCCAGCAGGCCGAGGCCGGCGAGCGGGTCGAACACGCGCGGCGACTCGGTGCAGTCCGTCCGGAGCGAAAGCCTGACATCGAGATCCTTGGCGTGCTGGAGCAGCGAGACAAGTGCCGGCCTCTCGATGCCCTGCGCGAAGACATCCATCTTCTCGGTCTTGTGAATGTCGCGGTTCAGGCGGATCCAACGCTTGATGTCGATCATGTCAAAGGACTGATCGGAAGCATTTCGCGTCAAGACTAGACCGCGAACGGGGGGAATGCGCTGGTCGACCGTTTGCAGCTTTACATCCGCCAAGGAAAGACTCCGAAAACCAGCGCCCGTGCGTCAGGGCACAGGCTGAAGACACGAGACCGCAAGTCTGCCGATACTCTAGCACGGCGCGTCGGGACACCGCAAAGCCGCAATGCCGTGGCCGCGGATCAGGGCCCGGAGGTTCTACTTCACGACGGGCTTGAGGACGACGTTGCGGTACTGCACGCCGGTGTGATCGCCTTGGAGGTAAATAGGGCCGGGGCGGAACTCATCCGACCACAGCGCGCCGCCCGTGCAACCCAGGAGCGGCTCGTTGTCGATGATCGTCTTGCCGTTCAACTTCACCGTCACGTGGAGATCGACGAGCGTGATGTCAAAAGTCTGCCACTCGCCGGCCGGCTTCTCCGCGGCGACGGTGGGCGCAATACGGCTGTAAATGGCGCCCATATTGTGCGGATCGAGCGGCTTGCCGTAAGTGTCGGACACCTGCACCTCGTAGATGCCTCGCAGATAGATGCCGCTGTTACCGTTTTGGGGGACATTCACTTCGAGCGTGAGGTCGAAGTCCTCGAATTCCTTCTCGGTGCGCAGGTTTCCATAGTGGACGCGCGGCTGGCCTTCCTTCTGGACTGGGTTATTGTCGAGGACGCCTCTTGCCGCGCTCCAACCGCTGATTGCTTTCGTATTCGTCAATACCCACCCCTTCAGGTTCTTTCCATTGAAGAGATTGACTGACTTCCCGAACTTCACCTTCGAGAGATCCGGTTTAGCCGGCAAAGCAGGAATCCGCTTACCGGTGAATTCACTGCGATCGACGCCCTTCTGGCCGGGCCGCGGACTCACGAGTGTGCCCGTCAACGTGTCTCCCGACACCGTGCAGGACAACGTATCCGCGAACACCTGTTTGCGGACCACTTTTCCCGCAGCGTCCTTTCGCTCGACAGTGCGGTTGCGCGTGGCATACAGCGTGTTCCCGTCAAAGTACACGCTGTCCAGCGGATTCACGCTCCCGCCGCCCCACAAAAGGCCGGCGTCGAAATACCCGTTCTGTTCCGTGACGCCCAGCCAACCCGCGCCGTCGCCGGGCAATACGAGCGCCCACCGCCCCACAAAGGGATTATCGCCCTGGGCGAACGCCCCCGGACACGTCAAAGCGCCCAACGCCATTAAGCCGGCCACCATCGCAATCGTTTTCATTTTCAGCTCTCCCATTCCACTCCAACGGAAACAACGCAACTATGCAGGATTCGGAGAGCCAGATCAAAACCACGCCGGAGTCTTCCCCCTTTGGAGGAGGCGAGGGGGATGCTGAGCCTGCGGCATAGATTTCTCCTGCGCTAGAAGAACATCCCCCTAGCCCCCTTCAAAGGGGGAAAATGAGATAGCCGCGAGACGTGCCGGATCGTTTGGAGAAGACGTCCCGCCGCGCGCAGCGAAAGGCGACTTGCCAGGAATGCCATGGATTAAGTATGTTACCGCGCCATGGGAAAACTTAGCGTCAATTTTCGGTGTTGTCATTGTGGGCATTGTTGCACGGACGTGGTGTGTCTTCCGACGCCGTGGGACGTGATTCAGCTTGTCAAGCGGACGGGTGCAGACCCTTATGAGTTCCTCGAGTTCTTGACGCCGGATAAGATCGAGGAGGTTTGTAAGTCGGATCCGTCATGGCTCGTGTGCAACGGGAAGCGGTACATGATGACGCTGCGGCGGGATATGAACGTCTGTTACTTCCGCGACCGGAAAACGCAGTCGTGCCGGGCGTATGAGGCGCGGCCGATCCTGTGCAGGCTATATCCGCTCGCCGTGCATGAGACGCGGAAAGGGAAGTTCAAGTCCTTCACGTTGCACAAGCGCGTGGGATGTCCGCGCCAACGGGACGGGGTGGTAGAGACGAGGCCGATGTACGGCCTCTACCGCGAAGACAGCAGGCATCAGGACGACTATTTAGACCTTGTGGAGTTCTTCAATCAGGACAAGTCCCCGGACAAGAAGCCGGAGGACTTCATCAAGCTTTTCATCGTCCGGGAAGGGAAATCCGCGAAATAGCGGGTCCCTCTCGCGTTTACTTCTGTTGCTGCTTCTCCGCGGCGTCCTGAATCGCCTGACCGCCCTCTTTCAGGTCCATGCCTACGCCGCGGGCGGTATTACAGCCTGTAAGCGCGATTGCGGCCAAAACGGTCAACAGAACTCCGGCGAACAATCTCTTCATTAACGTTGACATCTCTCACTCTCCAGCCAATTGTTCAAGAAGATACCACGTCGCGAACCGGGAGGCAATCTCCACAATCAACCACACGTTCAACGAACCGGGACGTGCATCCATGCGAGGAGTTGTCGGGCGCGCATCGAGCCAGTGTGGTGGCGTTTGAAGTGTTCGTGGCCGGCGCGGGCGATGGCGCGGACCTCTTCGGGGTGGGCGAGATAGTATTCGATCTTCTCCTCGAGATCCTGGGTGTCGTCAAAGAAGACCGCCGATTCGCCGTCGCGGAAGTTGTGCGGTATGCGAATGGGCAGCCGTTCGGACAATAGCATGCAGCCGTGGGCTGGGAGTTCCCAATAGCGGACCGTGTCGAATCCGCAGCCGAAGATGTTGAGGCCGATGCGTGTATCCAACAGGGCGCGCACGTATTCGGTCTGATCGTAGACGCCGTCGAGCTTGAGTCCTCGCGCTGATTCGAGGTGTTCGAGGTAGAGCCGGCGCAGACCGAATAGGCGATGGCCCGCCCAGAAGATCGGCGTGTTGCGCGGTCCCTCGACGTCTTGCGGGACTCGGCGATCCGGATACGCGAAGGGCAGCGGATACGATCGAGGGCCGTAGTCCGCGCCGGCGAGCATCTCGCGCTTGAAGAAGCCTGCTATCGAGTCGACGTCAAGGAACTCCATGACTTCGCGGCGCGAGTCGCCTGCGTCGTCCTGTTCATCCAGGATGAACAAGGGCGTTTGCCCGGCAGCCTTCATAATGCGCCGGGCCATGCCGCGCTCGAGATCCTGCTCGAGGTCGCCGAACAGGATCGCGTCGTACCGGCCTCGGGTTAGTTGCGCGATGAGATCATCGAGAGGCACGGGCCGGCCAGGGCGGTTGAACATGCAGGGGTAGTGCGCCATCTCTTTGGGCGGCTGCCCGTGCAGGGACGGTTTCCATGGAAAGTCGGTGACGTTGCTCGTGCCGAGCACCGTGCAGAGCCCATCGTAAAGAACGTCGAGGCCGTAGTGCGGGCGCGGATGCATAACTAACAGGATGCGCGGGAGCCGCGCGGGAGGATTCCATTCAGGCGCGGCGTCCTCGACGTCGATGCGCCCCGTCTTGCATTGCGCGAACTGATCGAGGGTCCGTTCGTCAGGCGCCACGTAAAGGAGCGACCGCAGCAGGCGCGACGCCATGTCGTCGTTTCCGATGCGGCGCCAGAACTGGGCCTGGCACTGATACGCGAGGTGTAGACGCGGTTTCCTTGCGATGGCGCGATAGAACGCCTCCTGCGCGATGGCGAAGCGTTTGAGCCGGTCTTCCCAGCCGGTGGACGCTTTGTCCATCGCCAACTGGCACAGCATGATGTCGGCGAACACGTTGGCGCAGACGTCGTCTTCCTCGAGATAGGGAGCCGGGATCATGGACAGGACCCCGTAGGCCCAATCGGGATGGCCCGCATCGAAGAGCGCGCCGGAGTGCGTAATCGGATCGTAGTTCGCGCGAACGGCCACGAACACGTAGTCCGTGACGATCAGCGAGAGCCGATCAAACTCGCTGGAGACGTGATGGGTTACGCCGCCCAGGACCATGTTTCCGTCCGCGTCCGGCTGGACCATTTGGTATTCGGGGTCAATCGCGCGCAGCACGCCATACAAGACGAGGCCCGAGGGCTCGACTCGGACGCTCATGTCTTCCGGGTCGGAGCCCGCTCCGTTGCCACGCCAATATTGACTATTGGGGACTTCGATAAGCGCGTATCCCGTAGGGGCAAGGAATGGCGCGAGGCCGGCGAGTATGTCGGATAAATCGGCGAGGCGGCCGGTCGTTTGCGGGAATGCGATGCAGTCAAAGTAGCCCTCTGGAAACGGAAGCTCCGCCGCGGGAAATGGCGTATCGATGACGGAATCGAAGCCGGGGCGGATCGCTGCGGCGCGTTGCGGATCGGATTCAATCGCGTGAATCTCGGGAACGCCTCGTTCGCGCATCAAACGGCCCAGGCCCTCCTGGGCACAGCCGGCCACGAGCACCCGTCGCGCGAACGCCGGAAGATGCTTTACGATTAGGTGCTCTTCCAATGATGTCGGAGATTTCACTGACGACCCTTCCTGCCCGCGTATATTAGCACTGAAAGCCGCTGACGCGAAAAAGGCGCGACGCCTCGGGTGAGCGCCGGGCGGAACTCTGGTCCCATCACGGAGATCATATTGCCGGACGGCCACTTGTGAAATGCGAACCCTTTGCTTAGAATCGCACGCGTTATGTACCGAACGTCCCTACACGGTTGTCGAATCGTCTGCGTGACCGCTGCACTAGCGCTGTGCGCGACCGTTCCAGCCCCAGCGCAATTGCCGCCGCCGTGCGTCGAGATCAGTCCGGAGCGTCCGCTCTTCATCTTCCAAGACACGGGCGGCGATCTTGCGGACGCGGCCGCATATGCGCAGCACGTTGTCCAAGTGTGGACTTCTTTGCCGAACGATCTGAAATCGTTTTCGGCGATCCAGGTGGAAGCGCGCGGGCCGGACGCCGCCTCGCGGAACCAATGGTATCGCGGTCTGCTTGTTCCCTTGCAGGACGCCGAGACGCCGGTGGTGCTGCGCCTTGCCGATGAGGATCCTCGCCGAGTGTTTCCGCTCGACCGCGCGGAGGAACTTCTGCGCGAGTTCACGTGCGTCAAGGGGGTGCAGGCCGTTGGGTTGCCGTTCGAAGAGTACTACGAGTTCGGCTCAGACGATCCGCACGGGACGCCTCCCGTGGTTCGCTGGCTCGTGGACGCGATCGATATGTCGGCCCGCTACGGGCGGTTCATCGCGATTGAATTGGACCGCATCCGGTGGCCGCGCGTGATGTCGAACACTTGGTGCGGGCCGCTGCGCGAGAAGATGCGCGCGTGCGCGGCGTACGTGTTGCCGATCGTCCGCTGCCGTGGTCCGCACACGATCCCACAGACGTCGGCGTTGTTGGGTGCGTGGCTGGACGGAATGACCGCGCAATGGGGCGTGGGTCCCGACTCGCGGTGGTACGGCGACGCGCTGTTCTCGGCGCCCGGCGTTTTCGGCGCGTCTGAACCCCCGGCCAAGATGCCGTCCGCGCTGTATCGGGCGATGATTTTGAACGGCGCGATGACCGGGGCCGCGGTGTATTCCTTCGCGCCGGATGCAGACCTGTGGTTCGGCGCGTCACCCGCGCATTGGAACGAAGCGATCTATCCCACGCTGCGCGATCTCATCGACAAAGGTCTTATCGCGCGACAGGATATCGTGAAAAGGAAGACGCGCGTGGCCTATGAATTGGCTCTTGCGCGCACGGCCGAGGAGTTTCATCTGAATCTGCGCGACATTGACGGCGTGCTGGACGCGGGCTTTCTGATGCGGGGCGTCTACGGGATGGAACGTCCGGGACAGGTCCCGGAACTCATCCCGAACACTGGGCGCTTCTACTGGGTGCCTATCCTTCCGGCCGGGTCCGCGTCAGCGACCTCGGGGGCCTTCGATGCGGTGGTGAAACCGGGAGCGTTGGCCTCGCCGGAGGCGTGGACGGAGTTGCTCGGAAAGTATCCGCAGGCCGACGGCGAAGGCACGGCCTTCATCGCAAATGTGGGCCGCGGGATCTTCGTGATGCACACGGCTGAGAACCGGTATGAACAGCAGACGTTCCACCTCCCCGCCGTGCCCGCGGCGGTGCGGCAGTTCAAGGCGGAACGCCAGGACACACCCGGCGCCGCGGGCGTTATGGTCTCGTGGTCTTTTCGCGAGGGCGATTTGTCTTACAGAGTCCACAAGCGCGTCCCGCCGGAGGCGCGCTGGACCGTGGTCGTGAACGGCAGCGAGGAACGCAAATACCTGGACGCCGCCGCGGACCCGGCGCAGACCATCGCCTATACCATTACGGCGTTGACAGATGACAAGGAACCGTTTGAAGGCGTGGTTGACTACGGCGAGTACCTCGCGCTTAGCAACGTCGAGAGCCGTATCGCCGAGGAGGTCACGATCGGCCCGTTGCTCGGCGTGGCCCAGAGCAAGCCCATCGAGAAGCCTCCGGCGGCGACGGCGAACGTTGCGCCGTGGTGGCCGAACTTCGCCGGACTCAACGAGGCCCAGACGCCGCTCGCGACCGATATCGCGCGGCGCATCGAGGCGTTGGACCGGTCATTTTGCGCGAAAGACCTGAATGGGGTCCTTGACATGTACTCGCCGGAATACGAGGACCCGCAGGGCTGGCGGGTTCAATACGTTCGCCGAGCGTACCAATGGTTCTTCGAGCATTACAGCGCATGCGTGATGCACCGCCAGATCCGGCGTTGGGACTTCACCGCTTACGACACGACCGGACAGGTGGGGGTGCTGCTGTACTGCCGTTTCGCCGGGTGGGCGTTGACCGACCCGACCGGACGTACGGCCGACGTGCCCGCATATTTCCCGCGCACCGGCAACGGCGAGATCTGGGTCTACTTCGTAAACAAAGACAACGCCTGGCGAATCGTCCGGACGAATCCCGCGCTCCCGAATCTCAAGGACATCCTGAGCTTCAGCGCAAGCCCATACGACAAGATCACGCTCGGGCCTGACCAATAGACTTGGCGGCGGGGTCAGGTCCCGCAACCGTCCATTTCCGATTTTCCCAATATGATATCGAGGTAGGAGGTCTCGATGAGGTCCGAAGGGGTAATGCCGAATTCATGTTGCAGGAAGGCGATCTTGTTGTGGCCGTCGGCTTCGTCGTGCCCATCTGAAAGAACGGCCTCGAACTCGATGAATGAGCCGAGGTCTGTTACCTCATCGAGGTGAATGCGGACGTTCTTCCACAAGAATAGCGTGCGCTTCTTTTCGACGACGGCGAGCACACCCAACGCCTCCATCAGAATGCCGCTGAGGGATCGGTTTACGACCTCGATGGAGTAGTCGCACCCTTTGGGACCAGCTACGTCCGGGCGGTGATAGAAGACCAGGTAATCGTCGCCGGGATCGCTCTCGCGCAGCTTGAGCCTGCCCTTCGGCACGCGAAAGTAGGTGTCGCGCTGATGGATGTCGCCGCAGGATGAGGCGCCCAGTCTTTGACAGACGTCCAGCGCAAGCGCGCGGTCACGCAAACGGGCTTTCAGCTCGATATTCCGCACGGTCGCTTCCTACGAGGTCGGGCCGGGTCTTCCTTTCTTTCATTGCCTTCGCGTGATCAGTCTTTCAAGATGGTGACTTTCTGGCCGATCTGGAGCACGACGTTCTTGCCCCAGTTGTTCCACTTGTAGAGGCCGCTGAGCTTCACCTTGTAACGGGAAGCGATCGTGCTGGGGCTGTCGCCCTTCGAAACGACGTGCGTGGCCTTCTTGCCGGTATCGGCGTCTTTCTTGGCGTCGTCCTTCTTTTCAGCATCCGCCTTGGCGACCTTTGTCTCCTTCGTCTTGGTGGAAGTTTTCTCGGAGTCCGCTTTCGGCTTGTCGCTCTTCACATAGACGACGTAAGCGCCGCCTTCGCGGATAATGGACTTGGTCGTGAGATTATTCCATGCGAGGAATTCGCTGACCTTGACGCCGTACTTCGCGGCGATGGCGCTGGCGGTGTCTCCCTTGGCGACCTTGTGCTCGATCTTTTTCGCGTCCTCATCCGGCGCCGCGGTTGCCGCGGGCGGGTCAGCCGATTTCTGCTCCTGGATGCCGCGCACGACGAGCTTGTCGCCCGCGTGGATCGGTGTCGTCTTGGAGAGCTTATTCCATTGGAGCAGTTCGTCCAGATCCACACCGTAGAGCTTGGCGATCTTGGCGGGCGAATCACCGGCTTGGACTACGTGAGTCGTCTCGGCCGTCTCCTGTTCCTCCTGTATTTCGGCCAGGGGCGTCAATTGGAGCTGGTCGCCGGCGACGATCTTTGATTGATTCTTGATCTTGTTCCAGGCGAGCAGGTTCTTGAGCGATACCTTTTCATGCTTGGCAATCGTCTCGAGGGTATCGCCCGGCTTGATGGTATACGTTCGCATCACGCTTCCGGATTCGCGCTTCTTCTCGGTCTTTCCCTCGGACTTGTTCTCATCGCGATTCGCGGCGTTCTTTTCATTGGACGAGATCATCTGCTCGACTTCGCCCAAGTCGAGGTTCCCTCCCGGGATCGTAAGTTTCCGGCCCGAGGATAGGCTGGTGTCGGGTTTCATCCTGTTCGTCTTCGCGAGATCGGCCACGGAAATGCCGCATTTCTTCGCAACGCTCTCGAGCGTGTCGCCGCGGCGCGCGACGTAGATCCGCTTCTTGTCCCATGCGCGCAGGACTTCCTGACGGACCTGGGGCAGGTCGGCAAGGACGGAAGCCAGCTTGGGGGCCGCTTCCGCGGGCACCGCGATCTGAAACTCGCCAGACGGAGGGGTGACGCCGCGAATGAGGTCGGGGTTGAGTTGGCGGAGGGCGCCTTCCGGCAATTCGAGGGCGCGGTCGAGGGCGCTAAGGGCGTAGGAGCCTCGGACGGGCACACGGGCGGTCTGTTCCGGGTCCTGCGGACTGGAGGTGAAGCCAAACCGCTCGGGGTCCTTGGCGACGATGATGCTCGCGAGAAGCTTGGGATAGAATTTCTTCGTTTCGGCTTGCATGGATTCGCTGGCAGGAGAGGTCTCGATAAGCTTCCAGAGATTCCGTTCGCCGCCGACGGACGCAACCGCGCGGTCGATGCCGTTTTCGCCCATGTTATAGGCCGACACTGCCAGCGGCCAGTTCCCGTCGAAGTGATCGTAAAGATCGGACAGATGCTGAGCGGCGGCCTGGGTGGACTCTTGCCAGTTGAACCGGTCGTCGACATAGCGGTCGACTTTGAGTCCGTAGCGGTCGCCCGTTGCCTTCATGAACTGCCACATGCCCGCCGCTCCGGCCTTCGAGACAACTTTCGGAGAGAATTGGCTTTCCACCATGGCCAGCCAAACGAGGTCCTGCGGGAGCCCGGCCTGGGCGAATTGCTCTTTGACGTACGGGATATATTTGCTGCCGCGGTCCAGCCCGCCCTGGAAGTTCCTTGGATACAGGTTCATGATCTCGTCGATCTCGGCCAGGACCCTGTCCGAGAGGGGATATTCGATGTCCAGGTCCCCCATGACCGGTTGCGGCTGGTTGAACTTCCATTGGTTGGCCCGCTGGCGGTCATAGAGGCGGGCCTGCTTCTCGCTGGTATCGAGAATGCGCTCGAACTCGGAACGCAGGCTGTAGAAGGCGTCTGGATTGAGATGCTCCTTCGCAAGAAGCTCGAGCATCCGCGTGTATTCCCGCAGGGCCGCTTCTCGGTCGCCCTTTTCCTGGGCGGCATTGGCGGCCTCGAAGGCCTCCTGAACGTCCCCTTCCGGCTTTACTTCCGGGGGCGCCGCCGCCGTGTCGGGAGCGGGTGCGGCCGCCTGGCTGCCGATAATGCGCTCGAACTCCGCACGGAGGTTGTAGAAGGCGCCGGGGTCGAGGTTGGCCTCTTTCAGGAGGTCCAGCATCTTTCCGTAGTGCTTGATGGACGCTTCGCGGTCGCCCTTCTCCTGTGCGGCATTAGCGGCCTCGAACTCCTTCTGGGCGGACTGCAGCAGTTCGGACACGAGGCGCGGCTTGGCCGGCTCGAGTTCCTGGCTGCGGACGCGCGCCGCCGGCGAAGGACTGAAGTGGTGAACCCCACGGTCCGTCGTGCAAGCTGCTAATATCAGCGACAGACCCAGCGAGGCCACGAACGGGACAAAGGCTGATTTCTTGCTCACGGGAGGCGATTCTCCGTTGATTCAA
>CAZPMT010000132.1:0-16158 GCA_964587655.1 uncultured Nitrospiraceae bacterium
ACGCCGAAAAGGATCACCTGCAGGGTTGCGTCCACTTTGTCCACTACTTGGACAAACCCAACTGTCTCCAATTGCCGAATCTAGGTTGATTTGCACTTGACCCTTTAGATTGACCTCGCAGGCGCTTGTGGATGTGGAATCGATCAGCCGATCCCCCGGCCGAGCGCGGCATTCACGACAGAGACTGGATGCGCACCGGGGTATCGGATGAACTGGACGTGTCCGTCTAGGTACAGCGCGTTCGAGC
The DNA here is from genome assembly GCA_964587655.1 of uncultured Nitrospiraceae bacterium. Lineage (GTDB taxonomy): Bacteria > Hydrogenedentota > Hydrogenedentia > Hydrogenedentales > SLHB01 > CAZPMT01. The sequence continues at coordinate 248 of CAZPMT010000132.1, forward strand.
CGCCTGGCGCGTGGTGGAAATCGTTGTCAGTGTTGATGCTCGCGCTAATGGCGTCCCACGCGATCGGCAACTCACTTTGTGCCTTGGCGCTGGCTGCAGGGTTATTGATGTCCGTAATCATGAACCGCTCGATCCCTTCCCGGAGCCGGTAAACAGTGTTGCCGCCCCCATTGCCGTATAGGTGGAAAGGCCGGCCGGTGAGGGACTCAATCCAAGCTACCTCCTCAGCATAATAACCCCGGGCTGCTCCCTCGAGCAGCACGAAATCTATATTGGTCAGGTCCGAGTCAGCTCGCCTGAAGTACTCCTGCCAATCCGAATACGGCCCTTCCATCAACTCCTGAAACAGCAGCCACCCGAAAGCCGTTACCCAAACGTACTCATCTTCCGCCGCGTACCCGTAGTAACGGTAGCCTCTATCCTCAAAGGCGTAGGCATAGAGTGTTCCGCCCGGCCCCAGACACCATCCGCCGCCGGGACACTCGATCCAGCGGGCAGGATCCATCATCACGTCGGAAGGACAAAAGAAGATGTTCATATCCGAGAGGTACTCGGGATAAATGGTTTGTCCCGCAGCGGCACACACCCAGCCTTCTGAGGTGGGGTCAAGTGGATTCCCTTCGGTACCGATGGGGGGATACTTGCCCCCTTTGGCCTCGCCTGCATACATCTTGAACACGAGGCCCCACTGCTTGAGGTTGTTTTGGCAGGACGCGCGCCGTGCGGCCTCGCGCGCACGTGCCAGCGCCGGCAGCAAGATCGCCGCGAGGATGCCTATGATAGCGATGACGACCAGCAATTCGATGAGTGTGAAACCTTTTGAAACTCGTTTCGTATACATGACTGTTCGCTCCTTGTGGAATACACCACCTGCCTAGTTCCCAAAAAACCACACTGCAACAGAGAGCAAATCATCGGCATGAAGCCGATGTGCTTGGAGACAGACACAGAATACCCAGCGCGCGACTCGCCACCCCACACCTTGGCGCTTTCGCAAACCACATTAAATCACATCATCTGCAATCTGTCAACGGAAACATTTTCGGTAACCGTTTCCCTTGCGATTGCAGACCACTGATGTTATATTCAGATGCGGTTCCCTGAGCACCTCGCGAGGAAGTCGAATACATGAACGTCGCCCAAGTCCTGGACCGCTTGAAGGCGGACTCCGAGTTCTGCCGGAGCTTGACGGAGTGGCGCACGATTGATCCCCGGCCCGCGCGGTATGGGGGCTTTCCGGAGAAACTGAATCCAAAACTGATCGAGGCGTTCAAGCGGAAGGGCGTTCACGACCTCTACACCCATCAGCGGGAAGCGATCGACGCGATCCTGAATGGCGAGAACGTCTGCGTTGTCACGCCCACTGCCTCCGGCAAGACCCTGTGCTACAACATCCCCGTGCTCAACCGCCTGATGGACAACCCGAACGCGCGCGCGTTGTACCTGTTCCCTACGAAGGCCCTGTCGCAGGACCAGGTGCACGAGTTGAAGAACACGATAGACGGCCTCGAAGTAAAGATCGGCACGTACACGTTCGACGGCGACACGCCGGCGTCGGCGCGGAAGGCCGTGCGCAGCGCTGGCCACATCGTGGTCACGAATCCCGACATGCTGCACGCGGGCATCCTCCCGCATCACACGATATGGATCCGGCTGTTCGAGAACCTCGAATTCATCGTCATCGACGAGATTCACCACTATCGCGGCGTGTTCGGCAGCCACCTCGCCAACGTCATCCGGCGGTTGAAACGCATCTGCGCGTTCTACAAGTCCGACCCGCTGTTTATCTGTTGCAGCGCGACGATCAACAACCCACAGGAGCTCGCAGAGCGCATAATCGAGAAGCCCGTATGCTTGATCGACAACAACGGCGCGCCGACCGGTCAACGCCACTTCCTCTTCTTCAATCCCCCCGTCGTCAACGCCGAACTCGGCATCCGAAGGTCCTCCGTCAAAGAGGCGTCGCGCATCGCCACGCAACTCCTGTCGCGCGACATACAATCCATCGTGTTCGCGCGAAGCCGGCTGCGCGTCGAGATCCTGACTACTTATCTGAAAGAAGCCGTCCGCAAACTCGGCAAGAACGACGACCTCGTGCGCGGATACCGCGGCGGCTATCTGCCGACGGAACGCCGCGCCATCGAGAAGGGGTTGCGCGAAGGCGAGATTATGACCGTGGTCAGCACGAACGCACTCGAGCTGGGCATCGACATCGGCTCGCTCGACGTGTGCATCATGACCGGTTATCCCGGAAACGTCGCCAGCACGTGGCAGCAGGCCGGACGCGCAGGCAGGCGCACCACCGTGTCTCTCGTCATACTCATCGCTTCGAGTTCGCCGCTCGACCAATACATCATCAGCAATCCCGAGTACTTCTTCGGCCAGCCGCCGGAGAGCGGCGTCGTGGACCCCAACAACCTAATCATCGTCACAAGTCATCTCAAGTGCGCCGCATTCGAACTGCCGTTTAGGGACGGCGAATCCTTCGGACTCGACGCGGCCTCAACGCGCGAGATCCTTCAGTACCTCGAAGAGAACCGGATCCTACGGCACGTCAAGGACAAGTGGCACTGGTGCGCCGACAAGTATCCCGCTGAGGACATCAGCTTGCGCACCGCGGCCCCGGGCAACGTCGTGATCCTCGACGTGTCCGACAACGGGCGCGTGATCGGCGAGATCGATTTGTTCGCGGCGCCCGTCGAGGTCTATGAGAACGCCGTCTACCTTCACCAGACCGCTCAATACACGATCGAGAAACTGGACCTCGACGATCGCAAGGCGTACGCGCGACCCGTGGCGGTGGATTACTACACGGACGCGCAGACCAAGGTGGATCTCAAAGTTATCAACGTTGACAACCACGAGCGGCTGGCCCAGGCCGACAAGTGCTGCGGGGAACTCAGCGTGACGTGGCTCCCGACCATGTACAAGAAGATCAAGTTCGGTTCGCACGAGAACGTCGGCTGGGGAGAGATCCATTTGCCCGAGAGCACCATGCACACTTCGGCCTACTGGATCGAGTTCGCGGAAGACGCCGCCGAGCGCTCCGAACTCGGCGAGAAAGAACTGGGCGAGTCGCTCCACGCCCTTGCCAACACGTTGCGGCAGGTTGCCCCGGTACAGGTCCTGTGCGACGTAATGGATATCCGAGCACACGCGATGTTGCGCGCTCCGTTTTCGGACCGGCCCACCATTTATCTCTATGAGATCTATCCGGGCGGTGTCGGCTTCAGCAGCAAACTCTACACCCATCACAACCGCCTGCTGGACGCGGCCATCTCGTTACTGAAACAATGCGCGTGCAAGGAAGGATGTCCGAGTTGCGTCGGGCCGGCGCTCGAGATCGGACAGCACGGAAAGAACGGCGCGCTGAAACTCGCGCTATTGGCGCGCAAGGAGTAGGCGGTGGCGGAAGACGCTGACAAGATCAGGCAACTCCTCGCAAACAAGAGCCTCATGACCGGATCCGAGTTTGTCCGCAAACGCGAGGCGCTTGAACAGCGCCGCCAGGCCGGCGATTTCGACATCGACAAGTTCGTTCCCGGCGAGGTGATCGAGAACGAGTCGGGCCGCTTCTATCTCGTCCGAAGCGAGTTTCCGCTCGCGACGCGACAGGGCGGCGTCGAGATCGGCTCCGTACTCGAAAGCATCCCGGAGCACATCGCGCTCACGGCATGCGACGCCGACCTCGAGGAGTTCGACCCGGCCACCGCGTGCTTCATCGATACGGAAACGACGGGCCTTTCCGGCGGAACCGGAACCATGGCGTTTCTCATCGGCGTCGGATACTTCGACGGCGGCGTGTTCCGGCTCGAACAGTGTTTCATGCGGGACTTCGACGAAGAAGAGGCGATGCTGCAATATCTCGACGGTCTCTTCGCGAGGCGCGAATCGGTCGTCAGCTTTAACGGAAAGAGCTTCGACGTGCCGCTCTTGCGCACGCGATTCGTCTCGAACCGGATACCGTTCAGACTCGACGGCGCGCTGCACTTCGATCTGATCCACGCCGTGCGGCGGATCTGGAAACTGCGCCTCAAGGATTGCAGCCTGAGCAACGTCGAGCGCGCGGTCCTTGGTCTCGAACGCCACGGTGACGTGCCAAGCGCCGAGATACCGCAGATCTGGTTCGACTATCTCCGGTCGCGCGACGCCCGCGCGCTGAAGCGCGTGTTCTACCACCACCGCATGGACGTGCTTTCGCTGGCGGCGCTGACGGCGCTGTTGTCGCAATGTCTCGAGGCCCCTTGCGGCGAGGGATTCGAGCACGCGGAGGACCGGCTCTCCGTAATCCGCCTCCACTTCCGGCAGAAACGCTATGCGGACGCGACCGCCCATGCCCGCAAACTTCTCGAAACGGAAACCGAAGACTCCGTACGACGCCAGTGTATCGAGCTCCTGGCGTTCGCCTGCAAACGCGCGCAAGACTGGCCGCACATGGCCGAGGCATGGGAGTTGATGGTCCGCGAGTTCCCGTCGGATATCCTTGGACGCCACGAACTCGCCAAGCTCTACGAACACCGCATGCGGAACCTTCCCGCGGCTCATAAAATGTGCGAGGAGGCCATTCAGTATCTCGAAACCCGCGCCGCCCTCGAGATCGCCGACGAGTTCGAGTCTCTCCAAATACAAGCGTTCCAGCGCCGCGTCGATCGCATCCGCCGAAAGATGTCCAAGGCACGCGGGAACACCGAGGACCTCTGACATCGCAAATTCCATCGCCTGACGGCGCGCGTCCTACGTCGCCTCAACGCCTCGCAGTCGGACGCGTTATCAAAGAGGCCAGAAGACCGGGATCAGGATCTGCGCGCATATAGCCAGTAGAATGGCGAGCGGGAGGCCGACGCGAACGTAGTCGGTGAACCGGTAGCCGCCCGCGGCGTAGACCATCAGGTTGGTTTGATACCCGATGGGCGTTATGAAGCTGGCGGACGCCGCGAACGCCACGGCGATCGCGAAGGGACGTGGATTCACACCCAAATGCGAGGCGATGCCGATGGCGAACGGGAAAACGAGGGCAGCCGCGGCGTTATTGGTGATGATCTCCGTGGCCACGGCGGTGATGACGTACACGCCTCCCAGCACGAAAAACGGACCGAGTAGACTGGCATGACTGACGACGGCCTGGGCCACGAACTCGACGCACCCGGAGTTCACGAGCGCCTTACCAAGGCCGAACGCGCTTCCGATGGTTATCAATGTCTGCCAGTCGATGCCTTGCCGGGCGTCGGCTGCGGAAATGCAGCGAGTCAGGACCATCAAGCCCGCGATGAGAAACGCCGCCGTAACCGTGCGGACGACGCCCGTCGCCATGAGCGCGATCAGCGCCACCAGCAGGATGGCCGCGATTACGGTCTTGTCGGAGCGGACGGGACGGGAATCATCCACGCCGCTCACCAAAAGGAAATCCGGGTCGTTGCGGTGTACTCGCTGAAAATGCGGGTCGGTCTGAAGCAGCAGCGTGTCGCCCGGCCGCAGGGCGATGTCGCCCACTTTGCCCTCGAGGCGTTCGCCTCCGCGATGCACGGCGATGATGGCCGCGTTGTATGCCGCGCGGAAGTTTGCACTGCGAACGGTCTTGCCGACGCAGGGCGACGTTCCCGACACCACGGCTTCGCACAGCACGCGGCCGCGCTTGCCGACCGCGCCGGTCTCGTAACCTTCCCCTCCGACCGGCACCAGGCCTGGGATCTTCTCCAGGTCGACGATGTTGGCGGCGATCCCGGTGAACGTGAGGATATCGCCCGCATTGAGCACCTGGTTAGGGGGAACCGGAGAGAGGATCTGTTGGTCGCGCGTAATCTCGACGAGGAACAACCCTGGCAAACGGCGAAGTCCCGCATCCTCGACAGTCTGGTTCACGAGGCGGCAACCGGGTTTAACCTCGAGGTTGACGAGGTACTCGCGCGATGACTCGCGCAGTTGCTCGAAGAAGTCTTTGCGATCTGGCAGTAGATGGCGGCCCACGAAGATCAAATACGCAATCCCCACGACCGCGTAAGGAATCCCGAGATAGGCCATCTCGAACAACGTCATGGGCCGAAGCGATTCGTGGAAGATCGGATTGGCTTCGGAGGCTTGGCGCATGAGGCCGTTAACGACGAGGTTGGTGCTGGTGCCGATCAGCGTGCATGTGCCTCCCAGGATGGTAAGGAAGGAGAGCGGCATAAGGAGCCGCGAGGGCGCCACTTGATTCTTCTTACACCACCCGGTGACAATCGGAATGAACATCGCCACGATGGGCGTGTTATTCAAGAAAGCGGACATGCCCGTGACGGACGCCGACATGCGCAACAGCGCCGAGCGTTCCGATCGCGCGCGGCCGAACACCCAACGGCCAACCGTATCCAGTACGCCGGTTTCACGCAGTGCCGCCGCCACCACAAACAACGCCGCCACGGTCAGCATCTCGGGATTGGCGAACCCTAAGAATGCCTCTTCCGGTGTGACGATTCCCACCAGCATAACCAGGATTACCGCCCCAAGCAGCAATGCGTCAGGCGCACGATTAGCCACCAATCCCCAAAAGACCAGGCCGACCGTGACCAGGCAGAAATACCCTTCCCACGTCATCGCTGGCCTCCCATCAGGCGCGGACCGCGGGCATCAAATCCCGCCGCCTGTAATGTAGATTCCGTACTCTTCATGATGCTTCTCTTCAAACTGGTGGTAGGGAACGTCGTCACGCCGAATATAACCCATACCTCTTCCTCTGTCCAGTCGGCCTGCCGCGTATTGCCCGTGTTGAGAACAGGAGCGTTGCCCCGGTTGACGTTGCTAAGAGCCGGACCTTTGAACGCAAGCGTGCACGCAGCGGCTTGAGGAGGACCTTATTGGGCGTCTTGAAAATTTGTGGCCACAGTAGCTGTTCCCATACGTTCCTCTCTTTTTTCCTTCTGTGTAATGTCCGGGGCAGGCACAATCACGAGTGTACTTACCAGTATGCTCATGTTTAGCTTGTTGATATATACCATACATGGTCATCTTTGTCAAGTTATCCATTCAGATGCCAAGCATGAGCGAAAGAAACAAGGCCCCAGAAGATCTGTACTCGTCACACAGCAATCACTTACGAGGGCAGGAGCGATAGAAAGGTCAATCTGGATTCATGCCGATTTGCCAGAGCGTCTCTTCATCTTGCGGTGTCTTGTAGATTGCCTTCGGGCGACAGCCACAAGGTGTCTGACTCGCGGGGGCTTAGCAAGACCGCGCGGAGGCTTCCCGCAATGGTTCTGCGGCTGTCCCGTGGCGGGGTCAGAATATCCCGTCACGCGGCCGGGAATCCAGACACGCAGAGCGGTTCAGTCAACCAGTCGGCTACCTTGCCGCTTCGGTTGTTGGAGGAGTCGGTTCGGATTCGACGGACGGTCCGTGGTACGGGATGTACGGTGGAATGGTTGCGCCGGGTATCATCTTGGCCTGTTCGGTTTCCGCAACGAGGATACCGTAATCTCTGAACACAAAACAGATCTTGTTACCTGTGGATTCGGCGACAGCCGTCATAAGCTCTTCGCACGTGACGTCCGAGAAAGACATTGCCGGCATTACTATGTCCCACATGCCGGACGTGCTAGAGAGGACAAGACTTATTTTCAAGGCCTGCGGCACAGGTTGCAGCACCTCTTGCAACGGCATTGCCTGCGTGACCTCCATCGTTATTCTCTGTGCGGCATCCAGCATCTTTCGGTAACGTTCCGGGATAGGCGGACGCAACGACGAGTCAATAGGTCTCTGATGGCGTCGCGGGGGCGGTTCGCCTCGTTGAGGTTCGCCTGGAGGAATTCCGAGAAGATAACGGATTTCAGCATGGGCGTCGCTCAACTCGCCGTCGAGATTTCGCAGGTTCCGCTCGATTTCCTGCCTCTCTTGCTCAGGACCATGCCCCTCCTCATTCCTGCGAATCGCATCTCGTGCGGCCTGCAAATCCGATTCGAGCTTTGCCCGCTCCTCAAACATTCGGGTAACCTCTCTCACGATTCGCTGCCGCGCTTGCATGAGCGCGGCCTCGGCCTCGCGAAGCCTGGCTTCAGCGACCTTGATGTCGGGATTGTTGCCAAGCGCCCCGCCAATCATCTCTTCGAGGCGCACGGGCGGTTCCGTCCGCATACCAAAGGGAGGCGATCCTGGTTCTGTCAACATGCGCCCAGGCCCTTGCAGCCGTCTCAGTAAATCTAACGGGTCTGCACCTCCCACCCTCCCGCGATCCTCCGAGGACGGCAATTGCGGATCCCCATACCATACCCCAAACCCTCCTCCAAACCGAGAGCCATAGCCGCCCACACCGCCACCGCCGTAGCCCCCGGATACACCCGTACCGCCGCCGCCATACCCCCCGGATACGCCAGTAGCGCTGCCGCCGTAGCCCCCCATACCGCCGCCGTAGCCCCCGGACGGCTGGGACTGAAACGCCGATCCGGGCGGTGGTCCGGGATGTGGTTCGGGCTGCGTTGCTCCGCTAACGCCACCGGGTGCAGGTGCGGGAGGAAGCGGCGGAAGCGGTTCCTGAGGGGCCGCAGGTTCAGTAGGCTTACTCGGAGGCGGCAACGGTTGCGGCTCGGGGGCAGGCGGTGTCGCGACCACCCCTTGAGGCGGCGTCCCAGGGAGATCCTGCGCGATCGCCGCAGCCGCCAAGATGAACATTAGCGCTATAGCCGCATTAGGAAGAGCTCTTCTCATTGGTTGTCTCCTTGATTCGCGCCGATTTCAACGAAGAAAGCAGCCACGTATCGTTCCGGTCCACGCGAATGGGCCGTTCCATTGATGACAGTTCCAGTACTTGCCGGTAACAATAGAGAGCGCGTTCGACGTCGTTTCTTTGAGTAAGATAGAGGTCTCCTGCCTTCGTCAGCAGGCCGATTTGTTCCGTTCTGGACACATCCGGCACCCGGGCAAGCAATGCCCGCGGGTCGTCATCGAGAGGTGACTTTAGTTCCGTTTGCAGAGCCTTGGCAGGCTCATTCACGGAACCACTCGCCGGTGTTTCAGCCGGGGTTCCGCGCCAAAGCAGGACCGTGGCGATGCCTGCCGTGTAAGTCAAGCACACGACGCATGCCGCGAGCGCCTGCCGCCGCCGTGTCCGGCCGCGCAAGACCTTGCTCGTTTGCGTCAACAACTCGGCACGAAACTCCGGCGACGCCTGCGGAAGCGAAAACGCTTCGTCAGGCAATACACCCAACTCACCCAACAGCGGTTCGTCATCATCTTGATTGCTCATAATAACATCCTCGAAATGCCTTCAGCGCCAAGCCGCCGTATCTCACGCGCCACACTCTCTTCGTGAAGAAGCACACTGAGTCAGCGTTCCTTTGAAATGTCACCGTAAGCCTTACGGAATGCCGTCCGCGCACGAGTCAGCATCGACTCTATCGCTTTCGGAGTAGCATCCAATCGATTGGCAATCTCCGCGACTGACAGGCATTCTTCATACTTGGCGCGCAGCAGGCCTTGGTATTGCTCCGAAAGACACGCCATGGCGAGCGAAACCTGTTCCGCCGCCGCGATATTGCCCGGCGGGCGCGCATCGGAGGCGTCGAAGTCGATGGCGACTTCGCGTCTCCCACGCTGCCACCAGCGGCGCCGCTGATTCCTGAGGAGATTCTCAGCGATGCCGCACATCCACTGTTCAAATGTGCCCTTTTCAGGATCAAAATGCCGAATGCGCCTTACCGCCACCAGCCATGCTTCCTGAACGATCTCCTCGGCCATCTGCCGGTCACGCCCGGCACGGTAATACACACCGGCAAACAAACGACCGAAGCAGCTTTCATACAGAACCTTCCACGCAGCTTCGTCACCGGCCAGCACCGCGTCGCGCATTCCGCGCTCAAGCCATCGCCGCTCGATTTCGTTCACAAGCGTTCAACCTGTCCAACGTTATATTGTCGCCAGGCCCTGGAATCCTTCGCCCGACGCATGCGCTTATCGTATCACACCGAAACGGATCGCGATTCAGGCTTACTCGATTTCGCATCCAGGCGCAAGGTAAGTGTGGACAAAGCGGGCGGACTTGCGGTTGTTTGTGAGCGGGATAGGCCAAAGGGGGAAACGTCGAGAAAGCCGCGTCTTATTGGGGGTTCATATGGTGGAGGTGAACGGGATCGAACCGTCGACCTCGGCGTTGCGAACGCCGCGCTCTCCCAACTGAGCTACACCCCCACAGTCGAACAATAAGATCGTAGCAAACGCAAAGCGCCGGAGTCAAGATGACGAATTGCGTTTCAGGAGCTGACGTTGCGGCTCAGAGCGCACGGGCACGACGCAACGAGGGTAAAGGAAGCGCAGCCTTTCGTTGCTAGAAGCTATCCCAAGAACTCCTCGCAGATCTGTGGAATTGGCGAAGACGTTAGGAACAACGCCCCACATCGTCATTCCCGCGCAGGCGGGAATCCAGCATGCATTCGGGCCTTTGCTTCTTTCCCCGCTGGATTCCCGCCTGCGCGGGAATGACGATGTGGGTGGCACGCATGGGTACTTCCACAGGGACGTCGGTTTTGGGATAGCTTCTAGACAAGGCCACGAGTTGCCCGTACGATCTCACGAATGTGGTCGGGCGTTGTCCCGCAGCACCCGCCTATGATGTTTGCGCCCGCGGCGATTAGGTCCGGGACGCGTGCGGCCATCATCTCCGGAGTTTCCGGGAAGGTGTCGGCGTCGTTCACGCGAACGGGAAGGCCCGCGTTGGCTTGCACAATGATTGGGGCATCCGCGGCGGCCGCGCGGAGTTCGCGCACGATCTGGATCATGCCCTCGGAGCCTTGGCCGCAGTTCGTGCCGATAATGCCGGCCCCCGCTTCGAGGATCGTCACGGCCATTTCCGCGGGCGACACGCCCATCATCGTGCGGTACGAGCCGTCGGCCAGTTTGTCGAACGTGAACGTGCAAATGACTTCGAGTGAGGTGTTGTCCTTAGCGGCGCGAACGGCAAGACACGCTTCATCCAACGCCGTGAACGTCTCGATGCAACAGGCGTCGGCGCCGCCCTTTTCGAGGGCAACGGCTTGCTCGGCGAAGGCGTCGTAGATCTCCTCTTCCGTCACATCGCCCATCATCAAGATCTTGCCCGTCGGACCCACCGAGGCGAACACATGTTTGTCCGAACCTACGACCTTGCGCGTGAGCGCCGCGGCGGCTTCGTTCAATTCCGCGGCGCGGTCCGCGAGCCCGAAATGTGCAAGCTTGAACCGAGTGCCGCCGAAACTGTTCGTCGAGATCATGTCCGAGCCCGCTTCGAGATAGCTCCGCGCGATGTCGGCGACCGCATCGTGGTGCGTCACGTTCCAGAGCTCCGGGCACTCGCCGGGCTTGAGGCCCTTCTCTGCCAGAAACGTCCCCCAGGCGCCGTCCGAAACAAGGATTCGCTTCGTCTCGAGATCCCGTCGAATGCTGTTCATCGCGTCAGTCCTCGCATCGTGTCCCATCGTTACATCTTTCATGCGCATCGCGCCCTCAAAAAAAAGCCTCTCTTCGCGGACGCCCTCGGACAACCGCGAAGAAAGACGTCATGTGAGCCGGCGGTATGGGTGAAACGGCTACGATGCCGCGTTCAGGAAATTCAGCGCACCCTGTGGATCGGGCGAGTACGAATCCGCGCCGATCTTCTTGGCGAAATCAGCGGTAAGCGGCGCGCCGCCCACGAGGACCTTCGTGCCGGGCACTTCGCCCTTCACGAGCTTCACGGTCTTCTCCATGTTGATCATCGTGGTGGTGAGAAGCGCGCTCAGACCGACGACGGAACCCGGGTTTGCCTTCACCGCGTTGAGGAACTTCTCCGCGGAGACGTCCACGCCGAGGTCGACGACCTTCCATCCGCCGCCTTCAATCACCATGGCGACAAGGTTCTTGCCGATATCATGCAGGTCGCCCTGCACCGTGCCCACGATGAACGTGCCCTTGTGATGCGCCTGTCCGGATTCAAAGAACGGCTTCAGGTGAGCCATGCCCGCGGACATGGCCTTCGCGGCCATCAGCAGGTCCGGCACAAAAACCTTGTTCTCGCTGAACTTCTGCCCGATGCGCCCCATGCCGATGATCAGTCCCTTGGCCAGGATGTCATCCGGCGCGGCGCCGGAGTCCAGCGCCTGCTTCACGAGTTCATCCGCGCCGTCCTGTCCCTTCATGTCCGGGGGATAGGGCGAGGACGCGTTGACCTTGCCCCGTTCGATGCAAACCGCAATCTGTCCCAACAAGTCTGCCATCACGTTTTCTCCTTCTTTCTTCACGACTTGCGTTTACAGGGGCGTTTCTTCGATGCCGCCCCATTGTACGCGCCCAGTTCCAAAGCCCTGTTGACAAAGTGCCTGTACGTCTCATACTCGACCTGGTCCGGTATCGAGTGGTCCGAGTGTAGCACATAGCCGAAGTTTTTCATAACGACCGGGATCTTCGTGGACAACTCCTCGTCGATGACCCGTTTGTCATTCGTGTACAGCTTCCGAACGTCGATGCCGCCCATGAATGATAACCGATCCCCATAGTTCCGGTGCAAGCGCAGCAAGTCCATGCCCGCCTTGACCTCGATGACTTGGAGGCAATCGATGCCTGCCTCCATCATTCCCGGAACAAGAGGCTCGACAAAACCACAGGAATGCATTATCACAGGGAGCCCCTTGCTCTTGCAAGACTGTATCGTCAGGCTGTGCCCCGGCTGGATGATCTCGCGATACATATCCAACGAGATGAACGGACGCGCCTTGAGCCCCATATCCTCGTAGAACCACGCGCCGTCGGGCAGACCCTCCTCGGCAAAAAGGATCTCCTGCAGATCGACGGTCAACTGGGCGTACGTCCGAACCATGTCTTTGATCCAGTCCGGATCCGTCAACGTGCCCGTCAGCATCTGCTGATGTCCGCACACCGGGTGCATGCACTCGAACACGTTCACGCCGCACCAGCAATAGAACCGCTGCTTTTCCGCCGCGAGCTTGCGCGCGTTCCGGTACGCCTCGAAATTGATCCGCGCACGGTCCGGCGTCAGATATGGCTTGATATGCTCTTCCCAGTCCGCGCGATCCTTCACGAGAAAATCGACGTGCTCCGGCGTCGAATCATGCAGCTTGTGCCGGCGCAACACCGCGAAATTTCCGTCCCGCTGCAGGATCGTTTCATCAGTCTCTTCGATAGTTTCAGGTTGAACGTCCATCCGCGCGACAAGATTGAGCGGCCAGCAAAGCTGCAAATCGAACCCGAAGTGATCCTCGAGCGGCTCCTCTGCCCCGATATGACCTTCACCGCTCCACTTCTTATGTGTGTCGCCCCAGAAGTGCTCGAAAACGCCAATTCGATCCACGGGTCTTCTGCGGAGTATGTTCCCAATTCGCTCAATGCTTGTCATTGTCTGCATATACAAACTCCCGCGAGCCAGTGTAGTGACTCATAACTAAGCCGACCTATCTTTAACTCTGAATGTCATTGCGAGGAGGGCTTCCAGCCCGACGAAGCAATCTCATGACCCGCTTAGAAATCCCTGGAGATTGCTTCGTCGGGCTGGAAGCCCTCCTCGCAATGACAGGGTCGTTCTCCTTGCCACGTCGCATAGGTTGCCGTCAGCATGCGTCAATACACTAGTATTTTGGCACTCCACCGAGGCGAAACATCTCGCGTTTCCGGTCCAGATAATGAATGTAATTCTTCAATGGCACATCGGCCTGAACGCGATGGTCCACGCCTGGGATAAATCCGCCTTGCTCCACGTACGGTAGCAAACGCTTGAGTTCCTTGTCGATGGCTTTCTTGGATTCGAGCAGCTTCATCTTGTCGAAACCGCCCCATATGCGGACACGTTTCCCGAACCTCTCGCGTAGTGCGCACGGATCGCTTCCGCCATGGACCTCTACGGGGAACATCGTGTTCAGGCCGTTGTCGACAAACGTATCGACGATGGGCATGATGTTGCCGTCTGTATCCGTCGTGTAGACGCAGCACCCGTGCATGACCAGGAGATCGGCGATCCGCCGGTACCACGGTCCCGCCGCGCTACGGAAGAAATCCGGCGACACGATGCATCCCATATTGAAGCAGATATCCTCCCAGCCCATGCAGAAATCGACCTGGATCTTCGGCAAGACCCGTTCGAGAACGCCCAACGCGCACGCGCCGAGAGCGTCAATGATCTCAATCAGCAGATCCGGATCCTCATACTGCATGATCGCGATGCCTTGGAACCCGATAAGGTTCCGCGCCACGCCTACCATGCTCCCGCCGAACACGCCCACGGGTTTCGTGCTCGATCTCAGCGCCGCGACCGACTTGTTCAGTGACTCATAACGCCGAGGGTCCTCCGGGTCAAGCGCCGCTTTGAACGGTTCCCACGTGGCGCGATCCTTGATCGGGAATTCTATAAAGTGCGGTATCGACTTGTTCCCGTGCTTGTTGATCCGCGCCACGCAACCGTACCCATCGCGGGTCGTGATGTAATCGTCCGTCTCTTCAAGTGTGACACTCTCGAACAACGGGAACGGGCTCGAGTTGGCGTTCACCATATCCCAACTCTCGATGCCGAAATAGTCATACGCGGCGCCCTCATCCTTGATCTTTCTCGGCAACCCCTGCTTATGCCAGATCCTCAGCGTCTCTTCCCAATAGCCGAACTCAAAATTAGGACGAAGCGGCGTCTCCTGAAAGAACATCGTTCGCCGAAACCGCTCCTTCAACGTCATCCCGGCTGAGGAGCGACCGGATGCTTTTCTGCCCTTTGACGACTTGCCTATGACGCCTTCGAGATCCTCGAAATCCATCAATGACTCCTTCCAGCAAACGATCCCTGACACGGAATGCGGTGGATACTAGCACGGCGTCATCGCCCGTTGCCAGCCTGCTCGAGGTCCTTTTTCCGTAGGGGCGTTCTTGGAAGTCCCCCTGCGCGGGAACTACGATGTGGGTGGCACGCATGGGTGTTTCCACAGGGGCGTCGGTCTTGGGATAGCTTCTAGTGTCCTGCTTTTTCCGGGCCGACCGTCTATTATGTAGAGGAGGTTAGGCCATGCTTGAGATGATACGGACGGATCGAGGCGTTATTCGGAAGGTTCTGCGGGGAAACGCGGATGCGTTCCGCGTGCTTGTGGACCGGTATGGGGGGATGGTCTATGGGGTTGCGTACTCGCACGTGGGCAACGCGGTGGACGCGGAGGACATCGTTCAGGAGACGTTTGTCCGGCTTTTTCAGTGGCTGGACCGTCTTTCGTCGGAGAAGAGCGTGGGGGCATGGCTGTTCCAGGTGGCGCGCAATGCCTCGATCGATTGGGTTCGGAAGCGTGGGAGGGAGGCGGCATACCGCGCCGAGGAATTGGCCGAGGCGTCGAGCCTGCCGAATCCGGCGCGTGACGAATTGCATCGAGCGATTTGGGGGCAACTGGCGCGGCTCGACCCGGACCACCGGGAGATACTCGTACTCTATTATTTCAGAAGCAAGCGCCGGCGCGAGATCGCGCGCCTTCTGGGCATCTCTACCGACGCGGCGGCGAAACGGTTGCAACGGGCGCGGGATGACCTGGGCCGGCGATTGATTGATGCGCTGGGCGACGACTGGTCAGCGAAGAAAAATGATCGGTCGCGTGCCGCGCGCGTTATGGGCGCCGTGGCGGTGTCGCCCGTTGCGTGGAAGCCCTCGGCCTCGCTTGCGCTGAGCGGCGCGGCGATAGTAGGCGCAAGCGCCACGAAGGTCGTTACGGGGATCGCGCTGGCGGCGATCCTGATCTCCGCGCTCGTGTACGGCGGCTGGCGCTACATGTCCCGGCCCTTTGCCACGAAAGAGATCACGGCTGCAAGCACGTTTGAGTTCGAGCCGACGGCGGCGAAGACGCAGTCCAGCACGGAATCGCGCGCGCCCGGGACTGGCGGCACAAGGCAGGAGACGGCCACTTCGGAGGCCTCAGAGCCTGTGAACTTTTCAGTTTCTTGCGTTGAAACGTTCATAAAAT
>CAZPMT010000133.1:0-16009 GCA_964587655.1 uncultured Nitrospiraceae bacterium
AGTCCACATAACTAGTTAATTATTGATTTTAGCGGTAATGGCAGATCTACACCCTCTTTAAGTCAAACCTCTACTGGAACACGCCGGCCGAAATGCGGCCGTGGCCACTGCACAAGCAGATAGCCTATACCTGGCTGCAGGGAATGTCGTTCAGGAACTGGCTCAATAGCCTTCCGGACTTTGCCGCAAGAAGGGGGGGCCTTGGCTTCACCTGGCCGATAGGCTCCCTTCCCGCCTTAGCGGGGCTCCTTATGTGCGCCGTCGTTGCGTACTTCAGGAAACACAGACCAAGGGGAAATGTTCTGCTGCTTCTTCCCTATCTCTTCGGTTTTACTGCAATTGTGTTCCTGTGTACGCCGGGCGCCTGGTGGTCCAAATACGTCGTTTGGATTCAAGGTCTAGGATTGCCCTGTCTTGTCGTTGCGGTGACCCACATGCTCGCCCGCCCCAGATTGCGATGGATTGCAGGCGGCTGGCTCGCCGTATGCCTGATCTTCGCCGTCGGTGAATCCGGCTACGCCCTCTCGAGAGTCGCTCAAAGAAACGCATACACAGCTTTCACCAGAACCCATCCGCTGTGGAGCGCAGGCGGTTGGCGGACGCCGCTTCGCACCTTGCGGGCCATCAACCAGGACGACAATATCTACGGTGAATGGGGCGCCGCCCGGGGGACTTTGCTGGGCGAAGCGCTAAGCAACAATAGCGCACCGGTAAGCCTGTATTCGGTGACCCAACAGAGATACCCCATGATCGGACGCCTCGGGCAGCCTGTCGGCCTCAGAAGCATCGCGTTCATGAGTGCGCAAGAGGCAAAGAACCCCAGCCAACTTGACAGACACCTGCGCGAAAACCAAACGCGCTATGTAATCTGCGGTGACGATTCGGGGCCTTGGCCTGAGCTTCGCAGAAGAGCCACACGCTTCGAAGATGTAAAAAGGTGCCGTCTCGCCGTTTTTGAGATCGCGGACCAGACTCTAGCAAGCGCCGCCGTCGAGCCGCTGAAAGCTCCGAGATCGGAGGACGAAGCGGCACCATCTTCTGCTGCGAAGCGTTAGAGACTGAGGCGCCTAACCAAAATGGGATTTGTCTCGACGGCGAGGTGGCGCGGCCAACTCTGCACGTTGCACGGAAATCCGGTCATTTGCTATACTCCGTTCGTCCCGTGGCCGTGGGTTGCATGAGGCATCCGCACAGGGCGCTCTCACGCGGCACGTTTTGCACGAGGCGGGTCCCCGGTGTCGGAGACGGGAGCAGTATGCGCCGGGACAGGCGCCGAGAGGAAGATAAGTGGTCGAGCGCACATTCGTCATGATCAAGCCGGACGCGGTAGGACGCCGCCTGTGCGGCGAGATCATCGGCCGGTACGAGGCGAAGGGGCTTCGGTTGGTTGGGCTGAAGATGCAGATCATCCCGGTCGAACTCGCCGAGAAGCACTACGCGGAGCACGCTGGAAAGCCGTTCTTTCGGCCGTTGCTCGGATTCATCACGTCCGGTCCGACGCTTGAGATGGTGTGGGAAGGGCAGGATGCTGTGAACGCTGTACGGAAGATCAACGGCGCGACGGATTGCCGCAAGGCGGACGTCGGCACAATCCGCGGCGACTTCGGGTTGAACACGCGGAACAACCTCGTGCATGCGTCGGACTCGATCGAGACCGCCCGGCGTGAGATTGCGTTGTATTTCCACGATGATGAACTTTGGAATTATCCGATGCCGGATGGGCATTGGCTGGCAGATGCCTGAGGCCGCGCCTCGGGCGAGAAGAAAGCAAAGGAGAAAAGCGCATGGCGGGTGGACGCAAGGTCCGGCGCGCGAAGATCGCGAAGCACAAGAGAAAAAAGAAACGTCGCGCCAATCGTCATAAGAACAAGTAGCGGGCGACGAGAGAGTTGTTGAGGCTGTAGGCTGTAGACCGTAGGATGTCTTTTCTTACGGTCTGCAGCCGGATAAGCACAGGGAGAAGAGCTCATGTCAGGTGAAGAGCCGAAGATCTTTGTGGACGAAGACTGGAAAGCAAAGGTCCAGCGCGAACAGGAAGAGGCCAAGAAGACTGCCGAGAGTCAGCCTAAGGAAAAGGCGGACCAGGCGGTGGCCGAGGAGGCACAGCCCGAGAGCGCTTCATTCGAAGCGCTGGTCTCGGGTTTGACGATGCAAGCCATGGTTGCTCTGGGCGTCATGGCGCCGAAGGACGCCAAGGAAGTCATCGTTGACTTGCAGGAGGCCAAGTATCTTATCGACATGATTATGATGCTCCGCGAAAAGACGAAAGGGAACCTAACGCCGAAGGAGCAGGGGTTTGTTTCCGAGACGCTCGCGGAGTTGCAGCAGGGGTTCGTCGTACGTTCGCAGCAGATCCAGGAAGCCGCGTTGCGCAAGGCCGGCGTGATGCCGCCTGATCTTGGGTAGGCTGTAGGAAAAGGATAGCGTCGCCATGCCCGCGTATGTGATCGTCGGAATGCAGTGGGGAGATGAAGGCAAGGGAAAGGTCGTCGACTACCTGACGCGCTATGCGGACCTTGTCGTGCGCCATCAGGGCGGAAACAACGCCGGGCACACAGTGGTCGTCGACGGTAAGCAGACGGTACTGCACCTGATCCCGAGCGGCATTCTCCACGGCGGCAAAGTGTGCGCCATCGGCAACGGGACGGTCTTGGATCCGGCGGTGCTGATCCAGGAGATCGACGCGCTCGAGGCCGCGGGACACACGTTGCCGGGGCGGCTCTTTATCTCGCATACCGCCCACATCATCATGCCCTATCACCGGCTCCTGGATAAGGTCCAAGAGCGGTTCCGCGGCAAGAATCGCATCGGCACCACCGGACGCGGGGTCGGCCCGGCCTATGCCGACAAGGCCGACCGGTTCGGCATTCGGCTATGTGATCTGCTCAACGCGGAGGTCTTCCGCGACAAGCTTTCCGCCATCCTCGAATACAAGAACATGATCTTGACCAAGCTGTTCGATGAGCCGCCGCTCGATTTCAAATACACGTACGACGAGTATCGTGGATACGCGGAACGGCTGCGTCCGTTCGCCGAGGATACGGTCGCGATGCTCCACGAGGCAATCGAGGCGAACAAGTGCGTGGTGTGCGAGGGCGCGCAGGGCACGATGCTGGACATCGACCACGGCACGTTCCCGTACGTGACGAGTTCAACCACGGTGGCTGCGGGCGCTTGCTCGGGGGCGGGACTCGGCGTCACGAAGGTGAAGGGCGTCATCGGCATCGTCAAGGCATACACGACGCGCGTCGGCGAAGGTCCCTTCCCGACGGAACTCCTCGACGACCTCGGCGCCCGGCTACGCGAGAAGGGCCAGGAATACGGCGCTACGACCGGGCGTCCGCGGCGGTGCGGCTGGCTCGATTGCGTGCTGCTTCGCCGCGCCGCCAGGATCAACGGCGCAACGCACCTCGTCGTCACAAAGCCGGACGTGCTGGGCGGCGTCGAGCCCGTGCGGATCTGCACCGCCTACGAGATCGATGGCAAGAGGACGCGGGAGTTTCCCGCCGACACCGCCTTGCTCAATCGCGCAATACCCATCTACGAAGACGTACCGGGCTGGAAGGAAGATATTTCGAAGAGCACGAAATGGGACGAGCTTCCGGCCAACGCACGCGCCTACTTGACGCGTCTCGAGGAGCTTGTGGGCGTACCGGTGGCAACCGTCAGCGTCGGTCCGGGCCGCGAGCAGACCATCGAGCGCATGGACCCTTTCAGCTAGTGTAGCCGCGGCGTCCTCGCCGCGTTTCGGCGGAAGCACCTTGCCTCAAGCGGTTCTTGACAAGAACGCGGCGAGGACGCCGCGGCCACGTTATTGATCTCAACCGAATGAGTTGCCGGAATCAGGCGGGCCCATAACCCGCCGTTGGAGGAAACAGTCTCAATGATCGCGAAGGAGCAGCGTCAGAAGATATTCAGCCGTGGCAAGCCGAAGACCCTCTGGGAGGGCGAGCCGATGCTCGGCAGCGTTTACGGGGAGGATGAGATCGAGGCGGCCGTCGCGGCGATGCGGGACTCGATGGAAATAAGCCGTGGTTTCGGGGGGACGTACATCAGGGACTTCGAGGCAGCTTTTGCGGCGTACGTCGGCACGAAGCACGCCGTGGCGTTCAACAGCGCCGGCCCCGGCCTTGACACGGCCATGCGCTACCTCAATCTGGAGCCGGGCGACGAGGTGATCGTCCCTGCGGTGAATTTCGCCGCGTCTCCATTGGCGGTGGTCGGAGCCGGCGGACAGATCGTGTGGGGCGAGGTGAATCCGAGGACGTTCCAGCTCGATCCGAATGACGTCGAGAAGCGCATCACGCCGAGGACCCGCGCGATCTTTCCGGTGCACATGAACGGTCTCGCGGCGCCGCTCGACGATTTCTACGAACTTGCGCGGCGCTATCCGCACGAGAAACATGGGCCGCTGGCCGTCATCGGCGATGCGGCGCGGGCGTGCGGCGGCGAGTACAAAGGCGAGAAGCTGGGCAAGAAAGGCCTGATGACGGTCTTCTCGTTCCACATGATGAAGAACATGGTCACGCTCGGCGAGGGAGGCATGCTCACGACGGACGACGATGACGTTGCCGCCTTCTGCCGGTCGACGCGCTTCTACGGATTCGAACTGGACGGTTGGGGTTCCTCTTATGTGATGAACAAGATCCAGGCGGCCGTGGGTATGGTGCAGTTGAAGAAACTCGACGGCTTTATTGCGTCACGCCGGCGGATCGCAAAGCGGCGCACGGAACTGCTCTTGGACGTTCCGGAAATCATCCTCCCCTGCGAAGCGCCGGACTGCCTTCACACCTATTACCTGTACACGTGTCTCGTATGCAACGAGTGGGCCGGAGAGAAGCGCGACAGGATTATGAAGATGATGGACGAGGAATTCGGCGTCCGGTTCCTTGTCGCGAACCCGCCCGTGTACACGCACCGCAAGTTCCTGCGTGACCGCACGCCGGGGCAATCGTTGCCGCTTTCGGAGAACATCGGCCTGCGCTTGTTCTGCGTGCCGTGCCATCCCGCCATGTCGGACGAGGACAACGAGTACATCTGCGCGAGTCTGATCGAGTGCGTCGAACGGCTCAAGAAGGAAGCGTGAACTCAAAGTCGTCCTCGCGCCGTAGCGGACGTCAGGAGCGGGCCGCTTTTCCAACCGGGGCAAGGTACACCACGAATTCGTCATGCCCGTCGAGCTTGAGGAAAGCGTCGACGGAACCCTGATCGTACGCGCCCACGGCGCACGTGCCCGCGCCGATGGCCTCGCACGCCAGATAGAGATTCTGGCACACGTGCCCCGCGTCCAGCAGCATCAACTTGTGCGCGGCGATCGTGTATCGCCATTCGCCGCGATACGGAAGGCAACTCCACATGAAAACCACGGGGGCGTCCGCCACGAACCGCTGGCCGAACGTCGCCTGCATCACGTGTTCCCGCATATCGGGCGGAGCAAAGAGGAACACGAGTTTATGCGAGAGGGGCAGATACCGGTACACTCCGGGAAGAATGCCCTCGACATGGCTCGCCACGACGTAGGTCTCGAACGGATGGCGCGCCCCGCCGGATGGAACGGTTCGCATCGTAGCATAGCCGTCGCCCAGAACCTCCTTGACGCCCTGCGTGGCCCAAAGAAGGAACGCTATCTCCGCCAGCGAAAGCGGCTCCTTGCTCCATCGCCGCCGGCTTGCCCGCGTTTCGATACATTCATACAGGTCATTCCTGGACAGCAATGACTTGTCCGGCTTCGGCAAAGAGATCAACTCGGACCCAGCCGGATATGGCAGTTCAAGCGGCGGTTCGGCGAGCCCTTTGCTCTGATCCGAAGCGCCTCCGGCCATCGAGCCGAACAGGGACTTCATGAACTCGCGGTTCGCACGGATGTGATCCATAGCAGCCTCCCTCAACCTTGGGCGACGGCGAAGGCGTCCTTGCGGCCTATTACCTTCTTGTAGACGCGCCGGCGCTTGTGTTGGACGCTGTCAAACGGTTTCCATTCTGCCTGAACCGCGTGATTCGTTTCGAGTTCGGGATAGGCTTCAGCCTGCTCGAATCCCATCTCAAGAACGGTCTTCTTCAACTCGGTCGCCATGAGAAGGTCGACCCCGCGGCCCCTGGAATGTTTTCGGACGCCCGCTAGACACAAGTCCAGGACTTTGGTCCCGCCGCGCGCAGCGCGCCAGAGATGAATGAAGCCAAAAGGAAACAGGCGTCCGCGCGCCTTCCGCAGGGCTTGCGAAAGATTCGGCATGGCGATGAAGAACCCGACCATCTCGCCGCGATCATTCACGGCGACCTTCACAAGCGCTTCATGCAGGAAGGGGAAGAACTTCTTGACGTAGTACGCCCGCTGGGCAGGCGTGAGGGGCGTAACTCCATAGAGTTCGGCGTAGGTGTCTTGCAGGAGATCGAAGATATCATTGGCCCGCTTGATCATGTCTTTCTTTTTGGGGAAACTCAGAACGCGGAAATGACCGCGGCGCCGGATCTTCTCGGCAACCGCGACCAGATGCGGGGGCAACTCTTGACTGGATACGTCTCGAATGAGGTACTCGAGGTAGTCGATGTCCTTGACAAAACCATATCGCGTGACAAGATCGTTGTAATACGGGTAGTTGTAGTACGTAGCCATCGTCGCAAGGCACTCGAAGCCTTCGGTAAGCATTCCGACCTTGGCAAACTGGTTAAATCCCTGCGGCCCCGTGATGGTCTCCATGCCTTGTGACTTGCCCCAACGCTCGACCGCGTCAAACAACGCTTCGGCCACGGCATGGTCGTCTATCGAATCGAACCAGCCGAACCGGACGTTCTTCGTGCCGAACTTCCGGTTCGCCGTGTGACTGATGATTCCCGCAATACGCCCGACGGTCTCGGATCCCCTGACCGCGAGGAAAACCTTCGCGTCGGCCGTCTCGTAGAGAGGATTGCGATCTCGCGAGAAGGTGTCCATCTCATCCGCGATGAGCGGCGGCACATAGTTCGGGCAGTCCGCGTAGAGTCGCATCGGGAAACAGACGAATTCTTTCAACTGACTTCGTTTTATGACCTCTATTATCTCGACCCCTGCCATTTCTCTCCTTCTCTTCTACTCGATGGGTGTGAATATGGCTGTCACCGCCTCGTGCAGTTTGTTGGCAAGTTCAATCCGGTCCGTTCCGGAAATGGGATCCGGCCCGAACGTGACGATGAAGTCGAAATGCGGCAGCGCGAAGAGCTTCATCAAGTGCTGTAGGAACGTCTGCCGTTCATACATTGCCCGTTCCGATTCCGGGATCTTGCCGTCGGGCGTGGGCAGATAAGGGTTAGGTCCGAAGATCATCGCCTTCGACGGGGGCGGATACCCTTGCGGGGTCCTGTACGTGATGCTCATGTAGTGAACGGGCTTGCCTGCGGTGATGGCCGCGTCGAGAAGCCCTCCGCGGAACATGCGCACGCCGCTCCCGCGAAGAATCGTTGTCTCCGGGGTTTCCGGCGCCATAAGGAGACTGCGTCCTTCTTTGACGGCCTGAACCATGAGGGCCTTCACGCGCGCGGTGTCTTCTTTGACGCGCCGGACAAATATCGGATCCAAAGCGGACATCAGCGCGCCAATAAGCGGGACGCGCCGGATGGGATCTTCCACGATGCCCACGGCGTCCAGCAGGCCGCACACGCCGTAGAAATCGAGCCACGCGAGGTGATTCGTCACGAGAAAGTACGGAGGCTTCGGCGGAACGCCGTTCACAATGACCCGCATGCCCATGAGCCGGCGAGATCCCGTGATCCATATAAACACCACGGCCTTGCGGAGCCGGGCGGATAGGGGCTTAGAGAAGACACGGACCGCCGTTACGCCCTGGAGCATAAGGTAACAGATAAGGATCCAACCTAATGCCAGCACAAGGCGGATCCCGGCACGTACCGGACCCACTATGCGACTCGCCAAACTACGGGTTCGGGCTGTAGCCTGCGCCGTCTTTGAACCCTCCGCTCTCCCTCCCAAAGGTCCCAGAGGGGGTTTTGCCCTTGCGGATTTCCGATAACTGCGGCAGAAGCTCGCCTCCGATAATACAGATGAATCCAAGAGAAGTTACACGGGGCTCTTCAGAGGGGCGCGGATCTCAGCGGTTTGCTGGATCTGTCAAGAGATAATCCGGCGAACGCCCTGTTAGTCACCGCTCGGAGGGGAGGAAACGGCGCGGATCCACGGGGGCGCCGTCGACGTGGACCTCGTAATGGACGTGGAAGCCGGTGGTCCTGCCCGTCTTGCCGACGCGGCCGATACGCTTTCCCTGGCCGACCCTTCTGTCCTCTTTTACGTCGAGCGAATTCAGGTGCGCGTACCACGTCTCGATGCCGCCCGCGTGCGCGATCTTCACAAGCTTCCCGTAGCCGCCCTTGTTATACTCCGCGCAAGTAACCCTCCCGTCCGCGGTCGCGATCACCGGCGTCCCCTTCGGGGCTGCGATGTCAATCCCACGGTGCGAATGGAAGCCTCCGTTCTGAGAGGCCGCGCGATCACCGAAGCGGGAAGTAATGCGGATGTCCGCGTCAGCGATCGGCCAGATGGAGGGGACGCCCCGGGAAGGTGCGATGGAAATGCGCTCAGTGCGCCGCGTGGTGCATCCGTTCAATAACGTTCCGGCAAGGACGAGCACGAGCACCAGAGCGCATTGCCAAGCCGGGCGAACCTTCCGCGGCGCATCGGACATCATGTCTCGTCAATCTCCTGTGTCGCGCTAGAGTTGCATTCGATGCTATCGAGACGGCGCCGGGCGCTACGCTTGCGCTTCCCACTGGCGCACGATCTCATACAGTATCACGCCGAAAGCCGTGGCCACGTTGATGCTGTTCTTGTAGCCGTGCATGGGAATGCAGACGACAGCGTCACACCGGCCAAGGGTCTTCTCATTGATGCCCGTCACTTCATTTCCGAAAACGACGGCCACCGGTCTCGGCCACTGAAACAGCGTGTGCGGCACGGCGTTTTCCGTGGTCTCGACCGCGGCGATGGGGATCCCCTTTTCGCGCAGACGGTCCAAGGCGTCCGACGTGCGTTCGTAGTACGTCCACGGCACATATTCGAAGGCGCCCAAGGACGTTTTCTCGATCTTGCGGTGCGGGGGATGGGCCGACATGCCGCAGAGGTGAATGTGCTCGACGGACGCCGCGTCGGACGTGCGGAAGATCGAGCCGACGTTGTATGCGCTACGGAGATTGTCCAGAACCACGTGCACCGGGTTCCGCGCCCTCGTGGGCAGTTGGTCGCGGGGAAGGCCGGCGTAATGAGGTTCGCGGTCATTCATTTTCGACGCTATTCTACGCTCACGATGCGTTGCGGGGGCCGCGGCTTCACGCCCTTCGGGGAGACGTCGAACAGGCGCGCGAAACCGTCCACGGTTGCCGCGGTCACGGTCAGGATCGTCGTTCCCCAGGGCACCTTCTTCTCGCCGTCGTCGTTCGAGCGATGCCAGTGCCCCATAATGAGGTGATCCAGCGGGTCATCGACAAAGAGGGCGATCTGACTGCGCATACCCATGTCGGGCTCGTAGCGGTGCGTGAAGCCGATGGACCACCGCGCGGGCTTGATCAAGCGCCGGTAGACCTCGAGGTCCGCATCCTGCGAGTCCAATTCGTCCGCCGTCATGAAGTCCTTCGTATCGAAAGAAAGATACCCGTCCCGTCCGAACCAATACATGTAGCAGTTCGATCCGAAGTAGTTCTCGTAATTCAGTCCTTGCCGATCGTGGTTGCCCGGACAGACAAACGTCGGAAGGTTCGAGATGTCGAGCGCCTTCAGGAACTCCTGGAATTGCGCGGCCTCGCCGCCGTCCGTAAGGTCGCCCGTGATCAACACAAGCGCGGCCTCGGAACCGTTGAGGACGTTCAGGGCGTCCCGAAGGATCTCGCTCGGACTCCGTTTGGCCCGATCGGATCCGACGTGCGTGTCCGTCAATTGAGCCAGCACGTAGGATTCGGGAAAGGACTCACGTACGAACACGGCTCGATCATTCCGATCCGTTTGATCACCGGCGGCGGCCTCCAGCGAATAAGTCCCCGGCGGCGTTTCCGCCGGAACTGTACACTGCCCTCGAACCGAACCGCCCGGAAGCGGCGTCCATTCCGTCGCGAGGTCATATGAGATGCCTGCGCCCGACAAGCGCATGGTCCCCTGTGCCGCAAGCACGACGTCGAAGACCGTTCCGGGCAACGCGATTGCGGGAATGCCGTTGTTCGGAGTACGGATCAGGCCGAGCGTTCCATCGGGTTGCCGCGCGAAGGCCGGCGGGACAAAAGCGACGAGCAATACCAGGGACAGGCGCCATGCACCTCCCCTGTACCGTGTTTGCGTCCTCATCGCTTGACCTCCGGGCGCCAGGCCGGCGCAAGGTCGAGTCCCGGATGGTTCGTGATCTGCTTCACTTCCTCGCCTGCGGGATCGGCTATGAAGATCTCACTGTTACCCGTTCGGTTGGAGACGAACGCGATCCACTTGCCATCAGGGGACCAAGACGGAGACCAATTATCGGACACGGCGTCCGTGGCTACCGGCGACACCCGCGCGGTGGCAGCGTGCACGCGATAGAGGCCGCGTCTCCCGTCGCGGAAGGACTCGAAGGCCAGCCATTCACTGTCCGGCGACCATACCGGATTCCAGTCGGCGGCCCGGTGATTCGTTACGTCGCGCAAAGCGCTTTTCGACGCCACGAAGATCTCGCGGTCTCCACCGTCGTTGGATTCAAATGCGATGTTACGTCCGTCGGGACTCGGCTCGGCCGCCCACTCGACGTAGTTGTCGCCGGGCACGAGCGGCGCAATCGCCTCGAGTGCGCCGAGGAGGAGCGTCGTCGTGTACCTGCCTCTTTCACCGGTGAGTCCCAACGCGAGGAAGACCGGACTGTCTCCTCGCGGTTCGTACGTTCCCACAACCTGTCCCTGCGCGTTCTGCCAAGCCAGATCCTTCGCGGGAGGAAGAAGATCAAATATCCGCAGGTTGGGCAGCCACACGGGCCGCATCAGACCGGTTTTCCCGCCGGCCCATGCGGACTCCGTCCCCGCCTTCACGTCACAGTTTGTCGTGGTTTGACAAACTGTGTGGACCATTATCTGGTGATCAAACCCGTCTCCGTCGCTCGCCTCGTAGACGAGCAACGAACCGTCCGGCGACCAGCGCGGATTCCGGTTCCATTTCCGCGCGTGAGTGAGCCTGCGGGGTTCGCTCCCATCGCCCGTATTATGGACCGACATACGGGCGGGAGTCGCGATGCAAATGCCAAGTCCTTCCGGCTGTTTCGAGGAGAACGCGAGCTTGGAGCCGTCCGACGACCAAACGGGACGCCCGTCAAGGGCGCCAGTACCGGCCTTCGACACTGCCCCCGACTGCACGTCGACGATGCAGACGCATTGATCTTCTTGTTCGGTCCCTGAAAGGTAGGCGATCTGCCCCGCGGGCGCCGCAGTCCCGAGCACAAGACTGACCAGGCAAAGAAATCCCGTCATGACTGAATTCCCGGCGCCGTCCGCATCGCGTCTAAGAACACTCCCCACAGTTTGTCAAACCCCGACAAACTGTGTTGACCTGAACGGCGCAACGGGGAGCAATGAGACTGATTCGAGGATCTAGTTTCCAATCGCTTTGTTAATCACCACCTGGAGGTCCGCGGCGTTGATCTTTCCGTCGAGGTTCACGTCCGCATCGACCTGGCTTTTGGAAAGCTCCAGGACCGCGTTAATAACGAGCTGGACGTCAACCGCGTCGACCTTGCCGTCGTGATTGACGTCGGCTTTCAAGACGGAACTGCCGGTATCGACGAAGGTAAACGCTTCCTGCATTGTCGTGGGTCCCGCAGCCGTGACAACCACGACGTCTTCCGGTATCGGGAGGCCGCCCGTGACGAAAGACGGGGCGTGCGCCGGCGTCGCGGCCTCGATCCGGTATTGGCTGATCGAGCGGAACGACTGCGCGTCGATGCCTCCGAAGGTGATCGAGACGGGATTGCTTAGCCGCTTGCCGAGGATCACAACAGTGGTGTCGCCCGTCGCGGGGCCGGACGCCGCCGGCAAGTTGGGAATCGAAACGCCTTCAGGCGCCCCAGCGGGGACGTCCTCGGGAAGGACCACGTTGAAGATCCGCGGCAATGACAGAATCGTCACGACCGGGGACGTCTGCGACATGCCCTCGATCGGGTAGCCGTACAACCCTGAAACCGTGCGCGGAGTGACCACGTAGAACCACGTTTCATTCGGCTTCGTGACGTCCGGCGACACCACCTTCAGGTTGTTGAACGCGGGAATCAGGGCGTTGTTCTTGAACCACAGGATCTGCGTGGGGCCTTCGGCGAAAAGCCCCGGCTGGAGGAATTCGCCCGGATGCCCGTAGTTGTAGGCCACGATAAGCTGCGCGTCATCGTCCACCGGACGGTCGCGCCGCGGGTCCTCGAGGGGATTGTTGGTCTTCAATACCACGTCAGTGGCCGTGGGCAGGGGTTCCGTGATTCCGACCGCAAGATTCACGTCCTGGTACGCCGTCATGTTGCCGAGCGTCGCGACGATGCGAACCACGTACATCCCGTAGTCCATCGGCCCCGTCTGCCAGCGGAACGTGCCGGTGCCGTCGTGATTATCCGCGAACGGCGCCTGCGTTGCCGGAGGTGTGCCCGTGTACAGCGCATCTTCGCCCGGCCCGTTCCATTCGGCGGAGAGAACCGGAACGCCGGGGCCGGCCGGCACGCGCGTCTTGGCGACGAATACGACCTCTTCCCCAACATCCGCTTTCTGCACTGCGATTGGCTCGATCGTCATGGCGCTCACGCCTTGCGGGAAGTCCGACAGGTTCGACGATATCCGCACATGTTGCAGGCCGGGGAACAGCAACGCGGGATCCTCGGGCATTCCCTGTCCGTCTGACAAGCCGACAATCACGTTGTGCGCCGTGCAACTCAGGTACGTGAACCGGATGTGGCCGCTGAAGAAGAGCTCGACCTGCACCGTGTTCGGATTGAGCGCGGGCGGATCGATGATCCAGTCCATCTCTGGAATGTTCTCAAACGTAATCACCGCCTTGTCGTCCAGGAAACGCGCCCATGCCTCGCCGAACGCGTTCGGGGCGAGGTCGGAGAATAGGAAGGAGATCCGCGGGATCGCGAAATGCGAGGCCAAGGAAGGAACCAGGTTCTCCTCGCTGAACTCATCTACATTCCGGAAGGCTATGTAGCCGTTTGCCGCCAGATACAGACTGTCATAGCGTACGCCGAAGAACGGGAACGGCGCAATCAGCATGGCCTGCACGATTTGGTTCCGGCTCAGCGGGAGCGCGTACGAACCGCCATTCTCGTCCTGCCTCGCCACTGGAAGCTCGGAAATGTTCTTCGTGACCTGGACGTTATATACGGAATAGTAATTCCCGACCGTGGGAGACTGACCGACGGACGCGTCCGGCGTCCCGACAGGCGAGAAGAGAATCTGCGTCATGGACAGATCAAACGGATTAGCCGCACTCGGCGGTGTGGTCGATCCCGGAGCGAACGCCTCCGTGAGGAAGTCAGCCGGCGTTGTGCCCGCCACCGCGCGCGTGAAACGCTGATTGGGGAAGCCGACCGCCAACTGAGCGAATATCGTGTAAAAGTATTCCGTACCGGCCACGACGGCTGTATCCAGGAACTTCTCGGCGGTGCCCCGGTAGATCTCCATGCCCTCGGTCGGGACCGTCTGGTAACCTTTCGTGTCGCGCGTGACGATGACCCGCTTGAAGAATCTCGTGGTCGGGTTATTCCACGTCAGCGAGATAACCGGCCGCCCGAGATTGTCGACCGTCGGGATCGCCCGAAACGATTTGATCAACTCGTCGCTCGTGTCAGGCGCGATCTCGACTGCGCGCGCCGCCGCGCCAACGTTAGCTCGTTCGTTAAAATTGTAGCCCTGATTGATTGTGGCCTGGCTAAGCGCATTGTACACGTCGTTGAAGTCGGAGGCCTCGGTGAGCAAGTTCACCTGCAGTTCGTAGAAGAGCTTCGCTGTCTTCTCGATGCCCATCCCCGTTATCGTGTAACCGTTGAAACTGTCGCCGTCGGTGAGGAGATAGCACAGCTTGTTCGTGACGCCGCTGTTGGTGTGTACGCCGCCGTTGTCCCAGGATCCGTAGAAGTAGTAAGGGCTGCCGACCCGGTCGGGGTGCCCGAACTCGGGCGGGTTCTTCATGTTGCGAATAGCGCCGCCGGGCACGTCCTCGCCCAAGAGCCAGCGCACCGCGGGCGTGTCGTTGCCGCGGCCGTTCGTCAGATCGATCCACTCGCCCCACATATCCGAAAAGGACTCGTTGAGCGCCCCGGACTGATACTCATAGATGAGATCGGATTCATACGAGGTCACGCCGTGCGTCAGCTCATGGGCCACAACGTCGTCGGCCGAGGCATAACCATCTCCGAAGTACATATGGTCCGGGCTGATGCCGAGAAACCGTTCGATGAGGTCAGAATAAGGCGATCTCGTCACATACATGGCATTCTCTACCGGGCAGCCGAAATAGGGGTTGCACCAGCGAACGGTGCCGACGATGGGCAGGCCTTTGTTGTCGATGCTGTCGCGTTCGTGAACGTGGGAATAGAAGTCGTACGTGTCGCCGAAGAAGTCATAGGCGAGGTCCGCGTCGACGATACCAGTGGGCGGATCGCCTTCACTTCGTACGAGTTTCCCGTTGGACTCGATGCCGCCTTCGTCGGTGATCGTGTAAGAGTTCTCGCCGTCGTAGATCTTGCGGTTGCGGGCGTCGTGAATCAGTGGATAGTGGAACACCACCTGGCCGGAATGCGCGTCTACGAAGACGACTTCATAGGCCGGGGGCTGCGATGACTTCAGGACTGCGAATTTCCACACCAGCGAAATCGAGCCCGCGTTCCCGACCACGATCGGGTCATAGAGCATGCGCTCGCCGGAGGTAGACGTGTAATCCGCCGTGTCGCCGCCGTACGTGCTCCGGGCCCACGCCAGCGCGGACGCTTGCGCTTCGGTCACGCCGACGCTCGGCGTAATGGAAAGGGAACCGTCGTCCAGCGAGGTCGTATCGCGAAGAACGTCGCTGAGAACGCAGATGGCGTGGCCGTAGGAGTCGGTCTGGACCATTATCATGCCGCCGACGACCGGGATCCCGTTGTACGTCTGCCGAAGTTTGACAAACGACTGGTCGCCGCCCGAACTGACGCGGTGCGTGTTGAAAGTCATGCGGACGCTGGGACGCGCGAACGCGCCGACGTTCGTCGAGATAAAGGCCTGAGCGACAAGCTCCGGCGCGGCGGACTTCGCCCCCGACAACCCCGTCGTGAAATACGCGCCCGGAGGAGCGGCGACAAAGCGCAAGAAGCCTTCCTCGGTCTGCAACTGCCGAGTCGACTCGGTTGCATTCGGCGCGTTAAGCGCGTTGTATAGACGCTCGAGATCGGCTGGGTTCACTTCCGCCGGCGCCGCAAACGCCGCGCTGAAGCAACAGGCCAGCCATGCTATGCACGCCGCCACAACGTAAGCACGCATTAATGCTCTCCCACGCGACTTACAAACTCATTCACTATCTCAGGGCCTTCACACGACGGCCCAAAACTAACAGGGTCGAGAGATCGTGGTCCACGGGAAACCCGTGCGCGGAATCACACACCTCTCGCGTCACGGTACGGAACAAACTTTCCATGACGTTCGGTTTCCCGATGCGAGACCGCAAAAACAAACCCCGCTTCGGTGCACCACACGCTCTCCACCTGTCCAATCTTTAACCGTTCTACACCAACAAGATAAATGAAGTCAAGAGAAAACCTTCGACTTGGGGTGCACAAGGTGGGAATTATCTGAATAAGGATACAAGAATCCCTCCAGCGCTTCTCTCGAAAACGCGGTTCGGTGACCGCGGCGTCCTCGCCGCGTTTTCGTCAAGGATCGCTTGGCGTGAAGTATGCGCTCCGAAACGCGGCGAGGACGCCGCGGCCACGGAACCAATCTGCGCGAGTTCTTTGCCCCGATCCGCATGTAAGGAGTCGAGTTTTCGCGTGGGAGGATGAGAAGCGGG
>CAZPMT010000134.1:0-15985 GCA_964587655.1 uncultured Nitrospiraceae bacterium
AAGGATTGGCGGCCTCGGCCGCAGCATGATAATGTAGAAACTCCAGGGTCCGGTTACAAACCGGACCTACATGGCCAGCGCTTCCAGATAGGTTGCGATTCCCCATGTGAACGGCGCGGACACTTTCCGTACATACTCTTAGACAACAAACAATTACGACTGCGCGCACGATTTGATATACTCCGGTTTCAGCACGCGACATGAGTCGGCGCCTCTCAGTACGCTGCACAACGTGAGGAGTTGGTTATGGATATCAGTATCGGCGGTTTCAGCTTCCACAGGCTGATTCAGAGCGGAAAACAGGACATTTTCAAGTACATCGCGGACTGCAAGGAACTGGGCGCGACGCAACTCGATCCGTGGAATGCGCAGTTGGCGCCCATACACGACGCGGACGACGTCATCAAAGCAGGCCGGGATCCGGGACATGCGAAACTGACGGCGCAGGACGACGCGTATCTGCGGAGTGTCCGCGAGGCGGCGGATACGGCGGGCCTGCCGTTCGGCTGCATCGCGGTAGACGGAGCGCACATCTACGAGTCCGATCCCGCCGCGCGCGAAGGGAACCGCATACTGGCGTATCGCTGGCTCGACGTGGCCGAGATCCTTGGCGCGGCGCAGGTGCGCGTTGACGCAGGGGGGCCGGCAGAACTGCCGGACGACGTGATGGCGGTGATCGTGGATGGGTATCGCGACCTCATCGCACGCGGCGCGGACAAGGGGATCGAGATCCTGATGGAGAACCACTGGGGTCCCTCGGTGATCCCGGAGAACGTCGTCCGAATCATGGAAACGATCAAAGGACTTGGATTGCTCTTCGACACGCACAACTGGGACCCCGGCATGCGCGAAAGGGGCTGGGAGTTGTGCGCGAAGTACGCCCGCTCGACCCATTTCAAGACATTCTCGTTCGATGAAAACGGCAACGACCCGTCAGTCGACCTGGCGCCTGCGGTGCGCCTTCTGGTTGAAGCTGGATACACGGGTTGCTGGGGCGTCGAGAGTTGCCCCGAGGACGGGGACGAGTACGGCGCGGCCCGCAAGACTATCGCGTTGATCAAACGCGGCCTCAATGAGATCGCGAAATCGAAAGGGAGCGGAAGAAGTTAAGACACTGTCGAAATCCACCGCCGAAAAAATCTGAAACCGGACAAGCGGCTTTGAGATTTCAAGCGTGCTTGGTTAGAATTGGCATATGGAAAGGATACTCGTATTCTGCCCGCGGGACTGGCTGCACCCGAAAGCGGGACCTGTGGAACACTACGTTCACGAGGTGTTCTCACGTCTCGTGCATTGCGGACATTACGTCCTGCTCGTTTCGCATACCCACTCGCTTGTGCGCTTCCGGAAGCGTCACGCCCCGGAGATGGAACTCGTCGACGGCATCCAGATCGCCAGATTGGGACCACGCGCGCTATTCGGCGTGATGGGCGGGATGTTCCTCAATCGAATCCACGCCAACCGTAGCACTATCACGGCGTTTGACGCCATAATCGATTGCGTGACCTACCGCCCAATGTCCCTCGCGGACCACACGAATACGCCGGTGATACCGTTGGTGTTCGACCTGAGTCCGCGCGTTCGCGCGGCCAAGGATCTCCCAGGCCCGGTCATCGCCGCAGGCGAACGTGCGCGGCGGAAGCTGATCCAAGCGGGTTTCCCGGCGGGATTCATTGTGCGGGCACCTTACGGCGCCGGCTGCGGTCCGCGGCCTTCCCCCGCATCGAGGGCGCCGCAGCCGACGCTTGCCCTTTTCGGCGAGGCATCGCGGGTGCTAAAGGCCGCGTTGATGATCCTCAAGAAGGACGGCATTCCAATCGAAGTGGAGGCGGTAGGCTGTCACGGACCACGCCGGGCCCGCTCGAACATCACCTATCGCGGGGCCCTGACGCCCGTTCAGCGCGAGCAGGTCTACCAACGATCATGGATCGGAATGTGCGGGACCGGCACGGAGCACGAGGCGATCGAGATGGGCGCATGCGTGCTGCCCGTTATCTGCCCGGATACGGAAGTCTCCGCGGAATACGTCCAGGACGGACGCACTGGTCTCCTCTACGAAGGCCGCGACGCGCGAAAGCTTGCCGGATGCTTGCGGCGGCTCGCAACGGACGAGGCGCTGCGCAAGCGGTTGGGTACGCGGGGACGCGAACTGGCTGAAGGCCGGTCGTGGGATCGAACGGCAGGTCTCGTGCTGGCGACCATCGAGAATCTCGCGACGGCCTCGCCGCCTGCGCCCATTCGCCCGGACGCCGTCCTCGCGAGCAAGTAGGGATGCGCGCCCTCAAGATCCGCACGTAAGGATTGAGACCGCAGCAGAGAACTCGCGCCGATTGGCTCCGTGGCCGCGGCGTCCTCGCCGCGTTTTCATCAAGAACCGCTTGAGTTGAAGTACGTGCGCCGAAACGCGGCGAGGACGCCGCGGCCACGGAGCCAATCGAATGCTAAGAAGTGTTCGCTCTGTTCTTATATGCGAATCGTGGCGCCCCGGCGGCCATTGCGCGCCGGCCCGTTCTTGTGCGATCCTCTTGTCATTGGACTTCACAAGGAGACGTGTCATGCTATTGAAAAGTGTGCTCATCATTTTCGTGTCCGTTCTTGCATGGGTGCTTGCAAGCACGACGGCGCGCGCCGCCTCAGTAAGCATCGCCCAGGATCGGATGCTGGTTGTGGACGGAAAGCGCGCGTTCCTCCTCGGGATCTACGAGAATCCCAAAGACGATGGCGTGCTGAAACAGGTTGCCGACGCGGGATTCAGCCTTGTTTATACTTCCCCCGAACCCGCGTCACTGGATCGTCTGCAACAACACGGCCTGCACGCTTGGCTGAACACGGGGCCGAGCATCGACCTCAGTGAGGATCGGGTCCGGCGTGAAGAGGAATTGCGCAAGATGGTCGCGGCATACGCCGGGCATCCCGCGTTTCTCGTTTGGGAGGTCCCTGACGAGGCGCTGTGGAACTGCTGGTATACTCCGTTCGGGTGGCGAGGCGGCGAAGAGCCGCGCCTTCAACGCGAGAAGATCGACGCCCTCACCGATACCGCCCTGGCGGAACAACTCCGCGCGCGGCGCGCCGAAGCGGACACCCTCTTCAAGCGGGGCGAATTCCTCGCATCGGAGCAGATTGCCGATGAGATCTGGCGAAAGCTGGGCGCGGATTCCCCGAGGCCCGGCCTGAACCTGTCCGAATGCTCCGAGAGATCGAAGAAGCTCTGTGACGGGATGCGTGACGGCTACGCTCTGCTGAAGCAACTCGACACGCGGCATCCCGTGTGGATGAACCACGCGCCCCGGAACCATCCGGACGACCTGAAACGCATCGCAGCGGCTGCGGATGCCGTCGGCTGCGACATCTATCCGATACCCGAGTTCATGGGCGGCCACGCGGACATACTGGATCGCTCCATGGCCTCGGTCGGGGCGTACACGGCGATCATGCAGGAATCGGCGCCGTCAAAACCGGTGTGGATGGTGCTTCAGGGGTTCGGCTGGGCCGACCTCGACAAGAATCCGACCGAGGAAGTGCGCAAGAAGAACCGCCGGCCCACGCTCGATGAAAGCCGGTTCATGGCATACGACTCGATCGTGCGCGGCGCACGCGGCATCTTCTACTGGGGAACGGCATACATCGAGAAGGATTCGCAGCTTTGGACGGACCTGCTGAAGCTCATTCGCGAGTTAGCGGACCTCCAGCCAGTTCTGTCCGCGCCGGACGTCCCCGTTCAGCCCGAAGTCGAGTTGGCGCCATCGTGGGGATCGGGGCAATACGGCGTCCGCGTCCTCGCCAAACAACTCGATGACACCTCCGTCTGCTACCTGGTCGTGAACGAATGCCACGATCCGCTCCGGTACACGCTGGCGAAGGTGACCGCACCGAACGGAACCGTCTATCGCGATCCCGCGGACGACCGCAGCTTCGAAGTAAGAGACGGAAAGCTGACGCTGAGCATCACCGGCCGCGGCATTCAGATCTTGCGGCCAAGGGTTTCTTAATGAGCATAACTTCGCTGCCCAAGGTGGTGTGGTACGAGTGGCTCGAATGGCCAATCCGGGTCATCAAGCAAGACCTGGACGTTGATCTCACGACCGGCTGGCGGCCCACGATCTTCAAAGTCGTCTTTATCATTCTCGCTCTTCTCCTGATAATGGAGATACTGCACCGTGTAGTGACGGGTATCCGCCGCTTGTTCATAAAGGAAGACTGGCTCGGGGTAGAAGACGTTCCCGTGCCCGGCAAGTCGGACTCGAAATTCGTTGACGCGATCGAGGCCGCGCGCCATCTCGACACGACCATCGGCCCGCTCAAGAAGGCGAAGCAGTACGACCGCCTCGCGGAAGTGTACGCGTCGCTCAACAAACACAAGGAGGCCGCGAAGTGGTTCCGCAAGGCCGGCGACCGCAAGCGCGCCGCGAACGAATGGGCCCTTGCCGGGTACACGCTCAAGGCCGCAAAGTTGCTGATGAAGGAAGGCGACTACGCGACCGCCGCCCGTTTCTTTTCAGAGAAAGGCGATCACCGGCGCGCGGCGACGGCGTACGAGAAACTCGGCAACCTGCCCGAAGCCGCGGCGGCGTACGCGAGGGCCGGAAAAACCGCTCAGGCGGCCGAGATGTTCGCAGGATATTTCCGCGGCGCCCAGGACGCGCCTGAACTTCAACTGAAAGCGGCCGAGGCTTGTTTCGATCTTCTTCAGCGGGACGCCGGCGGCACGCCCTTGCCTCCGGAAAGGAGAGCGGACTTGCTGGCGGCGGTGGCCGCGCGATTCGAGCAGGCCAAGCGCTACGACGTCGCCGCGCAACTGTTCCAAGAGGCCGGCCAACTCGTTCGCGCCGGCGAGGTGTACGTCCAGGCGGGCAAGCTGGAAGAAGCCGCGAAGTGTATGCGCGACGCCGGCAAGACGCGGGAGGCAAATCAGATCGGAGCGCGTTTCCATGAGATGCGCGGGCGCTGGGCCGAGGCAGGAACGGCCTATGCGGGCGCGGGGGAATTCCGCAAGGCCGGCGACTGTTTCGCAAAGACGAATGACGCTCAAAGATCCGCAGAGTGTTACGAAAAGGCCGGCGAATACTACGGCGCCGCCCTGGCCCGGTGCCATCTGAAACAGTACGAGCAGGCCATCCTGCTCCTGCAGAAGATCCGTGAGACGGACAGGATATTCGACACGTCGAGGGCGCTGCTCGGACGCTGCTTCTACGAGATGCACGATTACGAGCATTGCGCGGCAACCCTCGACAATCATCTCACCGGCAAACGCGTCGAGACAACAAACATCGATTACTTCTACATGCTCGCGCTCGCGTACGAACAGCTTGGAAAGCTCGATGAATCGCAGCGAATCCTGTACAAGATCCAGAGCGTCGACGTCTCCTACAAAGACGTGGCCCAGCGAATGACGAATATCTCGTCGCGCATTTCGATGGGCGCGATTGCCACTCCCGGGCCGGGTGCGCCCTCGCGGACTCCCGACGACGACCCGGAGCGAACCCAGGTCATGCATATGGTGGAAGGCCTGCTTGGGGGACGCTACCGTCTCGAACAGGAGATCGGACGGGGCGGCATGGGCGTGGTGTACCTCGCGCGCGACACGCAACTCGACCGGCCCGTCGCATTGAAGTTTCTCGGCACGCTAATGGACGGTTCGGACGAATACAGGCAGCGATTCATGCGCGAAGCGAAGGTAGCGGCCCGCGTGAATCATCCGAACATCGTCAGTATCTACGATATCAGCGCGACTCTGGGCCGCGCGCACATTGTAATGGAATACGTTCAGGGATCGAGCCTCGCACGCCACATACGCGAGAAAGGCAGGCTCACGCCGCGCGAGGCGGTCAACATCTTCATGCAGGCCTGTTCCGCCCTCGACGCCATCCACAAAGCCGGCATCGTCCATCGCGACATCAAA
Source organism: uncultured Nitrospiraceae bacterium (assembly GCA_964587655.1). GTDB lineage: Bacteria > Hydrogenedentota > Hydrogenedentia > Hydrogenedentales > SLHB01 > CAZPMT01. The sequence goes on from CAZPMT010000134.1 coordinate 5,900, forward strand.
CCCGACAACGTCCTTATCGCAAAAGGCGGACTCGTGAAACTCACGGACTTCGGGCTGGCCAAGGCCGAGACCTCGCGGATCACCGCGGCGAACGTCATAATGGGGACACCCGCCTACATGTCGCCTGAACAGTCGCGCGGGCTCGACGTCGACGCGCGTTCGGATATCTACTCGATGGGTCTGGTCCTGCACGAGATGTTGACCGGAAAGACCGTGTTCACCGGCGCGGACATAGTCGAGCGGCAGCAACAGGAAATGCCCCCGGCCCCGGGCGCCGTTATCCAAGGCATCCCGGAAGACCTCGACCGCATCGTGATGAAGTGCATCGCAAAGGCGGCGACGGAACGATTCCAGACCGTGTCGGAGCTCGGGGCCGCGCTTCGGCAAGTTACCGTCTCGTGACGCGAGGGAACGCTACGCGCCGTTCTGCTGTTGGTGGAAAGAAAACGTGTTCCCGTCCCATTCGACGTGGGCCCGGTGGTACATCCAGTCGCCGCAGTTGATGTAGAGACCCGTCCCGGACGGCGACGGAAACTCCTCATACACCGGCGCGTGCGAATGGCCGCAGATGATCACGTCAGCCTCGCCGCGCCGCAGCGTCTCCTCCGCGAACGCCCGCAACGCGCGGGCCTCCGAGCCTTTCGCGGGATCCTTGCGCTCGGACATTCGGCGGCTGTTCCGCGAAACCCAGCGTGCAATCCCCATTGCCCGGTCGGGATGAAGGCGTCGAAACGCCCAGATCACGGGCCGGGCGCGAGCGATGCGTTTGTATACGCGATAACCCCAATCCCGCTTGTTCAGGCCGTCGCCGTGAACGAACAGGACGCGGCGGCCTCCGAAATCCATGACCACCGGATTGCGATAAACCAAGAAACGCAGGTCCTCGCGCAGAAACCGGCCGGCCCAGAAATCGTGATTGCCGCAGACGAGGTGGAGTTCGACGCCGCGATCCCGGAGCTCGGCAAGAGCACGCAACACCTCGAAGTAACCTGAAAAAATGACGTGCTCGTACTCGAACCAGAAATCGAAAAGATCGCCCAGGATGATAAGCCTGGCGACGGCGGGATCCAGATTGCGCAGGAAGGCCGCGAAGTCGGCTCGCCGCTCACGCCCCTCCTCCCAGACATCGAGATGGACGTCCGACAAGACGACCGTTTTCATTTAAGCAACCGGATCCGGCTGGGCGGCCAGAAACAAAGGACCGCCCGGCCAATGACGCGCCCGTCGTCAATGGAGCCGAAACTGCGGCTGTCCTTGCTCACGCCCCGATTGTCCCCAAGAATATAATAAGCCCCCGGCTGAAGATATTCTTCCTCGCAGCGCTCGTCGGCGGAATGGGCGGCCGCGGGCAGATAATCCTCGTCAAGCCGCTTGTTGTTGACATAGACCGTGCCTCTGTCAAACAAGACACGCACGCCTTTACCGGCTTTAGGATCGCTGGCCCCGACCTGTCGCGCCGCGACCGTTTTCCCTGAACCGGCTCCGGGACCTTTGGCTATGACGCGCTTGACGTAGCGTTTGTTGGCCTCGACGGGGCTGTCGAACACCACGATATCACCGGGCTTGAGGGCCTCGACGCCGCTGAACAGGCTGAACTCGCTCGCGACGTGCGGAAGCTTGAGCACCAGAATGCGTTCGCGGTCCTGGAGGGTCGGCAGCATCGATGGCCCCTGGACCTCATAGCCCTCGACAACATAGGTCTTGACAATGAAAAAGACCACCAGGAACCAAGCGATCATCTTAACGAACTCGATGATCTCACGCTTGACTTCCTGAGAAGCGTTCGGTTCCTGCGGCTCCGGCTGCTTTACCTCAATGGGATTGCTCAAAACACGCCCGTCCTTGCCTTGAATCCGTCCTCTACTTGAAATCTACCACTCTTGAGCGCGACTTGCAAGTCGCTCATCGAGCGAACGGGGTCCAGGAACGCCGTCGCATACCGTCCGACGTCCTCAATCCGATGCGCGTCGCTGCTGGCGACCTTGCGCAAGCCGAGGTCGTCCGCGAGCTGAATCGCAAGCCGTTGCTCGTGCTCGAGGAGATTGACACTGCGGACCTCGATCGCATCGAGCGGCATCGTCGCTATGCGTTGGTCAAAACCCATGCCGGCCCGCGTGGGATGCGCCGCCACGCAAACCCCGCCGATCTCGTGGACGATCTCAATTACCTGCTCGAGCGGAAGCCCCTTCTGCACGTCCATCGCTTGCGCATGGGTCAACCCATAGATGAGCAGGTCTCCCTGCGAGGACCAGTACTCGACCCCTGCGGCCAGCAGGAATCCCGGTTCCCCTGATCGGTCGCAGAGCGCGGCCAGGTCTTCTTCGCGCCACTGATACTGGTGCTCCGTAATCACGAGACCGTCGAGGCCGGCCTTGACTGCCTGCCGAATCAAAAGATCGGGATCAATATGACTGCACGGCGAGTGCAGTTGCGTATGAACGTGAAGGTCTATTCTCAGACTCATTACATCACTTCCGACTCAGGCACACGGCAAACCGAGGCGGGCACATCCGTTCTCTCATCAAACCCCCAACGCCCGAACGACGGGTGAATCCGCGGCGTATCGCGGCACCAGGATCTCGAAATCGCCGACCGCCTGCCGCGCGACCAACAGCGCCGCCGCCGGATGTTTGTGGACCAATTCCTTCAAATACTGCCACCACTCGCCGTCTTCAAGCCCATGGCCCAGCAGCAGCGCCGGTATTCGTCCAGGGTCATTCGCCCCATCCGTCGAAGCCATCTCGGCATTTATCTCTTCCGCCAGCGCCGAAGCCGCATGCATCTGCTCGAGCCGCTGCGCAAGCTCCCGCGCGGCGGCGTCCGCCTCGCGAAGACGCGTCAAGAAGCCCTCCCACTCCTGGTCCCGCTGATGCACCAGTTCCTTCAAGAACGCGAGTTTCATTTCCATCGGCCTCGAATCCAGCCGCGCGGCCGCTTCGGGATCGAGCAACAAATACGACAGCGCGGTCTGAACAAGCGCGCCAGGCTCTCGCAGTCCGATACAGTCTTCGGGCCGCGCCGGGTACTCAGCGTGGAGCATGAACGCCCGGGTCTGGAAGTCCGGCGTCATCGGCAACGGCTCCGGAAACGCCGCATAGTCGTAAACAAGGCCAGTGCCGATAATGTAACCGCGGACGCCTTTCGGCACGTCGCCCGCATCCAGAGCGGCATCCGCCTGATCGAGGAACTCCCGCTGCATCCGCGCGCGGACACGGAGAAGCTCGTAGGCCTGCGCCGCACTGGAATACTTCCGGAGGCGCACCGCATTATCGCCGAGTTCGAGGATGAGCTCCCAGGGCAGTTGCGGCGGACGGTTCGCTTCCAGTTCCCTCTTGATCTCAGCGATGGTCTGCGGCCGTTTCACCAACGCGCGCGCCTCCGCGAACCGCCGATCCGATTCCGTCTCATCGCCCGGAAGCAAGTAAGCGTACTTCGGCATGTCGAAGGATTCCGTCGAGCTTTCACGGGCCGGGGAAAATGGGGAAAACAGGAACCGGAAGTTCACGATATCGCCTTCGCGTATCGCCTTTGCGACGGCATCGATGACCAGTTCAAAATCGACCTCCTTCGCGGCCGCCGTATGCTCGCTCGATCGCGCCATCGCTAATCCTTCCCCCCAAGAACGGCGGCAACGGTCCGCTTCCGCTCTTCCCAATCTATTCTCGGGGCGGTCACTTCGTAATAAGGCAGCCGTTCCAGGATCTCCTGATAAAGGTTCTGCCGGTAATGCCGCAGGATGCGCGAAGCGTGGCGTTCGTGCGCCACATTCCAGTTGCTCGCCTCGACGCATTCCTTGTCTCTTCCCGATTCGAGCATGGCCTCCTCGACGTAACGCGAAAGGAAATGTCGAAGCTTGCTGTCATAGGTACGCCTAGCCGTATCCGCCTCCGGCGAATCCTTGTCAGCCGCCTCACAGTTTGTCAAGCCACGACAAACTGTGCGCCACCGCTGCTCGAGAGCGACCATTTCCTCGCGCAGCGTCCAGTAAGCGTCGCGCGTCGCGGTTTCGCGCAGAAGATAGAAGGCCGCATTGAGCTTCGCCATCTCGAGCAGGTAATGCGACCGGCGCTCCTCGGTGATCTCGACCCGCGCAATCTCCATCACAAGGTCTTTCATCCGCTGACGGTAGTTCTTGCGCACTTCGCCGGGCTTGGCGGTCTCGTCGAGACCGAGAATATCGAAGTAATCTACGTAACCCTTAACATCTGCCATAGCACGCATTCTACCGCGTGCCGGGGCCACTGCTCAAGTGCTCGACGCCGCGGCACCGCGTCTACGAAACCAATTACCGCGCGTTCTCTGGCGGATTCTCGAGTTTTGCGTGCAATCTTGGGGCGGTTTTTCGCCAAGCTTGGTGTTGTCCACTAGACAACGGTTTGGAAACGGGCTAATATGTCGCGCGAAGAGAATGTTCGGTCGGTGGTATCGATCTTGATACCACCTGGACGGTGGCTCTGTACTAATCCCCGTCATTCCCGCGAAAGCGGGAATCCAGCGTGCGTGCGGTCCTGGATTCCCGCTTTCGCGGGAATGACGGGGAGGGGCTACCACGAGCGTTTTGGCCGCGGCTTTGCCGCTCAGTGGAGACTTTGTAGCGATTGTTCGATCTCGACTTATTGGAACTGGGGCAGCGGATCGTATCGGGGTTGATGCTGATCCCGTATTTTGGGTGGGGCATATACACGCTCCGGTTGCGTTTCCGGTTTCACGAGGATATCAACCCCGCGATCGAAGCCGTCACGTTAGTGGCCGTCGCCTTCTTCTACGCGGTCGAGATCTACCTCCTGCGCGCCTACATGGGCTACCACCAGGTCTTCTATATCTTTTCGGTGCTGGGTCTTGTCGTTTCCGGGGCGGCCCTGTACGGACCCATGGGTGTTTCCCTGCTCTCGCAACTGCTTGTCGACACGATCGCCCCCGGGGAGCGGTCGAAAACCCTCGAGCCCCGGTTCGAGCCTGCTGAGGCCCTTGAGCGCGAGAGCGATTATGAGGGGGCTGTGCGCGAGTACATGGTCATTGCCCGTATCTTCCCTCATGAACCCACCGTTCATATCCGGATTGGAGAGGCGTACATGATGCTCTCGAAACCCGAAGAAGCCGCGCCCTGGTTCCACAGGGCCCTCAAGCGCCTCGAATCTCCCGAGAGAAGCCTCCAGGTCACCAACCGTCTTTGCGAGATCTACAACCGCCAGTTGGGCCGGCCTGAGGAGGCCGGCCGCCTGCTTGAAGCCTACTTGGACAAATACCCGGAAGCTGAATACGCCGCTTCCGTGCGCGAGCGGCTAAAGAGCCTCGAAGCCTCGGTTTAGGGACGTAGCATTTTCCAACATCGCGGTTGCACGGCGCAGAAACTCTGCGGCGTTGGAAACGTCGCGGTACCAGCCACGCCGGAACCCGAAACTTTACAGTGGACATTTGGCAAAATTGGGGGAAATAAGGTAAACTTGTCATGGGAAGGATGACATGAAAGCGGATAAACTAGGGATAGGTGTGAGAAGTGTATAAATTTCGCGTTTGCGTTGCCGATGACTGCGTGGACACTGCTGAAGTATTGTGTGAGGGACTGAAGCTACACGGCTATGACGCCATGGCCGTACATTCGGGGGAAGCGGCGCTCGAGCTTTGCGGGCGAGAGAAGATCGACCTAATCCTGCTCGACGTGTGCCTGCCAAAGATGAGCGGATATGACGTCTGCAAGGCCCTCAAGGCAAACCCGAAGACGCAGGAGATCTGCGTAGTGTTCGTCACGGTCAAGGGGGCCCCGGAGGACGTCTCGCTGGGGTTCCAACTCGGCGCCACCGACTACATTGCGAAGCCTCACAACCTTCCCATCGTAATGCTTCGCGTTGATGCCGCGCTCACAAAGAAGCTCGAACAGGATCGGCTGCGGAACCAGCACGACTTCTTCCTGGACAACTCGTACGCCGACTCGCTGACGGGTTTGCGGAACCGGCGCTACCTCCTCGAACGGCTGCAGGAAGAGGTCGAAAAGGCGCACCGGTACAACTACCCCGTCTCGTGCGTGGTTTTTGATGTGGATGAGGTCCGTCCGTTGGACGAGGAACTGGGTCCGGTCTCAATGGACGACCTCCTGGTCGAAGTGGGCATGACGCTCCGGAACCACAGCCGGACGTACGATGTCCTCGCACGGTACGATGGAACGCTTTTTGCCGCCATTCTCCCCCACTCGCCGTTGAACGATGCCATGAGCTACGCGGGAAAGATCATGGAAGAGGTCGGCTCGACGACGTTCTCCGATCCGAGTTTCCCGACCGAGGCCCGGGTCAGCGTCGGCATCGTGTCCTGCCAGAATGGAAGCGCTCATGGCGCCGAGTTCGTGTTGGGAGAAGCCATGCGCGGGTTGCTCCAGGCCAAGAGCCTGTCGGACCACCGCCTGGTCGCACGGAATCTCGCGGACGGCTAATGAGTCCTTAACCGGGCAACGGCCTTCGCGCCGATATCTTTCCGGTAGTGGGCCTTTTCAAAGCGAATCTTGCCGACCGCCGCGTACGCCTTCTCGATTGTCGAAACGATGTCCGGTCCGAAGGCCGTCACGTTGAGCACGCGCCCCCCGTTCGTGACCAGGGCGGCCCCCTCTTGCTTTGTGCCCGCGTGGAACACCACTACGTCCGGATCTCGCTCCGCTTCGTCGATACCCGTAATGACCTTGCCCTTCTCGTAGTTTTTCGGATAACCGCCGGAAGCCATCGCCACTGTAACGCAGGCGCCCTGCTTCCATTCGACGGGCGTGTCCGCGAGTTTGCCGTCGCAACACGCAATAAGAATGGGAACGAGGTCGGACCGCAACTGAGGAAGGACAACCTGCGCTTCGGGATCGCCGAACCGGCTGTTGAACTCGACAACCTTCATTCCCGCCTTGGTCATCATCAGGCCGGCGTACAGACAGCCCGTGAACGGCGCGCCTTCCTTCGCCATACCCTCGACGCACGGGCGCAGGACTCTCTTGACGGCCTCTTCGAGGAGCGCTGGCGTCAGGACGGGCGCCGGCGAGTAAGCCCCCATTCCGCCTGTGTTCGGTCCGGTATCGCCGTCATATACGGGCTTATGATCCTGGCTCGATGTCATAGGCACAACGGACCTGCCGTCGGTGAACGCAAGGAGTGACGCCTCCTCGCCAACCATGAACTCCTCGACGATCACCATCGAGCCGGCCTCGCCGAAAACTTTGTCGATCATGGCCTCGCGCACGGCCCTGATTGCCGTCTCCTTGTCCAATGCAACCGTGACGCCCTTTCCCACCGCGAGGCCATCGGCCTTCACGACAATCGGCGCGCCCACCCGCTCAATGTGGGCGATGGCGTCATCCGCATTGCCGAACTTCGCATACCCGGCTGCGGGAATGCCGTGACGCAGCATGAACTCCTTGGCAAAGACCTTGCTCGATTCGAGTCGCGCGGCCGCGGCCGTCGGACCAAACGCCTTAAGCCCGGCTTCAGCGAAACGGTCCACGGTCCCCTTAGCCAGCGGATCCTCAGGCGCCACGACCGTAAGCTCGATATCGTTGTCTTTGGCGAACGAGACAAGCCTTTCGGTCTCCATGACGCCGATTTCGAGGCACGCCGCCTGTTTGGCTATGCCGGCATTGCCCGGAGCGCAGTACAGCCGGTCCACAAGCGGACTCTGTGCGATCTTCCAGACGAGGGCGTGTTCGCGTCCCCCACTCCCGATCACGAGGATGTTCATGCGTCATTCCTTCGGCGGTTCACATCTCCGGAGGTATTCGGAAATCGCTTTGTCGTAGCCTGCCGTACACGCGAACGCCTCCTGCGCAAGCCGGTAACGTGTCGGAAACGTCACTTCGCCGTCATGCGCCCGCATCTCGTGAATCACGGTCGTGTAACGCGCGGGATTCACCACAACCGTAACGTAACGGAAGTTCTTTGCAGCGGAGCGGATCATGGCGGTCCCGCCGATGTCCGCCTGTTCGATGACCTCCTCGACGGTGATGCCCGGCTGCTCCATGACGTGGTCGAGGGGATGCAGGTTCACCGCCACCAAATCCACCCAAGCGTAGTTGAGCGCCTGCATCTGTTCGACGTGCAGCTTGTTGTCCCGGATACCCAGCAAGCCCGCGTGAACCCGCGGATGCAAAGACTTCACCCGCCCGTCAAGCATCTCGGACACGCCCGTGAAATCGGCGACGCTCATCGCCTCGATGCCCGCGCCCTGCAACACCTTGAGCGTCCCCGTAGTGCTGATGATCTCGACGTCAAACTCCCGCAGGACCCTCGCGAGTTCCACGACGGCGGTCTTGTCGTAGCAGCTCAGTATGGCCTTTTGTATTCTCGCCATCACATGCCCTCCTGTCCTTCCGCCCCGTATGGCAAGCGGATCGGAGATGATAATAGATCCATCCGAATCAGTCCAGGACTAAGGCTTGCCGGCAGCGGCGCCATCATGCACCGGCCTTGCACGACCCGGCTACCGCTTCGCCTTTTCGCCTTTGGCGCCGTCCCATTCGCCGCCGGCCCGGAAACGATATCGGTACAGGTCGCGGCCCGCGGTATCGGTGGCAATGCTCGCGCTCTCGGCTTCCGCTTCGACGACAGCGCCCTTGCGAGAGCTCTGGTACATCCGGTACGCGTACTCGATGTAACCCTCATACCCGGGCTCATTGTCCCCCGTGCGCGTGACAGCCTTGACCTCCACCGGATAGAAGCTCTCGTAAACCTTCACTTCCTTGTAGTACTTGCCTTTCAGCTCGCCGTCCTGCTGAAACTTGACCTGGCCGTGCTGCGACTCGGTATTCATGCGCTTCATCTCGGCGCCGCCTACGGGCCCGAGACGCTCGAAGATCTTATCGGTCTCCGAGACCTGTCCCTCGGGCGGCTTCCTGATACCCCAGTCCGTCAGGACCTTGTTCATGACCCCGCCCTCAGGCGTCTCGCAGGAAATCAGCGCCATGCAGACCACAGCGATAATCAAAGCCTTTTTCACGTAATACCTCCTTTGGACGTGTGTCATCCTGAGGCGTGCCGGCACGCCATGAATTGCAAAATCAGTATAGCACTCGTCCTCGTGCCAATGAAAGACTACTCCGAGATCTCTCGAACTTCTTCTCGCAGATCAAGCGACACGCTGAAGCTTCCCTTTTCTCTTAAGGTAATCGGTAAACAGGTTCGCTTCGTCGAGATCCACAAGGTCGACCGGACGCTGCAGAATATCCACGACGTCGCTCATCGCCTCAAAGAACCGCTCCGGCGGCAATCCAGAGACGGCCAGGTCGATATCGGAACCTTCTCGCTCTTTCCCGTCCGCGACGGACCCAAAAACGAATACCTCGCGAGCCCCCGCCGCCTTCAAAGCATCGGCGGCCTGCCGCAGTAGACCTTGCGTCGTCTCCGTCATTTCGCACTCCTCTCTGAGCGCCCGCTCAATTGGAGTATAGAATCTTGGGTCCTGGAACTCAATGACCCGCGGCAGTGCGATCGTGCGCCGGCTTTGCCGGCTTGTACCACAGGATCAACGAACCGGGCGCATCGGGTATGGTCATCTCAAACGAGAGCAGGACATCTCCCTTGACGATCTTGGTCTCGGCGGTATCCTGGAATGTAATTTCATATTCCTGTTGCGCGTCGATCCCTCGGAGTACAAATCGTGTCAACGCCTCCGCGCACTTCTCTCGCCTGAATACAACGGCGCATCCGGCATCCAGATCCCGCCGGTGGAATTGGTAGCCGTACCAATCTTCTTCGCGTGCGCTGTGCGAAAAGAGGGGGTGGAAATCGCCGAGCGTGTAGGGACGGATCTTCTTGTAGAGAACGACCGTTCGCGTCACCTGTTCTTCCGTGCCGGGGTCTGCGGTATTCAGAAGTCCCTTTGGATTGGAGACGGCGAGGATATTGCCGCCCGTCATCCCGCTGCGAAAGACGTACGACGGTTCATACCCGAAGTTGCCGCAGCCGTGCATGGGGACCCACCGAAACAGCCCGCCGTTCTGAAGCTGGTCCGCGGCGGGGTGCGGGCCCGAGCATTGGAGGTCGCTGTGCCACAGCGGCAGACCGCGTCTCATGGTCTCGATATCGATGCGGCGTCCCCCGCTCGCGCAGACGTCGATGAGAAGGC
>CAZPMT010000135.1:0-15388 GCA_964587655.1 uncultured Nitrospiraceae bacterium
GACAGGGGAGGAATCCGCACATGAAGATCTCCGCAGTATCCCTCACGCTTTCCTTACTGGCCGTTTCCATTCTAACCACTGGCTGCCCGCCTGATACGACGCCCCCGGGCCTTGTTACGGCCCTCACGGCGACGCCGGGTGATTCGCAAGTTGTACTCGCTTGGGCAAATCCAGGCGATGGCGACTTTGAGGGCGTCAGGGTCCAGCGTTCGACCGATCTCTACCCGGCGACGCCCACGGACGGCACAAACGTCTACGAAGGTGTGGCTGAAACCGCAACCGATACGGGTTTGGCGAACGGCGTAACCTGCTATTACTCCGCGTTTGCGTTCGATGAGATCCCGAATTACTCCGCGGCAGCCCAGGCCACAGCCACGCCACAGGCTGCCGGCGAAGGTGAAGGCGAGGGCGAAGGAGAAGGTGAGGGTGAGGGAGAGGGGGAGGGTGAAGGCGAGGGCGAAGGGGAGGGCGAAGGTGAAGGCGAGGGCGAAGGCGAAGGCGAAGGGGAAGGCGAGGGCGAGGGGGAAATCCCGCCTGACCCAGCGAGCGTGGCATCAACGGTGGATCCGACTGCGGCTACCGACGTGGCCGACGTGACCGAGTTCCTGTACACCGGAGATCACCCCATCCAGACAGGGGTGGACCCCCAGGATATCGAAGCTCGGCGCGTGGCGGTGCTACGGGGCCGCGTGATTGACAGTGCAGAAGCGCCGATACCCGGCGTGGCGATTACGATATTCGAGCATCCTGAGTTCGGACGCACGCTGACCCGCGAGGATGGCGCATTCGATCTTGCGGTCAATGGCGGCGGCCCGTTGACGGTCGACTACGCCAAGCAAGACTATTTGCCGGTACGGCGCACGGTAGAGGTGCCGTGGCGTGACTACGTGCCAGTGCCGGAGGTCGTGCTGGTGGCGCTGGATCCCGCGGCCACGGTCGTCGATTTCTCCCAACCCATGCAGGTCGCGCAAGGCAGCGAAATCACCGACGCAGACGGTACGCGCCGGGCGACGCTGCTGTTTCCACAGGGCGCGAAGGCCAAGATGGTGTTGAAGTCGGGAGCTAAGAAGGCATTGAGCAGTTTGACTGTGCGTGCCACCGAGTACTCGGTGGGCGATGCAGGGACCAAGGCCATGCCGGCCGAACTGCCACCCAACAGCGCATACACGTATTGCGTGGAGTTCACCGCCGACGAGGCGCTCAAGGCAGGGGGCGCGTCGGTCGAGTTCGATCCGCCCGTGGTTGCGTATGTCGAGAATTGGCTGAGCGCCGAGGTGGGCGATGCCGTACCGCTCGGCTACTATGATCGGCAGATGGGTACTTGGCGTGCGTCGGACAGTGGAAGGGTGGTCAAGATCCTGAGCGAGGAAGCCGGGGCGGCGGTCTTGGACTTGGACGGCAGCGGGCTGGCTGCCTCGGTCGATGCGTTGGCGGCCCTCGGGGTCACGGACGCGGAATTGCAGCGGCTCGCCGAGCTTTACGCGCCTGGCGACAGCCTCTGGCGCATGGCCATTCCTCATTTCTCGGCGTGGGACGCCAATTGGCCCTTCGGTCCTCCGACGGACGCTGTGTACCCGTCCGGTACCCCCGCTCCGAATCTCCCGTTGGATTCCCCATGTGAGGGCGGCCTCTCGATCGTCGAATTCCAGAACCAGATTCTTGGCGAAGAGGCCGGCGTGGCCGGCACGCCGTTCAAACTGCACTACCGGAGCGACCGTGTGCCGGGAAACCGTGTCGCCTACTCGCTACGCATCCCGCTCAGCGGCGCACAGGTGCCGGACAGTCTCGTGGGCATTCACTTGGAGGTCGCGGTGGCGGGCCGCCTGTTCACCTACGTCGTGGAGCGGGACCACCCTTGCGTTCCACTACTACCACGATTGGTCGCTACCCCGATCAAAGGGTCCCGATTGAAGGCCGCCCCGCGTCCGAAGCCGAGCGCCGAGGCCAAGGAAACGGTAACGGATCTGACAAACCAGACCTACACGTATGTGTGGGACGGGCTGGACGCTTACGGGCGAATACTGCAAGGACGGCAGCCGGTGACGGTGCGAGTCGGCTACCGCTATTGTGGTGAATACCAGAAAACCGGCAATTTTGGCTACAACGGAGGCGGGAACATCGAAGGAAGCAAGACTCGAGAGGACGTAACCCTTTGGAATAAATGGAATGGCGCCATCGGGCCTTGGGATGGCCAAGCGCAGGGTTTGGGCGCGTGGTCGCTGACCATGCATCATGCCTATGATCCCGTTGGACGGACCCTTTTCTTTGGTGACGGACGGCGGGAGAGCGCTTCGGGGCTGGGGACGATCATCACGACGGTGGCCGGTGCCGGCGGATGCGGCTTCAGCGGCGATGGCGGACCAGCCACGCAGGCGGCATTCTCCGGCATCATGGGCTTAGCCGTCGGCCCCGATGGGAGCCTCTACATTGCCGACATATATAACAACCGGATCCGCCAAGTGGGGCCTGACGGGATAGTAACCACCGTGCTCGGCACCGGGTTTCCGGGTTTTAACGGCGACGGAAGGCCGGGGACGGAAACCCAGATCCACGGCGCGGCGTTTGTGGCGGTAGGACCGGACGGCAGCCTGTATGTGGATGACTCAAATAACAACCGGATCCGCCGGGTCGCGCCGAATGGCATCGTCTCGACCGTCATGGGCTCGGGCAAGAACTGTGCGCAAGTTGAAGACCCAACTTGCGGCGACGGGGGCTTGGCTGTCGATGCCGCCTATGCTGGCGGAGGTGGGTTGGCCGTTGGCCCCGACGGCAGCCTCTACATTGGATCCGGACAAAACCACCGCATTCGGCGTGTCGACCCGAACGGGATCATCACTAACGTGGCGGGCGTCCTGGGTACATCCGGGTTCGATGAAAATGTTCCCGCGGCGACCGCGCGCCTTCGCTACCCCGTAGGCTTGGCCATCGGGCCCGATGGCAGCTTGTACGTCGCGGAAGGGGAGATGGCGGGCATCGTTCTTCGGATCGGACCGGACGGCATGCTTACGCGCGTGGCGGGAATGTGGTACGGCGGCTGGGCCTTGGGCGCGGACGGCATCCCGGCCCGGGAGTCGAACATGGGCGACGTCTGGGGCGTGGCGGTCACCCCGGAAGGAGATATCATCGCAATGGAGTACAATAGCCGGCGCGTTCGGCGGGTGGGGCCGGACGGCATTATCAACACCATCGCCGGCAACGGCCAGGCGGGGAGGGTAGGCAGCGGCGACGGCGGCCCCGCCACGCAGGCCGTATTGGGCGGGACCGAATATGGCCTACCATTCCGGGTGGCCGCAGGCAAGGACGGCAGCATCTACCTCACCGAGAATTGCCGGGTGAGGCACATTTGGTTTCCCCTCGCGTCCTTTAGTTTGACCGACATCGTTATCCATGCCCCCGACAAGGACGAGGTATACATTTTCAATGCCCGAGGCAAGCACCTGCAAACCCGCCACGCCTTGACGGGGGCGGTGCTGTACGCCTTTGACTACGACGAGAACGGCCTGTTGGCGGCCGTTACGGACGGAGATGGCAACGTCATCGCCGTCGAGCGCGACGCCAGTGGCAATCCAAAGGCCATCGTGGCGCCCCACGGACAGCGCACCGAACTGGCCGTGGACGCGGGCGGCTATCTCGCCGGCATCACCAACCCGGCCGGAGAATCCGTCCAATGCGCATACAGCGCCGACGGCCTCCTGGAAACCTTTATCGATGCCCGGGGCGGCATCCACCGCTTTGGCTACGACGAAGTGGGCCGCCTCGTCACCGACGAAGACGCGGCTGGGAGCATAACGACACTGACCCGTTCCGACTCGGACGGTGAGTTCGACGTGACGGTTACCACCGCCTCGGGTCTGACGCGACCCTACCGGGTGGAACGCCTCGCCACGGGGGCCAAAAAGTTGACGAACGCCTCATGCTGCGGGAACGGGGTCCAGGCCACGATTGGCACCGACGGCAGCTATGCGATTACCTACCCGGACGGCGCCACCGGCAGCGTAATCTTCGGCCCTGACCCGCTTTGGGGCATGCAGGTATCGCGGGCTTCCGGGCAGACCATCTCAACGCCCGGCGGCCTGACCCTCCGGTTCGACACGGACCGGCAAGTGTCGTTGGCGAACCCCACCGATTTCTTCAGCATCACGACCGCCAGCGATGTGTGGCAGGTCAACGGCCGCGCCTATACTAGCGACTACGACGGGGCCAGCCGGACATTTACCGACACCACACCCGAAGGCCGTCAGAACATCACAATACTGGACGACAAGGGCCGGGTGTTCCAGGAGCAATCGCTCGGATTGTATCCCACGATCTATACGCATGACGCGCAGGGCCGATTGACCGCCATCACGTTCGGGAGCGGTAGCGAGGCGCGCACCGCCGCTTTCGGCTACGACGACGCCGGCAACCTCGCGTCCACCACGGACGCTTTGGGCGGCGTCCGTCGATATGAGTATGACGGTGCCGGGCGCGTTGTGCAGGAAACACTGGAAGACGGGGCGATCTCGCGCTTCGCCTACGATGCGAACGGGAATATCGTGTCGGTGACGCCGCCGGGGCGGCCGGCCCACGCGTTCACATACTCGCCGGTTGACTTATTGACATCATACGCGCCTCCTGGCGGAGGGAGCACGACAGTCTACGCGTACGATGCGGATCGGCGGCAGGTCCGCACCACGCGGGCCGACGGCACGCACATCGACTTCGAGTACGATACCGAAGGGCAGTTGCTTACGCTGACGACGCCAGAAGGCCCCTTGAGCTATAGCTACGACACGGCGGGACGTCTCATCACGCTGACCATGCCCGACGGTGGCGGACTGGTCTATTCCTATGACGGCTTTCTGCTTACGGGCCAGGCGTGGAGCGGGGCTATCGCCGGCAGTGTGCAATACGCCTACGACAATGACTTCCGCGTGACCTCGGTAAGCGTGAACGGCGCGGACCCGCGTGTCCTTGGATACGACGGGGACGGACTCTTGGCGCGCAGCGGAGACCTCGTGCTGACCCGCAGCGCGCAAAACGAGCTCACGGCGGGCAGTGCCATCGGGAACGTAACGGACGCATGGACGTACGACGGGTTCGGCAAGCCCGTGGCCTATGCCGCATCCTTTGGCGCCGAGACCCGCTACGCGGCCCAGTACTCTTACGACAAGCGGGGCCGGATCATCGGCAAAGTCGAGTCTATCGGTGGGGGCAGCCATACCTTCGACTATGCGTACGACGTGCGCTCACGTTTGCTCCAGGTGAAGAAGGACGGCGTCGCCTTTTCCTCATACACCTACGACGCCAACGGAAACCGATCGAGTTACACGGGGTCGGGCGGCACGGTCAACGGCACGTATAGCGATCAGGATGGCCTCGTCCAGTATGGCACGGCGACGTACCAGTATGCGCCCGACGGCGAGCTTATTGGAAAAACCGATGGCGGCCAGACTACCGCCTACCGCTACGACGCCCTTGGCAACCTTACCGGCGCAACGCTGCCCGGCGGCAAACGGATCGACTACGTCTTGGACGGCCATGGACGCCGCATAGGCCGCAAAGTTAACGGCGCGTTGACACAAGCCTGGCTCTACCAGGACGAGTTGAAGCCCGCCGCCGAACTCGACGGCGCCGGCAACGTCGTCAGCCGCTTTGTGTACGCCGAGGATATTAATGTGCCGGCCTACATGGTCAAGGGCGGGACCGTCTACCGGTTCATCTTCGACCACATTGGCAGCCCAAGACTGGTCATTGGCGTGCAGGCCGGCGAAGTCGCCCAACGCCTTGATTACGACGAGTTCGGCAACGTGCTGCAGGATACCGCGCCCGGCTTCCAGCCCTTCGGCTTCGCGGGCGGCCTGTATGATTCCGATACGGGCCTCACGCATTTCGGGGCGAGGGACTATGACCCCAAGACCGGTGGATGGATGTCGCGTGATCCATTGTTCTTTGTCGACGGAAACACAAACCTCTATGCATATGCCGGCAACGACCCGGTAAACCTGATGGATCCCCTAGGTACTAGGCACCACACCATTCTCGATCGAGTGGCTGCGAACGCGAGAAGGCTGAAAGATCTGAAAAGTCAAAGGGATGCCGCGGACGCACTCAGGAAAGCCGCGGGAGCAGGCAAGAAGATCATTGGCGTTCCTCGAACCGGGTTTACCGGCTGCATGCTCGACTTTCTATTCGATCACCTCAAGCTCTGCAGCAATCATCCGGAAATCTGCAAACCTCCGGTGCCGCTGCACAAGAGCTTGCGGGACGAGCCGTCCAGGTGGGACTCATAGGATTGAAGACTGCGGTGTGTCATTCGATCTTCATGTTCAATCCGGGATTCATGTGTAGGGTGCTGCCCTCGATTCCGGGTTGTCCGGCGCCGCCCCCGCAACGGCGGTTTATGAACGACCTCTCGTGACGGCGAAAAACCGATTGCACCGCGCAGCTAAAGGGCCGAACGGTTATGGTAATCGATTACTGCAAACGTGGTGTCCAAGGGTTTGATGCAAGATTCGCGAATTGGCAGCGTTGTCAGTATTCTGCTTGGACCGGGGGCTTCGCGAGAAAATGGAGAAAAACCGATTGACACGGGCGCGAATCTGTGCTACCCTCTCTGTGGTAACCGATTACCGGTTGCCTTGACTTTGCGGCTGAAAAGCAATAACTAAGTGAGAGAGGAGACATCATGTCATGAGGAACAAAGGATTCACGCTTATTGAATTGCTGGTCGTGATCGCCATCATTGGCATCTTGGCGGCTATCCTGCTGCCCGCGTTGGCGCGGGCGCGGGAATCGGCAAGGCGCGCGAGCTGCGCGAACAACTTCAAGCAGTTCGGCGTCATTTTCAAGATGTACGCTAATGAGGCCAAGGGCCAGAAGTTCCCACCGCTCAAGCACGCGGGATATGCGGCCGACCGTACGTGTACAAGGCCCCAGACGCCGGATTTCTACTACCAGCCGGATGTTGTGTACCCCGAGTATCTGACGGACGTCAACATTTGTATGTGTCCGTCCGACCCGAAAATGCAGAGCGATATCGAAGCGGGCAAGTGGCATTGCGACTGGGATCGGACCCAGCCGTGCCCCTGCAAATGGAACTCCCGATCGTATATCTATGCGGGATGGGTTCTGTCTTCCGAAATCGTGATGGCGCCGGGCGCGGACCTCAATCCCATTCCTCCCGGTTGGGAGTACTTCAACATGGCCTTCGTGTTGCTGTGGGGTAGTGACGATTTCAATGTGGAGAAGCCCACCAGGTCCGAAGAAGCCGCGGTGGTTGATAGGGACATTACTCTCAGCGATGGGCAGACCCTGTACCGTCTTCGGGAAGGCATCGAGCGGTTCATGATCACCGATATCAACAATCCCGCAGCGTCGGCAAAGGCTCAGAGCGAGATCTGGATTTTCATGGATGAGCTCAGCACCGACATTGAAGAATTCAACCACATTCCGGGCGGCGCCAACGTGCTCTTCCTGGACGGCCATGTCGAGTTCATCAGGTATCCCGGGAAGTGGCCCGTTACAACCATGATGGCCTTTATCACAGGCTAGCACGCGCGAAGACCACGGTTGCCGGTGTTTCAGCGGGCCGGTTTCGGAAGAGTCGGCCCACTTTCTGTACATCCCCTAGCCCGGATTTCTCACAGTCATGGTTATGTCTGCCATAAGAGCGTGGCAGCCGAAATGTCTGTGGCTAAGGTAGAAAAACACAGTGTCATTGCGAGCGAAGCGAAGCAATCCCCCGAGCTTGCGAGATGATCGTCTCGCGTGCGCGGCTTTGGGAGATTGCTTCGCTTCGCTCGCAATGACACTGTGAGAAAACCAGGCTAGAACCGTTGATTGACTGTCGGCGCCGTATATGAGGGCCTACCAGAGAATCTCCGTCATCAGCGCGGGGTGATCCGACTGTGGGCCGACAAGGAAGTGGGAATCCTTCACGGACGTTCCGGGCGATACGAAGATGTGGTCGATCCGTCCACGATTCTCGACTTCCCTGCCCTCGACGTTTCCACCGTCTGCAAGGACCCATGAATCGTCCAGCATCCCCGTGGCAAGCGTGTAGCCTTCCTCGCCCGGTCGCGAGTTGAAGTCGCCCATGGCGATCACGTTTTCTCTGCCGCGGACGGATTCGATCACGGCCTGTTGCTGAATCGCGGACCCGTGATTGCCGAGGTGGGTGACGACCACCGTGAAGGTCTTCCCCCCGACGGGGATCTCCGCTCTGACGGCGGCGGTCTGTTCCTTCCGATGTTTTCCGGGTGAGTGGCTGTACATGAAGAAGGTTCGGGGATCTTGGATCGGGTACTTGGAGAGCAGGGCGACGCCGAACGTTCCGGTCACGGGACTCGGGCCATAGTAGGAATACATACTTAACTTGTCGGCGTAATATCGCACGACGTCGCAGTTGCCGCCGGCGATGCGATTCGTGTCGCTTTCCTGTAGGCCGATGACGTCGGGATCCGCCTTGCGCAGGACGGCGAGTTGCTCGTCGAAGCTCCGAGCGCCGTCGGCGCTGTATCCCTGTTGGATGTTGTAGGTCAGAACTTTCAAGGTTTTCTTGGGCGCCGCCGGCGCGACGGGCCGTGCCGCCGTAAGAAACGCGGCGGCGATCGCGATCAGGCCGAGGACGATCGCCGGCATTGATCCAACGGTTCCTCTCCACGTTCCCGGCAAAGCAAACTTCTCCTTCCGGATCAGAAGGACTGGAACGCCAAGGCCAAGCCCGGCTACGAGGTATACGCACCAGAACCTGTCGCGGAAGTACGGCCCGATAACTGGGACGTAGTCATATACCGTCGTGAATATGTGAGCGAAGATCATCAGCACAAGGAAAAGGGAGGCGAGCGAAAAGGAGCCTGCAAGGACGCGGAAGGGAGGCTTCGCGTCGTTGATCTCCTGTGCGAACAACATAAAATCCAGGAGGATGATGGGGAAACTGATCAGCATCAGCGCCAGCGAGACGTGTGCGAGGAAGCCAACGGGAGGCGCATAGAGCGGATATGCGGCGGGATCGTCCGGAAGGGCGGCCTGATGGGTGAAGATCGTCGTGACCATCGAGACGATGAAAAGAAGGTTCCATCCGAGAATCGTCCCGCGGCGGAAAAGCAGCCCCGAAACGCCTTCCCGCCACAGTTTGTCAAGCGGCGACGAAGTGTGAATGTGGATTGTAAACGCGCATATGGAGATAACCAGCAGGGAGACGACGTACGCGTAACCCGCCTCGGTCCACCGGGCAATGACGTTAGGGCTGATGAACGCGAAGTAGATAAGGATAAGCGCCGACATCATGCCCAAACATAACCCCGGCACGCGCGCGACGCCGGAGTGGGGGAGAGGCGCTTCTTCTTCACTCCCGCGCGGCTTGAGGAGACCGGGCACGAGGAGACCTCCGATCAAGGCGAGGCCCCATCCAATCGACTGGAACCAACTCCACGTCGAGATGTCCAGACCGGAGTTGAGTGTCCTGAAAAGGACCGAGAGCAAGAGCGCGACGGCCATGCCCATGCCGGCTGACGCCACATCACAGTTTGTCAAGCGGCGACAAACTGTGAGCGAACGCCCCTCTTGATCGCGGGCCCGGAACAATGACGGGAACAGAAGCAGAAAGCAGGCCACGCCGATCCCGGAGATGTACATCCTGCCTCGCGTGGCAAACATCGGCTCCAACGCCCTGCACAGAAGCATCGCTTCGCCGATGAGGACGAGGACCCAACCCGGAAGACCTCGCCTGAAGAAGAGGAGGAGCACCGGCGAAAACAGAAAGAAGAGTGCTCCTATCTCGATTACGAGTCCCGTCGAAAGGAGGCCGAAAGCGTATACCGCCTCGACGAAGTCCGAGAGAAGCTGAAAAAAGAACAGGAAAAGGATTCCGCAAAACGCCGTCCGCGCGTACAAACGTGTTTCCATCCGGATTGCCTCCCGAAGCCGCAACGCTTCTCCGAGCGCAGGCGGCGTTCTTCTCGGCGCGACGGGAAGTCTAGCGGACAGTCGCCGCCGATGGTGCTTCTTCGAGCGTGACGGGCTCGCGCCCCGGGCATGTCACGCCTCGGCGCTCGATGAGCGATCCTTCAAGACGATAGAGGTTCACTATCGCTTTGAGATAGGCGGCCTGCGCCTGCACCTCGTTGATGCGTGCGGACAGCAGATCCCGTTGAGCTTGGGCCACGAGAAGAGTGGTTGACCTTCCTATCCGGAACTTTTCTGTTTCGGCGTCGAGAGTCTGTTCCTGAAGCCGGCGCGTCGCGGCGGTGGCGGCTATCTGTTCTTGTGAACGTCCGACTTCGACGTACGCGGTGCGGACGTCTTGCTCGACAAGCTGGGCCATGTTGAGCAGGGCCTCCCGATCCGCTTGCCGGGTAAGATCGGCT
Organism: uncultured Nitrospiraceae bacterium; assembly: GCA_964587655.1. Classification (GTDB taxonomy): domain Bacteria; phylum Hydrogenedentota; class Hydrogenedentia; order Hydrogenedentales; family SLHB01; genus CAZPMT01. Next base: position 10,350 of record CAZPMT010000135.1, read on the forward strand.
CTTGCGTGAAGGGCTTGGGCGGCGCGGTTGCCAATAGGGTAACTGAACTGCGCTCCCACTTGCGTGGAGTAATGGCTGTCCCTCACGTCCCGTCTCGCCACCATGAACGAATCGGCGTATTCGGTCCGATTGAGATTCCTGCCCATGTCGATGAAAAGATCGAGTTGGGGAAGAAGGCCGTTCTTCGTCTTCACGATCTCGAGGTCGTCTCGCTTGATCTGAAGCCGCGCCTGGTTAAGGTCGGGGCGCATTCGCCGGGCGAGTTTGACCGAATCCTCGATCTGGCTCAGGAGAATCTCCGGCATCACGGGTTCGGTATTGAGGCGGATTTCCGTGTACCGCAACGCATCGTCCGAGGGATTCAACAGGCGCAACAGCGCCAGTTGAAGCTTGGTCAAGTTGCTGCGTGCATCGATCAGGGAACTACGCCGCTGCGCGACCTCGGACGCGGCAGCCGCGCGTTCCGTTTCGGGCAGCCTGCCCAGACGGATTCGTTCCTCGACCTCATCCGCCTGCGTTTGCGCCACCTTGAGCGATTCCTCGAAGATCGCGATCTGACGCTGAGCGAGAAGGCAGTCCCAATAGGTCTGTTCGACTTGCGAAACAAGGTCCTCCACGAAACCGCGGAGCTGATATTCCGACTTGAGCACGTCGAGCTTGGCCTGACGCAGGCTGGCAAGATTGACGCCTAGCCCCATCCCACGCAGCAGTTTCTGAGTCACGGAGAACTGGAGGCCCGAAGCGTTAGCGTCCGTGTCGGACGCGGAATTAGAACTAGGATCGGTATTCCAATTCCGAGTGGTTGTCCGGCTTGGACCGAAGGTCAGGCTCACGTCGGCGCCCGTCGGGAGATGCTCCGTAACGCCGACGCTTCCCGCGTCGGTTTTCGTCTTGCTGCCGACTTGCGACGGAACCGGAATCCCCGGGAGCGTTGAGCTACCGGATCCGCTTATTATGCCGCTGAGTTGGGTCTGGATAAGCAGATCTCTGGTCACGCGATCCTCTGTTCTCGTGTAACCGCCCACGAGGACAGGGTCGAACGCCGAGCGTTGCGCGGATACGAACGTCTGCTTCACGGCGGGGGCGATCTCTTGAACGACAAGGGCCTGGTTGTGTTCGAGCGCCATCACAATGGCGCCTTCCACGGTCAGATTGAGCGCACCGCCCGCTGGTTCAACCTGCGCGGGTGCAGGGGGCGTCTCGTCGCTCCGCTTGTCACTCGCCAGAGGCGGCGGCGACGCATGCTCGACCGAGTCCGTCTTGGATTGGACTTTCACCTCGGGTATCACGGGAGACTGCGAGAATTCGAGCCTGGCGCATCCCGCCATCGCGCAGGCGACCACTATCAGACCCAGCCACACCACCAGCGATCTCATCGTCACGTTTTCTCCTGGCTATTCATAGCGCAATGCGTCGATCGGGTTTAACTTCGCCGCGCGCCACGCGGGATAGTAACCAAAGAACACGCCCACGGACGCGGCGAACACCATCGCCATCGTAATGCTCTGAATTTGCAATACGGTGGTGAAGGTCGTCATCTTGGCGATGATCTGCGCGGCGCCGATGCCGGCAGCCACGCCAATGATCCCTCCAAGCCCGCTCATCAGGATCGCCTCGAACAGAAACTGGCGCAGGATGTCGCGGTCTTTCGCGCCGATGGCTTTCCGAATGCCAATCTCGCGGGTCCGTTCAGTGACCGTCACGAGCATGATGTTCATGATGCCGATGCCCCCGACAAACAGGGAAATGCCTGCAATGGCCCCGAGGAGAACCGTAAAGGTCCGCGTAACGGTCGAGGCGGTATTCAGAATGTCCGCCTGATTGCGGATCTCGAAATCGTTGGATGCATCGGGTTGCGTTCGATGGCGGCGGCGCAGCAACTCGGTCACGCCGTCCTGGACCGCGTTCAGGTCGTCCTGGGACGTGCACTGGATGTCGATCTCGCGCAGGTACTCCAAACCGTATAGCTGTTTCATCGCGGTCGTGTAAGGCACAATTGCGGCGTCATCCGGATTAAACCATCCCTGATCGCCTTTTGCCTTCGTGACGCCGATAACCTGGAAGCTGATGCCGTTGACTTTGACCGTCGTGCCGATGGGATCGTCGTTGCCCATTAGATTCGAGACGGCCACCGGCCCCAAGATGATTACGTGGGCCATCCGGTCTTCATCGTCATCGGTGAAGGGACGTCCTTTTTCCACCTCGAAGTTGCGTATCGGAAGATAGGTAACGGAGGCGCCGATCACCGCCATCCCCGAGTTGTTCTCGAAGTACTTCACTTGTCCCTTGCCATGCACAACCGGTGCGACACGCTGCACCCCGGGCACTTCCGCAAGAATGGCTTGCGCGTCCTCGACCGTCAGGTTCTGCTGGGTGCCCGTCATCACGCCGCCCGGACCGTGCTGCCCCGGCCGCACTACAAGGAGGTTCGTGCCCATGGCGGAAATGCTGCTCAGCACCTGGGCCTTCGCGCCCGCGCCGATGGCGAGCATGGCGATTACGGCGCCGACACCAATGATGATTCCCAGCACGGCAAGAAACGACCGCAGCTTGTTCGCGACAAGGCTGTATATAGCCACTTTTAACAGAACCACGAAATACACGTCAAAGCCCCTTCAATCCTCGGCAATGCGGCCGTCGAAAATCCGAACGGTTCGCCGGCACTGCTGCGCAATATCCGCTTCGTGGGTCACGATGATAATCGTGCGGCCCTGTTCGTGGAGCGCCACAAACAGGCTCATGATCTCATGACCGGTCCTTGAATCCAAGTTTCCGGTCGGCTCATCCGCCAGGATCATGGACGGGTTCGTCACAATGGCGCGCGCGATCGCTACGCGCTGCCGCTGGCCTCCGGAGAGCTGGTTGGGTTCGTGGCTCATGCGATCCGTCAATCCGACGGTTTTCAAAGCCTCTTCAGCCATTTCCCGGGCGTCGTGCCGCCTCGCGTAGAGCAACGGCAACTCGACGTTTTCGAGCGCGGTCAGACGCGGGAGGAGGTTGAAGGTTTGAAACACGAAACCGATGTGCATGTTGCGGATCTCGGCCAGGCGATCTCTCGAAAGGCCCGCCACATTCTCTCCCGCAAGGCGGTATACGCCCGAATCGGGCGTATCAAGACAGCCCACGATGTGCATCAGGGTGGACTTGCCGCTGCCCGACGGCCCCATAATGGCTGCCATTTCGCCTTGCCCGATCGTCATGCTCACGTTATCAAGCGCCGTGACGGTAACCCCGCCCAGAAGGTAGGTCTTGCATACGGATTCCAGATCGATCAACGGATGCGGCCTCCTCCGCCGGCGCCACCCATCGTGCGCATCATCATCATTCGCTGGCGCGCGGCCTGGCGAGGATCGCCGGTGGCCCAGCGGCTCTCGTCCTCCGGCCTCCGCACGACGACCATGTCACCCTCATTGAGGCCCCCGGTGACTTCCGTGTTCACTCCATCCGTAATTCCGGTCTCGACGCCGTGGTCTTCCTCGACCGTCCCATCCGCATTCTTGAGAGTGACGACCGTATCTCCCTTGTTCCGCGATATCGCGGTGACCGGGACCAACAGCACGTCCGATTTGTCCGCGATCACGATCGTGATATTGCCCGTCATCTCCGGCTTGAGAAGTGTCTTGTTCTCATCGAGGACCTCGATCCGGACTTCGAACGTTACAACGCCCTGAAGGTTGAGTCCCTTCGTGGCAATCCGGTTTACCGTGCCCGTAAAACGCTTCCGGGGAAACGCGTCCGCCGTGATTTCCGCCGGCTGGCCCAGCTCGACGGAACCAATGTTGCTCTCGTCCACGGATCCCAGAATGAAGATGTGGGACAAGTCCGAGATCGTCAAGACCGTCGTGCCGCCGCCAACGTTGCTGATTCCCGATGAGATGATCTGGCCGATCTGGACGGTACGCATCGCGACAAACCCCGTAATGGGGGAGTAAACGCTCGTGTAGCCAAGCTGACGTTGCGCAAGGCCCAACGCGATCGTATCCGAATCGACCTCGGCCTTGCACAGATTGATGGCCTGCCGTTTGGTCTCAAGGTCCAATTCCTGCGCTTTGAGCGACGAGACTTCCGACTGTGCCGTCTTCAGATTCTGCTCGGCTTGTACGGCGGTTGTTTGCGCCGTTTCCACCAGCTCGGTGCTGGAATACTTCTTTTCGAGCAACTGTTTTTCACGTTTGGCTTTCGAGTCGGCATCGATGGCGCGGGCCTCGGCCCCCTGGACCGTCGCCGCTGTCCTCTGTTTCGCGGCCTCGAGGTCTGCCTGCGCCACGGCCAGCGTCGCCACGGCCTGCGCGAGCCGCGCTTTCGACGCAGAAAGGGCCGCCTCGGACTGTTGAACCATCCGTTGCTGGTCCACCGGATCCAGTTCAAGGACTAAGTCGCCTTCCTTTACTGCGTCGCTGATGTCAAAGGGCAGCTTGGTGACCTGGCCGCTCGCCCGGCACTTGATCTCCACGTCCAGATTCGACACCACCCGCCCGGGGCACCCAACCGTTTCCCGTAACGGGCCGCGCGTCACGGAGGCCGTGGACTCCGGCGCCGCGGCCTCATCGGAAGCGGTCGCGCTATTCATCCACCAGCGCACGCCCGCCGCAACGGCCGCGATGACCACCGCCGCTATAACCAGTGTCTTGATCGCTTTTCGTGACTTCATTCCATCCCCTTTTGTCAGGCATCCTCTTCCTAGAACATTGACCAACCTTTGCGGGTGGCGGTTTCATCGTAGTTTGTCTCGCCTGGAGAGTCACCCAACTCTTCCATACATTAGTTATCTTTGTACGCCTTCGGCGAAATGGTTACACCCTGGGATTTTGTATCTCAGCGGGGTATGAGGAGGACAAGAGCACAATCCAACGCCGAGCACGTCGAATCCCCTCGTCCGCATGCGTCATAATAGCGGCGGAAAAAGTGCTCCGCGGACAGATCCTGGAAATACGCATCCCTATGTCGTCTACGGAGATAGACATGGGGCTCATCGGATACTCAAGCAGAGCGCAAAGAAGATGCAATGGCTTCTCTGCCGCTTCCACGTGGACGCGACG
>CAZPMT010000135.1:15488-15598 GCA_964587655.1 uncultured Nitrospiraceae bacterium
TCCTCGTCGCGTTTTCACAACCGAAACAAAGCGGCAAGGATGCCGCTTCCACATTGTGGACGCGACGTCCTCGTCGCGTTTTCACAACCGAAACAAAGCGGCAAGGATGC
>CAZPMT010000136.1:0-15500 GCA_964587655.1 uncultured Nitrospiraceae bacterium
ACACAGACAAGGGGTTACGAAAATTCAGAAGGGCCTATATTGAAGACTCAGGTTAAAGACTCCTATAACGAGCAGGCGTATGTGCCTGAGTCTTCGTATTCGACCGGCAGAGCAACGTTGTACGGGAACGTAGTTCGGTATTCGGGCCGCACTCAACACTTCGGCGGCTACTACGTCTCAAAGCCAAGAGTGCAATACGAGATCCGGCTTTTTGATACGTCAACCGGGCAGACCGTGTGGGTAGCGACGTCGTTGACCAGTGGAAATGCGCTCGCGCGCTTCGACACACTACTCGGTTCTCTGGCCGATACTGCGGTGAAGCAAATGCAGACAGACCAGTTGATACCCGTCACAGGCAAAGGTCTCCCACCGGCGAAGTGACTCTCATTCGCGTATTGCCGCCGCCCACGTTCAACGCACTGGCGCGATCTCCCCGTCCGTAGTGTTCCGATAGCCCGAAATCATCCGGGGGCATTCGGGCGCGAGATGCTCTCAGGCGGGATACGGGCGGGATACGGAGCCGTCATGCCGGGATAATGACAAAACCCGATACCGGGGAAAGCATTGCAAACAAAGGGCGAAAATGGTGGGCGGTGCAGGACTCGAACCTGCGACCCTCTGCGTGTAAGGCAGATGCTCTAACCAACTGAGCTAACCGCCCGTGGGATTTTCCCCTCCGCAAGAATCTAACATAAGGCGGCCGGATCGTGCAAATGCAGACAATCGATGCTCATATTCTTCCGGCATGTGCGTCGTGCTGAATTCGCCGCGTGCTTGCGGTGAGGAAGCGGGCGTGGTAGCCTTTCCCACAGTTTGTCAAACGGAGACAAACTGTTGACAAACTGTAACGTGACTGACAAACGGAGGGGTATGACCATGGCAAAGCAAGAGGAAACGAGAGTGGAACGGCGGGCGTTCCTGAAAGTCGCGGCCGCGGCGGCTACGGCGGGGTTGTCCATCGTGCCGGCGAAGGCCGTGCGCGGGGCCGAGGCGAATGAGAAGCTGCGCATCGGGATCGTGGGCTGCGGCGGCCGGGGAACGTGGATCGGGAATCTGTTTGAGAAGAACGCGAATGCGAAGGTCGTGGCGGTGCACGACTATTTTCGAGATCGCGTAGACGCGGCGGGCGAGAAGTTCGAGGTGCCGGAAAAGCATCGTTACACTGGCCTGGACGGCTACAAGGAACTGCTGCGGGACAAGGTGGATGCCGTGGCCGTGGAGAGTCCGCCTTATTTCCATCCGGAACAGGCTGTGGCGGCGCTGGAAGCGGGAAAGCACGTGTACCTCGCCAAACCGATCGCGGTGGACGTGCCGGGATGCATGGCCATCGTGGACGCGGCGAAGAAGGCTGCGGGAAAGCTAAGTATCCTCGTGGATTTTCAGACGCGGAACAATGAGTTCTTCCGCGGGGCCGCGCAGCGCGTGCATGAGGGCATGATCGGCGATCCGGTGCTCGGCCACGTGTTCTATCACACTGGCCGGTTGGGTAAGAAGGCGGAGCCGGGCACGGAAACGGCGCGGTTGCGGAATTGGGTCTTTGACAAGGCGCTGTCGGGCGATATCATCGTCGAGCAGAACATACACGTGCTCGACGTCGCGAACTGGTACCTGCAGGGACATCCGGTGAAGGCGTTCGGAACCGGCGGACGCAAGGCCCGCGTGGACGTAGGCGATTGCTGGGACCATTTCGTAGTTGCATTCTCGTATCCGAAAGATGTGACGGTCGACTTCAGTTCGCGGCAGTTCGGCGACGGGTTTGACGATCTCTGCATCCGGTTGTATGGCTCGCAGGGTACTGTCGACTCGCATTACGGTGGCGAAGTGAAGATTCGCGGCAACAAAGCCGGCTGGGCGGGAGGAAAGACCGATCAGATATACCAGGAGGGCGCCGTCAACAACATCAAAGACTTCTGCGCGAGCATTGCAGACGGGAAACCGATCGACAATGCCGAGGAAAGCGCTCAGAGCACGATGACCTCCATTCTCGGGCGAACGGCGGCCTACGAGAACCGCGCGGTCACGTGGGACGAGATGATCGCCGCGAACACGCGCCTGGACCCGAAACTCGATCTGCCCAAGGACGGTCCTGACAGCAAAGCGTAGGGATTACTTCGGTTCAACAACGTTCAGGGTGAAGCAGACATTCTTCTTTCCCGAGTAAAGCGTCACGGTTTGAGCTTCGGGCGCTATCCGTAACAAGGTGTACTCTTCAAACCGTCCGTTTTCCCTATACCATTGTGTTGCAGAGGCCGTTTGAATCCGGACGCGAGCGCTGTCCCCGACCTTCTGAATTTGGAGGGCGCGCAAGTCCCGAGCGAGTCGATCATTGGCGCGCCCGGACGGCTTGGGTTCCTTGAGGACACCGTTCGTCGATTTCCTTGAGACGGATTCGTCTTTGTCGGTGCGCTGAAGCGTAACGGTCTGTTTCTTGGCGTCAATCTTCGCGACTTTATAGGGGTAACACGGATCACCCTCCCTATACCATTCGGCACGACCGTCGAAACGGATCTGGGCCGCCACCCCACCGCTCTTTGCCGCAAATATGCGCGCCACTTCAAAGGGGACATTCGGCGTTGGGATAGTCTTAGATGGGTTCGGGTTATCTCTCGCCGGGCTGACGGAGGACACAGCCGGTGCGTTGACGGTTTCCGCGGGCAACGGGGGCGCGTCGATCAGGTCATGCGAACTGATCCAGATGAAGTCCTTCTCGGCCTTGAAGGTCAGGTTGAGGGTGCGGAGCAACGCCTCCAACGCTTCCGCCAGCGTCACGTTCTTCAGGTTGATGTACGGGACGATGCCATCGGTAACATATCCCGGAGAGCCGACCTTGATTTCAATTCTGGACCCGAGGATCGGGCGCACGACGCGATTGTCCAAAACCGTGTTCACAGTAAAACTATCCGAGATGAACTCCAGGATCTCTTGCAGATGGATGCTTTCGAATTCTATCGATACGGGGACCTGAAGTTTCTTCGCCAAACCCTCCGAGGCGGAATCAATGGAAGGAGGCTTGTACTTAGCGTCGGCCTCTATCATGGCCGGAGAACTGATCCAAACGACAGTCGGTCCGACAGTGAAGGTGAGGTTGAGCGGGCGCAACAAGGCCGACAGGGCATCGCGCGTTGAAACATCTCTCACGTTGATGTAGGGCACCATGCCATCAGTGACATAATCAGGATTGCTCTCAACAATGTTCTCCGGGGTCTGTGCAACGCCCCCCCCCGCAGGATTGCGTTTCCTGGGCAGGGCGATCACGCGCGAATCAAGGGCGATATTCATCTCGTACGAATCGCTCATAAACTCTATGATCTCGCTCATATGTATGTCCCCAAACTCGATACTGACGGGAGAATCGAGTGCTTTTTGCAGGTTGTTCGGTTTCGCCGGTTCGGGTTGGGCGGGTACGGACGCCCGCGTTGCCGGCCAGGGCGCCGGAGCAGGTGGTGCATTTGACGCAGCCGGTTCCTGGGACCAGCCGGGCAGGACGGCGGCGGCGAACGCGAGCATGAGCGCAAATGACAAAGCAGGCATTCTGCATGGGACTTGCTGACGGAGGATCATGAGGAGTCTCCTTTCGAAGGCGACGGCCGGGCCGCCTCCCATTCCTAGCACGGGAATCGCCGCACGGGATTGCGAGGCCAGTTCCGTGATGCGCACGAGGGTTTCGGCGTACTCGCGGCGCCGTTCGGGCAGCGCCCAGATGACCCACGCGTCGCAGGCCATCTCGGCGGATTCGTGGAGGCGCTTGCTCGCGTACCAGAACACGGGGTTCCACCACCACACGCACCCGGCGATCAGCTCGATCCAGCCGGTCCAGTGATCGCGGCGCTTGAGGTGTGCGAGTTCGTGGGCCAGAACGATACGCCAGCGCTCGTGGTCCATTTCACCCAACAGCGTCTCCGGCACGAGCACCTTCGGATGCGCCACACTCCAGGTAATCGCGGATGCAATTCCGCCCGAGGCCGCCAGTGCGGGCGGCTTGATATGGAAAAGCAGCGCAAGGTCACTCAGACAAGTCTCAAGGCCTTGCGGCGCCCGGGAAGCGCCATTCGAGAGACGGCGGAATCGCACAAACCGGACGCCTTGGAGTCCGATCATTAGAACAATGCCCAACCCCCAGACTCCAAACAGCGCCGCGTACGCCCCTCTCCGAAGGCCATCGCTCGGACGGATGGGGTTCAACTGGCCTTGTGTAGAAGGCGCGTCGTCGTTCCCAATCAGACGTAACAGACGAGCGGTTGCGGTAGGGGCGTTCGTGTCGGACGCCTCTGTCTGGAAACTCGCGGAACGTTCAGCGGAGATATGTTGCAGGCCATCGACAAGTTGAGCGATGGTCCAAGGCCATGCGACAACGGGCGGTGTAACGAGTTTGAGAAGCACCAGGAGCCACAAGGCATGGCATACGGCGGGACGAAAACGGAGCAGCCGGCATAGGACGGCAACGACTATCGTCAACATAACGGTGATTATGAGGTGTTGCGCGAGCCAAGCTGTCATTGCGTGCCTCTCCCTTGAGATTCTGTCCCGGAGGCCCTTCAGTCTTTCCGGGGTTGGAGTTCGTCCAGAAGGCGGCGGAACTCTTGAATCTCTTTCTTTGTGAATCGCTTATCCTTGACCAACGCCGCAACGAGCGGCAGCGCGGTCCCTTCGCACAAGTCTTCGATGATCGTGCGCACGCGATGCTTCATCAGCGCTTCGCGCGAGACGGCCGCCCTGAATACATTGGGAACGATCCGCTTGTCGGAGATAACGTATCCCTTTGCTTCGAGACGATTGAGCAAGGTCTGCAGCGTCGTGTAGGCCCAGCGACGCTTCCGCGGACCGAGATGCGCGTCAACCTCGCGTATGGTGCCCGGGCCGCCATCCCACAGCGCCTGTAACACTTCCATCTCGGCCTTGCTGATGCCTGGTTTGGTTTCCGCCACGGGGCACATCCTCCGATTCAACGCGCGTTCCATCTATTACATTCTGTAGTACGCCTCAAGTGTACTACAAACTGTCGTAGTTGTCAAGGGGGTAAGACGCGGCAAGTCCCGCACCCAAGATTCGAGAGTGCACCGGAGAACTCGCGCCGATTGGTTCCGTAGACGCGGCGTCCTCGCCGCGTTTCTTGGGAAGCGTCTTGCGTCAAGCGGCTCTTGATGAAAACGCGGCGAGGACGCCGCGTCTACGGAACTGCGTGAATGCTTGCTCTTAAGTGCGTGGATGCGCGGGATCAGATGCGCGGGTACGGACACCGGCGCCGAAGGATGCAGCGGGCGCATTCGGGACTGCGCGCGTGGCAGATGGCCCGGCCATGGAAGATGAGGTTCAGATGGAGGGCGAGGCTGCGTCCGGCGGGTATGGCTGGGCCAATGAAGGTGTGTGCCCTTTCGGCGGGTATGCCGTCCGGCAGGAGGCCGAGGCGTTTAAGAACGCGCTCGATGTGGGTGTCGATGGGAAAGACGTCCTTGTGAAGCGCAAAGAGCAGAACGCACCGCGCGGTTTTCCTGCCGACGCCGTGAAACTTGAGCAGGTCCTTTTCGGCGGCCTCGGCTGGGAGTCCGGCAAGATATTGTAGGCTGAGTACACCTATCCGCGAATTCGGTGACGTGTTGTCACATGGTCCCCCTTTGAAGGGGGGTAGGGGGGATGTTTTCTCTGGCGCGGTGTCAGGCCGCTGCAATGGCTCAACATCCCCCCTACCCCCCTTCAAAGGGGGACCTGTTCGTGGACGCCCCAACGCCGCGCTGACGCGTGGCAATACGCCACCGGATCTCGGAATGGGAGGACTGAGTTCGCCGCGCTTGGCGATCTCTCGGAGGATCCGCTGGATGCGGCGGCTCTTCGTCTTGGCAAGGCCGCCGGGACGCAACGCGGCTTCGAGTTTGGCGGGAGCGGCCTTCATGACGTCTTCCCAGGCCGGGAAAGCTTTTCGCATGGCGTCATAGGCCGCGCCGCTGTTCTTGTCGTTGGTATTCTGCGAGAGGATGGTTCCGATCAGGGAATCCAAGGGATCCTCTTCCCACGGCTTTGGTTCGCCATACTCCTTCACCAGCAAGCGGTCGATAGCCGTCAGTTGCCGCTTGAGAGAAACCCTCATGGCAGTTCCTACTTGTCCAGGAGTTCGTCGACGTTCGATTGGTCGATCATTTTGATGGGGGTTTCGACCTTGGATTCGACGGGTTTTCCGTCGAGGAACTGCTGGATGGTCTGTAGGGTGATGCGGCCCATCTCAGCGGGATAGACGGCGCAGGAGGCGGTTACGACGCCGTCTTTGATGTCCTTGAGCGTGTCGGGATTGCCGTCGATGCCGATGGTGAATGCTGGTTTGCCGGCTTCGCGGACAGCCTGGGCCGCGCCTTGGGCCATCGCGTCGGAGCAGCCGAAGAACAGGTCGATGTCTGGCGTTGCCTTGAACGCGGCCGAGGCGGCGTTCATGGCCTGCTGGCGCTCCCAGTTCGCGGGCGTCTGCGCGACGACTTCGATGCCGGCGTGCGGTTTGATCGCGTCGAGGAAACCCGCGGAGCGTTCCGTGGTGTGAATGCCCGGGATGCCCAGCAGGAGGTAGACCTTGCCTTTGTAGTTGCCGTTTTTCTTCTTGATGAGTTCGGCGGCATACTCGCCGCAAAGCTGTCCGGCCTTGCGCTGATTGTATCCGATGTACGCTTCGACTTTTCCTCCGGCGAGGGGCATGAGCGAGTTGTGCACGAACACGGGAATGCCGGCGGCGTTGGCCTGCTCGACGGCGCCCACGATGGCGCTATCGTTGATCGCGCAGATCGAGATGGCGCTGACCTTGCGGCGCACCAACGCCTGAACCATGTCAACCTGGGCGGCAAAATTAGTCTCGCGGTCCGGCGCGAGAGACTCGACTTTCCAACCGAGGTCGACGCCTTTCTTCTGGGCGGCTTCAACGAGCGTCACGTGGAAGGTGCTGGTCAACGCCGGAGACACAAACCCTACGACGACCTGTTTGGCCGGGGCCGCGGGTTTGCCGGAGTCGGGCCCCGTCGGAGCCGGTTTGCCACATGCAATAACAGAGATGACAATCGCAAGTGTTAGCGTCAGGTTGATGAATCCCCGCATGGCCGTGCTCCTCGTTGGAACCAGAAAGTTCGTTGACCCGTTTGCGTGCTTAATCTACTTGAGAACGCCGTTTTCCAGGGCTGCGCTTTGTCAGCCCGAGATTGCTTGAGTTTACACAATTCGACGGCCAGGTTCACCAAGTCGATTACTACAAATAAGGACAAGTATTTCGGAATCACCGTGCAAATGTGCGGGAATATTCCGACCGCCGCAATTGTTTGCCAAATCATCCATATCAGTTTGTCTTCGCGCAGAGTCTTGTAGTGTGTTGCGATGTATGGGCATAAGTCTGATTGGGTAGGCGTATTGGCAGTACAAGCATGGGAGAGGAGCTAGGAAATGACTTTGGGAAAAGCGTGCGCCATAGCGGTGGTTCTTGTCATGACCGGTCTTGCGCCGGCACAGGGTTTGGCCGATCTGTCGCCCGAGTCCACGGCCTGTGTCAACTGCCACAAGCAGGACAATCCGGGCATCTATGAACAGTGGGGATCGAGTAAGCATTTCCGGGCGAATGTCGGTTGTTACGAATGCCACAAGGCGGAAAAGGGCGATGTCGATGCATTTGATCATCTGGGCGCCCTTATTTCCGTCATCGTGAGTCCGAAAGACTGTGCACGATGCCACGAGCGCGAGGCAAAGGAATTTCAGGCGTCCCATCATTCGAAGGCCGGCCGCATCTTGGGGTCCTTGGACAATGTGCTGGCTGAAGTGGTGGAAGGGGATCGGGGTCTGGTAACGCCCTCATTTCCCGGGGGATTGTCTGCCGCAGCCGTGAACGGCTGCCTCCAATGCCACGGGAGCGAAGTAAAGGTGCTCCCGGAAGGTGGTCTCGATGCGGCCACCTGGCCCAATACCGGCATTGGCCGCATCAATCCCGACGGTTCGGAGGGTTCCTGCACGGCCTGTCACTCGCGTCACGCTTTCTCCGCCGCGCAGGCCCGCCATCCGGAGAATTGTGGCAAGTGCCACATTGGGCCGGACCATCCCCAAATCGAGATATACAATGAATCGAAACACGGCATCGCCTTCCGCGCCAACTTGGACAAGATGAAACTCGACAACCCGAAATGGATCGTGGGCGAGGACTATAATGCAGCCCCCACCTGCGCCACCTGCCACATGAGTGCTACCAGAACGCAGCCCGTCACCCACGACGTCGGCTTGCGCATCAGTTGGAACAACCGGCCCGCCGTTTCGGTGCGGCCCGAGGTGTCCGACGCAAAGATGGGCCTTCCCGGCAAGGACATATCTTGGGAGAAGCGCCGGGAGAGCATGACCAATGTCTGCCTCAATTGCCACAACAGCCAATACGTGGCCAACTTTTATGTCCAGTACGACGCCTTGATCAAGCAGTATGAAGAGAAATTCGCCAAGCCCGGATTGGACCTGATGACGGCGGCCAAGCCCCTGCTCAAACCCGTCGAGTTCGCCAACGAACTTGACTGGACGTGGTTTGAACTTTGGCACCATCAAGGGCGGCGTGCCCGGCACGGGGCTTCGATGATGGGGCCGGACTACACCCACTGGCACGGCACGTATGAGGTGGCCAAGAGCTTCTATGTTGAACTTATCCCGCAACTCGAGGGTCTCGTAAAGGCGAATGTTGATTCGAAAGATCCCGAAAAAGCCAAGGCCGCCCAGGCGCTTCAGCAGAAAATCGACGAGGTGCTCAATCAGGACGCACACAAGTGGAGTCTAAACAAGATGGATCCCCAGGAGGCCGAATTGCGGAAGAAGCGCATGCAGGAATTCCAGCAGCGCTACGCGAAATAACGTTGCGCATAGCGGCAATTCCTTGTAGTCGACGGCCGTCAGGTTGAGTCCGTTGCGCACGACGCCCATGAGCAGCGCGCCCAGCAGCGCAGTTCCGACTCCCGCAACAGATAAGTCTAGAAATCCGGAACGATCTGGCTATACTCCGCGTGCGACCCTATCCAAAACCAGACCATCACATCATCGACCTTCACCCCCAATGCGCGCCAACCGATTCCCACGCGTACCGAGTAGACCGGGTTGTTCTTGCCCACCAGCTTGAATTGGAGACTTGGGTGCGCGTGGTTCTCACTCCATAGTCTATAGTTCTTGCGGGCCAGTCGTTGGACACGGGCCGGGAGCTGATGGAAGCGGCTTCGGAAATCTTCGGTAAGATGGGATTTCAAAGGTCGTCAAATCCCATTTCCTTAGTCTTGCCGGCCCGGTATTCCTTCATCGCCTTTTCCGCGAGTTGATCGAGCTTGTCTTGCGACGCGGCCAGCGTCTGATCCCAGCGTGCCTCCCACTCGATCTCTTCCAGTACCTCCTTGGCCAGCTCGTCCTGGATGCCTTCGGGTAACTGTGACGCTTTATTGAATGCTTCAATCAGGAGTTTAGTCATCGTTCGTATCTCCATCCGTTAAGACTAGCGTGGACGTGTGGCCATGTCAATTGCGGCGCGAGCCTTCCGAGTTCGGAGAATACGGAGTTGCCTTAACGTCGGATTCCAGCCTTGCTGTGGTGAGCGTTATGCGCGGGTGGAACGTTTGGCCAGCATATCCACTGAAACGGCCGCGATGATGATGCCGCCGATCACGACCTTCTGGACGTTGTAGTCGACGGCCATCAGGTTGAGGCCGTTGCGCACGACGCCCATGATCAGCGCGCCCAGCAGTGTACCAAGAACAGTGCCTTGGCCGCCGGACAGGCTTGTTCCGCCGATGACCACCGCCGCGATCACGTCCAGTTCGAACCCGTCGCCCTCCTGCGGCATCATCCAGGCGAGGCGTCCCGCGACAACCAGCCCGCTCACAGCCGACAACGCGCCTGTCAGCGTGTATACCAGGGTTTTGGATGCGTGGATTCTGATGCCGCTCAGACGGGCCGATTCTTCGTTGCCGCCGATTGCGTAGACGTTGCGTCCGAATCGCGTGTGCCGGAGCGCAAGCCAGCCCAGCGCGCAGATCGCCAGCATGAGAATGATCGGAAACGGAACGCCCGCGGGTCGCGCCAACGCGATCAGGCGCATGCCGTCGGTCACTTTCACGGGCGAGCTATGGCAGATGTAGTAGGCCAGGCCGCGCGCCACGCCCATGACGCCGAGCGTCGCGATGAAGGGAGGCAAGGGGACCTTTGTGATCATGAGACCATTCGCGAGTCCGCACATCGAGCCCACCATGATCGCCGCGAGGAAACCGAACGGGACGGCAAGCCAAGCCGGGCCGGACGCTGCGAGCTTGAGTCCGGCCAGCGAGCCTGCGCATCCGGAGAGAGCCAGCACGCTGCCCACGGAAAGGTCAATGCCGGCCGTCAGGATCACCAACGTCATGCCGACCGCGGCGATTGCGATGCCCGAGATCTGCACCAATACGTCTTTGACGTTCTCGACCGACAGGAACTCGGGCTGCTTGACGGCCAAGACCGCGCACAGCACGATCAAGAACACCACGACGCCGACCTTGCGCAATGAACGCACTACCCCGGCCATGACCTTCGTCTCCAGCGTGATCTCCGACATACCGACATCGCAGGGACAAGGGGTTGCAACCCCTTGTCTACAACCGATCATCACAGGCGTAAAGATACCCCAACCGCGCAGCGTTGTCACGCCGAACGTCCCCGCCACAAATTGAGCTCGGGGCAGCGGAGCATAAGGCTCGTCGTTGTCCGTTGACAGGGAGAAGCAGACGGACGGGCCGGCGCTGACGAATCTTGCCCAATGTGACGATTCGTTGTAGGTCCCGAGCGCGAGCTGCTTCTTGACGTTAGATCCTGTGCGGCGGTCTAAGAAGCCGCAAACGGTTTACATAAAGAGAGTTGAACGCAGCCTGCGTGAACTGTGGACGCTCGGCATCATTCTTGCTCAACCGTCGGACGGAAGTCTTGCCTCTATGGGCCGTGCGAGATGTGTTTCACTTCTGGGTGTAGTTCATGCTGCGATAGGGACCACGTTGGCTCGATAGTATGAAATCTCGTACCTCGGCCCGCGAAGTAGCCGGATCCTGAGCGGGAGACGAATTGTGGACACGTCAAGTCGAGCAGGCATGGAATGGGCGCTTGACATATTGAGTGCGTATTCTGAATGAACGCGTAGGCAGCGCATGAAACATCACCAGGAGGAGGTAAACACAATGACTGAGTACAGGAGTTTGCAGAACTATCGCAAGATGACTGCGTACGTGCTGGTACTAGCCCTTTCAGTTCTCTTGGCGGGTTGTCCACTGTCGCAGTCCGTAGACTCGCAAGGCAAAGTGGCGGTCGTCCTGAAAGCCGGCATGTTGGGCGCCGTCGCCAAGTGTGAAGGGACTGAGACAGTGTCCAGGGAGGACATTTCGAGCCTTTACGTAACGGTGGACAACATCCTCTTCCGGCAAGAGACCGACGCCGGATCTGAAATGCGGTCTGTGCTTGTTGCGCCCCTGGAGGTGAATGTAACGGAGTTGGAAGACATAGGGACTGTCATGGCCTCTTCGTCTCTGCCGGCCGGCCACTATATCGGCGGTCAGGTGATTCTGTCGAGCGCCAGGCTTGCCTTCGCGGATGCGCCCGATGTTTTCGTGCCGGTGGCGTTGCCCGAAGGGGGAGTCCTGTCGTTTGAGACAGACTTTACTGTTGCTGAAGACACTGGCGCTCTACTCGAAATCCGCCTGGACGATATCGAGATTCACAGGTTGGCTGACGACTCGCTGGCCATCGAGGCCGAGTTCGAGTTTGATGCCAACGTTGAGCACCATGATACGTCCGATGAAAACCACGGCGGCGACAATTCGGATATAGCGGAGACCGTCAAGGCCTTCGGAAAAATACACGAGCTTTACATTGAAGGAGGCACGTTCAAACTAAAGGGTGAAGACCACAAGCTTCTCATCGACTTCACGCAGGCCGAGATCCTGCTGCCTCCACTCAGCGAGGGTGGCGACCCTGTCCCGGGGGCCCCTGAGGACCTTAGGGAAAAAGCACGAGTCGTGGTCGAAGGTACACTCACACTGGATCATGACTTCGTCGTCCTCGCCGATTCAGTCAGAGTTATCTCTTGGGCAGAGGATGGGAACGACGGTCACGATGGAAACCATGGCGACGGTGAAGGCGAGCACGATGGTGACGAAGGCGGGCACGATGGTGACGAAGGCGAGCACGATGGTGGCGAAGGCGAAGGTGAGGGCGACGGTGACGAAGGCGAAGGTGAACACGACGGTGACGAAGGCGAACACGACGGCTCTGGCGGTACTTTTGACGAGCACGGCAACACGACCGACTTCGGCATTCCGAGTGGTCTCGTGGGCAATATCACGGCGGGTACTGCTGTGTGGGACAGCAAGTGCGCAGCGTGTCACCCGTCGCCTTTCGGTGCGGTGGGCGCAGTCACGTATCCCACGATCGAGACCAAACTCGGCGCCGTTGCGCTAATGTCGGGCGTTCAAGTCACGGAGCAGCAGAAGGCCGACTTGACCGCATACCTGAACCGAGCCAGTGCCACGGTCCCTTGATCATTCCATGAAACAGAGGGTCAGCCCCTGACACTTGGACTCCACAAGGGGCTGACCCTGTAGTCATTCCTCAAGAAGGCATCTGACGGCAAGGCAAGGAGCGGGCCTTGGCTGAACTTGATCCTTGGACAAGATTAGCGAGAGGATAGACATGATCTATTTCCTGGATTGTGTGGGGAATAGGCGCAGAGACAGGCTTCGTGATTCTTTCGGTAAACCCCCGGCTCTGCCGGGGGACTCGAAAGGTTTGACCTTTGCGGAAGTAGTACACGATCTCGTAGCGGGGTCGGTACCTCTGCTGAAGCGTGACCGAGAAGCCGCGCTGAAGCGTGACCGAGAAGCCGCGCTGAAGCGTGCTGGCGGTGGGCTGTGTTGGCCCTGTTCACCCCGGCCGAGGCCGGGTGCAAAGAGGAGCCGGCTGAAGCCCGGTTAAACACGTGCGTATACAGCAGTATCCAGTCAAGAGACTGCACGTACAGGAGCCAGCCCGCTTGGGGGGCTAGCAACAGCAAGCCCCCGGCTTTGCCGGGGGTCATGTGACCCTTTCACCGCAAGCGATGCCTCTCCTCGCCCCGGAATCGATGACAAAACTTCAAAACGCGATGGCGTTCAAGGCGCCTCAACAGGAGCGGGCGCATGCCGGAGTGCTGCCCCAGCACATCGGCGACCGCTTGGGATGGGAAGAGACATTCGCCGTGATTTCGGACGCATACCAGAAACTCGAACCCGCCGACCGTCAACGGTGCCGGATCCTGGTCAGCAACTACGGCGAGGCCGGTTCCATAAACCTCTGGGGACCGAAGCTGGGCATGCCGCGTGCTATCTCCGGCTATATGAACTACTATCTCTGGGGACCGGGCGATGCCGACGGCGAAGTTATGCTCGTGCACTTGGATGATCCCAAACTGGTCGAGGAGCTTTTTGAACAAGTTACGGAAGTGGCCCGTTTCTCGCATCCCTACGTGATGGCGCGGCAAAATAACAGGCTCTTGTTTTTGTGTAGGAAGCTAAGGATTCCGATGAAAGAAGCTTGGCCTCTATTCAAGAGGTATTGCTAACGCTCGGGAAGAGAGGACTTGGTGATGAGGATAGACCTTCTGCTTCACAATACGATGGTGCTGTTTGGGACCGTACTCTTGATGGGGCTCCAACCTTTGGCCGCCGGGGAACCCTTAATCCTGAGATCCCTGGCCCAGCTTGGGCAGGCGCAGCCCGTTTCGCCGGAGGCCTTTGATTTTGTGGTCACCGGCGACACGCACTCCAACAAACAGTTGGTCTTCCAGACCGATGTGTTCAAAGAGATGATCCGGGAGTGGAACATACTCAAACCGGCCTTGGTGATTGAGGTGGGGGATCTGGTCCTTGGAGGCTCGGCGGAGGGTGTGCCGCCTCAATGGGACCTCTTTCAGAAGATTATCGCGGATTGCCAAGTACCCTATTTTGCGGTTCCAGGCAACCACGATATCTCGGATGTCTTGACGGAACGTCTTTGGCTGGAGCGAATGGGGCCGACACACTACGCATTTTCGTACGGCAATTCCCGATTCATCATGCTTGACAGCGAGGAGGTAGACGCGCTTGACGTTATCTCGGATACGCAGTTCGATTGGTTGAAACAGGAACTGGAAGCGACAAAGGCGAAGAACATCTTCCTCTTCCTTCACCAACCCTATTTCACGTGCTACGAAGATCCACGGAAGATGGATGAAGCCTGGGAAAAACGCTGGAAGCACATGGCAGGCCTCATGCATGGACATCCTGTCCGTGCGGTATTCGCCGGGCATGAGCACGGCTATCGGGACTTCGGCGTCCGGGATGGCGTGCACTACGTCATCTGCGCGGGCGGGGCAAGCTTTGGCAAGGGTCCCGACGCGGAGGGCCGGTTCAGCCACTACCTACTCGTGCGTGTGCGCGGAGAGGAGGTCGCATGGGCCGTCATCAAGCCCGGCAATGTGCTGCCGTACGACATCGCGACAAACGATCGGGCATCGGAGTTGTTCGACGTCGGGCATCGGTTGGTATTCTGTGAAGACGTCGCGGTTCCCTGCGGCGAGCCGGTTAATCGGGATATCACAGTCCGCATCTTGAATCCTTTCAAGACGCCGTTCAGTTCGTCCATCTCCTGGGATGTTCCCGAAGACTGGAAGGTTGAGCCTAGAGCAAAGGACTATACAGTTGCAGAAAACGGAAGTGTCGAACTGGCGTTTCGCGTCAGCGCGGCAACTACGGACGCCGTGCGTTTTCCCGTTCCCACGTTCAAGACGCGCTATGCCAACACCACTTTCGGCGAGCCGGTGGAGGTAACCGTGGATATGCCCCTTGTGCCCGTGGCGGAAGCGATCCATACGAAGACGACAGTTGGCATTGACGGTTTCTTGGAGGAATGGAAGGCAGCCAAACCCCTGTTGTTGACCTATGCGTCAGGGTTCGATAAGAACAAGCACGATCCCATTGATCTCAGCGGTGAGTGCCGTGTGATGTGGGACACTCAGAACCTGTACCTTGCTTTCGACATCGCGGATAACGACCACTGCCAGCCCTACGCGGGCGACATAGTGTGGCTGGCGGATGCTATCGAATTCGGCGTTGATCGCTGGGCCTGGGGCATCTCGCTCACCAAAGCCGGCCCAGAAGTGTTTCTGTACAAGGGCGAAGGCATGTCGGCGGAGACCGTCAACAAGGATGTGCAACTGGCCGTGCGCCGGAATGCCGGACACACCGTCTACGAAGCCGCGATACCGGCCAGGCTGGCCAGACCTCTAGCACTCGAGAGCGGGGCGAGCTTCCGGTTCCGTGTCCAGGTAGCGGACCGCGACGAATCCGACGTCCGACATGAACTGTCGCTTACGCCGGGAGGTGACGATGCAGCCGGCATCAAGGTCATCCTAATCGAGTGACGTCTGACTTGGAGAAGCAGATTTAGCCCGGATTTCTCACCACTTGTAACAAATCGGGCCGTCAGATGTAGTATAA
>CAZPMT010000137.1:0-15322 GCA_964587655.1 uncultured Nitrospiraceae bacterium
AGCCTCTACGCGAGAGCGACTAGGCCCCGCACCCGTACGATTCTCCAGAACTCCCAAGCCTTATCTTAGTGCCATTCTGGTCTGTCCCTGAAATTCCTGAAATTCCCCGGATGTGCCCTTGCGCGGGAATGACGGTGTGGGTGGCACGCGTGGGTGTTTGCACAGGGGCGTCGGTTTTGGGGTGGGTCTTAGTCCGACGGGCGGCGATTGAGGATCACGATCACGAGGCCGACCGCAGCGAGCAGAGCCCAACCCCCGAGTCCGAGCGGCGCCTTTGAGATGTACGGCAGTAGTGATCCGCCGGTTCCCGTAAAGAGGAACAGGAAACCGCCTGCGCCGGCCACTAGCAGCAGGATGCCAAGGATTGTCATCGGCTCTTTCTCCCTCCGCGCTCGTAGTACAGGCTTCAGCCTGGATCTGGCTGCCGAATCCACCCTAAGGGGTGAACTACGAACATTGCTCATCGGCGCTGTATATCTCGCTACTCCCTCACGGCCAGCAAGTCGTTCAGATTGAAATGCACGTAACCCGAATCGGGTGCGTTTTTCCAGTTGCCAGCGAGGTCGCGCGTCTCGTAGGCGACGCGGAACTCGAGGTCGGTGGGCGCGTACACTACGCTCATCACGTTCCAATCGGATTTGTCGAGCTTCGTGACGGCGGTGATGCGCTGCACGTCCGCCAACGTCAGATCGAATCCCGCCTGCCGCGCGCCTTCCGCGATCCCGGACATCTCGCGGAGATAGCGCTCCGATACGTGCGGCTGAAGTCGCTCCCACACCTTGTCCAGGATCACACACACGACCGGTTCCGGCAGACCGGTAGCTGTAAACAGCCCCACGCTTCGCCGGATGTTCCGTCCGATCCTGTCGCCTGCCAGCGCGCCGTACTGGCGTCCGATTTCCTCGGGGCTGCCCGCGACGTGCAGAACGGGCAACTCTCCAACAGGAGACGAGAAGATTTCCAGGAATCCTCGGCCTTCCTTGCGCAACGTATGCCTGCCCGTCGGTTTCACGCAAGCAACGCTCACGACGCGGGTCCTTTCTGCGCTCTTGGGGCGGTTTTGGAAAAACCGCCCCTACTTTTCGTACACGCTCTAACGAAGTATAGTGGCGCTGCATGACCCGTTCAATTCGATCTCGCCGTACACTAGGTTTAGAATGCCCCCAACGCGAATTACGGGCAAGAGTTCCGCAGGCCGATGGATCCCAACAAGCGAATCGAAGATCTCGAGAACCAGGTGCAAGAACTGACGCGCCTTGTCCGCCAGTTGACGGCGCAACGCGCCCCGGAAGGATCCGAGGCCGCGGTGCGGCATCTTGACGCGCAGGCTCCGTCCGTTGAGCCGAGACCCAGCAAGCCGCGCCGCCGCGATCTGCGAAGCAGCATCAACATATTCCTGGGCGGCGAGACGGGGGAGACCCTCGAGACGCGTGTCGGCGGGATCTGGCTTATCCGTCTCTCCGTCGTGCTGTTGATGACGGCTGTAATTCTCGGCGCGCGTTTGACGGTATACAGCGAGGTGCTCGACCCCGTTTCGAAGCTCGCGATCCTGTACGCGGGCGCGGGTTGCGCTATCGCGTACGGTCTTCTGCTGCGGAACACGCCGAGTTTCTTCCCGCAGACAATCCTTGGAGCAGGCCTGGCGGGCCTCTACTTTGCGACCTTCTGCGCGTTCTTCTTCGAGGGTATGCAGGTTTCGACGGACCTGTGGCTGGCCCTTCCACTATTGCTCGCATGTCTCCTGCTCTTGGTGGCCGTATGCCACTGGCGGCGCAGTCAGACCGTGACCGGCATCGCGCTTTTCCTCGTCTACTACACGGTCGTGATGAGTTGCGTTGGAGGCAAGAGCGCGGAGAACATCTACTACGCGCTGCTTACCTCGGCGATCCTCGCGTTGGTCGTATTGGCGTTTCACGCCGCGCACCGTTGGCTTCTCTTCACGTGGGCCGCGCTCATCGCGACGCATGCCACCTACATGTATTTCTTCCTCGTGAAGCCGCTCGGCCTTGACATGCCCGACCATGAGTACTTCTGGTTGTCGAACGGGTTCCTTACGCTGTGCTACCTCGCCTTCGCCTTCGCCGGCATCGTCGACGCGCGCAAGACGGGCGAGTTCCGGCGTGGCGTCGCACAGATGGCTGGCCTCAACTCCTTCGTATACCTCGTGCTCACTTGGATCGCCGTTCGCCAATACTACGTCGAATACGAGTGGGCCTTCCGCCTGGGTCTGACCGGCGAATTGCTCGCGCTGGCGGTCATGGCGCGGCTCCTCGGACCGCGCCGCAACTACCTCTATCAGATCTACATGGCCAAGAGCATCGTAATGTTCACTCTGGCGCTCCAGGCTTACCTCTCCGGCGCAACGCTGATGGTGGCCATTGCGGTCGAGTGTCTCGGCCTCGCGTTCTCGTACCAGCGCAGCGGCATCGTGATGTTCAAGGCGATGGGGCTCGGACTGCTCAGCGTCGCGTTCTTCGGATGTCTCGTCCACGTCAAGGCGCCCGGCTCGATATCGACCGGCCTCTTTGAATTGCGTACCAACTGGTTCTGTTGCGCGGGTTCGAGCGTCGCGTTCATGATCGTCGCCTGGTTCTACGACCATTTCGTCCGCCGCGTCAGACCTGGGGACCGGACGATCCGAAGCCAATGGATTCTGGCCGACACATTCCTCGATGTACGCGGCTCCGCGGCCGCGATGATGCACGCCGCCGCCGCGGCGCTGGTCTTGCTCAGCATCACGATCATCGATCAGGGAAGCAACCCCATGCTTCCTTATCTTCTGGGCGGCGAGGGAGTGTTGATGGCCCTGGCCGGGCTTGTGCTGCGCACGCCGCAACTCGAGGTGGGAGGCGTGTTGCTCGTCGTTGCGGCCCACGTCTGCTACCACGCGTTCCTGATGTACGGCATGGCCGGCTTTGAAGTGCAGCCCGGTTACGTGCTCTATACCGTCCTGCTCGCCTTGATCACGTATCTGGGCGCGTACCTTTGGGAAGGATATTTGCGCCGCGCGAAAGGCGGACGCCCCTGGGAACACCACGCCATCGCGGCCCTGCCGTATCTCGCCGCCACGTACATGCTGACGACACTCATTGGCCGCGAATTCACCGGAATCCACGTCGCGCTCGCGCGGAACACGCTCGGCGTCGTTCTGCTCCTCGTCGGCGTCCTTACCCGATTCACCGGCGTAAAGGCATCGGGCCTCCTGGCCCTCGGCATCGGCAGCGCGACCCTGCTCAACGGCCTGTACATCTTGCACGACGCTTTCCCGAAGGCCCCCGACTTCGGTCTCTACCTCACTCTTTTCCTGATTACGTTCGTCGTCGGCGAGCGGCTGTTCGTCGTGCTCCAACACCAGGAGCGAATCCCGTCAAAAGGCGAAGACCTTCTCCGTTCGCTGCTAGTGGTCCTTGCTGCCGTGTTCGGCGTGCTGGGATTCACCCCCTACGCGCGCCCGGAGTACATCACCCTGGTGTGGCTGGCCCTCGCTGTCGCGGCGGTCCTGTTGGGCGTTGTATTTCGCGAGAGCCGCTATCGATGGACCGGCATGGCCCTGTTCGGCGCGGCCACCGCCCGCGCTTTCGCATACGACCTGCTCAAACTGCCGCTCGTGTACCAGTTTCTCTCGTTCGCCGCGCTGAGCGTCCTGTTGCTGATCATCTCGTGGGGCTACGCCCGTTACCGCAAGAAGCTGCTGCGCACACGGGAGGACGGGCGTGACAAGGAGGCGGCGTCACATGGATGAGCGATATCGAGCCGCCGCCGGCATATGTCAATGCCTGACACGAGCCGGGTATCGCGCCCTCTTGGCGGGCGGGTGTGTGCGCGACTTGATACTGGGCGTCCGGCCCAAGGACTACGATGTGGCCACGAGCGCGCCCCCCGGTGTCGTAGCCGGTCTTTTCGAGAAATGCATCTCGGTGGGCGCGGCGTTCGGCGTCCAGATCGTCGTACTGCCGGAGGGAATGTTCGAAGTGTCGACGTTCCGCAAGGACGGACCTTATCTCGACGGACGCCATCCGGACCACGTGGAATTCGTGGACGAGATCGAAGACGCACACCGGCGCGATTTCACGATCAACGCCATGTTTCTCGATCCCGTGACCGACTCCGTGATCGATTACGTCGGTGGACGAGAGGATCTGCAACGCGGCATCGTCCGCACCGTCGGAGGTCCGCGCCAGCGCTTTTCCGAAGATCACCTCCGGCTGCTTCGCGCCGTTCGTTTTGCCGCGAGACTCGCCTACACAATCGACTCCGAAACCCTGGACGCCATCGTTGAAATGGCCCCCCTCATCAACCGCACAAGCGCCGAGCGGATCCGCGACGAAATCATCAAGGTCCTGACGGAAGGCGGCGCACGGCGCGCCTTTGAACTGCTCGACCAAACCGGGCTTCTTCTACACGTTCTTCCCGAAGTCGCGAAGATGAAGGGTGTCGAGCAGCCGCCGGAGTTCCATCCGGAGGGCGACGTATTCGAACACACGCTTCGAATACTCGATATTGCCCACGACCCGTCGCCCGCGCTCGCCATGGCCATTCTCCTCCATGACATCGGCAAGCCCCTCACGCAAACCTTCGAGGACCGTATCCGCTTCAACAACCATGACAAAGTCGGCGCACGTGAGACGGAGAAGATCTGCCGGCGGCTCCGCTTCTCGAACGAAGACGCGGAACACATAGTGCGGATGGTCGAAAACCACATGCGGGTCGACACCATTCCCTCGATGCGCGAAAGCAAACGGAAACGCTTCGTACGTGAAGAGGGATTCCCTGAGTTGCTCGAGCTGTGCCGGTTGGACTGCCTCGCCAGCCACAATTCAACCGAAACCATCGAGTGGATCGAGCGTTACATTGCGTCATTGCCGCCGGAGGAACTCAAGCCCGCGCCGTTGCTCGGTGGCAACGACCTGATTGCGATGGGTTATCAGCCCGGTCCGTTTTTTGGCGAAATCCTCAGCGCCATCGAGGACGAGCAACTCGAAGGGACCCTAACCACGCCCGAACAAGCCCGCGACTTCGTCCTTACCCGCTGGCCCAATCAGCGGACTACACCACAACAAGACTGACGCTGTACGCGAGAAGGAGTTGGCCGCCGTAGTAAAGCGGAAGCCCCCAGAGCGAGTTGGCGAAACCCGGTGCGACAAACCGGTCCCGCGCCACGGCGATGTCCGACAGGTAGAACATCACGGCCCCCGCGAGAATGACCCATTGTCCCGTGCTCCACGCCGCGCCCGCGGCGAACACAACCATGGCCGAAATGACGGTGATGTACGCCATCACCGGATAGCGCATATCCGTCGTGAGATGAGGTCCTATCCACTGCACCACCAGGATGATAACGACCCCGCAGCAAAGCAGGGCGGCGCCGGAAGCGGCGTGACTGGGTCCCGTGGATAAGAACGCGCCGATGTAGGTCACATGCGCCAGCAGAAAACTCACCAGCCCCGCCTGGAAGATCAGAGGGTGCCTCCAAAGCAGAAACACGTCTCCGAACCAGGAGAGGGCCAGTCCTGCAAGTATGAACAACCCGTAGCGCGAATCGAGCGCGCCCCCGCTTAAGGCAGTCAGGATGAACGCCGTAGAGGCGATGATCTTGAAGAGGATCCGTTGCGCAGTTGCCCCCTTGCGTTCCGCCGCGAGCAGCAAGATCAGCCCGACAATCGTGACGATGATCCAAACGTCAATGCTAAACATATGCGTGTTGTACTCCGGCCGCGAATAAGTACACTTCGTCGTGTGTACCGATGGTTTCCAGAAGAACCGCTTGTTGGCCCTCATGTTCGACGAAACGAAAGACGATTCGAAGGTCATAGCCAAGGGAACAGGCCCAGAGCCCGTCGAGTTCTCCTCTGAGCTTGTGAGTCTTGAGGCGCGGATGCGATGCGTCCTCCTCAAGAAGATGCAGAACCGCGGCAAACATCTCCCGGGTTAATACACCCCTTGCCGAGAGACGTTTAGTGGCCCTTTGAAAGGCGCTCGAAACGATGAGCCTGTTCACGAGAAGAGCCGATCCACAGCCTCGTCAGCGGTCATGACGCCGCATTCGCCTTGCCGGTATTCGTGTTCGGCATCCTCGATATCCAAGAGGAGTTCGCCGCGCCGTTTCGCGATCATGCGTTTCCGGACAATCTCGACCAGTTCTTCCTGCTCTTCGAGCGTCAGGCGGTCGGCGGCCTCGACGACATCCCCAAATCGTAATGCGTGTTCCACAGATGTTCCTTGACGCCGTGAAGAAGCCGGCGTATGGTTTGGCGTTAAGTCGGTGCGGCACACTCGAATGCGGCTTGCACCGGCTCTCGTCGTTCTTGCCAGTCGCATACGAATGATACCATGACCGCGAGGATTGCGCAAAACTCTGGGCGACAGCGAGGGCCGTCCTGCGCTTACACCCTTCATTTTACCCTTTTCACCCTGTGCGCGCCCGCCAGCGCAATCACCGACACCAGCGCGCCCAGAGCGATGATCCCCGCCACGGGCAACGGCCCCGCGCCGTTCCCATACAGCGCCGCCAGCCGCAACGTCCACTGCGATTGTTCTCACACATACTCATAGACTGGCGTTTCGATTACGCGGGCCGGCTTGGTTCCCCCTTTAACAATCGCCTGAATATGTTCCACAGTTTCAGGCGAGAAGAATTCCTCGCCCGTTTCTTTGCAGACCCGTGCGGGAACGTGCTCGATGACGTGGAGTTTTCCGCCGTACTCAATCGTATAGGTAACTTCCGTTTCAATCATCGTTTCATTCATGGCCTTCGGTGTTCTCCTGTTCTTTTCCTGATCCTGATATTGTTCCACAAACTCGGAGAAACCGGCCCTACTCTACTCCATTCGGTGATCATTGTAGCTGTTCTCAACTCCCTGTGGAAGTGTAGTACCGCACGCCAAACCGCCAGATCTGAATTGTAACCAGCAGAAAGAGAGCGCCGACAACGGGCGAAACCCAGTGAACCACGGCAGGCGAGCCCAAGATGTCCGCGCGCCCGAGGATCGCGTGCGCTGGGAAATAGTTGATGCACGCGAGCGGCACGATGAACGTGAACAAGCGCCGGAACCACGGGCTGTATATCGTCAAGGGCTGCTGGGCGGTTTCGACGCCGCCGTACGTGAGGCAGTTCATGAGTTCGAGGGACTCGGTGCTCCAGAACGCAATCGTTGCCTCGATGACGCGCAGCCCGCAGAACAGGCATACGCCGCCCACAACACTGCACAACACCAACGCTATCCGGGGAAGCGTCCACGTGACGTTCAAGGCGGCGGCCGCCCAAAGCAGGACAAGCAACCCCTGCAACAAACGTCCCAGTTGGCCGAGGCGGACGTCGGCGCCCAGAATCTGAAGGAATGTGCTTCGAGGTCTCACAAGGACGCGGTCGAATTCGCCCCGCTTCAGCAGGCCGGGAAAAAGATCGAAACCACGGGCGAAACACTCGGACAGTGCGAACGGAACGTGGATCAAGCCGTAGAACAATGCGACTTCCGGGAGCGTCCAGTTGCGAAGGCTTCCAAATCGTGCGAACAGCGCCCAGATTGCCAGAAACTCGATGCCAGTGACCATGAAGGTTCCGAAGGCCGTCATGAGGAAAGAAGCGCGGTACTGCATCTGGCCGCGCACGGAGATGCCGAAGTACCGGAAGTAGAGACTGATGGAATCGGCCATGTCCTTCATCCTCCTTGTACGACGAGCCGCCGCGTCCCACGCGCCAGAAGCCAGCGTCCGCAGATGATCAGGAAAACCGTCCAGGCGAGTTGGTGGGCGATGACAATCGCGCCTTCCGACGGCGGGATGTTTCCCGTATAGAGTCGAAACGGTATGTCCGCCATTCCGCGGAAAGGCAGGAAGTTCAACAGCGGCTGCATCCAGGACGGGTACAGCGGCAGAGGGACAATGGAACCGGAAAAGACAAAGACAGCGGAATACATGAGCCGCGTGATTCCATCCCCTGTGATGGTCCAGAGCATCGTGACGGTCATGAGTGTTCCTAGCGCGGACGCGAGCAGTACCGAGGCGGTTGTCGATACTGCCCACAGGCAGCCGGCGGCGAGTGACGCCGGCGGCTGAAGGCCGAGGAAGAGTCCGGCCAGAATGAACATCGGGACGGCGCGCATGAGCACCGGCGCTATCCGCGCTGCGGCCGCGCGGGCATACCACAACGAATACACATCCATGGGGCGAAGCATCTCGTACGCGACAGTTCCTGAGCGGACCATTGCGACGACGTCATTATCAACCCCGACAAGAAGGATCAGCAGCGTGGCCTGCCCAAGCCAGATGTACGAGACTACCTGATCGAGGGTCATTGGCTGCGCCGCGGAGGATGATTGGTAGAAGGCGTAGAACACCATCACCCGCACCCAGCCCCAGAAGATCTGCGTGACAAGACCGGCCAGCGCCGCGGCCCGGTACTGCAGCAACGTCCGAAAGCGCGCGCTGAATATCGCCCAATAACCCTTCATCGTATCAACTCCACGCCCAAATGGAACCACGGATGAACACGGATAAACACGGATGTGACAACTGTCAACGGCTGGGAGCGCTTATCCATGTCTCCTCAATTGAGGATTCGTTTTATCTCGATCCGTGGCGTGCCGAAGTTAATGAGAAGGCACACCTTCAACCCGGTGGCTTTAAGGTAGTTGATGCATTGGGCCATGTGGACGTCGTCTAACGCCTTGGCCGCCTTCAACTCTATAAGGACTTCGTTCTCCGCGAGAAGGTCAGCGGTAAAATCGCCCACGATTTCGCCGTCGTAGAGAATCTTGATGGGATGTTGCTGTTGGACTGCCACGCCGTTCTTCCGAAGCTCATGGACAAGGGCGTTTTCGTATACCTTCTCCAGGAAACCGGCTCCAAGTGTGTTAGAAACCGTGTAGGAACAGCCAATGATCCGCTCAGTGATCTTTTCAAGACGCTCTTCCATTCCCATGATCTGCACTCTCCTCTTTTTTTGGCCAAGGGGCACGAACCAACCATTGATATCCAAGTCCCTTTGCCATCCGTGTTTATCCGTGTTCATCCGTGGTTCCACATTTCTCAACCACGGATGAACACGGATAAACACGGATGAAACAAGAAACAACGACTGTATGTCTTGCACGAATCTCCCGAGTTTTGAATTGGCGGGGCGTCTTCATGGTCTCATCCCAGCGTAGATCCGCGCGATGATCTGCTCGATGGGAGGGTTCTCGACGAAGAGGTCGCGCACGCCGTATCGCGCCGTGACGCGACTGATTAGCGTTGCCGCGGGCACGCGATCGGGATCGAAACGCAGGGTTACGCGCTGGCCGTCGCGTCTGATCACCTCGGCGTCAGGATCGGCGACGTCTCCCGTGCCGTCGAGCAGGTCCACCGTGAGCCACCTCTCCGTCGTGACGGTCTTGCGGAGATCTTGCAGCGTCCCGTCCGACAATATGCGCCCTTCGTTGATCACCATCACCCGATCGCACAGCGCCTCGATGTCGTCCATGTCGTGCGTGGTCAGGATGACCGTGAGCTGCAATTCCCGATTCATGCTCCGCACGAAGTCCCGCACCGCCAGCTTTGACACCGCGTCCAATCCGATCGTCGGCTCGTCCAGGTACAGCAACCGCGGACGATGCAGCAGAGAGGCCGCGAGATCGCATCGCATCCGTTGTCCCAGGCTGAGCTGGCGCACCGGAACGTCCAGAAACGAACGCATATCCAAACGCTCGATAAGCTCGTCGCGCGTGGCGAGGTACTCTCCCTTTGGGACCCGATAAATATCCCGCAGAAGATCGAACGACTCGATGGCCGGCAGGTCCCACCACAGTTGCGTCCGCTGGCCGAACACGACGCCGATGTCGCGCGCGTTCGCGATCCGATCCCGCCACGGAGAACGCCCAAGCACCTCGCACCGGCCCGCGTCCGGCACGAGGATGCCCGACAGGACTTTGACGGTTGTCGATTTGCCCGCGCCGTTTGGCCCGATATATCCCACCAGTTCCCCCCGGTCGATCGTGAACGATATGCCGTCCAGCGCGTGGACAGTTCGGTGGCGCCGATACGCCAAACCCTTGACCGCACCCCACAGTCCGGCCGCACGTTCGGCAACGGAAAAAGTCTTGACAAGGTTCTCGACGCGAATAAGAGACATAGCTGCCCTGCGCTGTAACGCGAGTTCGCCCCAGATGGATGAGTGTCTTTACAGGACCCGGCGCCGCTGTTAGACCTGCGAATGATACACTGATCATACCCCGAAACGTCTTGCGGCGCAAGCTGCGACGCGCAAGGGATCAGCGATTCCGCAAGTTTCCCCAGAGAAGTTCGGTCTTGTGATCACATTACGTGCACGTTTTGTGTGGGCCCGCTCAAGGCTTGACGCCTAGAATCTGTTTCTAGCTCTTTTCGATATCCTCCTACCTCTTGTAACTTCATGACTATCGTACTACTCTTGAACTCGCCATATCAACACCACGGCAACGGTATTGCTCGGAACACTGATTCCGGCGCTGTTGACGCCGATAACGCGGTATTCGATTTCTCCGCGAATCTCAGCGTCCTCTGCAACTCTGCGTTGAGATCTTTCCACCGCAGAGGCGCAAAGACTACAGAGGTCCGCAGAGGTCCTTGATTCCAGGTTGTCCTCAAGGCGATTGAACGTGGGCTGCTATACCTCCAGGTCGTCCAGAAGAAGGACGGGGATCTCAACAAGTTTGGACAACCGGCGGTCATTTGTTACAAACGCCTGGCAGCCGGTCGCCGCCGCCATCCCCACTTGCAGGGCATCCATCAAAGCAATGGAATGCATGGCGCGCACACGCGCGGCCCGTTCGGCCACTTCAGGACCGATCTCGTAAAATTCCGTTCCGGCTCCATGAAGGATCAATTTCCTGTAGCTCTCGGATTGCTGCGCCAGACCCAGCCTGATAGGGTGTACCAGGCACTCCGCGAGCGTAACGGGAGACGTCACGATCACGATGTTCCTCTCCCTGCGAATGCGGAACAGGGCGTCCATACGGAGAAAGTAAACGGGATGCCGCTCGAGAAAGTAGATCACCGGCGCCGTGTCCAGGAAGAGCCGCTGGACATTCTCCAATACGCCCGCCAGTTTCATCTTACGTCCCTTGCCTCATCCGATTGCTTTCGTCCGCGGCTGACCCACTCCTGAGCGTCTTCCCCACACAGAGGATAGGGCGCCGAACCGGCGTAGTCCTCCCACGCGGGCGGATCCTCTGGCGTTGTTTCGGCCATACGCACATGGTGGATTAAGCGCTCGATCAGCATCAGGCACTGATCCGCCGGGAGCTTCTCTGCCTCCTGTAAGACATCTTTATACGATTGCGCGTTCATGACTCACGCCTCCTGGACATCCTAACCCTATACCGTCTCTGACGCTCGGAATCGTACCACTTTCACCGTTTTCCGGCAATAGAGTGTTCGGGGTAATTCCAGCCTCTCTTGCGAAATTCCTCAAGGACGCAAACATGCATATCGCGCAATTGCTGAGACATGGGCACCCCCGCATAACGCCGCGCAATACTTCTCTTGATTTCCCAGGTCTCTTCCAGCCAATCCAGGTGTTCATCCATAGAGAATCACCTCCTCGGAAGTGATGATGTCAAACTTGAACCCGAAGACTGATGTTTCGACATAGATGTGCAATGGCCGCATATTCGTCTCTCTCACGACAACTTTACTACGAACTGGCCCGAACCTCAAGGGTGCGAAGTCTGTAAGGCGGGTTCCGCTGAAGGCTTAACGCCTAGAATCTGTTTCCAATCCTTTCCGACATTCCCCTTCTCAGCAATTCCTGCTGAACATCATAGGACTTCTGTGTTTCCGCTCACGACACCACGGCTGCGGTATTGCTCGGCACACTTATTCCGGCGCTATTGACGGCAATAACACGGTATTCGATCTCGCGGCGTTGCGACTGCTGCGAGAGCAAGACGTGAGTCTCCAGTAGGCTCGTTCTTTCAGGTGTGACTCTTGCCTTTGGTCTCATCTGCCGTTGCGGATTCCAGGCTCACGAGTTTGTCGCCGTGGCGGGTCTGGATCTCCATGAGACGTTTTGTCAGACGCCCCAAGTCGTACTCGGCTTCAATCAGGAGTTCCTCGCGCCATTTTCGCGTCTCGGCGACAATGGGATCAGTCCAAACCGCTGTCTTCATAGAGCAACTCCTCTGGCGTACAGATCGTAGGGACGGCAAGTCCGCGCGCCCGGTTGATTTCCTCCAGGCGGCGTTTCACCCGGCCCTGCGCGATGTGTTCGCAGTTCCATGTTACCACATAATCCATTCGATTCAACGTCGCAATGGCCAAGTGAAGCGCATCGGCACTTGCCTTGGCCGGAAGAGGGATCTCTCGGACGTACAAGTCGGCAAGATGCCTCGCTTCCTCCGATATGGCCAAGACTGGGTATTGCTCGATGGCTTCTAGTCGTTGCGAGGCCGCGCCGGGATCCCCGCGGCCAGCTTCCGAGTGGACCAACTCCGAAACGTATGCCTCGTAGAGGGCCAACGAGGAATCCCACCACGCGCGTGTGGTCTCCTGATGTCCCAACACCACAACGTCCCGCGAGGGGCGTGCAACCAGGTAGCTGACAACCGACGTTTCCAGATATGCGCGCGGTCTGATCGGATTCATGTCCCTTCTGTTCCCTTTTTCAGGATCGCGCGCTTGCGCCCGCTTATCTTGAGTATCTTCTCCGCTTCACCGGGTTCACCTTTGCTGGCTTCTTTGATCACTACAGTCGAAACGAATATGGCGTAACGCGCCTGGTCTCGCTTCCACCCCGTTCGCGTGATGTCTTGCCGGCCAAGCGAAATGACGTCGCGCGAAGGTTCCGCCAGCAAGTAGCTGGGTATGGTCGTCTCCATGTATAGGGTCGGCTTGTCCATCTCTGGTCGTTATGGTCTGCTCAAAATGCCGTGAATGTCGTAATTCTACGAAAAGCCATTCCGGGAAATCAAACGTGCGACTTGCCTCATTCCCTATACCGTTGGTTACGGGCGCGTCTTGCACTTGCGCGGCTCTCTGACAATACAACGTGGGTGTTTTCGGTCAACCCGCTTCGCTGGAATGACGCCATTCTGGTATTTTTTCACAAGCTCCGAGAAATCCGCTTGATTCGCAGGGCGGGTGGGATGGACAACGAAGCGCCGATCTCATCCGGCGAAGGTTTGGCGGGGAATCCTGGTGTATGTGAGTCCTCTTGTTCGTAGCTTATGGTCTTGACTCCGCTTGAGCAGCGTCTCCCTTCAACCTAGTGTACTGAATCATAATTGCAGGATCTTGACGAAGCGGTGGTTTCGGGCATTTGAGAAGTACAGGCATATGCCGTGGGTCATTTTCCCCCTTTGGAAGGGGGTTAGGGGGATGTTGGATTGCCGACACAAGCTACCGGCAACGCGCAGTAACATCCCCCTAACCCCCTTCCAAAGGGGGAAAATGGCATAGCCACCACCTTTGCGATAAGTTGCCAACAGGAGGGTTCAGTACATTAGGCCCACCTCTTGAGTCCGACGTGATGACTCTGCATTCCATCTGGCTCAAGCCCGCGACCGTGAAACCCGCGACGCCTCCGCCAACGCTCGTCTTGAGAAGGTCGCTTCTCTTCATCCGTGGTTTCCTTCCTACTGCTTTCTCTCGAGTGCGCCGATGTCGGGAGCACGGCCTTGGGGAACAGTTGTTCCGTCGAAGTCGCGGGAGTACCCCCGATCCGTTCCCGCGTCTACGCATGGGGAATCCACGGACAAATGGAAGTCGTCACGCGCGGCGTCGGCGAATCCCGGCACGGCTGCCATCGAATGCGTGTCCTTTCCTCGTTCCGTTTGGTATGCCGCAAACCGGGACATCGCGTATGCGGCGCCTTTCAGCAGTATCATGTCGCCCGACGCCTGATACCAGCAGTTGTGATCGATTTCCAGCGAGTCGATCGCCTGCCGCGGCCACGCCGGCGCGTAGAATGCATTGCCTTTCGCCTCGTAGAAGATGTTGTTGCGAATGAAGACGTCGTGCGCGGGCGCGGGGCTGCTGTAGAAGCACAAGTGCCGCCCGCTCGGATCGGGCCTTTGGGTGTGTCCCCAGCCATGCCCCGCGTTGACGCACGTGTTGTTCTCGAAGTAGACGTGGTGCGTGACAGAGTTCTCGGGGCGGTTCCAGTACTCGAACGAGTATTCGCAATTCCAGATCACGTTGAACCGATAGATAAGGTTGTACTGCGGCGTGGCCGGCCCGCCGCTTTGGTTAGTCAACGCCGCGTCGTAGATCTCCCACAGACGGCACCGCTCGACGAGATTGTCGTGCGCAGCACCCCAGAACTCGATGCCGTTTCCATAGCGGACTGTTTTTCCGCCGCCCATCTGGTCGCCGCCGCCGATAAATGCGAGATCACAATCGCGTACGATGATGTGGTGGGTGTTGTCCCCGCCGATGCCGTGCGCCGCGCCGTATTTCAACGCCAGGTTTTCGTATATGACGTAGCCGGCGTTCGACTCGTCGATGATGTCGTCCATCAGCGCGCACTCGATGTCCGAGTAATACTCCGCCGGACACCGCTCCGAGTACATCTTCAGCGCGTGGCGTTCCTCGTCGTACCAGAACTGGCCCTGCTGCCGGAGATCCTGTTCCTTCCATACCTTGACGCCGCAGGCGGCCTCGGCGTTGAAGATCATGTTGCCGATATCTCGCGCCAAGCCGCGGTCGCATTCCACAAGGCTCGGCCTGTCGGCGTGAAACGCCGCCGCGCCGGGCAGCGCCTGCGGTTCCGTGGTGGCCCAGATGTTCTCCGCTTCGCGCCTCCAATCTTCGGGCCGATTCCGCTTCACCGAGCCCAGCAGCAGCGGCTTGGCGCCATCGCCATACGCGCCGTATGTGACGGTCCCCGATTCGTTGCCGCTGCGCGGCTTCAGTTGCCCGCGCCACGTATCGCCCCGGCGGAAGAGAACTCGGTCTCCGGCTTCAAACAGAGCAGCATTCACTCTTCCAAGACTCTGCCAAGCACTGTCCGGCGCGCACCCGTCATTCGTGTCGGAACCGTTGTTTGCGATGTAGAACGTGCGGGCCTGGCTCGAGGGACTTCCGGCAAACACGCCCAGCATGCACAGCAGACTGACAAATGAACTGGTTCGGGAAATCCCCACGCCCATCCATGCCACCTCCCCTTGAATCACTGGGGCTGATTATAGCACACGCGTCAGACTCTGTACTGAAAAGGTCGGGGGGGCAAAAAAGGGGGTGGAGATGCCGGGAGGGGGCGCCCGGCATCTCCGGTGAGGTGCGTCACTCTAACGTGCGTTAGAGATCCGCAGAGGATTAGCCCGGATTTCTCACCACTTGTAACAAATCGGGCCGTCAGATGTAGTAT
>CAZPMT010000138.1:0-15051 GCA_964587655.1 uncultured Nitrospiraceae bacterium
AACCGGAGCACTGAATTCCCGGTTTCGCGGGAATGACGTATGGTTCCAGGCTCGTTGAGAGAACGGGCGTATTGCGACGGCGTTTCCTCGCAAGCTCTCGAAAATCCGCAACGCCCGAAGCCGTTTCGCTACTTGATCTCGGAGACCATGCGGAAGTCGATGCGGCGGGGCGGCGGGAATTCCTCGCGAACGCGGCGGTGCAGGGCGTCGTCGATGGGCAGGTTGTCTTGCGCGGCAAGGCGCTTCTCGTGCAAGGCGAACCATAGATCCGTTAACGTGACTTCGCCCTCGCGGTTCGTCGCGAATTCGTGATCGAAAAGACCCTCGACCTCATCGAGCTTACCGCGGTCGAGCGCGGCCTGCGCCGAGATGATCCGCATTCGTTCATGGCGGCGGATTTCCTCGGGCATCGATTCGAGCAAGACGCCGAGCGCTTCGTAATCCTTCGCGGCGACCAGGGCATTTGCGTATTCAATCGCCAGCGGCGCGATCTTCGGGCCCGTTTCCCATGCCCGGCAGAGATAATCGCGCTCTCCCTGTTTGTCGCCCGCCCGCTGCGCGAGCACCGCCAGGTCGCGAAACGCCCACCCGGACGGACGATGCGCAAGGGAGCGCTCCCACGCTTCGCGCGCGCCATACGGGTCTCCCGCCTCGAGGCGCATGACGCCAAGGTGATACCACGACCGCCAGTTGTCGCCGCGTCCCTCGCGAATCGTGCCTTCGAGCAGCGCCCGCCATTCCGGCTGGGTCATCGGCGGCCCTGGGTCATCAGCGGGATCGCATTCCGGCATGACGCCGGTTTTCAGGAACGTGGGCCACGGCTCTTGCTCCGCATTGACATCTTTCTCATCGTACGGCGTGGACAAAGGCATCGGGTCCGGCTCGCCTTGCAGCCGCACGCGCATTTGTTCCAAAGCGGCCCAACCCGATCCGCGATGCAGGATCTCGATCGGCGGGCGCTGCGCAGTTTCCTCGAACTTCGCGTGGAGTCCTTCAAATCGCGCCCGCGGCAGGATCGCTTCTATCGCGGCATCCGCCGCATGCCGCGCCTCGGACCAATCGGCGGAATGGATCTTCGCGGGCTCCGCATCGAGTAGACCGAACGCCTCCGTCCACGCCCACGCGGCCCGGGCCGGCATCGGCAGACATTCGAGCTGCGTCCGCGCGAGCCCAGCTTGAATCTCGATATACGCGCGGCCCGGTTCGCTCAGAAACTCCTGCCAGCGCCGTCCGCCCGGATTCATGCCCCAGCAGAACATCTTCCGCCCGCGCAGCAGGTCCGTGCTCGTCTCGAAGAGGCCGCGGCCTTTCTCATCAAGACACGTGACCCAACGTCGCTGCGTCTCAGGGATCCGCGAGAACATCTCCTGTGCAAACGGCACGTTCGCGGCATACGAGGTGTCGCGTCCTTGGACTATGGGGAGTTGCACCAATCCGAGTCCGCTGTCGCAGAACCCGATGGCTGTTTCGGCAGGGAAGAGGACCCGCGCGCCGGGTTTTTCCTCGACGGCGATGTTGGTCCACCAATACATGGCGATTTCGCGATTATGCGGATTGACGAGGCGCACGTGTGCAAACAGGCAGCGCGACCCCGGCGGGAGATGAAAATCGATTTGCCATGGAAAACACTTCACGCGCTCCCACTCGTAGATCCGCAACACCGGATCGCCTTCCGGGCCCTCAACGCGCGCGGCGAACACGGGCGAACACGTCAGGTAGTGATGGCCCGGCACACCGCCCGCGTTCCACTCGATGCCTCCGCTGATCCACGCGTTGCGAAGGGCCAGGTTCGCGGGTTGAAACACGGGATTCCGGTCGAGCAGTTCGCGCTCTTCGGGTTTCCAGACAAGCGACGCGAGCCGTCCACCAAGCTCCGGCAGAAACGTCGCACGCAGGTATTCGTTTTCGAGCACGGCGGCGTGGAAGGCGCGCGCATGCTTCTTCCGGTTGTAGTTGTCCTGCATACGATAAGGAAGCACGCGAAACGCCGTCCGCCACCCCATGTACCGGCGGTCTTCCGGCGGGACACTGTCGTCGACGCCCTGCCCGCCGTTTTCATCAGGACCGCGGAACACAGGCAACGGGTTCTCCGGTCCGAGATCGGCGGCTGGGATTTCGTAAGGCTCAATTCGCAGCTCAGTCATCGGCGGCGCCCTCCAGGAACGCGGGAAAATGAGTGGTGAAGAATTGTTAAGCGATCATCGGGCGGCAAGCAAGCTGTTTCCCGGCTCCGTTTACCGCGTGTGATTGTCGCGCACGCTCAGCCTGCACGCCAGCCTTGCAGCACCGCGCGCACTCTGGCCAACTGGACGGCTACCTCGGCGTATTCGTCTTTGCCGCTGTGGTGTTCCACACTGTAGTACCCTTGGTATCCGGCGTTGCGAAGGTTGTTCATCTTTTCGACCAGCGGACCTTCCGTAATGTTCCACGGGATGTGGGTATGGGCTACCCAAGGCGCCGATTCCCGGTCGGCAAGGTCATTCTCCTCCTTGGTCCCTTTCCATCCACTGATGTGGCAGCAAATGGCAAACCCGGGATGGTCGACGGCCTTGCACAGCTTCTGCATGCTGGGCCACGAGGCCTCCGGTCCCCAATGGCTCTCCGCCCCCGCCTTGAACCCGTTGTCGTGGGCGTACTGGGCATACTCCCGGTAACGCTTCAGGATATGCTCGAATTCCTCGTCGGTCCATTCCAATCTGCGGTCGTCTGCCGGAGGCCCTCCAGCGTCGAAACGGACAAAACGCGCCCCCAGAATCTTCGCGGCCTTGAGATGCGCAAGCGCATTTTGGTGGTATTTCTCGCGCTCCGCTTGATCGGCCACCCATACCACACAGTCATCGCACGCCAGATTGGGCACAACAAGTTCGCGCTCGTCCAGCCCTTCTCTGATTTGCCTCAGATAACCTTCATCGGTGCTCTTGAGAAAGCCGTTCCAGAGATCGGCCCCATCGAGATGATATCTGTATTTGCATGTTTCGAGAAAACCGAAAATGTCGATGGCGCCCTGTTCCAGCATCCCGTGAAACGAGTAGGAAAGCACGGATACCCTGTAGGACGGGTTTGAAACCCGTCCTACCATTGGGACGCCGTCGGCATCGGGACCGGCGGCGACGGTGGACCGTGAGGTCACGGCGCAGTTCGCGCCCGTTGCCGCCGCTGCGGCGACAATTGTTCTCTTGATGAAATTGCGACGACTGTGCATAACAAGCTCCTTATAGCTCCCAACCCGTGCGATATTCTCGAGTGAGGTATTTGTTAGCTTCCGGGATATTGGTAATCTTCATATTGGCGGCATCGTAGAGGACTTTTCTCCCGACGCGCAACGAGACAGCGCCCAGATTGATGGTCTCCGAGAGGGCTTCCGCTTCCAGGAAGTTGCCCGGGCCGGGTTTGCCTCCCTTACACGTCTTGATCCATTCAACAACGCCGGAAGAAGGCTTGGCCCGGTCGCGCTGTGCGCTGGCGGGTGGCCTTGAAGCTTCGTACTCGCGCATTTTCCGTGCTGGAATGATTCTGGGATCCTTCAAGCTAAACCCGGAGATGATTTTCCCCTTGTCCCCGACAAACATCATGCCTTCTTCGGGCATCTCTTTATTGTCCTCTTCCAGTTCGTCAGGCGTCGGAGGCCTCATGCCTCCGTCGTACCAGAACAAATCCAGCGCGGGCCGGCTCCCCTTGGCGGCGAACTTGAATCGGATAGTGCACGCGACGGGGAATGACCAGTCGTTCTGGATTACGTCGCTTACCTGCTCTGTGATCTCGGACACGTGGCTCGGCGTTGCCTCCGCGCTGACGGGCGCGTCCAGATCCAGCGCTTTGAACACCGCCCACAGGCTGTAGTGGCCCATGTCGGCAATAGCGCCGCCGCCGAAATCGTACCAGCCGCGAAATACCGCGTGCGTATAATTCGGATGATAGGGCCGATCGGTCGCGGGGCCAAGCCAGAGGTTCCAGTCGAAGTTCGGGGGAACCGGGGGCGTATCCTTAGGCAGCGTCGGATACTGCGGCCAGACCGGACGGTTCGACCAGTTGTGGACCTGCCGCAGCGTGCCGATCGCGCCGTCATTGATCCAGGCCATGATGTCGTCCATCGAACCGTTGCCGGGCCATGCCAGCAAATACGTGGCGACGTTCGTTCGCCGCGCGGTTTCTAGAACCTGCCTGGACTCGTACATCCGGTTGGCTATGGGCTTGTGCATGAGGACATGTTTGCCCTTTTTCATGGCCGCGATGGAAACTGTCGCATGCAGATGGTCCGGCGTCATGACCTTAACGGCGTCGACGCCTTTTTCCTTTTCCAGCAATTCGCGAAAATCAGCATAGGACGTGATGCCTTTGAACTTCTCTTTCGATCTCTTGCCGGCGTAGTACGCTTCGATGACTTCGCGCCCCACTTCCCTGCCGCCCGGAATGCCGCTGGCCCCGGCGCGCCAACTCGGATCGCCCAACAGCCGCCGGATATCATTCCGCAGATCATCCTTACTCCAATCCACATAGTCGTTGCTGTCTTTGTTCGGGTCGCAGACACTGACGATCTGGATCTCCGGGCTTGCGAGCAGGGATCCCAATTCGCGCAGCCCTTGAGTCCCCAGCCCGATGTAGGCGAGCGTGACCTTGTCGTTGGGAGCGACGTGGCCTTTTCCCAAGACGTGTCTGGGAAGAATCTGAAATACAGCGGGCGCCACGGCGGCCCCCAGGAATCTCCGACGGCTCATATCACTTGGCATTGGTCATCTCCTCCCTGCCCGTAGGCTGTCCCTCGTTGCCGCACTCATTTTCCAAATGCGAAGAAGGAATTGCAAGCCGGTACGGGTTTCCAGCAGCCCGCGAAAGCGCTGTGCCTATCGACAGCGAACGCCAACCCATGCTACGCTACGCAAAGTCAAACGGAGAAGAAGATATGCGATCTTTGTCGCTTGTGACTGCCCTCTTGCTTACCGTTTCCACCGTCACTATCGCACGGAGTGAAGACTGGCCTCAGTTTCGCGGATTGAACCGCGACGGGAAGTCTCCGGAAACGGGTCTCCGGAAGGAATGGCCCGCGGAAGGTCTCACGCCTCTGTGGATCGCCGAGGGACTCGGGAAAGGTTACTCATCCGCGGCCGTTGCGGGCGGGATGCTTTTCACGACCGGCATGGTGGGCGAGACAACCGAAGGTCTTATCTCGGCAATCGACCTGTCGGGAAAAGTGAAGTGGCAGACGCGCTATGGACCTGACTGGGATCAGATGCATCCCGGGACTCGTAGCACGCCTACGGTCGACGGCGCCCGCCTATACGAATTGAGCGGCGTGGGACGACTCCTCTGTCTCGACACAAAGACGGGCGCTATCCTGTGGTCGCGAGACCTTCCCAAGGAATTCGGCGGCGAGGCGCCCCGCTGCGGATTCGCTGAGGCCCCGCTCATCTACAAAGATAAAGTGATCTGTACGCCGGGGGGGAAGGATGCCGCTCTCGCGGCTTTGGACAAGAATACGGGCAAGACGCTCTGGACCAGCGCGGGATTCAGCGATCAGTCCGCCTACTGCTCGCCGATCCTCATCGAACGAGGCGGGAATCACGTCGTTGTGACGATAACGGCACGGCACGTTGCGGGGCTGGATGCGAATACCGGACAACTGATTTGGAGTCAGCCGTTCGATACCAAAGCCGAGGATCCAAACCATTCCGTGGGGCCGGTATATCAGGATGGCCGGCTCTATGTCACCAGCGGGCATGGCGAGGGCGGCCAGATGTTCGAGATCTCGCAGGACGGTCGGGAAGCGGCGCCGCGCTGGACTGACAAAGTCTTGAACACGCTTCACGGTGGCCTTGTACTCATTGATGGATTCGTCTACGGCTCGAACTCGAAAGACCGGTGGGTCTGCCTTGATCTCAAGAGCGGCCAAGTGATGTACGAAGCCCATGGCGTGGGCATGGGATCGGTGGCTTACGCGGACGGCATGCTCTACTGCTATAGCGATAAGGGGACGCTTGGTCTAGTTCGAGCGACACCGACAGCGTATGAACTCATCAGCCGCTTCAAAGTGACGCGGGGCGAGGGCCCTCACTGGGCTCACCCCGTTATTTCCGGCGGCCGCCTCTACATCCGCCACGGGGATTTCCTAATGGCGTACAACGTGTTGTCAAAATAGGACTAAAGTGCCGGCCATGTAGGTCCGGTTTGTAACCGGACCACCTCAGCGGCGTCCCCAATACATTCCTAATACATTGCGCATGACTTGGTCCGGTTACAAACCGGACCTACATGGGCTGTCCGTACACCCTCGAAGCGCGGACCCAATCACCAGGGTCCCGTGCCTCTGAACCGCAGCCTCAATGGCTCGACGAAACGCCGATGCGCCTCGCGAACACCTTCAAACTCGGCATCGGGTTTGAAGAACAGAAGGGCTTCCTCCGTGGCGAAGATCGTTCCCGCGGCGATGGCGGTATTCTGGTCTTCCGCGGTTTGGCGTGCGCCGAATGGGTAGACCATCGGCCTCGACCAGTACGTGAATCCCCATCCGTAATTGGCGAGGTAGGTGCACGGAACGGTCTGGGGGACGGGATTGCCAAGACGGTTGCCCGCAAACTGGGACTTGCGCAAGCTCGCGAGGCCGTAACCGCGTGCCGCGTGATATCCCGCCACCCAGGGCACATCGCGGTCGAGAATGGCGAGTGCTCCTGGCGCCACTCCTTCGAGATTCGCGCCGCCTTCCGCGTCCCGGTGCGCGTTTACGTCGATGCGCGAGACGCCGTCCTCGTTGGGCCAGGCGTAGTGGGTGAACACGTCGTTGAACTTGCCGTCGGCGTCCTTGTCGTTGGGGCCTTCTTTGTGAGTATGGCTGACGACGATCTCGCCCATGCGCACGGCCCGCGCCGACCGGGCCGCCGTGAATTCCATCGTGGAAGAGACGACGACACAAGGCGCGTGCGCGTAGAAGGTGTAGGTGATCGAAACGATCAGATCGGGATATTTCCGCAGCGGCCCCCAGCGGTGGTAGCGCAACGCGATGGGACCGGAGTCGCATCGCTGATTAGGCGGCAGCAGCCAGTCGTAGTCGTGATCCCAACTCTCGGGCGGGCTCCAAGTGTCCACGCCGAAATGGATGGGAACCTTTTGGGCGAAAGACATCGCGTCGGCTTCGGGGCTGTCCGCCAATCGGGCGGTAACGATAGCGCCGGACTTGTTGTCCAGACGTACGGCGTAATACTCGTTGCTCACCTCGAGGCCCGGCATCACACCGCCTACGCGCAACCCGTTTGGTTCGACGGTGCCGGGCAGGTTGGTCTGAGGCGTTTCGTTACCGGCGGGCAGCCCCCAGAAAATGCGGTACGTGACGTTTCCGCGCTTGGGACACGACGCGAGGAAAACGATATTGACGCTCTCGACGGACGCCGCCGTTGGTGTGTCACCCGTCTTGGGGGTTACCGCTGCGACCTCGCCCATCAACTGGTGCGGAACGGCAAC
Source organism: uncultured Nitrospiraceae bacterium (assembly GCA_964587655.1). Taxonomy (GTDB): domain Bacteria; phylum Hydrogenedentota; class Hydrogenedentia; order Hydrogenedentales; family SLHB01; genus CAZPMT01. The sequence goes on from CAZPMT010000138.1 coordinate 7,450, forward strand.
GCCCCGGCCCTCGCCTTCCATGCGCACCACGCGGATGTATTCATGCCAAGGCCGTGGCGCGTCGGCCGGCACGCTCAGCGTGACTTCGACGGGTTCATTTTCCCGTTGAAGGCCTGCCGTCTCATCAAGCGTGTAGTCATAGTGAAAGGCGAAAGACGCATTCCATCCCGTGACGTCAATTGCGGCTGCCGGTCCGCAGACGAACCACACTAGAACAAGAGCAGCGAAGAACGCGACAGACATCCCTCTTGCATGAAACGAGGAAATCACAGTCCCTCCTGCGCGCGGATCCGTCCGATCAGTCGGATCGGTCCGATCCGTCATTCCTTATGGTAACCGGCGTCTTCTCCCCAGCCGGTCTTTGTCGGCTCGATGTAGATCTCTTCCGGGATCTCCATACGCGGATCGCTGGGATCTTCGAGATGCACGTCCAACGGATGCGCCAGCCGCCCCTGCCACGATTCGAGCTTCTCGAAGCGATCCTTGTCCCTCGTGCCCAACTCGAACGGCAAGTATCCCCATTCCTCGACGAACACGCTGCCCGCCGGGATGTTCACGAGCTGTTGCGGGTTGCGGCTTCCATACGGATAGGCCAAAGACCGTGTCCAGTAAATCCAAGGTCCGGTAGTGACGTACATGTACGGATTCAAGGTTCTCAGCTTGCCCGATAGGCTGCTGTTCATGTAACCCATCTGGATGCCGCCGTAACCGCAGCCCTTCTCGCGGTCAAAGAAGGCTATCCACGGCGTCGTGTCGGCCATTGTCCACTCGGTCAAGTCAGGCGCGGAGATGATGTGCCGCGTCTCGATCCGTTTCCGCTCAGGATCCAGCCAAGCCACTTCGCTGAAGGCCTCACGCGCAAATACTACTTCCGCATTTCGCAGCGCCTGCGCCGCGACATCATATCGGACCTGCATCGTGGAACGCATCACGAAATACGGCACGCCCGCGTAGAACTCGAATTCCATGGACGTCGTGACCTCCGGCATCAGCGGCATTTGACCCCAACGCCTGGTCCGGAATACGACGGGCCCCTTAGTCTCTTCATACTCATAGTCGTACTTGCCCGGTTCCCAGTCCGAGACGTGCACCCAGGCGCGCGGCGGCGCGTAGACGTCGGGATTCCACTGGATCGCGCCGTTCGTCTCCTTCTTGTGCACGAACATGTGTTGCGGCTTCGACTTTAGCGTAACCTCGTCCAGCATGCCGCTCAGGTCGTGCAGTTTGAGAAGGTATACACTGTTTTCCACGGTTTCGCCCGGCGCTTTTCCGGCCACCTGCAAGTCGGTCGGGTAGTTGGGCGGGGGCGCGTCCGGATTACCGTAGAAGATCAGATAGATGCTGCTCGCATTCGCATCCACGTCTGCCGGAAACGCCACCGTCACGGAATCGGTTGGCAGGAACGTCGCGGGTTTCTGCTTGCCGTGCTCGTCGTACATCGGGGCTTCCTTGCCGGTGAAGTGGTCGTAATCGACCACCTGGCTGGGTACCTCGCGATGCTGCTTCCCGCGCCAATCGTACTGGACAACCCTTATCTCCCGGCTCGGGTCCGCGAGGGTGTCCGGATAGACCAGCATCGTAACCTGCGCCGGCTCGCCGGCCCGTTTGAGGCCCGCGGTCTCACTGAGAACCGCGCTCTGATAATGTTTCCATGCCGGGTCCCAGTATCCGCCGGTCTGCGGGGCCGTACCCTTCACGGCTCCCGTGTACGTCTCGCCGGTCTTTCCGCCAAGACTGATCGTGACACCAATCGTGCACGCCTCTCCGTTGCGCCAATCAGCGCGCCCGATCAAAGTCGGTTCTTCGAAGCTCCGCTCCGGGCGCGTGCTCTTGAGGGCCTGAGCAATGGTCAAACGCCGCTTGTTGCGCGGTTTATCGGGTTCCATCACTTCGCTCTTGTCCACCAGCAGGTAGTTGCGTTCGAGTCGGCCATTCACCGCAAGATTGTGGACGTACACCGGAGATTTCGCCGGAAGGTTCAGCTTCAGGGCAAAATGGTAGAAAGGAACGGCCACAGTCGGTGTACGGAATTCGAGTGCACCGACGTTCAGCGGCTTCGCTCCCAACGCCGCCCCCAGCATCACCGTGTCCCCGGTTTCCTTCGACTTCTGCGCGGCGTCCCACAGAGCCAGATAATCTTCCATGACATGTGCGGGCACGCCCTTGTTCTTGCCACGCACGTAATCGAAGAAGTAGCTCAGCATATTGATCGCCGATGGGCGCGAATCCGCGTTCTGATAATCGACCTTCAAGGTCTTGCCTTCGCATTCGACTTGAAGCGTGAACGGCGCGTCCGGTGAGCCGGGAACCAGCTCGCCTGCGAGGCCATCGTCAAACGACACAATGGTTTTTGGTTTTGCGGCGGCGTCATAGTAGACACTTACCGGCCTCCTGTTTTCCGCCATCGAGATCAGATGTGCGATAGGATGGATATCCCCCGCGATGTTCTCCCCGCTCCAGCCCATACTCACGACCTTCGTCGGTTTGCAGCCCGCGAGTTGCCCCTTGAGATCCTTGGCCGGTTTACCCAGCCAAAGCAGCGACGAAGAATCCAGACGAACGCCCCCATCTTCCGCCATTTGGATGAACTTTCGCGCCTGGTCCGCGTTGGAAGCAAGATACTTATCAACGAAAGTTGGTTTCCCGGCGGCAATGCATTGCGGAACCAGTTCGTCTTTCTCCGGCCCGTTTGCGCTGGTGCTGACCAAGAACACGCAGTTGCAGTTTGCGAACAACTCGGCCGGCGTCTTGCACAAAACGACGGACGACGGATCCCCCATGCTCGCGATAAGCTTGCCGGCCGGCTCGGGACCAGCGTGACAGTAAACCGCCGTGATGCGCACACCCTCCCATTTCGGCCACGGAGGCGAATACTGATCCGAGAAGGCGAGGTCGTAACCAATTCCCGTCAAGAATCCCGTTTCCTTGGTCTTCTCGACCGAGAGTCCCAAGCCGCCGAACATAAAACAGTGACTCTCCTCGTTGGTGGTGAGGATGACCCCCAGGTTGATGTCATGCAGCGGCGCGGCGGCGAAACAGACGCCCGCGGCCAATACAACCCACGCCAGGAACAACACTGCCAGCTTAAGGTTCTTGCGCTTCATCGCCTTTTCCTCCCTTTGCTCGAATGCGGCCCAATAAGCCCTTAGAGTAACCTTGAAAGCATTATGGACAATCCGCGAGACAACTGCAATATCACGAAACACTCTTCAGGGCCGGCCCCTGAAGCTACTACGGTGCAAACAACCCGATGAACGCCTTATAATGGCCGCGTTGATTTCGCGGATCAAACTGCGATGGAGGGACAATGAAACGCCGTACTGTTTCATGCATCGCCGCGCTGGCGCTGCTCGGCATACAAGCAGGAAGCGCGATGGCCTTGGCTAAGCCGACTCCGGAACAAGCCGTTTGGCAGGACGGGGAACTGGAAATGTTCCTGTGTCTTGACCCGTGCACTTGGCAGGACATCGGGTACGACAACCACTCGACGCCGCTCGATCGGATCAACCCGGAGAAGCTCGACACGGACCAGTGGGCGCGCGTGGCGCGGTCCATGGGCGCGAAACTGATCCTGTTTGTCGCGAAGCACACCGGCGGCTTCTGCTGGTGGCAGACCGAGACATCCGCCTATGGCGTGAAAGAGACCCCGTGGCGCGACGGCAAGGGCGACGTGATGAAGGACCTGTCGGAGTCATGCCGGAAAGTCGGCCTCAAGCTGGGCGTGTATCTATCCCCGCGCGATGACAAGTTCGGCGCGAAAGGCGGCGGCAAGTGCGCCACCTCGGAAGCTCAGGAGGCGTACAACAAGGTCTACCGCCAGCAACTCACCGAACTGCTCACGCGCTACGGCGAGATCAGCGAAGTCTGGTACGACGGCGGACTCGTCATCGAGGTCGGCGACCTCCTGAAGCAGCACGTTCCCAAGGCCATGATTTTCCAGGGCAAGTACGCCACGATCCGCTGGGTGGGCAACGAGGAAGGTTACACGCCGTATCCCGCATGGAATGCCGTATCCGAGGAAGCCCGGTTGCGCGGTTCCACCGCGGCCGATGGCGATCCCAACGGAGAGACGTGGCTGCCGATTGAAGTGGACACCGTGAACGTATCGCCCCATTTCTGGTTCTGGAACAAGAAGCCCGCGCGAAAGCTCCGCGCACTCGACGAACTGATGGACTGCTATTACCGTTCCGTCGGCTACGGGGCCGTCCTGCTCCTCAATCAGACTCCCGATACCAGCGGCCTCATCCCTGAAGCCGATGCCCGGCGCGCGGCCGAGTTCGGCGCGGAAATTCAGCGGCGTTTTGGCCAGAGTCTCGCCGAAACCGAGGGCAAGGGCGAAACCGTGGAGTTGACCTTGCCCAAGCCGATGACCATCGACCACGCCATCACTATGGAAGACATTCGCGAGGGCGAGCGCGTCCGCGAATATGTGATCGAAGGAATGTCTGGCGGCGCATGGAAAGAACTTTGCCGCGGGACCGCCATCGGCCACAAGAAGATCGACCGGTTCGCTCCCGTCGAAGTCTCGAGCATCCGCCTCCGCTGCACCCAGTCCGCTGAGGAACCCCTCATCCGCAAGCTGGCCGTCTACAACGTCTCCGCCACCGGAACAAAATAGCCTCAACTGCGACGCCTCGGTAGCGAGTAAGCGGTTAGACAAGGGGTTGCAACCCCTTGTCGTTCGCGAGTTGCGAGGTAGGAACCAAGAAGGACGAACGTCTTCGCGCCATCGCCCCTGTGTTTGGTTTTCTATTTCGGCGACGGTATCCTATGGCGTCTCGCGAATCGGCTTGAGGTGAGATCGAGATGACTGTGCTCAGCGCGTTCATCAGCCCCGCGGTCAGGTTCTTCAAGACCGCGCCGGACCGGCCCGTACTCCCGGACGGCAATCAAGTCAGACGCCTCTACGAGACGAAGCGCCTGACGGTCTTCCTTTCACTGCTGTTCGGCTACAGCTTCTTCTACGTATGCCGGTCGACTTTCTCCGTCATAAAGAAGCCGATGCTGGATGAAGGAATCCTGAACGCCGATCAAATGGGCGTAATCGGCTCGGCGCTCTTCTTCACATACGCCATAGGCAAGCTCGTCAACGGCTTCCTCGCCGACCGCAGCAACATCGCGCGGATCGTCGCAACGGGCCTCCTGGGTTCCGCCGTCATCATCTTCCTGTTCGGGTTCACCCGCATCTATCTTGTCTTCGTCATACTCTGGGGACTCAACGGATGGTTTCAATCGATGGGCGCGTCGCCCTGCGGCGCGTCGCTCTCGCAATGGTTCAGCAATCGCGAGCGCGGCACACGCTATGGGATCTGGAGCACGGCGCACAGCATCGGCGAAGGACTCTCCTTTCTGCTGACCGCCACCCTCGTCGCTTACTTCAGTTGGCGTTGGGGAATGTGGAGCATTGGACTGTTCTGCATTTTCATCGCGCTCGTAATGTACCGCACGCTTGGCGACCGGCCCCAGACATACGGTTTGCCATCCATCGCCGACTATAAGAACGACCACGCGGCGGACCCAGCCGAGGCGAGGATCTCCGTTCGGAGGGCGCAACTCGAAGTCCTGAAAAACCCATACGTATGGGTCCTCGGCATGTCGTCCGTCTGCATGTACATCAGCCGCTACGGAATAAACAACTGGGGAATGCTATATCTCCAGGAAGCCAAGTCCTACACGCTCATTTCGGCGGGCCAGATCTTCCTCTGCATGAAGATCATGGAAACCATCGGCACCGCATGTTGCGGACTCATCTCGGACACCTTCTTCGCGTCCCGCCGGAACGTCACAACGCTCATCTACGGCATAGTCCAGGTAACAGGACTCATCATCCTGTTCCTCGCCCCATCAACCTACGTTGGGGGGATCGACCGGTCAATGGCGGCCCATCTCAGCGGCGGCGCTCCGGGAACCCAACTCGCACAAGCACTCAGCGACAAAGGGATCACCCTGCCCAAAGATACCGTCGTCTCATCCAAGACCGTCGGCGACAAGACATCGTGGACGCTCAGTCCCAACGCGTGGTATCTATCATGGCAAGGCTATCGCATTGCCGACACGGGGACCCAACTCTCCATATCCCGCAAATACGGAATCTGGCACCTCGTCGGAGTCTCATGCTTCGGCTTCGGACTCGGCGGCCTGTTAGCATTCATCGGCGGCCTGATCGCCATTGACATCTGCTCCAAGAAGGCCAGCGGCGCCGCCATGGGGGTTGTCGGAATGTTCAGCTACCTCGGCGCCTCACTACAAGATCGTGTAAGCGGACACCTCATCGAGACCGGCAAGATGGTCGTCAACAACGAAACCGTCCACGACTTCACCACAGCCTACCTCGTCTGGCTGGCCGCCGCGATCCTATCCGTCCTGATCTCCTGCACCCTCTGGAACGTCAGGCAGAAGGAATAGCGGATGATCAAGATCCAAAGCACTATCCGCCATGATTGCGTCCCCGGAATTCCTTTGTTGTCTTTCGGCCCATGTGAACTGTTGCCGCGCGAGACCGCAAGGTCTATAATCCACACCGATCAACTAGAGGGCGTGAAGAAACATGGGTCATACCAAAATTGAGACCCTTCTCGGTCAAGCGTTGCGTATGTCCGAAGAAGAGCGAGCAGAGATCGCCGAGAAACTCATCGCTAGTCTTGAGGATTCACCCGACATTGACGTCGAGCAGGCCTGGCAAGAAGAGGTGCGTCGCCGCATTAGCGACCTCGAAAGCGGCAACGCGGTCTCTATTCCATGGGAGGAAGTCCGCCGTCGCCTGCGTAACAAGGCTCGTTGATGCGTGTCGTTCTCCACTTCAAAGCGTCCACCGAACTCGAGAATGCGTTTGACTGGTACGAGGCCAAGGCGCTCACGTCCGCCCCGGCGTCCCCCTACTTCGCGGGCGTGGGTGATTTCGCGCTTGCCGACGGGGCGGACCTCGGGGGCTTCCAAAGTCACCACTGCGGCGGTCTTCCCGTCCAGGGTGGTGAACTCCACTTCATAGGCCAAGCCATCGCGGTAAACGTGCACCACCGCGCCCACGTCGCCAGCTTCAAGTCCTTCGGCAGGCACCGCCACATTCAGCACGATTCGTTCGTGTTCCTTAAGCATAAGTTACCTTTCATCTGACGGTCAAACAATACACTCGCCACCCGGTTCGGCTCAACTGCCGTGTTGACGGCCACACGGAACGACAACGGGCCTGCTGCACATCGTCGCATGGCGCCAGGAGATGCCCCCGCACTATTGCGAAGAAGCCTTGATGGAAGCCCAAGCAGACGGGAATCCAGGCCGGTTCCGCGCGCACAGCGACTCCTGCTCCCGTCATTCCCGCGCAGGCGGGAATCCAGGTCGGTTCCGCGCGCACAGCGACTTCTGCTTCCGTCATTCCCCTCCCTTCCGTCATTCCCGCGAAAGCGGGAATCCAGACCGGTTCCGCCCGCACAGCGACCCCTCCTCACGTCATTCCCGCGCAGGCGATAATCCAGACCGGTTCCGCGCGCACAGCGACTTCTGCTTCCGTCATTCCCGCGAAAGCGGGAATCCAGTCTCATTGCAGTTCCTCCGACAAGTCGCGCCATTCGGGGTTCTCGCGTTCGATGAGTTCCAGCTTCCAGG